>CASFJK010000010.1 GCA_949295025.1 uncultured Pseudomonadota bacterium
AGACCGTCACTTTATTTTAGCAAAGGAGTTTTTTATCTGTAAAGCTGTAAGCTCTTTGGAACTACCGGCCTAGCCGGTAGTTTTCTTGTTACAAAAAAAAGCTGTTTGATTTCAGTCAAACAGCTTTTATTTTCCCTTTATTTCAACTTATCTGCATTTAATCCTTGCAATTCTTTAGGAAGGAATATTCCGTCCTTTCTAATGAGCTTATCATCAAACCAAATCTCTCCGCCGCCTTTTTCAGCTGTTTGTATCAGCACCAAATCCCAATGAATGGCTGAGCGGTTACCATTGAATGTTTCATCGCTATAAGAATTTCCTATCGCCATGTGAAGTGAGCCGGATATTTTCTCATCAAACAAAATATCGAGCATCGGTTTGGTGATATAAGGGTTTACACCGAGCGCAAATTCTCCCATATACCGGCTTCCGGCATCAAGATTAAGAAGTTTTTGGAATTTATCATTATTGGCCATTGAAGTACCTTTAACAATCTTTCCATCTTTGAATTCCAAACGGATATTAGAGAAATACTCCCCTTCATAAACCGTATCGGTATTAAACTGAATAACGCCGTTGATTGAATCTTTAACCGGAGCTGTATAAACTTCACCGTCAGGCAAATTCACCTCTCCAGCACTGGAAATAGCTTTAAGCCCTTTGATAGAAAATTCCAAATGCGTATTAGGTGCAATAATTTTTACTTTATCTGTCTTATCCATCAGTTTTTTCAAAGGCTGCATGGCTTTTGCCATTTTGGCATAGTCCACCAAACAAGCATTGAAATAAAAATCTTCAAAAGACTTGGTCGACATACGAGAAAGAGCCGACATTGTATTGTTAGGATAACGCATAACCACCCAACGTGTTTTGGGAATTCTCACATCAAAATGTACCGGCGTATAAAATTCATGTTGATAAAGCTCCATTTGTTTTTCGGAAACATCAGAAAGCTGAAACATATCATCATAACCTCTGATACCGATATACGCGGCGCACTGTTTCATAATTTCGGCGTGCATTTTGCCAAACTCTTGCATTTGTTCTTTCGAAGCTTTTTCTGCAAAACTTTTAATAAATGCATTGTCGTTAAAATACCAAAATGGTACCCCGCCGGCTTTCACCACTTGTTTAATCACTTCATCAAACAAAGTTTTTACCGATTCGCTAAATCCCTCAATAAAGACCTTCTCTCCCTTTTTGACCTTAATAGATTTTTTGACAATCTGTTCTGCCATTTTGATTAGTCTGTCATCAACTTGCATTTTTCCCTCACAGTATTGTTTATCACATATTCAATCATTTCATCTTCACTTTCCAAATTTGGAATAAATTCATCACCGATTACATTTTTTCCAATAAGCCCGATCCGAGGTTTATCATCTTTACATATTGCCCAAAATTTAAAAAGCGCAATTAACATAAAAGCGGCATTGTTCTGAGTAGCACACAAAATTTGAGCATTATCTCCTTCATGCCATTTGACAATAATTTGTTGTTTTAAATAATCCTCTTCAACATTCAAACCTAAATAGCCCAAGCGTTTTATATCGGCGTAAGCTTCTTTTTCTTCCATCCGCAAAAGATCTCGCATATAACGAATAGCATTAGTTACAGCTGAAAAACATCCATAATTTTCTATTGCTTTTCTGCTATCAGAAACTTCAAACACCACCGTTTCTAAATTGGTTTTATCTTCATAACTTTCAATACTAAAAACCAGAGTCAACAAATACAACTTCATCATTGGTAAACTCTTAATTTTTAGAACTCTTTCTTGTGCAAACTCCATTAGCAAATTTTGAACCCAACCTCTCATTTGCTTGATTGAGGTTAATTTTTTTTCATCACACTCTATCAACGGACAATCTTGCCCCAAAAAAGAGGCTGATTTGCTTTCATCAAACACAATCTCTATCATGCAAAACTCCTTTAAAAGAAATATAATCTCCAAAAGATAAAAAAACATATAATAAAGAGTGCAAAACAAAAAAAATATTAGACATAATATATGATATAAAATATGATTTATTTGAAAACATCAAAATGAAGCGGAGAAAAATATGATAGAAAGTACACCGCCTGGAATTGAACTCAACTTAGGCAAAGAATTAGCTTATATAATTATTTTGCCCAAAGCGCTGGACGCTATCTCCCAAAAGCAGCGGCGACGTAACAAATCCAACTCCAGTGCCTTATATGAAAAGCTTCTTGGCATAAAAAACTCTCTTGATGACCTTTTTATCACAACCTTTCACAGAAACACAGAAGAATACCGACATCAGCTTTATAAAAAAATTATTACCGAAAAACTCATCCTAAATATTGCCTGTGGCAAAACATCTGAAATCAAACAAAATATTGAACAAATAATGAAAGAAGAAAATCTTCACTTTGTGGAACGTGAAGAGAGCCAAATCTCAGCAGAAGAAAAGTTCCTTATCAAAACAGATTTTCAAGGCTTATCACATTATCCTTCTCAAGAACAATTTTCTCCTTTTTTTCAAAAATATATCAAAAATCACAACCACGACAAAAACAAACCTCATCTTTCTCCCAATGATTATAATTTAGAAAAAATTCCAGCATGGAAATACTTCAAACAATTTCCTTCTTTTGTTGAAAGATCTCAAACATTCAAATTGGCATTGGCAGAATTTAACATCCCTAAACAAGATATTAAAAATTTAAATTCTTATGATTTGATAGCCATTCTAAAAAATTATTCCGTCAAACACAAATTACCTCCTTTTGAAAACTCCAAAATGAAATTTATCAAATTTTTCATTAAGCATCATGAACAAGAACTACGTGACTATTATCAAATCAACAAACTCGTCATCATCCAAGCATATCGAAACAAAGGCCTTAATTTTAATTTTGATGAAAACCCTAATGCCTATCAAGATTTTGTTGAAAAGAGCATCTATCAAATGAAAGAATTTGGTTATGTTCCACCACTATTTAACATCCACCACAAATATCCTGTCAAAGATTGCAAAAGTGAAAAAGATTTAAGTCTTGCCAATGCTCCTTCAAACTTGTGCCTGATTTTACAATCTCCATACCATCAAATGATGCACTTATTTGATACCAACATTTTGGGGAAATCGATTTTTAACAGAAAAGTAAAACGGGTTGAACTTCCGCAAGACCTAATCTTTTTTGGCGGATTTGATAAAAACTTCCAAATTTATCACAAGCCAAAAGAAGAATATAAGACAACCATTTTAACCTTCATCAAACAAAAGAAACAAAGAAATTAAAAAATGCAAGAACTGATACAAAAACTAAAAAATCTTCCCCTAATGTTAACAGCTCGTCCGGTATCTACCGAACAAGTTATCCATACGCAGCAAGATCTAAAAATTAATAATATTGCCGCCATTCCTTTAGACTTTATTGAATTGATGCATCACATAAACACATTAGAATTTGACGGAACTTATCTTTTGGGCATCAATCCCCGTTCCTATTATCTAGATATTTTTGCCGAGAATGAAATGCTCAATTTACCAAATAAAGAAAATTTGCTCATTCTGGGATATGATGAATTTGAATATTTAACATACAATCAAACTACTCAATGCTATCAAATAATTGACAAAGACACATTAGAAGTGCTACAAACATTCTCAGATTTAGTTAAAGCCATCAAATATTTATTTAAGATAGACAATGACGAAGAATATTTTTGAATATAGCAAAGAAAATATGCAAAAAGCTGCCGAAACAATTAAAAACGGTGGCTTAGTTGCTTTTCCAACCGATACGGTCTATGGTTTGGGAGCAGATGTTTACAACCCTAAAGCGGTTGCCAATATTTTTGAAACCAAACAAAGACCAACTTTTGATCCTTTAATCTCGCATATTGCAGATATAGATTTCTTGCCCGAATATGCACAAACAGACAGTCGTGTCATGGATTTGGCGCGCCATTTTTGGCCTGGGCCGTTAACTTTTGTCTTAAAAAGAAAAGATAAAAACCATGCTCTTGATCTTGTTTGCTCCGGCTTGCCTAATATTGCTGTAAGAATGCCCAATCATCCGATTGCATTAGAGCTCATCCGTTTATCGGGAACACCTATCGCAGCCCCTTCTGCCAACAAATTCAAAAGCATTTCTCCAACCACGGCTCACCATGTTTATAACAGCCTAGGCGATAAAGTAGATATGATTTTGGATGGCGGGCGTTGCACGGTCGGTGTTGAAACCACAATCATTGATTTAACCACCAAAGATATAGTCATGTTAAGAGCCGGTGGTATGAGCAAAGAAGAGTTGGAAGAATATACCGGAGAAAAAATTATCATTTCTCATGGCGATCCAAATAAACCCAGCGCTCCGGGACAACTTTTAAAACATTATGCCCCTGGAAAGACCTTGCGTATTAATGTCACCGAACCTCAAGCTGACGAGTTTTATATTGGTTTTGGAAACACACCGCAAGCCCACCTCAATTTAAGTCCTAAAGGCGATTTGAGAGAAGCTGCCGCAAATCTGTTTGCATACTTACGTTTTGCTGATACACAAACCAATTTCAAAGGCATTGCCATGGCTCCAATTCCTGAAAACGATTTGGGATTGGCAATCAATGACCGAATTAAAAGAGCCTCTTACAAAGAATAAAAAAATGCGGAATGTTCCGCATTTTTTTATAAAGTTTTTATAATATAATCAGGAATAATCTGAACTTCACCACAATATTGCCCGATTGATGAAAAACCTTCAACTTCCATATTTTCTTTTGCGATTCCGGTCATGGTCAAAGCCGTTTTTATACCATAGCTTTTTCCGCCTAAAATATCTGTTTCTAAAGTATCTCCAATCATAATAATACGATTATCGGGAGCATCAATATTTTTTAACGCAAAATCAAAAATAAGAGGATATGGTTTTCCAAAATACTCAACTTCCCCACCTAAATCTTCATAAAAGCGAGCCACGCTTCCTTGTCTGACAACCGTATCTTCATATTGTCCGGCCGGAGAACGCAAATCAGGATTAGCACAAATCAAAGGTAAACCTAATTTATAAAATTTTCTTAATTCTGCCTCAAAAGGAGTTATGTTAACCACATCTTTCCAAATACCATTTTCTAAAATCTGAGGTTCCCCGATATAAATAAAATCAGCATCTTCGGGATTACCAACCTCTTGATACTTTGTATTTGCAAATAAATTTTTATTGGCATGCCCAAACTGATAGAACTTAAGTTTTCTGTTATCTGAAGAAAAAACATCATATGCCAAATCACCTGATGTCACAACTTCATCATAATGTACACCTTTTATAAATCCTCGTTGAGCATAAATTTGTTCAGCCTCAATCGAAGAGCGAACGCTATTAGAAAGAAAAATCATTTTTTTCTTTTCTTTATGCAAAGCAGACAAATGTTCTGTCACACCTTCAATCTGGTTTTTACCGTCCCATACCACACCAAAAAAGTCCAAAATAAAAACATCAAATTTATCTTTTAAACTCAAAATATTATCTAGCATTTTTTCATTTTCCCGTTTAAGATAACCTCACTCAAACATTAAGACGAGGTGATTGATTTATGGATAATTATAGCCACGATTATTTATTAGACAAGAGGGTTAAAATTTTTCAACCAATAAACGGATATCGAGCTTCTACCGATGCCGTAATTTTGTCTTCGATGATTAGTAAAATAAAAAAAGGAGAAAATATTTTAGACGTTGGTTCCGGAACCGGCGCAATATCTCTATGTCTGGCTTCTCGTTTTGCTGAGCAAAAACCTTCTATCACTGGTCTTGAAGTTCAACCTGATTTAGCCGATTTATCCAATCAAAGCGCTCTGGCTAATGGTTTTGAAACATTTTTAAAATATATCAATTGTAATATAAAAAACAAACCGCAAGAAATAAAAAATTGCAGCTTCAATCATGTTATTACCAACCCGCCATATTCAGAAAGCGACATGCCCTCACCCAACAAAAGCAAGGCGCTTGCCCATAATCATGACAATTTTTCTTTAAGAGAATGGATAGAATTTTGCATCAAAATGATTGCACCTCTCGGCCATTTTTATATGATTAACAGAGCTGAAGCTCTTGATGAAATTTTAGCATCCATTCATGGAAAGCTCGGTCATATTGAAGTAATTCCTCTATTTTCAAAGATGGGGCAAAATGCCAAAAGAGTTGTTGTCAGAGCACAAAAAGACAATCACACTCCAACCAAAATATACTCTGGTTTAGTCATTCATGAAAATAACGGAGAATATACGCAAGCTTCGCATAAAATACTGCGCTTAGGACAAAGCTTTGACGAACTCTAAACTTTTTTATATTTTACTGCAGTACGAATGGCATCAATAGCTGTTTCAATCAGCTTATTGGCTGTTTTTGCATTGTTTGGATAAATACTATAACCAAAACTGGTCATAATATTATAATCCATATAGTTGCCAACAACTGGTTCATCAAAAATGGCTTTAATTTTTTCTAATTCCACTTCTAAATCATGCTCATTATTAAAATCATTAATCAACAACCAGAACGGATACTTTAATCCGCGCGCAACCGTATAACTTTTTTTCAAGCGGAAAACTAATTTTGAGGCCAATTTTTTCAATACAAAGTCAACCATATTAGCTTCTTTAAGCTCTTCAATATTATCAATAGAAACACCCAAAACCGCCATCATATTTTTACGTTGGCGCATATCTTTATATTTTTCATTATTTACGGCAATTTGAACACGATCTTCAAAAAGATAAAAGTTTGGCAGACCTGTTACGGCATCATACAATCCGGCACCTGGATTATATTTAATTTTTCTATCCCCCACCAAAGCAAAAGTAAAATGCTCTGCATCATCAATATACATTGCTTGTAGGTTAATTTTATAAATTCTTTCTTTAGAAGTTTTCAAGCGTGTTTGAATAATTTTTTCATTAGTCAACATTGCGCCGATATTTTGAGCCAGCATTTCCCAATCTTGTTTATCAACATAATTCCAAAAACTATGGTTCAGAATATCATTTTCATTTTGAACTTCTAATATAGCCAAAGCAGTATTATTAATATAAGCCACTTTATCATCACGAATAATAATAAAAGGTCTGTCAGAAAGTTCAAAAATTTTCAAAATTGCATCAGGCATAGATAAAGAAAAAGTGCCCCACTCATTTTTGAGTCTGACACTTTTCGGAGTATTTTGATTAGCTGAATCGGCAACACTAACAACCACGGGCGCAACGGAAGAAGCTTTGCTGCTGTTTGGAACCTCTAAAACATCTTCCAAACTTTCCATTCCATCCAAATTAACACTAAAGTCAGAAGCATTTTTCAGAATCCCGATATCCGTTTGCTCTACAGTCGGATCATCAAGTTCTTCTAAATAAGCTAAATTATCAACGCCAAAATTAATTTTATTATTAATGCCCATTTCAACAACCATAATATGAGTTAAACTAATATAACTATATATATAAAAAAATTTTTTCTCAATTTATTTGTTCTTTATTAACATATATATATTAAAATAAATTCAAAAAATAGGAAAATATGAGAGAAAAATGAGATGACAGAAGAAAACAGCACAGAACAACTCCCGGAAGAAATCCAGGAACCGATTCTGGAGTCGCAACCGGAAAAGGAAAAAGCTAAAAGCATTCTTCTAAAAGAAAGATATGACATTAACTTCAATCTTCCGTTAGAAAATCTCAATTCTAACGGAGCTTTAGCATATAAAGTTAATGATAGGATTGACTCTCGACGAGAATTGTTTGCTTTGATTTGCAATGAAGAAACCTGTCCCCGATCATCAATTTTACCATATTTAAAATCATTAGATCATCCTAATGTTATGAAACTAATTGAATATGGAATCATAAAAAATCCACTTACACATGGTAATAGTATTGCTCTCATATATATTGTTCCTCAAGGTGGAAAAGTCATTGACCAACTTGAAAATCTTAATTTGAAAATTAATTTAGGCAAATTAAAACACATCATTTTCAGTTTAATTTCTGCTGCCGAAGCTCTAAAAGGATATGGCATCACCCACCGTTCAATTCGTCCCGACAATCTATATTTCAAAAACAAAGAACTGACAGAAATTGTTGTAGGTGATTGTGCGGCTTCTTTTCCGGCATACCATCAACCCGGTGCATATGAAACCATAGAAAGCTTAATGTCTATGCCTGCCGGTCGCGGTAATGGTACTGAAAAAAATGATATGTACGCTATCGGAACAACATGTTTGCGCCTTATAAGTTCTCAAGAGCCTCTCGAAAACTTAAGTACGGCAGAAATAATCCGCTTAAAAATTAAAAAAGGCTCATTCAATGCTTTATCCGCAGATGAAAAAATACCAACCGGTTTGGTCCCTGTTTTTAAAGGTATGCTTACCGATGATAAAAATCTACGCTGGAACTTTATCCAAACTTATAATTTTCTTGAAGGAAAAACACCTTATTTATCAAATTCTCCGTTACAAGAAAAATTAAAACGCTCTCTTACGATCAGTGGAGAAAAATGTTATTCTGCCAAAGAAGTTGCATACAATCTTTTCCTTCATCCTAATGATAGCTGGGATATCATTAAATCGGGCAAATTATTAGAATGGATTAAAAACGGTCTTGAGAGTGAAGATATTTACCATAATATTGAAAAAATAACTTCTCAGATAGATGAAAGTGCCAGTCACGATATCATCATCGCTCAAATTTGCATTTTATTAGATCCGGCAGCTCCTATTCACATTCATGATATTTCTGTTTTTCCTGACGGAGTTTCAAAAGCTATCTATTATTGCATGCAACACAAAATTCCGCTGAACAATTTTCAAGAATTATTTACGACGGATCTTATTCGCAACTGGTATCTGGAACAACCGGATGTACGTTCTCCCATAAATTTATCTGAGTTAAAGATTAACATCAATCGTAAAGATATTGGCTATGGATTGGAGCGTATTATATACGACTTGGATGAGGATCTTCCATGTTTGAGCCCCTTACTTGGTAAAGAATATGTAAACAATGCGCCTCGTCTACTCAAGGCTCTTGATGCCAATTATCCCAATATCAAAGGAGAAATTCGTCCTTATGATAAAAATATTGTTGCTTTTTTAAGAAGCAAACTCGGCAAAAAAATTGATGGTATTATTCTTGATTTAAATGCCAACAAAGATAGTTTGCAAATATCTGCCATCATTCGTTTATATGCCGACATTCAAAAGAAATATGGTCCAGCTCAGTTAAGTAATTTAGGTCAATGGTTATGTTTAATATCCAAACCCGTTATTGAAAGTTATCATAACTTAAAAATTCAAAAAGACATAAAAAAAGACTTGGCCAAAATATCAAAAAGTGGAAAAATCATAGAAATTTTCCAAGTTTTGGAAGATGCTGAGATAAAAGAAAAAGATAACAATATGTATAAAAAAATCCAAAAAGAGATTATTCTCTTATTGGCAGAAAAAAACAAACTGACGACTCAAAGCAACCGCATCATCGATGAGGCAAAAGAAAATGCTATCAAATTTGCCAGCATTTTGGCGGTTATGACTATGATTGCATCATTCACATTCAATTTAATTCAATGGATTTCACAATGAAAAAAATAACCAAAAAGAAAAATGCTGATTTTAAAAAATCATTCAAATCATTGTCGACAGCCAGAAAAAGTTTATTATTCATTTTTTTGGCTCTGATGGCATCATCTATATTGCCCGCCATTATTGTCATTCTGATTGGTTTATTACCCACTTTAACCATTCTTTTTGTTGATCCTAAAAATTCAGCAAAATTAGTCATTGTCGGTTGTTTCAATTTATCCGGACTTTTTGTTTATTTAATCAACTTAATCAACCGCTTTAATATGGACGGAGCTTTTTCCATATTAGGCGATGTTTTTAATATGATAATTATGTTAGGATCAGCAGCTCTCGGCTTTTTGGTTTATTATGAAATGCCAAATTTATTTGCTTATGTTGCCAAAAATTTTGCTCAAAGAAGATTGGTTCGCATTGATAAAGAATTAACAAAAATCACCGAAGATTGGGGTGATAATATTATAAATGAACAAATCAATAAAATTGGTAAATAAATTTTTATTTTGAATAGATATAATTCTGCAATTTTTTAACAGAGTTTAGCTCAATTTGCCGAACTCTTTCTTTGGAAATATGATAATATTGGCTCAACTCATCCAATGTCACAGCTTTTTCTTCTAATCTTCTTTTAAATAAAATATCTTTTTCACGATTATTAAGACACTTAAAAGAAGACAAAAGCTTTTGATGTTGTATTCGATATTGTTCTCTTTGCCCTAACCTATCTTCTTGATTAGGTTTAGAATCCGCAACAAAATCCATCCATTCCCGTCCCTTATCTTCATCATGCGTAATCAAAGCATTTAAGGATCCATCATGAGCTTTCATTCTCTCATTCATAGAAACCACATCTTTATGAGACACATCTAAACGCTGAGCAATGTCGGCAATAATATCATCTGTTAAATCAGTATCATTTACCAAATTCATTCTATCTTTAATTCTTCTTAAGTTGAAAAAAAGTTTTTTCTGTGCGGCTGTTGTACCAATTTTTACCAAAGACCAAGAATTCAAAATATATTTTTGAACAGAAGCCTTTATCCACCACATGGCATATGTTGAAAATCGAAATCCTTTATCTGGATTAAATTTCTCAACGGCAGTTAACAATCCCATATTTCCTTCAGCAATTAAATCGGCAATAGGCAATCCGTAACCTTTAAATTGAGCCACAATTTTTACCACCAATCGCAAATGCGAGGTTATCAGTTTATACGAAAGTTGAGGATTTTTTGTTTTTATATATTCTTGAGCAATGGAAAATTCTTCTTCGTAAGACAATATTGGAAACTGTTGAACACTGCGCAAATAACGCGTTAAATTAATTTCGGGAGAAAAATCGAAACCGTTTATATCTTTTTTTCCAATCATAAAGCACCTCAGTCTAAACTTGTTAAAACCATGCTCTGATAGGAAACATCTTAACTTAAAGTTGCAATAATAATAGTTCTTTATTTTCGATATCTGCTAACTAAAAAAGCCACAACCATAAAATATTATATATTTTTCAACACATTATGTAATGTTTCAAAATCATTTGGAAATGAGGAACTAAAATTAACCCATGTTTGGCTTCTCGGATGGATAAAACCCAACGTTGTAGCGTGAAGAGCTTGTCTGGGAAATGTGTTTATATATTCTTTTGTTTCTTCTGAAAGCCCTTTTATTGTCGTTTTTTTACTTTTTACATAGGTCTGGTCTCCAATTAAATTACAGCCGATTGAAGCCATATGAACCCTAATTTGATGAGTACGTCCAGTTTCTAAATTGCATTTAATCAAAGCCGCTATATTTTTAAAATTTTCTATAGTTTGATAATGCGTTACGGCATGTTTGCCACCATTGGAAAGTATGGTCATTTTCTTACGATCATACGGACTTCGTCCTATATTTCCCTCTATTTTTCCATTTAATGGATTGGGAACACCATAAACCAAAGCATAATAAGTTCTTTCTATGGAGTGAGCAAAAAATTGTTCACTCAAGCACCGATGAGCAACATCATTTTTTGCAACCACCAACAACCCACTTGTATCTTTATCAATACGATGCACAATTCCCGGACGTTTTACCCCTCCCACACCGGATAAACTATCTCCGCAATGAAATAAAAGTGCATTAACTAATGTTCCGTGTGTAGCTCCCGGAGCCGGATGCACAGTCATCCCTGCCGGTTTATTAACCACCACAATATCTTCATCTTCAAAAACAATATCAAGAGGTATATTTTCCGGCTGCGGATCAGCTTCTACGGCCGGAGGAACAAAAACCTGATAAACATCTTCTTCTCGAACCTTAAACGAATTATCGGCAATAATATCATCATCACACGAAACATTGCCGTTTTTAATCAAACGCTGCAATTGAGAACGAGACATCTCTGGGAAAGAAAGTGCCAAGAACTTATCTATCCGCAAACCTTTATAATCTTTATTAACTATTTGTGAGTTATATATAGTATTATCTTTTATCATATTTATCTATATGCTATTGTTATTCTTATCTACAAAATACAGAGAAATAATAATTTTGCAATAAAGATATTAAACAAAAACAACCGAGGGACATATGAACAAATTAAAACTCATAAGATTTATAGTTTTTGTACTAACATTTTTATTAATCTTTGGTACATTAACAATTCTTGGGCTGCTATACCAAAAGACACATAATAAAGCACCCGAAAATGCTCCTCTGATTAGCCTGAAACAACCTCTCGGAAGTTATGTAAAAGAATTTCGTAGTGATGGTGAAAAGTTATATATTCTCACCGTTGGCGGTGGGCAAGAAGATCGCATCGTTATATATGATGTTCAAAACAACCAAATTCTTTCTACCATAAAAATGAATTAGGGATAATAACATGAGTAATGCAATTTTAGAAGAAAAACCTCAAAATACTGAAGTTGAATCTCTATTTAATGATGATGACGATGCTGAGTTTGAAAAACTTTTGCAAGAATTTATTTCTTCTGAAATAACTGATGAAGACACTGAAACCATGGCTTCTGACTATAAAGAAGCACATAAACAAGAAGAAGCAGAGAAACTCTCTTTATCTGAAGAAATTGATGATATTCCTGTTGACGCATCCTCGTCCTCAAGCAAACTGTACGAAGAAGAAAAAAACTTATTTGATGCCCACGAAAATTTTAGCAATGCCATTTTTCAAATTGCAGATAAAAACAATATAAAACGTCCTTCATTCAAAATTACAGAAGATTTATTATATCCGCGTTATAAACCTTATCTTGGTGAAAAATTCGGCTACGATTCTCTTGCTGGTTGGGATGTAATGATAAAAGCCTACCCTACCAGAATTATGAATATTAACCCCGGAGCCAAAGATGAAGAACTTTTGGAATATGCGGAAAAAACAACCGATGAAGACTTACAAATGGCAATCATTTCTTATGTTGAAATTTTGATTGAATTGGAAAGTTGCGAAATAGCCTATGAAAAAAGAAGACTCAAAGCCAAAAGAAGAAAAATTGAAAAAGAAGTGATTGAAGAACATCAACGACGCATTGATAAAATGAAAAAATATATTTCAGCCATTGAAGAGAAAAAATTTCCTATAGATGCCGAAAAATTGATAAAAAACTACTTCAAAACCTCACGCAAAGATGCCGATGGTGCTTTCAAAGTTTTAACAAACAATCCGGCAACTTTTGCTCCAATTGAAACCAGTAAAATCAAAGACCGCTTTTTTGGACTCATTAAAGCCAAACCTGAAGATGGTATAAGAATCAATAAGGAATTAGGACTTTTCCTAAAAAAACTGAAAGTTTAATTTTAGAGAAAAATATAGACAAAATATAAAAATAATGTTATATTTAAACCAAATGTAAAACAATTAAGGGTTAAAACCATGTCAACCGCAGATGATATCAGAAAAATGACACAAAATTTTGTTGAAAATAAAAGCCAAAGCAATCTCCAAAATATGAGTTTGGAAGTTTTATCTCAAAATTGGGCTTCTGCCAAAAAAGAACCTGATTTCGAACAACAAAAACAAAATTTGTCTCAGAGCCTTTCTGATGAAATATTGCAAAACAAAATCAGCGAATATATGACCAATTTGGAATATGGACGTTTTTCTCCTGCCGACTTTCCAAATATCACAGAATTCTGCGAAGAATTTGGTTATAAAAATGCCAATACTGATTTGAAATCCAAAATAGACAATTTAAAAGAAACCATGGAAACATGCCGCTTAAACATGCCTAAAGAGCTCACCGTCAAATTTGATGATCAACTGAAAGCTGGTTTTCCTCTTCCGCATTTGGATCAAGTTACAATCAGCGGCAATGTAGAGCAACTCAAAAACTTAGAAGATAAAAAATCATTAGTTGGTAAAAATTTTACTTTCACTGATGATAACAAAAATTTAATTGGCGGTGTTGAGTATGATGACAAAAACAATGCTCACATTCTTTGTACAAATAGCGAAGGAAATGTTGTAGAATATAAGCTTTCTCCTGAAAATAAACTTTATCGCGTTAATGATGATAAAACCGAACAAGAAATCAATCTAGAAAACAAAGAAGCTCTTTCAACACAAGATATTCGCGCTTATAACATTGCAAAATCGTCTCAAAAAGTTTGGAAAAAATTTATCAACAAAGAGCTTGATAAAAACATTCAAAAACCAACAACAAAATTCAATGAAGGTGGCATAAAAACGACTAAAGTCAATGAAGGTGAAGCAGAAGAAAATATACCTGCAGCCACAAAATTTGATGAAGGTGAAAGCAAGAAAAAAGAAGAAGGTGAATTAGGCAATGAAGATGCCAATCGCCACGCCTTCCCTAACAATGATTTTCAATGGAAAGAAGATGATATCATTAAAGTAATGTTCCAAGATTGGTTTTTGGCAGCAGCCAATAGTGCTACCAATTTTGCCTTAAACCATATTGAATATGCTGCAGCCGGAATTTGGGATACTATACAATCTTCATACAGAAATAGAAAATCTGATGATGATACTCCGAAAAAAGAAGAGAAAAAACCAGATATCACCCACCAGTTTTTTAACGGTATTGAAGATATTTCTCAACAAAGCATCACCAATCTTCAAACTGCGCATGATAATCAAGCAATCGTTGATCAGGTCAAGGGCGGAAACGTCAAAGACACAGTCATCCAAAATGATTTATTACGCGACTTTGCTCAACAAACCGGAGTTGATGTTGAAGGTCTGTTAAAACAAGGAGAGCCCGAAAAAACAGTTCCATTGTTAACAACAATGGCTGCTTTATATGCAAAATATACAGACACATATGCCAAAGCATCTATTCTGGATGAAAAAATGCATGATCATCATAGTTTTGAAAATGTAAACCCAGATGATTTATATGCACAAAAAAGAACAGAAGGCGGAAAAATTTTAAAAAGAATATTATATGAAGGTCTTAAAGAGAATCCGGAAAATAATAGTTTAAAATTTTTCCAAAAAACGCTTGAAAAAGCCAATAAAGACATGGATAGTGCTTATAAAACAAGTCTTAAAGATTATGACAAAGAAAACTATAGTGAGCATGGAAAAACTCCCAAAGACAACACAGTTTTACATGCTTATCAAGAAAATTTGAACAAACAAGAACCAACAAGTTTATATGATTTTGCACGCGAACAATCTGACATAATCCGCAATAGAGATTATATCACCCAAGGCTTCAATATGGAAAAATCCGAATTAGACGCTGCAGAACAAAGCAACTTTATCAAACGTCAAAATCTTAAAAGAACTAAAGATTTTATCACCAAAGGTTTAGACCCGAACAAGAAAAAAGACATGATAAATATAACCGATGGTATGATTGTACCACTCCGTCCACAAGGAAGAGAATAACGTTTAGAAACACATGAAAAAAATATTAAAATACATAAGAACTACTATATCTCTAGGCATCTGGACATATCTTTATATGCTAATTTCCGGAAGTCTTTATATTTTTATATGGAATTTTAATATTTTTTCAGCAGATAATTGGAACATTGTCTATCGCTATTGGGAAAGCGGTGGTGTCATCCACACATGGAAAGATTATCTCCTACTGCTTTTCTTAATTGCCTATATTCCTTTTTGGTACATTGGTTGGAAATATTTTCATAAATTAAACTTTTTGCAAATTTTATTGTGGCCGATTAATAAATATAATCAACACATGATTGAAAAATATGGTGCAGATTCCAATCATATTGTTTTAAAATATATGGGCACAGGCGGCATAAAGATTGAAGAAGAAATAGAAATAAAATCAAAACCCAAAACCAAAATAGAAACCGATGCCGAAGTAAACAAAATTCGCTCAGCAATAGCTGAAAAAATAAATTCTGTAAAACATAAATAAAAAGATAAACACTTTTTAATAAATGAGATATAAAATAAAGGAAGGTCTGCAAAGATCATAAGGAGTAAAACTTGAAACCTATACTGATATTGATGCGCATAATCTTTGTTGGTATTTTCTGGAGCATTTTCTTTCTGGAAGGTATTCGGGTTATTATGCTCAAAAACTGGAGATTTGATATATTCCGCAAAGAACATTGGGAATATGCATGGGATTTATGGCTCTCTGGATGGATCATTGCCGATGCAAAGGAATGGGCTTTTGTCTTAATAATATTAACATTCATCCCCTTATGGCTAACCGGCTGGGCAGCGCTAAGTGTCATTGTTTGGGAAAAAGTTTTTCTTTCCATTGTTAAATTTCCAGTTACCCTGTTTAAAAAATTGTTCTTCCAACAAGTTAAAATTATTGCTGCCACAACAGGTGTAAAGAAAATTAAAAAGAAAAAATCATATAAAGAGATTCGTCCAAAGAGCATTCGTCCTCCTCTCGATGACCATATGTTTGAAACAGCCTCGTCTGCTCAAGCTAAAGCACCTATTTCAACCGCTCCGGTTATTGAGCCTTTGTCACCAATGATTTCTGTGCAACCATCACAAAATTCAGCAACAAGTGAAAATAAATTTGACCACTCTTTGTTCAAATTTGATGAAGATGAAGATTTTGACTTTGATTTTGATGCTTTTGACGATGATAAAAAATCTGAAAAAGAAGATACTCAGTCTTCTGCTACCGATGAAGAAGAAGCTCCTGTTGTAGAAAAAGCTCCCAAAGCAAATAAAAAAGAAAAATCGCCGAAAAAAGATTTACCTGCCTCAAGAGACAACAGCAACAAACAGCCAAAGAACAAAAACAACAATAACAACAAAGGTAATGGCAATTCTACTTTGGACATTATCAAACAAAAAGGCTATGAAGTTATCACCGGTGTCACTATCAAAAATAATTTAATTGACTTTATTGGTGTTGCCGCCAACCAAATTTGCATCTGTTTAATTGATAAAGAACCGGGAGATTGGCTTGCTGATGAAGAGCGTTTCAACGATGAAGAACCACTATGGTTCTCAGAAAGTTCACACCGCATTTCACCTGTACGCAAAGTAGATTTGGCTAGACAACATGTAATTGATAAATTAGAAAATGCAGACTTCCATTTTGATGTAAAAGCTTATGTTATTGAACAAATCGGTAACATTATCAATGCTGAAGATATGTTTGAAATTTGGGATGATATAGGGGTAAATGTTACCAGAATTGATCGTGGAACACCAAAAGAATTAAAATTATTCTCAAAAACTCTTGATGAAGCAATTGAAAGCATTGACAAAGACAAGCTTGAAAAGATAAAAAAATTAATAAGAAATATATCATAAAGTCATAACTTAAGGAAAGAACATGGCGATAGAAAAAAAAGGCGAAGAATGGGAAGAATATAACAGCGCCGTTAAATGGATGACCATTACCGTTTTAACGGCCATCGGTGTTACAATTTTTCTGGCAATCGTATCCATGCCGTTAGGTTATCTTATCGGCACTGGTATTTCTAAACAATCAATCAGCGATGTTGGCAAATTCATCTCTATTATTTTCAGTAATCCTGATTATTTGTTTTCACGCTATTGGAGCTGGATAAAACAACTTTCCAGCTATAATGGAAGTTTTTCTTTCAGCCTGTGGCTTCCGATTCTCCCTTTCCTCAGCTTACCCATAATTTTGGTTGTTGGCATTATCACCAACCCCTATCGCTTTCAATCAAACATTCATGGTTCTGCCCGTTTGGCTGAATTAAGCGATATTAAGAAAATGGGCTTGCTTAATGGTTTCTGCCAAGTTGTTGGTCGCTATAAAGGCCATTTGCTGAAAATGAACGAAACATTATCCACTTTGTGCTGCGCACCTCCGGGTACCGGTAAAACTGTTGGTGTGGTTATGCCAACTATTTTCCACTCTCCCGGAATGAGTATCGTTGTAAACGATCCAAAACCTGAATTGTGCTTTAAAACAACCGGTGCACGTGCCAAGGTCGGACCTGTATTTGTCATCAACTGGGGTGCAGAAGACAATCCGGCTGAAGGTATATATTACCCAAGTTGGAACCCTCTGTCTCCAACCGCCATTCCGGCCCCTGGTCCGGACCGCGATATGTACATCGACTCCATGTGCAACGTTTTGGTTGAAGATCCTAAAGGAGGTGCAGACCCACACTGGTCTAAAACCGGTCGTGCTGCCTTAACCGGCTTTTTACACTTTATCGCTTTTAAATGTGAAAAAGCTCGCGCCAACGACTACTTCATCGGCCGCATTTATGAAGGTAAATTAGATGAAGAAGATAAAAAA
Source organism: uncultured Pseudomonadota bacterium (assembly GCA_949295025.1). GTDB lineage: Bacteria > Pseudomonadota > Alphaproteobacteria > RF32 > CAG-239 > CAJLXD01. Next base: position 18,285 of record CASFJK010000010.1, read on the forward strand.
GTCTTAGAAGGCTACTACCTTGAAATGAACGACCCAATGGCTGCCCGCGCCGTTGCCAACTTGCGTTCAGGAAACCTGACAATTGATAACTATTTACCGATTGGTACGTGGAACTTGTTACCGGAACGTTGGGTCGGTCGCGAAGCTTGTATTGCTATGATTTTGGAATGGATTACCGAAGCCCAAATCAAACAATCTCAAGACATTAAGCGCCGCTTGGAAGAAGGTGATCAAATGGCTGCTATGGCAGACCCAATGCGCGATTTGTTGGAAGAAGCTATTACCGAGGCAAGAAAATTTGGTTATTCTCAACGTTGTATCGTTGAATTGAGCCAATTAAGCTCAATGCCGGATAAAGAGCGTGGTTCTGTGCTTTCAACCGGTTTCTCTGGTATTGGTATTTTCAAAAACTCCGCTGTGGTTGCTCGAACCAGCTTCAGTGATATTAACTTTAAAGATTTGCGCGGTATGAAAGACCCAATTACCGGTGAATGGAAACCAATTTCCGTTTACTTGTCAGTTAACCAAGTTGATGCTAAAGCTTTGAGCGTGATTTCCGGTACCTTTATTGACTTAATGTCAAACTACCTGATTGCAAACCCGCCAAACTTTGTTAACAAAAGTGATGGTAAAATGGGTCCTTTCCCGACCTTATTCGTGCTCGACGAGTTTCCGACCATGCCGAAATTAAGTGCTATTATTGAAGGTCCGGCGGTCGGACGTGGTCAAAAAGTTTCTTATCTGCTTATCGGACAAGACTTAGGTCAAATTTCCGGTAAATATGGTAAAGATGACTTGGAAACCGTTATTTCTACCACCGCCTGCAAAGTTATTTTGTCTCAAAACAACGAGGTAACCGCGCAACGTTTCTCTAAGATGATTGGTAACAAAACAGTTCAAACCTCATCATACTCTAAAACCGAAGGTGGTTTGGGTATGGCTAAAGGACAAAACCCATTCTCTAAAAACGTTAGCTACCAACTTCAAGGAGCTCCGGTTATCAGTACGACCCAATTATTGAGCTTGCCAACACTTAAACAAGTTGTTTTGATGCAAGGCTTTATTGATCGTCCGATTATGGCTGATGCTCCTCGTTGGTTCTTAGATAAGCACATGACAGCATTGGCAAAACTTCCCGCCTCACCTAACGTTCCAGATTGGATTGTGGCTCAGCGTGAAGATGTCAACGATGACATGCTTGCCAAACTGGGAATTGATTATGATCCGAATGAAGATACCGGTGAAGAAGAATTCTCAGATGAAGAATTGGCAAAATAATCTGATTATACGAAAAAAAGCTGATATCTTTTGATATCAGCTTTTTTTTGATTAAAACGTTAATTGCGATATTTATCACGCAATTCGTTTTGCCATTCCTTAAGAGCGAGCCTCATTGCCAATTTTATATGGTTCTTGTTCTTTAAAATAGAACAGTAAACCCAAATAAACTGCCATATTCCGCTAAAACAAAACATATTTATCTTCAACGGATATTTCTTTGCCAAACGCAATGCAGCTTCAGCCGTTTCTTTGGTAATGTCAAAATTCAAAGGCTTTTGCAATTCTCCGGCATATCGATAGGTTCTATCATAAATGGAAGCTATTTCAGAAAACAACATTGTCCCTTTACAAAGCCCTTTACAATTATAGACTTGCATCATGTCTTCAACCTTTTCATCAGGAACATAATAAAAAGTTGAAGCCACAACCTTCGCAAGAGAAACTTCACTTACCTTATCGGGATATTGATGATCCAGATATTCAAAGGTTTGTTTCAAACGCAAAGACAAACGCTTTGTCACACACATAATCGCCTTTTTATCTTTGTTAAACAGCTCGCTGTAAATATCTAAACAATTCAAGCCGGTATTTGTACCCTTATCAAGCACAATAACATGAGAAGAAAGAGCGCCAAGTGTTTCACAAACGCGTGCAAGTTTCCGTCCTTCAGATTCACCTTTTGCATTGGTATATTTAGACAATGGCCCAACACCACCAACACATAAAATAATCGGATAATATCCATAAGTCTGATAAATTTGATAATACATATCAGTTGCATAAAACGCTGATGTAATATCATCGTCAATACAAACCAAATATTCAGCTTGTACAACTTTTCCCTTACCATCAAAACAATTTGTTTTTACACTCAACTGAGCCAAAACAATTTCAGCATCAGTAAAATCTTGTTTACAAAAAAACTTTTCCATATACTTAAATTTAATAATAAAAAATACATTGCAAATATATCTTTTTAGACAAAAAAGTCAATATAAAAAAAAGCGACTTTTTTATAAAGTCGCTCACTAAAATTTTAAGTTTTAAATTTAACTTAGCCGAGTAAATTGCCGCCAATAGATAAATCTTTTGCGGGCATGTCTATAAAATGAATGTTGACATAATCAGCATCGGCATTCAATGTTTTAGCCAAAAAATCCGTTAAATTTTTAGCCAAAGTTTTTTTATCGGCAAAACCAATAGACTTCATCTCCACCAATGCACTGTTGATATCTTGATTTCCGCCAAAAATCATCTGTGGCTGATAATCAAAAGTTACAATTACATATGAAATAGGCTTATGCAACTCAGATGCAACAAATTGAGCAGCATCTTGTAAAAAAATTTCTGTATTTTCTGGTTTACAATTAGAATGAATTGTTAAAAAAGGCATCTTTTTCCCCTTCTATAATGATAATATCAACAGCTTAAACAAATATATCAAATTATCAAGCTAAAAAAAAGAGGCATGATAAAAATATCATACCTCTCTACATCAAAAACTATTTTTTGGGTTTGATTTTAATTGAACCTCTATCTTGAACCAAAACCACATTGTAAACAACCTGTTTACCATTAAGGTTCAAATGAGTCATCACATTTTCCGGCATAATCCATGTTCCCTGCTCAATATTAAAAGCTTTTATAAAGCCTTTCTTTTCAGAATAAAATACCCAAGCAAAAAACATTTCATTACCAACACCGATATATTCAAATTTACCGACCACATTTCCCAAATGAGCTTCAAATCTTCCGGCTTCTTGCACCTTTGCCACATCTAAATGCCAACAAGGCAAAACCAGCATATTTCCTTGCACATCATAAGAAAGTGTATACATATTGCTATTTCTGGCAATGAAATTGTCCACTTCTTCGACACTACAACAACCTTGCTCTATTTCCTCTGGAGTTCCATCAATTCGACAAGCAAAATAGCATTTTTTACCCTGTTTTTCAAAATCACCTGACCACAAGTAATAAGCTTCATCTTGAGCAAAAGACGCAATATCTTTGTCAAAAATAGTACAACCAAATCGAAATGTGATTGAATCAACTTCCTCGGTTTTAAGTTCAAACTTTTTAACCAAAAACTCTCTTAATGTTTTTTCTGACAATATCATAATGATAAAAATTAAAAATGAATAATAAGGTTTTCTGTTCGTATATTTAGTTCTTTTTTTACGATATTGCAATGAAAAAAATGTCCCCAACCATCATAGGCCGAGGACATTACTTTATAAAGGAAACTTATCTAAACTTATTTACAACAACAGGTAGAGCCGGATGAAGCAAACCAATTTTCAACTTGTTCTTTAGAAGGCACACCACCGACAAAAGCAACCTTACCGTCAATCACAACAGCCGGCGTTGACATCACGCCATAAGAAATAATAGCAGTTATATCTTCCACCTTTTCAATTGTTCCGGAAAATCCATGCGCTTTAGCCACTTCTTCAACCACCTCAAAAGTTGCTTTGTACTTAGGGCACCCCATTCCCAAAACCTTTATTTCTTTCATATTTTTCTCCTACAACATATTAAGTAAATATCCGGTAGCCATAAAGGCCACCAACAAATAACCAATAAACATCATCAATAGTTTTAAGCTAAATACTTTTTTGAGCATCATCATCTCGGGCAAAGAAATTGTTGCAATACTCATAAATGCTACTAATGCCGTACCAACAGGAACACCTTTCATCAATAACACTTGAACTAATGGAACAATACCGGCCTGAGAAGCATAAATCGGAATACCAACCACAGCGGCAAAAGGCACAGCCCAAATATTTTCCGCCCCCATATATTCTACAAAAAATTCTTGCGGAATATAACCATGCATATACGCACCGATTACCAATCCGATTAAAATATATAGACAAAGTGATTTTACCAAATTCCATGAAAATTCATGGGCATATTTCACTAAAGCAACTGCTTTTTCTCTCATACTTGAACAAGCGCAAACAGTCAGGGTAACTTTTGGAATATTGAGCGCCAAATATTTTTCCACATGAAACTTATCTGCCAAATATCCGGCTAAGACGGAGATAATTGTTCCCGAAATAATATAAACTGAAACAATGTAAGCTCCATAACTTCCCATACTAAGCAACATAATTGCTGCGATTTCGCTAATTAATGGTGAACTCACCAAAAAAGCCACACTCACGCCAAACGGAACACCTGCCGCAATAAATCCCATAAACAGTGGAATGGAAGAGCAAGAGCAAAATGGTGTACCCCCCCTAAAAATACCGCTAAAAAATAACCACTCCAGCGCGATTTTCCGGATAAATAATTCCTCACCTTTTCAGGACTCAGTTGAGAACGAAACAATGAGATGATAAATATCAATAAATACAAAAGCACAAAAATCTTTGTACTATCTTCAATAAAGAAATGAACAGCTGAACCTAAATGAGTTTCTTTAGAAAGCCCCATCTGCAAAATAGACCAATCAGCCAAATGCGTAAAAATCGCTAACAATTACAACCTCCGTTACAACAATCTGTCAGTAAAAATTTTGTAATTTGCTTAATCAGGCAACAATTCGGCTTATAAAAAATCTGTTTTCCTTGTTTTTCGGAAGAACACAGCCCGACATTTACCATCAAACTCAAATGAAAAGACAATGTATTTCTTGGAAAATCGTTCATCAAATCTGAAATTTCCGTTGGTGTAATTCCGTCTTTGCTATGCTCTACTAAAATTCTAAAAATCTGCAAGCGGGTTTCATTGCTCAAAGCATCAAACACCGCGGCAATATCTGTTAAATTATTTGTCATCTCTGATTCCTTATTTCTACATTTCTAGAAATGTAGAAATATTATTTTAAAAGTCAAGACACAAAAAAAAGCAGTCGGAAAAATAAATCCGACTGCTAAAAAAGAAAATTTATTTACCCAAACGATAAATAAAACCATACTTATCGGCTTTTACACTGTTTGAGCCAATATGCACCATCGCTTGCCCTGAAGAAATCGGCGCCATAGAAGCATCATCAGCCAACAAATTCCAAGATATAAAATCTTGTTTCAACACATCAAAAAACAAATCAACATATTGTTTTTTACCAAGTCTGCGACGAATGAGCCACACAATATGCCTCTCCTTTCGATTACTGATAAAACGCCCTCGAATATTATAATCCAACAACGTTCCACCTTTTTGTTTAACAGCAAAATCTAAAACTTTTGCTTTGTTCAAAGACCAAGGCTCTATCAAGCTCTGCATACCGTCATTAACATCGACAAAAAGCTGAAATGTCTTTTCTTCCGGTGTATCAAAAGAGATAGAAGAAACATAAACAACCGATTCGTTCGCATAAGGAAAAACATCTATAGGAACCATGAAATAAGTTTTCTCCATAGGTTCTTTTTCTAAAATTTGCGGCATTGCCGTAAACCAACGCGTAATTCCTAAAAGGATATCCGAATACTCAACAATCCAGAGTTTATATTCCTTGCCTTTTTGATAAATCAAACGACCATGTTCAACATAATCTTGATAACAACGCACTCTTTTTAAACGCAAGCGCCTTATACCCTGCCCCAAATGAGAGTTACGACCGACTTGCTCTAAAATTTGTTTTTCGGAAAAATTCAAATAATACATAAGCCAATATTTTTTTAGGTTATACATAAAATAATTTCTGATAAAAAAGGGAGATAAAAATTCTAAGCCATAAGCAAAGAAAATCATCTCCCCTCCACAAATTTGCCATTTGCCTCTCGGTTTCGGTTAAAGTTAATATAAAATGGGACTATAACTTATTGTGACAGCAAATACCGAAAAGCACAGATTCACATCTCTCTCAAATGCAAATTTGTATATAAATAAGTTCTGAATAATATAAAAACTGTTCCATATAATAATCTCTGTAAAAAAAATTGCAACAAAAAAGACTCTCAAACATTCTGCTTGAGAGTCTTTGTATTTTTTATAACTTCAGACTATTCATCATCCGAATTATTTTCAACTTCGGGTTCACTTACGCCACTGTCTTCTTCTGTGTCAGCAACGCTTTCGCCCAAAATTTCACTTCCGGTTTCATCTTCAAGTTCTTCCTCATCATCAGCATCGGCATCAAGCCATGTAACGGAAACTACTTTTTCGTCCTCTGCTGTTCTGAACAAGATAACACCTTGAGTCTTACGTCCGGCGATGCGAATGTCGGAAACCGGCATACGAATAAGCTTACCACCATCGGTAACCATCATAATTTGGTTATCATCTTCAATCGGGAATGAGCTTACAATTTCTTTGTTACGAGCAGACATTTCCATATTGGCAATACCCTGACCGCCACGACCTGTAACTCGATATTCGTAAGAAGATGTGCGTTTACCATAACCAGTAGATGTAACAGAAAGAATGAACTGTTCATTTTCTTTCATCTTCAAATATTTTTCTTCTGAAAGAACATCCAAATCAATACCGGTATCAGCCAAAGCAATTTCATCTTCACTAACATTTCTTTCTGCCATCAAGCGTTTAACAGCAGAACGAACACGAGCATATTCATCACGTTCTTCGGTTGTGGCGTCGCTATGGTTCAAAATAGACATGGAGATAACTTCATCACCATCGGCAAGCTTGATACCACGAACACCTGTAGAGTTACGACCGACAAAGACACGAACTTCGGTTACAGGGAAACGGATACATTTACCGCTACGAGCAGCGAGCATAATATCGTTGTCTTCATGGCAGATACGAACGTTAATAAGTTTGTCACCTTCATCAAGCTTCATCGCAATCTTACCGTTTGATTGAACATTGACAAAGTCCATCAAAGAGTTACGACGAACATTACCTTGTGCTGTGGCAAACATAATGGACATATTCTCGCATTCTGCCTCATTCTCCGGCAATTTCATAATTGTGGTGATTGTTTCTCCGGCATCCAAAGGCAAGAGGTTGATAAAGGGCTTACCTTTAGAGGTTGGAGAACCCAAAGGCAATTTGTAAACCTTCATCTTATATACCAAACCTTTAGAAGAGAAGAAGAGTACCGGTGTGTGGGTTGAAGCCACAAACAGACGAGATACAAAATCTTCTTCTTTGGTAGCCATTCCAGACTTACCTTTACCGCCTCGTTTTTGTGCTTTGTAAGCATTCAACGGAACGCGTTTAATATAACCTGCATCGGTAACCGTAACCACCATTTCTTCACGTTGAATAAGAGATTCAATATCTGTATCATATTCAATATCTTCAATCTTAGAACGACGCGGTGTTGCATATTCATCTTTAATGGCAACAAATTCATCACGCATAATGCCATAGAGCTTTTCACGCGATGCCAAAATAGAAAGATATTCTTTAATATCTTCACCGATACCGGTCAATTCTTCATGAATTTTGTCTCTTTCCAAACCGGTCAAGCGTTGCAATTTCAAATCAAGAATAGCTTTAGCTTGAGCTTCAGAAAGACGATATGTTCCGTTTTCTACCTTTCTGTCCGGTTCATCAATGAGTTTAACCAAAGGTTCAACATCGCCGGCCGGCCAAGCTTTGGCAAGCAAAGCATCCTTAGCTTCTTGCGGGTTGGAAGATGTACGGATGAGGTCAATTACGGGGTCAATATTTTCAACGGCAATTGCCAAACCAACCAAAACGTGAGCTCTGTCACGTGCTTTGTTGAGTAAGAAGATGGTACGACGACGAATAACTTCTTCACGGAAAGAAACAAAGGCAGAAATAATGTCTTTGAGGTTCATCATCATCGGACGACCGCCGTTAATGGCAAGCATATTCATACCAAAGCTGGTTTGCAATTGAGTGAATTTATAAAGTTGGTTCAAAACCACATCGGCTTGAAAATCTTTTTTGATTTCGATAACCACGCGAACACCTTGACGGTCAGATTCATCGCGGATATCAGAAATACCGTCAATTTTCTTTTCTTTAACAAGCTCGGCAATTTTGGTTACGAGCATTGACTTGTTAACCTGATACGGCACTTCATGCACGATGATGGCTTCTTTATCTTTTCTAAGCTCTTCAATAGTGCATTTGGCGCGCATAACAACCGAGCCACGACCGGTCAAATAAGCAGATTTTGCACCGCTGTAACCTAAAATCAAACCGCCGGTCGGGAAATCCGGTCCCGGAACAATGCGGATTAAATCTTCAATTGAAATGAGCGGATCATCAATATAAGCGCAACAAGCATCCAACACCTCGCCCAAGTTATGCGGTGGAATATTGGTTGCCATACCAACGGCAATACCGTTTGCACCATTGACAAGCAAGTTTGGATAAGCAGCAGGCAAAACTGTCGGCTCTTGCAAACTTTCATCATAGTTCGGCATAAAGTCAACGGTATCTTTTTCAATATCATCAATAAGGGCGTGAGCAACTTTAGCTAAACGAGCCTCGGTATAACGCATAGCCGCAGCGCTATCACCATCCATAGAACCGAAGTTACCTTGACCATCAATCAAAGGAACGCGCATGGAGAAAGGTTGCGCCATACGAACCATGGCTTCATAAACCGAGCTATCGCCATGCGGGTGATATTTACCCAAAACATCACCGACAATACGAGCCGATTTTCTGAACGGACGGTTATAATCATAACCATTTTCATAAGCAGAATAAATAATACGACGATGCACCGGCTTCAAACCATCGCGCACATCAGGCAAAGCACGGGAAACGATAACGCTCATGGCATAGTCAAGATAAGAGCGTCTCATTTCATCACAAATGCCGATAGGAGAAATATCCTGACCGCTGTTCGGATTTACAGCCTCGGCAACAGTGTCTAATTTTTCGTTTTCTTCACTCACTTTTTTATCCTTTTTTCAATTACAAACTGGCAAAAATATAGCAAAAATATCTTTACCCCTCCAGCAAATATTGGAACTTACACACATAAAAAAGCATAAATTCCTCTCTAGCGCCAAAAAAACAGCCTTATTTTTGATGAGACTAGAAAATAAAAACAAAAAAGTTAACAAGAAAGCGCTGTAAAGACAAAAAAAGCGCCTTTAGAAGCAATTTTCTAAAAGCGCAAAAAAATAGATTATTTCATAAAACATCGCATAAATGCATAAGCGACAACGGCTTTTCTTGGCACAACATCATAGCAGCCGGCAGACAAAAGTTCAAACCAACGAGAATGATTTATCAACAGCGGCCATTGGTGATATTCAACCAAAACATCCCATTTTTTATGCTTGATCAATACATCCCACTTTTCGTGCTCGGCTAAAACTTCCCATTGTTTATATTCCACCAAAACATCCCATTGTTCTTTTTCTGCCAAAAAATCCCATTTTTGAGCTTCAGCCAATGCATTCCAATTATTTTTTTGAGCTAAAAACTCCCATCTATGGGCATATAAAAGAATAGATAAGGATGCATCATAAAATTTTTCATATCCAAGTTCAGCCTGAATTGCCAATGGCGATAGCAGCCCTATTCCTCGAGCATATTCCAATACATCAGAAGAAAAAGCACCAAACTTTGCATACATTTTAAAAATTCTGATTGCAACGGCTTTGTTATCACCGCCTTTGATAAACAATGTTTTAATAATCTCAATCATAATGGCATCTGAAGCCATTTTTCGTTCATTTTTTTCCATAAGCTTAAAATTAATAATAAATAATAGACGCCGTATAATAGGAAAAAACAAAACTTTGTCAAACAAAAATTTATGTAGAATTAAGCCCGAAAATGTGTTATCATCCGATTTATCATATTATCAAAGGCTACAAACATGACTGATAACAAACAACAACTCATCGATGATGCCATTAACAAAATTATTGAAAAAAATTGCAATCAGCAAATTCAATCTGACATTGCCTTAGACGAAGAGCAATTAGAGTTGTTGCATCAGTTAAACATCTTTAGCGTCAAACAAGTTTTAGATGACTTTGAAGTCAAAAGAGACCCGCGCAAAATTGCCTATATGGCAAACAAAGAACTCAAAGTTGCTTTGGTCGCCCTATGCTTGAGCCGCTCTCTGATGAACCCGCGCGCCCCCAAGAGCTATAACAAAGAATATTTTGAAGAAAATATCAATATTGAAACAATTGACGGCAACATCAAAAACATCACCTTCAAAAACATTTCGGAAAAAGAAGTTGACAAAGCCTTGAACATTGAGCTTGTTTGCGATTGGATGATTTATCGGGACAAAGACGGTAAAGGTATCCGCGCTTTGATGGATGCAAAAACCTTTCATCAAGATTTGGAAGATTATCAAAAAGGCGGACACCCCGTTTATGAATTTGCCCGTTTTGAACGTAAGTTCTATGAACATAAACAAGGCAAAGACGTTGCCAATAAAGAAAGTGCGCAAGAAGCTTTTCGCAACGCCATTGTCAAAGAAACCGCCGCAGAAATTGCACGCCAACAAATCGCCTCCGGCAAAAACCCCATGGAATTGGTCAACTTGCTTTTTGCCCCGCAAGATTATAATTACGCCATTCAAAAAATGCTCGATACACCTACCCCCACCCCACTGATTGAAAACAAAAAGAAAAAATAATATCGCAACAAAATTTTCGCAATTTTGTCTATTTACACATCTTTTCTAATATGATATAAACATAACCGAGAGAAATAAGGTTATGTTTTATTATTTTAGAAGTTTGAATTTTTTGAGGGAACTCAGAGAATAATAATTTTTCTGAAGAGTAAGCATAATTAATGTCTAACCCAAAAAAACAAAAAAATGAAACTAAACATTGAAAATGACGCTGCCAGAGAAGTGATTTGTAAAAGAGTGGAAAATGGAAATTATTTTCCTAATGGCAATTTGGTCCAGGCCGGAAAGAAATACCATCTAGTCAAGATGGAAGTTCACCCATGGTATACCGATGTATACTTGAAGGAATTCCCAGGGAAGAACTTTAACTCTGTCCAATTTGCGGAGGTTTTTCCAAAAGAAACAGATGTCCTCAAGTTGGTAAAAGCCAATGAACGCAAAGGCAAGCTCATTGCAACATTCACAGGTAACAACCTTCCCAAAATTGTACTTAGCAAGACTATGGTATTAGACTTGTCTACTTACAAAAAGGAAATTATGTTGCTAAACGTGGGAGATGCATTCACAATTGGCAGAAATACCGAGTGTGAAGTTATCTTAAAAGATGACTCTAATTTCTCACGTATACATTGCTATATTGGCAAAACAAATAGTGGGAAATATGGATTGGTTGACTGCTCTCTCAATGGTACTTACGTATCATTATAAATAAAAGAGCACCCTCAAAACAAAAAAAAGAGAAAAGCTTGCACGCTTTTCTCTTTTTTTGTGTTTATTTCATACCTTAAAACGGAATATCATCATCCAAATCGGCAGCAGGCGCTGCAGAAGCCGAATCCCAACTGGAAGAAGCAGAACCGGAGAAAACATCGTTGCCACCAGCCGGAACACCATCACCACGACCATCTAACAATACCAATGTACCGGCATAGTTTTGCAATACAATTTCGGTTGTATAACGTTCTTGTCCGTTTCCGTCTTCCCATTTACGGGTTTGGAGCTGACCTTCCAAATAAACCTTAGAACCTTTGCGCAAATATCTTTCGGCAATATCGGCCAATTGAGTGTTAAAAATAACCACACGGTGCCACTCTGTTCTTTCTTTGCGTTCACCGGAAGCTTTATCTTTCCAAACATCGGAAGTTGCAATATTTAAATTGACAATTTTGGTGCCGTTTGCTGTGTTGCTCACTTTCGGATCTGCACCCAAATTACCAACCAAAATCACTTTATTAATGCTACTGACCATAATATCACCTTACTTTAACAAATAAATTAAAAAAAACTGCTATTGATTATATAGAGAAAAAACGAGAATAAAACAAAAATCAATAAACCTGTGTATATTCCCCGTCATTAAGATGATAAATACTATAATTTACAGGAGATTTCGGCATTCCGTTAACAAAAGTTTCCTCTCCCCATGCCGTATTAAATGTCATATTTTTTGCCAAAGCAGACAATTTATCAAATTTGTAAGAATCTGCCTTTTCTACCATATCTGCCCAAAGTTTCACTGCCGAATAAGAATAAACACTCAAACCTTGTGGTTCAATCCCAAGCAAACGCATTTTCACAAGCGTTTCTGTAAACTCTGTATTTTCTTTTAACGTTGGCAAAGAGAGAAAATAAGTTCCATTGGCATATTTACCCATTTTTTTGCCATAATAACCTTCTATTTGATATCTGTTTACAAAAACAGCCACATTTTCATCTTCCGACTTCAATTCCTTTGCCAGTTTTGTCACTTCTTTATGGTCACCCAAAACCAAAACAACTTTACTTTTTTCTTTCAATATATCTTCTGCAAGCTGTTCATAATCTCCGTCATAAGAAGTAAAATTATAGCTTTTAAAATCGAGCATTTTACCGGCTTTGAAAAACTCTTCTTGCAATGCAGAAGCCACACCGACAATCTCTTTATTGGCACCATTATAAACCAAAGCCATTTTCTGCAGATCAAAATTTTTAAGATAATATGTAAAGAAAGCCAGACTTTGTTGCTCACTGTTGCCCACCAAAGCAATCGTACTATTTGGTTTATTGAGCAATTCATATCCACTGATGGAGGTTGGTACAATTTGCAAAATCTTTGCTTTTGCATAAATTGAAGCCACATCTTTCAAAGCATTTTGGCAATATGGTCCTATCACTAAATTCATCTTATCTTTAGGAGAAGAATTTACGGCAATCATCTGCGCCGTAGAAACAGCCAAACTATCATTACATTGGTCATCAACCACAACGAGGTTTACTTTTTCGCCATTTAAACCACCATGACGATTTATCTCATTCACGGCTATACGAGCGCCACTTACCAACTCCTTACCCAATTTTTCATAATCTCCAGCCAATGGAGCCACTACGGCAATATTCACATCTGCCAGAGTCAAGCTTGGAAAGAAAAGCCCGCTGCACAAAAGTATTTTGTTCCAAAGTTTAAACATATAATTCTTGAATAGTTTGGTTTCAACACAACCTTTTATAATAATTTCTTTTTCTTTTTTTGCAAGTCTTTATTTTAGCTAAGGAATCAAACGCAAATCTTCATCAGGAACAATCTCTGCTACAACATCTCCTTCCCAAAGGATATGACCGGCTGTCAGCACTTGCAACACACCATCCATTGGCGCTTTAACCTCAATCATCTCTGCCAAATTGGAAGCATCGGCAATAAGACCTATAACTTCTCCTTGCTTAACTTTACCGCCCAATTCTTTTTCAGGCTTAAACAAGCCGCATACTGGAGAAAAAATTTTGCTTCTTTTTTCAAAACGATAGATAGGAGATTGTAAAGTTTTTGTTAGAGATTTTTCAACCAGATTCAATTCTGCCAAAATAGAACAAATACCATTGAAAACAGCGGTAATTTTGTTTTCATCATATTCATTGTGACCACCACATTCAATGGTAATGTTAGCAACACCGGCTCTGTCTAAAGCCGCATTGAACGTGCCATGCAAAGATGGAATGCCGGCATCATCGGAATATTGATTGTACGGCAAACCGCAAGCTTTGACCAACGGCTCATATTCAAACTTGGTATAAATGACAAACGGATTAGAGCTTTTTGAGGTGTGCAAATCCAAAACAAAATCGGCTTTGCTTGCCAAATCAAAAATAGCGGCACAAAGACGAGCATTGACATCTCCGTCTTTCTTTCCGGGAAAGCAACGGTTAAAATCTTTGCCGTCAAGCAAGCTGAATTTGCCGAAAGTGGAAAAATAGGTACGTTGCATCCACGCCATTGGGTTGGCATAAGGTACAATATGAACCTCACCGCATTTGAGATTATTCATTAAAAAAGAATGGAGCTGATACAAAACCCATTGTGAAGTTTCGCCACCATGCAAGCCAGATTGAATATACAAAACTTTCCCTGCTTCAGGTGCTTTATAAATAAACTCATTTAGGCTAAGCTCTGTTGCACCGCCGGCAGTTAAAATTTTGTGTTTTTTTATTGAATAATCAATCATTTGTCTTTCCACCGTTAAAGTTTGTCATCAAAATTTGTTTATTGTAGTCTTTACCAAATAAAGATGTATACAAACTATTAACGATTGGCAACCATTTTTTATTCAATACCACTTTGTTGTCTGAAATCATAAACGGAGAAGAGCCGTTTTTAGCCTTACCGACAATACGCAAAATTTGCGCCCCGCTCGGCACTTGTTGACCTTTTTTCAAACTGATACCGGCTAAACCGGCATAAATCCGCGGTTGAGATAAATCAATATTGTTACCGGATTCATAATTTTTAGAAAAATCCCATTTCCAGGAACCATCGGCCTGTTTATCAAGAGCATAAATTCCGGGGTTAAGATCAATAACCGAAGTTGCCGTACCTTTTTGCTTACCCATCATTTTGATGTAGAATGTGCCGTCACTTTGCAAAGATTGACGATACAAAGTATCAGAATTATCTTTCACTTCTCTAAACACTTCCATCACTTCAGGCTTGGTGCAATCGGCATAACTTGCCAAGAAAGCCAAACGGTGAATACCAACCAAACCGGAATGTTCGGCATCCAAGCTCAATTGTTCGGTCGGACCTTGCTGACGGTCGTTAACTTCGTTGATGTAGATATGGTTGTTTTTATCAATAATCAAATCAGCACCACACAAACCGACTTTACCACATTTTGCCATTAATGAACCGAGTTTTTGGGCAATTTCACCAACTTTGGCATTAATTTCTTCCGGGAAATCATATCCCAAAGAGTTACCGACACCATTTGATGGACTACGAGTTAAATTCTTATCACCAATGGCTTTTAAGGAAGCACGAGCAGCTAGAACAACCGTATTGTCATCATTAATGCCGAGTTCTTGACCTTTGGTAAGCAAAGAATAAATAGTATCGGGATTAAAAGCATCATCTTTAGGTCCGAGCATACCTTTACTCATGCTTTTTGTTTTTTTGTCAGCTACCAAATTGCCAACAAACATAGACATATTGCTGCAAAAACCTTCAATACATTTGGCAATTTTCACACTGCCTTTTTGTTGAGCAAGATTTTGCTTAAATGCTTCAAAATCAGAAACAATACTGGTTCCTTTACCGCCGCCGCTTTCAAAGTTTTCGGCACCGCAAGATTGAATAACTATCTTGCCACTTTGACCTTGATATTTGGCATAAAGCTTATCCATATCTTGCTCGGACAAATCTTTCACATCCACCACTTCGGAAGGAATAAAACAATCTTGCAAACCGGCTTCAAACAAAATTTTCTGCAAATTTGTTTTTTCTTCAAAGAAAAGACGCAAATTTTGTTCATTAGAAGCCACAATATCAGCACCTTTAAGTTTGAGGTTGCCTGACCAATATTTTCCGACCGGAGCCTCAACAAACAAAGCCACCTTTTTATCTTTAACAATTTCAGAAGGAATTGCACTGACAATTTCATGTATTTCTTTAGGAGTTTCACTAATACCCGTGGTATCAAAACCGGGGCTGTATTGAACAATGCCTTTAAAGAGCTGTTGCTTGGGAGCACCGCCGGCAATAATGGCTTTTCCGCCTTTTGCGACCACTTCTTCCAAAATTCCGCCACGTTGCGGATAGAAAGCCGGCATCACGAACAAAACATCATTTTTGCTCAAATTAGCAACAGTATCATCAAACAAAACTTTAACTTTTTTACTCAAATCGGAAAACATATTTTCCCTCCACAAATCTAGGAACGCCGCCCCTCGCGGCTAAAAAACAAACATAAAAAACGGATTAAAAAAAATTTAAAATAAAATAACAGCCCCCAAGGAGCGTCGGAGAGAAAGTCTTATAGACTCTATATGTAAAATCTCAATATTCATCATAGTGGCGATTGTGTAACATATTCCATCTGTCTTGTCAATCATTTTGTCTAAAATCTATGAAAAAAATATGAGGATTCTTATTGCCATAAAAAAAATATGTGTTTATATTATGCCAAAGAACAAAATAAAAACAAAATTGAGGGTAAGATGGCAAACGATTTTATCGAAATCAAAGGCGGCAGAGAGCACAACTTAAAAAACATTGATGTCAAGATTCCCAAGAATCAGCTGACCGTTGTTACCGGGCTTTCCGGCTCGGGAAAATCTTCTTTGGCTTTTGACACCATCTATGCTGAAGGACAGCGCCGCTATGTTGAAAGTTTGTCTGCTTATGCCCGCCAATTTTTGGACTTGATGAAAAAACCGGATGTCGATTCGATAGAAGGTTTGTCCCCCTCCATTTCCATTGAACAAAAAACCACCTCGCACAACCCGCGTTCTACCGTTGGAACCGTCACTGAAATTTATGACTATATGCGTTTGTTGTGGGCTCGTGCCGGCACGCCATATTCTCCTGCAACCGGTCTGCCGATTGAATCACAAACCGTATCCCAAATGGTCGATAAAATTATCTCTTTCCCGCTCGGAACAAAATTAATGTTGTTGGCGCCGATTGCAAGAGGCAAAAAAGGCGAGTTTAAAAAAGAAATCGAGAGCTTGCAAAAACAAGGTTATCAACGCTTGAAAATCGACGGCGAAATTTATGATATTGAAGAAGTTCCTGAGTTAAACAAAAATCAAAAACATGATATTGAAGTTGTCGTTGACCGCTTGGTAGTTAAAGAAGAAATCTCCGAACGTTTGGCTCAGTCTTTGGAAACAGCTCTGAAATTAAGCGATGGTTTGGTCTATGCCGAAAATATGAGTGATAAAAGCCGCACCGTTTTTTCTTCCAAATTTGCTTGTCCGGTTTCAGGTTTCACCATTGAAGAAATTGAACCGCGCCTCTTTTCTTTTAACAACCCGCAAGGTGCTTGTCCGCACTGCGATGGTATCGGCGCTAAATTATATATGGATCCCGAGTTAGTCGTTCCCAACCCTAATTTGTCTTTATCACAAGGCGCCATTGCCCCATGGGACAGTGGAAAATCAGCTTTTTATCGCCAAACCGTAGAATCTTTAGCAGAATTTTTACATATTTCAGTGCATACCCCGTGGAAAGATTTGCCGGAAAGCGCACGCAAAGTCATTCTTTACGGTTCCGGCGATGTCTGCGTACCGATGTATTATTCTCGCTTTGTCACCGAAAAACCTTTTGAAGGTGTCATTCCTAACATGGAACGCCGCTTTTTGGAAAGTGATTCGGATTGGGTTAGAGAAGAGTTTTCCAAATATCAATCTGCCGCTCCTTGCGAATTTTGCCATGGCAAAAGATTAAAACCCGAGGCTTTAGCAGTTAAAATCGGCGGTTTAGATATTATGGACGCCTCCGAAATGTCCATTCAAAAAGCCCTCACTTGGTTTAGCGGTATTGAACCCACATTAAGTCCGAAAAAACAAGAGATTGCACACAAGATTTTAAAAGAAATCATTGAAAGATTAACCTTCCTCAACAACGTTGGTTTGGATTATTTAACTTTGTCGCGCCAATCGGGAAGCTTGTCCGGTGGTGAAGCACAACGTATCCGTTTGGCCTCTCAAATTGGCTCAGGTTTAACCGGCGTTTTATATGTTTTGGATGAACCATCCATCGGTTTGCACCAAAGAGATAATGACCGATTGCTTGCCACTCTCACCCGTTTGCGTGATATCGGCAATACCGTGATTGTGGTTGAACATGATGAAGATGCCATTCGCGCTGCCGACTATCTGATAGATATGGGGCCCGGAGCAGGACAACTCGGTGGAAAAATCACCGCAGAAGGCACCGTCAAAGAAGTGTTGAAAAATCCCAACAGTTTGACTGCGCAATATTTAAATGGGGTCAGAGAGATTGAAGTTCCGACAACACGTCGCAAAGGCAACGGCAAACTTATCGGTGTTACCGGAGCCAGAACCAACAACCTTAAAAATGTTGACTTAAAAATACCTTTGGGAACACTGACTTGCGTCACGGGTGTATCCGGCGGCGGCAAATCTTCGCTCATATTGGAAACATTGTGCCAAGCCATCAACAAAGAGCTGAACGGAGCTCGCAACACCACTGGCAAATACGACAAACTGATTGGTCTGGAAAATATTGATAAAATCATTGAAATTGACCAATCACCGATTGGTAGAACCCCTCGTTCCAATCCGGCAACTTATACCGGCTTGTTTACCAACATTCGTGATTGGTTTGCAGGGCTTCCTGAATCCAAAGCCAGAGGCTACAATGCCGGACGCTTCTCTTTCAACGTTGCCGGTGGTCGATGCGAGGCTTGCAAAGGCGATGGTGTTACCAAAATTGAAATGCACTTTTTACCTGATGTTTATGTAGAATGTGATGTTTGTAAAGGCAAGCGCTTCAACCGTGAAACTTTAGAAATAAAATATAAAGGCAAGTCAATTGCCGATGTTTTAGATATGACCGTAGATGAGGCATATGCCTTTTTTGAGAACATTCCGTCAATCAAAAATCGTCTGGAATTGTTGCGCAAAGTAGGTCTTGGCTACATTCATTTGGGACAACAGGCAACCACCCTCTCCGGCGGAGAAGCTCAACGTATCAAGCTCTCTAAAGAGCTCTCCAAACGTGCTACCGGCAAAACACTTTATATTTTGGATGAACCGACCACAGGTCTCCATTTTGAAGACATCAACAAACTTTTAAAAGTTTTGCAAACTTTGGTTGACCAAGGCAACTCCATCATTGTGATTGAGCATAACTTAGATGTGATAAAAACCGCAGATTATATTGTTGATATTGGTCCCGAAGGTGGTGACGGCGGCGGACAAATCATTGCCCAAGGCACACCGGAAGAAGTGGCAAAATCTGAAATCAGTTACACGGCAAAATATCTGCGTGACAAGCTCGTCAAAAAAGCTTAATCCCAGCGAGAATAACCAGCCTTGTACATGGGCTGAACGGTTTTGTGTCTTGGTGTAACACCCTGAGGATGCGATTGATTATACACACGCTGAACAATTAAGCCTGTTTCATACAAACGTGCGTACAAACCGCCGGAATTATGTCTTGTACCCAAAATTTTACGCAAATTTTTAACATCATTGGCATTATAATCAAAATCTTTCACAATATCGCAGAACATTGAAGCAATACTCTGATGAAAACCAAGATTAGAACGCAACATTTTTTCATTTTTGATAGAAAAATTACGATAAGACTGCATTAACAGAGATACGGCTTTTTTATCAATTGCAGGGGCTTGAGCCACCGGCATTTGTGCATCAAACAACTGAGGCATTTTTTTTGCATCCATCGCAGATGTATTTTGCATCATAACAATAATAGGTTTTAAAGAAATTCCTTTATATTCACTATTCATAACCGCACTAAAATACACTTCTGCAAACTCACTCAAATTTTTGTATGAAGACGGACGCATTTGCTCTGCCATATTTTGCAAAAAAGGTTCAAATTTTTGAAAATCGCCAACAAATTCTGTTCTTTTTTTCTGTTTTTGAGCCAACAAAGTTTTCATTTTATGAAAAACATATTGCGCCCACAATTTATTTTCTTGTTTTGAAAGATCTACTTCTGCAAGCTTCGAAAAAAATGAGTCATGAAAATGAGGATACACCTTGGTGGATAATAGATAGTTCATATAACCTAATTTATCTTTATCACTTAAATCAAACGCTTTGATATTTGCATTTACAAGTGCAACCACTTCTTTTTGAAAAGGGGTTCTGTAATATTTTTTCAATTTCCAGATAAAATTGCTATGAAACTTTTGTGTACTTTCCTGATTTTCACAAGGGGTGTGCAAAAAACTACGCACACTTTCATGCAATTCATAAACTTTTTTTTCTGAAAATAAACGAAAATTAGGATATTTGGCATAAAAATCCAACTTTTGTTCAATTTTATTAAGTGCATTTTCATGAAAGGAACTTATATACATAGGAAAATCCTTTTTTGTCTATTTTCTCAATTATACATAATTTGATATGAAATGCAAATAAAAAAAAACTCCCAAAATTTGGGAGTTTTCTTTTTTTATAATAAACAATTTTGTTTATTTTGCTTTAGCGGCATCAATTTCAGATTGGATAACAGCTTCATCCAATGTTTGAACCATTTTTCCGTTAATAACCAAAGCCGGAACACCGTTAACTTGGATTTTGCCTGCCAATTCTGATGTTTCTCTCAAAATTTGAGCAACTTTTTCAGAATTCATATCAGCTTTCATTTGTTCCAAATCAACACCAGCTTTTACAGCCAATTCATCTACTTTAGTTTCAGACAAAGCACCTTGATTTGTCATCAAAGCATCCAAAACTTCAGCATATTTTCCTTGCATATTGGCAGCCAAAGCAGCTTTTGCGGCATAAGAAGAAACCGGGGCAACGAAGGTCATTTCTTTGAAAACATATTTAACATCCGGGTTTTTATCCATAACTTTTTTCAAATTTGGGTACAAAGCATGGCAATAATGACAAGAGAAGTCAAAGAATTCTACAACAGTAACTTTTGCCTCTTTATCGCCAATAGTCGGAGAATCCGGATTGTTATTCAAAGCTTCAATATTTTCATTAATGAGTTTTTGAGCATTAGCTTGTCTTTCAGCTTGTTGTTTCAACTCATAATTTTTCAAAGCATTGATTACGATTTCAGGATTATTATTCAATGTTTCTTCAACACTAAGTGTTTTTTCTGTCTTGTTGCAAGTCATGTTCATTGCCAATGCAACAGCGGCAACAATCAATGCAACAATAGAAATAATAAGAGAACTGTATTTTTTCATGATATTTTCCTTAAGGTTTAATACAATTACGAGAAACCATAAAGATTCCTCGCTATCAACATAAGAATATGATAGCAAATATTTAAAATTGCTTTAATTATAAAAAATTTTTTTATATGATGTAAAAAATAAAAAAAACTCAAAGAGGAAAAAATGTTTCAATTAAAAATCTCATTATTTGCTCAAACTAAAGCACTTGAAAATAAAATCGATCTTTTTCATGACAAAATAATTGATGTCGCCATGACGTTCAAAAAAGCCATTGCCGTATTTTTGCAAGAAAAAAGGAGTGAAACTTACCGAAAATTATGTAAACAAATCAAAAATATTGAGCATGATGCAGATGGATTACGCCGAGATATTGAAAACAAATTATATTCACACAACTTAATTCCGGACTTAAGAGCCGACGTATTGGAATTGGTAGAAAATTTAGATAGTATCCTCAATCGTTTTGATGAAGTGGCCTATAAATTCTATATTGAGCAACCGGAGTTTCCCGAAGAATACCATGCTCGCATGAAAGAACTATGCGAACAAGTGAGCGACTGTGCCGAAAATATGGCGATTGCCTCAAGAGCTTTTTTCAGAGACATCAGTACTGTAAGAGATTATTCTCAAAAAGTTTACTTTATTGAATCTGAAAGTGATTTAACCTCTGGCAAAATGAAAGAAGCCATTTTCGATTCGGACATGCCTTTAGCTAACAAATTGCAACTTAGTGGCATTATCAGCGAGGTTGCCGATATTGCCGATATTGCCGAAGATTGCATTGATGAACTCCTGATCTTTACAATTAAAAGAGACATTTAATGGATTTAAGTTATTTCATTTTTTTAAGCAGTGGTCTGTTTTTAGGTTGGTCTCTGGGAGCTAACGATGCTGCCAATGTCTTTGGTACTGCCGTGGGCACCAAAATGTTGCGCTTTAAAACAGCGGCAACCATAGCCTCTGTTTGCATCATTCTCGGTGCTGTTTTTGGTGGTGCCGGAACCAGCCGAACTTTAGTCGAACTTGGTGCCGTAAATGAACTGGCCGGAGCTTTCATGGTGGCCTTATCTGCAGCCTTAGCTGTTTATTGGATGGTTAATAACGGAACACCTGTTTCCACCACACAAGCCATCGTTGGAAGTATTGTCGGTTGGAACTTTTATAGTAACCACACAACCGATTCTACTATTTTGGCCAAAATTGTCAGCACATGGATCATTTGTCCAGTCTTATCCGGCTGCATCGCTGTTGGCCTGTACCTATTAATCCGAAGATATATAAAACACACCAAGACACACATCATCCGCCAAGACTTATACACTCGCATCGGTTTAATTGCTGCATGCGCTTTCGGTGCCTATGCCTTGGGAGCAAACAACATAGCCAATGTGATGGGGGTTTTTGTAGATGCAGCTCCTTTTCATGGAATAAATATTGGCAATATAAATTTCAGCGGCACACAAATCTTATTTTTCATCGGGGGATTAGCCATTAGTTGCGGTGTATTTACATATTCTCAAAAAGTCATAAAAACTATTGGAAATGATGTTATGTCCATGTCTCCGATTATTGCATGGATAGTGGTTATATCACAATCTCTTGTTTTGTTTTTATTTGCTTCTCAAGAGTTAAAAACATTTCTTGATATGCACAATCTTCCCTCCTTACCTCTGGTTCCTGTTTCCAGTTCTCAAGCCGTAATCGGTGCCGTAATTGGCATCGGCATAGCCAAGGGAGGAAGAGGTATACGTTGGTCATTATTAGGAAAAGTTGCTTTAGGTTGGATTACCACTCCAATTATATCTGCACTCTTCTGTTTTATTTTTCTTTTTGTGTTAGAAAATGTATTCAATTTAGTTGTCTACCACTAAAAAAAGCCGTCATAATGACGGCTTTTTTTTATCTTTTAACTAAAATCCCAAATTCAAATTATTCCAACCTTGAGATTCTGATTTTTCCGTGTTTTTTTCTTCAGACTTTTTAACTTCCCAATTTTTAATTGCTTTAGGTTTTTTGCTTACGAGTTCACGTTGCTCTTTAGTTTGAGGGACCCCAACCGGAAGCAATTGATTCAACAAAGCCGGAGATACAAAATCAACATTATTTTTATCCAAAGTATTAATCAATGTATCAATAATTTTGGCAGCTGGTTTGGCATTAAATACATTTACAGATCCAGGATAATAAACCGTAAAAGAATAACAAGGAGACGATAACAAAACATCTGTTGCATCAATCCCTTTAACAAAACGCAAAACAATACGTGGGCGGATAACACATTCCTCCCTTACGTTAAACAACACATTTTTATTATTCATAAACAGCTGAGAAAGAACTTGCTCTTTGATTTCACTTTTAATAACGCCGCAAAAACCTGTTACAGCCATTGAATCTAACGTATAACCACTATAATCATCTGGTCTGATATCAACTTCATAACAAAAAATCTTTTCTGCATGGGCAATGTTATCCCAAGCAACAGGACCTATAGCATTTTTTATCTCTGCAAGCACTTGTTTGGGCTGCGCATCAGGAGTTGCTAACTTTTCTTGTGTCGTTTGTCTGCGCCAAGCATCATTATCTTGCTGGAAAGAAGTCACACCTTCGTTTGCAAAAATACTATCATCGGCTAAAGCGGAATCAAAGCTGATACAGCCTGCTATACACACTAACGTCGTTAATATTTTTCTTATCATCAGTTCAAACTCCTCATGTAATAAAAATATCATATAATTGAATATTACAGAAGCCAATATAAAAAAATATTTAAACAATAAGTTTTTTTATAAAAACGTATGTAAATAATATTCCAAAAGGATATTTCTCAAAATTAATACATTTTTGTTTCAAAATTGTGAATTTTTAACATATTTGAGTGTATTTTCTATGAAAATGTGATTATCTATGATATGATAAAGTGAAAGGAAAAGGCAAATAAATGTATATATGGGTGATATTAGCAACATTTTTAGTAGCATTATACTCATTCAACTTAACATATCGATCTGATTTAAGGTCTATAGAAGTTGAGCCTGTTGCTCGTGCCCTCATCTCAAAATTAGTTATAAAACAACAAGCTGCTGGTCGCTATATGAGAGGAAATACTCCTCCTTTTGCTCACACGGTTGATGGTGAAGGAAATACAATTGCTTCCGATACCATCACTTATGCTCCGGGAATTATAACTACTGAACTTTTACGCCCAAGTGAAGGTGTTACATACCTTCCATATGGTTTTAATGACGATAATACAGTAACATCTGAAGTCTACTGCATAGATAAAGATAATCATAAGCAAGCAATGGACTGTAATGAACAAAATGCAATTCGTTATTTGGTAACATATATGCCCATACCACAAAGATGGCTTAACGTTAAGACCGGTCTGCCCAATAACGACCTGAACGCTGCCATGAAAGAATTAATTGGTTACGATTCTGGTTTTGGATATCCTGTCTGTAAAAAATATGTTGAAGACACGGCAACTGGAACAAAAAAATGCGAACAATTAGTCATTCGCAGCCGCGAAGGTGTATATATGAGCGGATTCGATGACGATGAAAACACTGAAATAACAGACCAATTTATTTATGAAATTCCATACTATATTGCAAAAAATGGTGGCTTTGCCGATACTTGCAATAATGAAAGTAACAAACAATTATGCCTGATGTACATTTATGAATATAAAGCCAAATATTATAATTAAAGAGATCAAGGAGAGAAGCTATGCTAAGTAAAATCAACAAATTACGGAGCCAGAAAGGTAGCATGATGGTAGAAGCCATTGCCATGCTTGGTCTTATTGCAATGGTTACTCCTGTTATCTATAAAAAAGCAGCAGAAAGAACAAATGAAATGCAAGATATTAATGCTGCCAGCCAAGTAAGAACAATCGTAAATGCCATAGACAACTACTTAAGAGACAATTACATCACCATTACGTCTGGTGGTACCGTCACATCAAACTCGGCAACTGCGCACCAATCCGTCAACTATGGTTCCTACGATTTTGGCGCCGGAGCATCTGATACTTCCGTAAAAACAACTGCTCCAATTAACATTGAACACTTCCGCGATTATTTACCTTTAGGTTTTAAATCAGACGGAAAAGTTTTTAATGATTTTCAAGTAATAATCAAACAAACAAGAGATCCGTCTGGCGAAAGGAAAGCCCTCACCTCGATTATGGTGGCCAAACCCAATGATAAAAATCCGGATATGTCCAGAATTAGATCATCACGCATTGCATCAATGATTGGAACGAATGGTGGTTTCTTTGATGGAAACAAAGCAACTGGTGTGCAAGGTGTTTGGGAAATTCCTAAAGCTGATTTACCAAACAGCAGTTCAATCAAAGATGGAAGCATTGTTGCAACCTCTGTTGAATCCGTTTCTGACGGAACTGGTAGCAGCAGCAATGTATTGCACAGAATAGAAGTTCCGGGTCGTCCAGAATATAATACCATGGAAGTCACTTTGCATATGGGAGGATACCCCATTGATCAACTTCAAGATTTAATAGCTTCCGAAGCCAATTCAAACACAATCAATATAAGAGCACAAACCGGTAGCGATAATGCAACCTTGCATGTTGATGGTCAGGGCTTGATTGACTCAACACTTAAAGCTGCTGGAGAAAACTTTATTGTTGAAGCTGGTTATGCTCAACATAAAGAAGCTTTATATGTTGGTACCGGAAATACTCCTGAAGATGCCAAATTTATGGTAACCGGTGATACCGGTAGCATCAAAGCTTTGGAAGGGAAATTCAACGTTGATTTAAGTGGTTCAAACCCATATATGGAACTCTCTGGAGCTGCAGGAAATACCGTATTAAATGCCAATGAAAATCTTGTTTCTTTTATGGATCAAAATGTTATGATTTCTCCTGACGGAAACACCGATATTGCTGGATACACCCATATTACAGGAGATATTTCCGCTGCTGATGGCAAATTTACGGCCAATGATACAGAAGCTCATTTTTATAATAACACATTAAATATATTAGATACAAGAAACGTCAATATCGGTACTGCAGATAATATAGCAAACTTACGTGTCTATGGTTCTGCTTCAATTGATGATTTGAATGTTGAAAACAACTTCAAAGCAGGAAACATTAATGGTTCTGGTAAATATGGTTTCAATGTTGCTGCAACCAGTGGTGATATAACCATAAATTCTAATGTGGTTGCCAATAATTCCGGTGGTGACAAAATTTTTGATATCGGCGATACCAAAGCTAACACGACATATGCCAAACAACTCATAGCTGGTGGTTACGACTCTAGCAGAGGTGGAATTGGTTTAGTTGCTGATGAAAGTGGAGCCACCGTCCGTTTCAAAGATGGTAGTAGCTCATTTTTGGTAAAAGATACAGCAGATAACAACCAATTAGAAATGACACCTGGTGAAACAATAATTTCTTCAGGAACATCTCAAATTGCAACATTCAATAGTAATACCAGTGGGGCAACTCAAGCAAAATTCACTGCAGACGTTGCTGTTTATGATGGTACAGGAACTGGTTCAGGAAATGTTTTAACCATCAGTCAAAATAATGCCGATGGGACTAACATGGAAAATGGTCGTGGTTCAGTTCATATTCGCCGTGGTGTAATTGAATTAGACCGAAACGCTGACAGTGCTGACAACCAAGCAAATCCCAGAAGTTATGTAAAAGCAGACCGTTTTATCAGCAATGTTTCCGACAGCAGTGCAGATAAGACCAATAGCCTTGATTCTGCTGAAACATATGATTTTGAAGTAAACCCTGCTTATACCTCTATGATGAATGATATCAAATTAGCATCTCGAGGTGGTGCTCGACTAAGTGATATTTTGCCTGATTTCATTAACAAAGGTATATATGTTCTGGACAACACCTACACCGGAAGTTCCGACTGGTCTACAGCCTCTGTTGGTGCAGACTTAACTTTAACAGGGCTTTCTGAATGTAGCAGTATAGACTGTGATACATCTCCATGGCTTGGTTTTATTCCGACCCCAAACTGTCCTCCAGGATATTCTCAAGTGGCAACTATTACACCTATTCGTTTTGCCATGGCTCAAACGGGTGTCCCCGAAACAGATAGTTCTGTTGAGAACAAAGAATATAGAAAAATGAGTTATCGTTTTGATCCTCGTGGTGACCAAGTTTCTGTCGGTCCGACAAGTGATGACGCAAGCTCTTATAACAAAATTTCATCGCCATTGGTCATTGTATCAGATAACGATCCTTCATCACCAACCGGAGGATATAGCTTTGCCATCAATGGAGCAAAACAGAGTAAAACGCCATATTGGGCTGATATGTTAAATACACCATATACATTCCAAATCAATACGTGGCTTAATACAACCCTTAAAGCCTACTATCATGACGGAAGATTCCAAGGATGGCATGGTATTATGGGATTTATCTATCCGGCATTATCGTATGAAGCCTACGCCAAAGACATTGGAGTGCTTACGGGAACTGTTACAAACAATACGATTATTTGGAACCTTTTCCCGGTAAGAAAAGAAGAGCTATCAGCAATTGCAACCATTTATTGCTATTTCAATCGCGGAAACTTTAGCGATACTTATGTTGATAAATACTTGCCGCACGCTCAAACAATAGGAAATATTCGTTATCAAGAGAAACCAAGTGGTCCGGATTACAATGATCCTAACTTAAATTACAATGGTGTTTGGTAACGCTCTTTCCAAGTCTCTAGCCCTTTCATCTTTGAAAGGGCTTTTTTTGTTAATAAACGTTTAATAAATATAAAATTAACGTTTATTTATAAAATAAATAATATAGAATGTAGGAAGATTAATCGAAAAAAAATAAAAGCATCCGGAGCATTTTATGGCAGAATTTGATGATTTTGACAAATTAGATGACGATGAAGAACATACAGAAGTCAATAAGAAAAAGATTCTGTTGTTTTTATTACCTGCTTTGATAGCAATTGGTATTGCTGTCGGTCTATATCATACATTTGAAAGTTCATATAACGACGTTAAAGGTTTGCCATACAAAATCTTAGAACAAAATGAAGAAAATAAACAAAACATCATCTTTTATGATTTGCCTGAAATAACAGCTGTTCTCAGAAATTCAGAAGGCAAAAATGACTTAGTCAGTTTTAAAATCAGTATAGAACTAAATAATAAAGAAGATATTCAAAAGATAGAAGTTTTATTACCTCGTTTTTATGATACAATTTTGGCGCATACCAGAGAACTCAGAACCGAAGAAGTCAGCGGAACAAATGGTCTATATTGGCTCAAAGAAGAACTTCTATATCGTTTAAAATTAGTTGCCAATCCAATAAAAATTACGGATATAAACTTCAAAAGCTTTGATATTCAAAAGAAATAATAAAGGAAGTATGGTCGTGGTTGAAGGAAATCAAAAAACACAAGCTACCGAAAATTCTAATTGGGCAGATAAAATTGAAGTCTCGGAAAAAGCTTCAACGACAACAGATTCTGCTGCTGAAAGCAAAATTTTAAACCAAGAAGAGATCGATTCTCTTTTGGGCTATCACAATGACGATGATTCTGAATATCGTAGCATGAAAACCGGCGTTAGAGCTATTTTAAACAGCTCCATGGTTTCATATGAACGTCTTCCTATGCTCGAAATTGTTTTTGACCGCCTCATTCGTTTAATGGCCACTTCTTTAAGAAACTTTACCCAAGACAACGTTGAGGTTTCTTTAGAAAGCATTGAATCAATGCGTTTTGGTGAATATATTGATGCCTTAACGCTCCCCACATTACTTACCGTCTTCAAAGCTGAAGAGTGGGATAATTATGGTTTAATTTCTTTAGATAGTTCTTTGGTTTATTCTATTGTAGATGTTTTGCTCGGAGGACGTCGCGGTACTGCAGCCATGCGTATTGAGGGACGCCCATATACCACAATAGAATTAAACCTTATCAAAGATATGATTCAACTGGTTCTCAGTGATTTGTCTACCGCTTTTGACCCAATAACAACCGTAAACTTTGTTTACG
The DNA here is from genome assembly GCA_949295025.1 of uncultured Pseudomonadota bacterium. Lineage (GTDB taxonomy): Bacteria > Pseudomonadota > Alphaproteobacteria > RF32 > CAG-239 > CAJLXD01. The sequence continues at coordinate 47,253 of CASFJK010000010.1, forward strand.
ATCGAACAGAAACCAATCCACGCTTTGCCACCATTTCTCGTATGTCAAACGCAGTGATTGTTGCTCGCCTTCGTATTGATATGGAAGACCGCGGCGGTAAAATAGACTTAATGATTCCTTATGCAACATTAGAACCAATCAGAGAACTTTTGTTACAAATGTTTATGGGTGAACGTTTCGGAAGAGACGCCATTTGGGAAAACCACCTTATGGAACAACTATGGGATACAGACATTGAACTCAATGCCGTTATGAAAGATGTTGAAGTAAAATTTGGCGAAATATCTAATTGGAAAGCAGGTTCTTTCCTCCCCTTAGATATGGCTCCACATGATGATATCACATTATTATGCGGCGATGTTCCCCTCCTAACCGGTTCCATGGGAAGAAAAGGTAAAAAAGTAGTCATTCGCATTAAAGGAAAGGCTGAAAAAAATGGATAATATTGATTTATTCATCAATTTGTTGGTTATCATATTGCTCGTACCAGCTATTATCTATGTATATAAGCTGGATAAAAATTTGACGCTCATGCGCCAAAACCAAGATGCCTTAATGAAACTGATTGAAGCCCTGAATGACGCTACTTACAAAGCAGAAAACAGTATTCCGAAACTAAAATCTGTAACAGAAAGTTCCAGCAACGATTTAAAAGAAGTTGTTGATAATGCCAAAGAATTAAAAGATGACCTTCTCTTTATCAACGAACGAGCAGACAATTTGGCTGACCGTTTGGAAGACGCAATAAAAAACAGTCGTCAAATGAAAGAAACTCAACATCCGATTGAACACAAACTTCAGCCGGAGCCGGCCAACACTCCAGAACCTTCCTCAGAAGAAATTTCTCGTTCGGAAGCTGAATTGGAATTGCTTAAAGCGTTAAGAGCAATAAAATAAATAAAAAAGGACTGCAAATGAAAAATATAAAAATTCGCTTTCGGCTTTTACCTGTTTTTATCTTTGTGGCTGTCTTATCTTTAACCATAAAAATAAACAGTCTTTATGATATCATTGTAAATAAAGAGCTGCCAAAAATAAGCATCTCTCAAAATAAAGCTCGCGCAGAAGAAAAAATCAATCAAGAAACGGCTCGTCTCACCCAGATTTTGGCAGATAGCGACGCTGGTTCAACAATGCCCAACAACATGCCGACAGATAATACCTTTACAAAGTCAGAAATTGCCATTCTGCAAGAGTTAGCAGAAAGAAGAGAAGCTTTAGATATGCGCTCTAAAGAAATTGATAAAAAAGCAATCCAACTCAAAGTCGCTGAAGAAGAAATTGATAAAAAGCTGGCTCAATTAAAAACATATGAAGAAAAACTCAAAAAACTCATATATAAATATAATGAACAAGAAAAAGCCCAATTAGCTTCTTTGGTAAAAATGTATTCTACCATGAAACCTAAAGATGCAGCACGCATTTTCAACACTTTTGATTTAGATATTTTGGTTGCAATTTTAAAAGAAATGAAACCATCGTCATCTTCTGCAATTTTATCGCAGATGGATGCTCTCAAAGCAAAAGAAGTAACAACTGCTCTTATCAGTCGGAATATATAGTGAGCAAAAATGTTTACAATAACTAAAAAACATATCAAAACAATCGGTAAACAAACAATAATTGCTTTATTATTGTTGTTTTTTGGTATTGTAAAATATTCACTTGCTTCGGAAGGACCTCTATACGCACAAACACCGCAAAAAGCAGAAATTAATTTAACCTTGCCGGTAAGCACCGACTACAGAATTGAAAATCAGCAAAATACGTTGTCTTTATCTTTTTCTAAGCCTATTGCAGAGCAATTAAATTTGGCAAAAGAAAAGCTAGATTTATATATTCAAGATCAAAAAATTTCAAAAGATAAAAATAAAATTGATATCACAATCAAATTCCCTTATTTACTCAAAACCAAATACAAAGACGGCATTTTAAAAATTGAAATTCGCCGTACCGAAGAAAATAAGCAAAAAACAAATGGAAAAAATATTACTGTTGAATTGCAACCTAAAAAAGATGTTGAACGCTTAGTTTTTTCATACCAAAGCAAACCTAAATTCTCGGTAATTGCTAACCAAAATTCGACAACGATATCTTTTCTGCAGCCATTAACATTTAATTGGGATAAACTTAAAAACACCCCGTTTTATTCCACAATAGAACAATCAACCAACAAATTAGGTGGAATTGATATTTTTGTGCCTCAAAAATTAGTAAAAAGCATTGAAAAAAATCAACAAATTATTTTGACATTTCCACAAGACAAGGAAAATCAGAACGATGTGGCAATGCTAAAAAGCAACAATCGTATCAATAAACAAGAAACAATAGCCAATACTCATAATGACAACACTACACTTTCAACCCCAAATAAAGTTGTCAGCATGGCCTTTCCATGGAATATGGAAGTTGGTGCCAGCATATTCAAGCGTGGAGAATATATTTGGATAGCCTTTGATCACACGCGCAGTTTAGATTTAGATGAGTTACGAAATCAAAGTCGCGATGTTGTAGAGCAAATCATTCAACTTCCGCATAGCAAAGCCACAATCTTGCGTGTAACCCCCAAACAAAATGTAAAAGTTGGCTTACGTCAAGAAGGTTTTCTCTGGATTGTAGACTTCTATACCCACAATGTAGATTATAAAATAAAAGAGTTACCCATATATGTTCAATATAACAGTATGAAACAGTCCTATTTATATATACCGACAGATAGCGGTGGTAATTCTCTTTCTATTATTGATCCAGAAATTGGTGATGTTATCTTGATTGGAACCGAAACCAATTTAGGTTTTGCAATTGATGAAAACTACAATTACCCTGACTTGGAAATTCTGCCGGCCAAACAAGGTTTTGCAATCATTCCCAATACATCAGACATTGTTTTAACCAAAGGAAACACGGGCTTCAGCATCAGTGGCAGCAATCGCGGACTGAATATCTCGGATAATATCGAAAATCTAAAAAGACAACAACAAATGTTGGTAGAAACATCAGATGTTTTTGACTTAAAAATTCCGGCTCAGTTGCTTAAACTTGATTTTAATACCGCTGAAAAACAGTTAAAAGAAAGTATTAATAAATCAGCTCCGGAACAAAAAAGCAAAGCTAAACTTCTGCTCATAAAATATTATTTGGGAATGGGCTTGGGAACAGAAGCTCTTCGAACAATAAAACAACTTACCGAAACCGATAAGCAACAAATTTCCCCTGAAACCATTGCCGCTTTGACAGGAATAGCTGACTTTTTATTATATCGATATGATGAAGCTCTGGATAATTTTTCTTATCAAGGTCTGCAAAACAACAATGAAGCCATTTTTTGGAGAACATTAACAGACAGTGCTATCAACTTCAAAAAAGAAAATGATATTGTCTTGTTAACTTTTATTTCAGTTATCAGAGATTATCCGCAAGAATTAAAAGAACGAATTGCTTTGGTGGCGGCAGATACAGCTATAAAATCATATAATGATATTTCTACGCAAAACTTTATGGATATTCTGAAAAATTCTCAAGATAATGATGCCAGACGTGCTCATATTTTATATCTCAACGCCCAAAAATTTGAGTATCAAGGCTATCATAACAATGCCATACAAGAATATGGCTATGCCACCATGCACAAATCTCAAAAATATGCGGCTTTGGCTCGATTTGCACGCATTAACTTAGAACTTAAACTAAATTTGATCAAACCTTCAAGAGCTATTCCCGAATTAGAACGCTTACGTTTTGCTTGGGGCGAAAACAGCTTCAAATATACTCTTCTGCAAAAGCTGGCTGAAGTTTATATTCTGGATAAAAATTACAATAAAGCAATGCAAACCTATTATGAAAGCTTAAGCTTTGCGCAAACACCAACGCAAAAAGAAGATGTTTTGAATAAAATGTTAGCTCTTTTCGAAGATTTATACATGAATGGACGTGCCGATGAAATGCAAGCTGTGAAGGCCATTGCCTTGTATAAAGACTATGAATGGTTAGCACCACGTAGCCAATATTACACTAACATGGTTCAAAAATTAGCTGACCGCATGGTTGCTGTAGATTTGTTAACCAGCGCCAAAGATATATTAGATGCGCAATTACGACTTGTTGTATTAAACCCTGAACAAAAAGCGCAAATTGGCGTTCGCTTAGCGCTTATCTATCTATTTGAGCAAGACAGTGTAGCCGCTCTAGATATATTAAAGAAAACTGACGCACCTAATTTAAGCGAAACGCAGCAAAATTTCCGCAAAATCATTATGGCGCGTGCTCTTTCCAATTTAAAAAGAAACGAAGAAGCATTAGATCTCTTAAAAGATGATTATAGCAAGAATGCTCTTCTTCTAAAGACTGATATTTATTGGAAATCTTCTCAATGGGACAAAGCTGCAGACACAATCAAATATCTGATAGAAAAACCTCAAAAGGGAAAAGCTCTTTCATCAGAACAAATTTCATATATTTTAGATTGGATTACCGCTCTAAAAAAAGCCAATCGTAACACAGTCATATTCCGCATCCGGAATACATTTTTGCCTTACTTTGAAAAGACGTCCTACTTCAGCACGTTTAATGTACTGACAAACAATCTAGAAGTAAATCGTGTTGATATGAATGCCATTGACAAAGCCGTGAGCGACATTTCTGCTTATAGCAATTTCTCCAAAATTTACGATGAATCATTGCTTCAAGCAATGCCGGAACAACCGGAAAATAATTAAGGACAAAAGCTAATGAAATTCAAAATTCATTCTCCTTTTGCTCCGGCCGGTGACCAGCCTCAAGCAATCAAAGAACTTTGCGAAGGAATTAATCGTGGTGAAGCATCTCAAGTTTTGCTAGGTGTAACAGGATCGGGCAAAACTTTTACCATGGCCAAAATCATTGAGCAAACACAAAGACCTGCGTTAATTATGGCTCCCAATAAAATTTTGGCAGCCCAACTATACTCAGAAATGAAAGAGTTTTTCCCCGACAATCACGTCGAATATTTTGTATCTTACTATGATTATTATCAGCCGGAAGCCTACATTCCCAAAACTGATACCTATATTGAAAAAGATTCTGCCTTAAACGAGCAAATCGACCGTATGCGAAACGCTGCCACTCGTAGCATTTTGGAAAGCCGAGATGTAATTATTGTCGCCTCAGTGTCTTGTATTTATGGTTTGGGTGATGTTGAATCCTATTCTGCCATGACTTTTCCTTTAACGGTTGGCGATAGTGTTGACATCAAAGATGTGTGCCGTCATTTGGCAGAGTTGCAATACGAGCGCAACCAACAAAACTTTATTCGTAGTTCTTTCCGTGTCAATGGCGATATCTTAGATATTTTTCCAGCGCACTATGAAGATAGAGCTTGGCGAATATCCTTTTTTGGCGATGAAATAGAAAGCATCCATGAATTTGATTCTTTAACCGGTAAAAAAACCGCTAGTTTAAACTCTGTTACCATTTATCCGGCCAACCACTATGTAACCCCTCGTCCCGCCATATCTCAAGCAATTGTCCATATCAAAGAAGAATTGGCGGATACGATTGAAGATTTTAAGAGCAAAGGCAAACTTCTAGAAGCGCAAAGAATTGAACAACGTACCCGTTTTGATTTAGAAATGCTAGAAACGACTGGTAGCTGCAAAGGTATTGAAAACTATTCAAGACATTTAACAGGAAGAAAAGCCGGAGATCCACCACCGACGTTATTTGAATATCTACCGCCGGATGCTCTGGTCTTTATTGATGAGAGCCATATTTCCGTACCGCAAATCGGCGGCATGTATAAAGGCGACTATAGCCGCAAACATACGCTGGCTGAATTTGGGTTTCGCCTTCCCTCATGTGTTGACAACCGCCCTTTAAAATTTGCCGAGTGGGACCATATGCGCGGCCAAACCATCTTTGTTTCCGCCACCCCCGGAGATTGGGAGTTAGAACAAAGCAAGGGAGTTTTCGTAGAGCAAGTCATTCGTCCGACCGGTTTGTCAGATCCTTTATGTATTGTGCGTCCGATTGAAGACCAAATTGATGACTTGATGCACGAATGCAGAAAGACTGCAGAGAAAGGTGAACGCGTCTTGGTTACAACTTTAACCAAGAAAATGGCGGAAGATTTAACCGAATATCTGAACGAAAACGGTATCAAAGTACGTTATTTACATTCAGATATTGATACGCTGGAACGTATCGAAATCATCCGTGATTTGCGATTAGGCGTTTTTGATGTTTTAGTCGGTATTAACCTCCTTCGCGAAGGTTTGGATATTCCGGAATGCTCGCTTGTTGCCATTTTAGATGCCGATAAAGAAGGTTTCCTACGTTCCACTCGTTCACTCATTCAAACTATCGGACGCGCTGCGCGCAACGCCGAAGGTAGAGTTATTTTATATGCAGATAAAATGACGGATTCACTTAAAGCAGCATTAGATGAAACATCTCGTCGCCGCGACAAGCAAATCAAATACAACATTGAACATGGCATCACCCCACAAACCATCAAGAAAAAGATTTCTAACGCTTTAGAAGAAATGACCAAGGGTGACTATGTTGAAGTAGCTAAAGACACACCAAATGTCAAAGACATTCAAAATATAGATAAGAAGATAAAAGACTTAACCAAAGCCATGAAAGAAGCCGCAGCTAATCTGGAATTTGAACAAGCTATGGTCTATCGTGATGAAATCAAAAAACTTGAAGAAATGTATTTGAAAAATTAACAAGCTGAAGCCAGCCGGACCGAAAAACTTTAATTGCCTCTCTGCAAATCCCCTAAAACTGAAATGCTTTTACCATTCTTGGCAAAAAAATACCTTGTTCAGAAAAAATAAAAGCTCTGGATTTATTCCAGAGCTTTTATTTGCATAACAACACAAAATTTTATATACGCATTCACATTTTGGTTGCAAAAAAAAAAAATGGTTTATCATAAATAGTATAGGCTTTAATTCTATTATTCATGGAGGCGTATTATGATAAAATCTGTGTTA
>CASFJK010000011.1 GCA_949295025.1 uncultured Pseudomonadota bacterium
TTTTGCTCTTGACGCTTCTGTTGATGACACACTTACCTACACTCATGAATTAAAGCCTATTCCTCAAGATGCTTATCAAATTGCAAAGATTACATTTTTGCCGGAAGTAAAAGACAGTGACTTAGGTTGGGGTGATAATGCTCTTAAAGGAGATTACAATGACAAAAACTGCAGCAGTTACCCCCTTTCTGCTTGTCCAACCGGTGGTAAATGCGAGAAATGCCCTTTTAACATTACCATGTATCGTGTTTATGCTTGCGACGATCCTTACTTAAAACAAGATGGTACTTGTGTATGTCCTCCAAAAGTAGATACAAGTTGCACAAACGATGTTTGCACAAAATATTGCGAAGATAGTTGTATTAATAAAACTTGCACACCATCGCCTAATCAAACAAACTGTACTAACGGCACCCAAAAATGCGATAATGGATGTTGCCAAAACACTCGTGACTGCTGTGTTCCTTGTACTGACAAAATAACATCTAAACCGGCCAACTCTTCTTATACATATTCTTCTTGTACAGATGGAAGTGGTACAAAACAAATTCAAACAGGGTGGACTTGTAACTCCGGATATCATGAAAAGAATGGCGGTTGCGAAAAAGACTGCCAAATTGATAATTGTTCCGCTTATCCTTTAACCTCTTGTCCTTCCAATGCCAACTGTTCTGAGTGTACAATTACGGCTCAAAATTGTTCTACTGATGGCAAGAGATATAAAATTGATTCTTGTAAAGATGGATACCACAAGAGTGGCAATTCTTGCGTTTCTCACTCTTTCTCTTGTCCCGGCGGTTATCAAGCCTCGGCTTGTTCTTCTTCGCAAGTTCAGACAGGAACAACACCTAAGGTTTGCTCTTGCAACGCAACTTCCGGTACTTGTTATGCTTGCCGTGCTAAAACTTGTGAAGAACAAGGCCAAAAGACCTGCAACGGCTCATGTATTGCAACTTCGGAATGTTGCGGTGGTTGCCCAAGCGGCAAAAAATGTTCTAACGGTACATGTATAGATTCTTGTACTGCAGATTCTTGTTCCGGCTATACATTATCATCTTGCCCAACCGGTGCTTCATGTTCTTCTTGTACAATAAAGAACTCTGATTGTTCAACCGGTGCAACAAAATACAAGAAAACAGGATGTAAGTCCGGCTATAAAGACTGTAACGGATCTTGCATATCCAAATCATCTTGTTGCGGTACACCTCCAAGCGATCGTCCTTATTGTGTAAATGGATGGTGGGATGAATGTAGTCAAGAAGATTATAATAAAGCAGATTCTGACGCAAAAAATTGCCCTGCATCTCACCCTTACGCTGTAAAATGTCTATTTCAAGATTATCAGTGTGCTGCATGGTGCTGCAAAAAATCAAACATGCAATGTGGTGAGGTAAAATATGGAGATTGTATGTTGTTTTAAGGCATTCTTAAAATAGAGAAATATAGGAAAGGCATCAAGAATTGGTGCCTTTCCTTTTTTATAAAACATTTTTACTTGCTTATTTATTTCTTTGGTGCTAGGTTTGCCGCCGTTTGTGATATTATTTTATTGTATAATTTAACCTTACTTTTATGGAACAAAATAAATCTGATTATGCTAAAGAAATGTTGGAAAAAGAAATAGACAACATAGCAGACTGTGAAAAAAAAGAGCGTATGAAATATTTTTTATCTGAATGTTCAAAACCCAAGTTTAATATAAACGGCCCTGTTTATGTTTTTTTTATTACTATTCTTATTTGTTTTTTTTGGCAGGATTATACACAAAAGGCGTATATTGAAGAACAACAACAAGAAATAAATTCTTTAATTCTTTATATAATATACTCCAATCCTGAAATGTTTCCTAATGACTCTATTATTCTGGATTCTTCTCCGTATAATTTTGAGTTTGAAGATATTGAAAACGTTAGAGAAACATTTATTTAGCACAAAAAAACTCCGTATTAAAAGAATACGGAGTTTTTTTTGTATCATAACCAATATTATTCGGCACTTTCTTCTGCTGGTGCTGCAGGCGCATCTGCCGGAATGATGCTTTGCAAAGTTCCTACCGCTTTTTTGCGTTTGAGTTTATTTACAAATTTCATGGAACGTTGCGCATCCCATTTCTTTTTACCTTCTTCTTTTTGGAAGATTTGTTGATAAACTTCTATGGCTTGGTCAAACTCGGAAAGTTTGGTCAAACAACTAGCCAAACCATCATACAATTTATGATGATATCTACCGGGACCAATAATCATTTGCGCTTTTTTATAGCATTTCAAAGCATCGTTGAATTTAAGCATTTTTTGATAAACAAAACCAATACTAATCCATGCTTGAATTTCGCGGCTATCAATATTCAAAATCTTGGTAAAGCATTTAATTGCCGAAGCATTGTCTCCCATTAATTGATAGGTTACGCCAACACCGTTCCATGCTTTGATATTGTTTTTATCATTAGCCAAAACTTTTTTGAAGAAAGAAATGGCTCTTTCATATTGCTTCAATTTTTGCAAGGTTACAGCCACGCTCAACAAGGTTTGAGCATGTTTGCTATCAATTTTCATGGCTTGTTCCAACACATCCAATGCTTCTTTATAAGCAAACATGTGTTGCAGAGCAATTGCCTTACCGTTCAATGCTTCCAAAGAAGTTTTATCAATGGCTACAGCTTCATTAAAACAAGCAATGGCGTCTTTATAAAGACCGCGCATACTCAATGTCACGCCTTTATTGTTCAAAACTTCTACGGATTGCGGATTTAAGGCCAAGGCCTTATCAAAACATTCTACAGCTTCGGTGTAGCGGCTCATTTTCTGAAAAGCAAATCCCTTACTGTTCAAAGCTTTCCAAGATTGCGGCTGTTCGGCAATAGCCGCATCAAATTGTTCAATGGCTTCTTTATACAGCCCTTGATCTAATAGTTCTTGCCCTCTTTTATAGGCATTATTTTCATTTGACTTTACCATAATATTTTCTCTTCCGAATTATATTGGTTACAAAATAATTAATCGTGCTTATCGTAGCACTAAGTCTCTTATATGTCAAGGAATCAATCAGAACAATTTGAGCTGCTTGTAGAGCTCTATATCTCCTCTGACTTCTATATAGCGACAACCAAATTTCAGGGAAAAGTTTTTTACTGCCGCTCGCTTCAATTCAAAATGGCTTTTATAGGCTTTTTGAAAAAGTTTGCTTGATGTGTTGAAGACAAACTTTTCTTTATCATCTGCAACCATATATTCACCGGATTTAGGCGCAAAATCTTCCAAAACATCAAAAACATTAATCAGATAGACTTTTGCTTTTTTAGCCAGAGCCGCAATGGTTCGCTGCAATTCTTCGGTCATAAAATTGAAATCACTCACTATAAACACACTGGCGCCGGTTTTAACACTTTGTTGCAAAATGCGTAAATGTCCGGCAAAGCTACCGCTAACCTCGTGCGGAGATAAAATTTTTTGGCTCACCTCCGCCAACTTTTTGAATATGGCAATTAAATTTGCCTGATGATTTTTGGGTTTAAAAATATAATTTTGGCTGCCATCATATATCAAACAACCAAATCTGTCCTTATTCTCCTGAGCCATCCAGCCAAGCAAGCCGGCTATTTTAGCTACAGAAACCGACTTTAATTGTTTTTTGGTACCAAAAACCATATAAGGCGACATATCTGCCGCAACATATATCTCTCGGTCTTTTTCCTCGGCATAAAGCTTGACATAAGGCGTGCCTTTTTTGGCTGTTACGCGCCAATCCATATCACGCACATCATCGCCATAGGTATAATTGCGGATTTCTTCTAATTCAATTCCCCTGCCCTTAAAAGCTGATTTGACATCACCGGCTTGATTAGAAACACTCAGTTTGGGTGTGATATGCCGTAAATAGCCAACATAACGACGTTGTTCTATCAGCTCATCTACACTAACAAACAAGCCTGAATTATCCGACTCTTCGGCGCGAGAAAAAATTTTTGCCCAGCTTGCCAATCTTTTCATGAAGAAAGCCTTTCTTTTCCCTTAGGGCAACGGAACCAAAGAAATCAGGTTACTGATTACATCATCTGCCGTTACACCTTCGGCTTGAGCTTCAAAGCTCAAGATAATACGATGACGCAACACATCATAAACCACTGCTTGAATATCTTCAGGCGTAACAAAATCGCGTCCCGATAACCATGCGTTTATTTTTGCACATCTATCCAGCGCAATTGTAGCACGCGGGCTGGCACCAAACAAAACATAGCCATGCAATTTGTTGTCATATTTTTCAGGATGACGTGTTGCCATAATCAGTTGAACCAAATATTCCTCAACGGCATCACTGGTATGTACATTCAAAACCTCTTTACGTGCAGCTAAAATATCTTCCACTGCCAAGCGGTTAAACTGAGCTTGATTTTCTTTGGCGACCTCTCCTCTAACCAAATGCAAAATTTTCTTTTCGGTTTCGGCATCGGGTTGGTCAATTTTGATATACATTAAGAATCGGTCTAATTGAGCTTCGGGCAGATTGTAAGTTCCTTCATGTTCAATTGGGTTTTGGGTGGCCATAACCATAAAAAGCTCCGGCAAAATATAGCGTTTACCGCCAATACTAACTTGACGTTCAGCCATGGCTTCAAGCAATGCAGATTGTACTTTTGCCGGTGCACGGTTGATTTCATCTGCTAAAACCAAATTGGCAAAAATCGGACCTTTTCTAAATTCAAACTCGCCTTTGGCAGCAACATAAATTTCACTTCCGGTTATATCTGAAGGTAATAAGTCCGGCGTAAACTGAATGCGGTTAAATTTGCTGTTAATACATTCGGACAAGGTTTTAATAGCTTTTGTTTTAGCCAAACCCGGGGCTCCTTCTACCAAAGCATGACCATCTGAGAGCAAGGTTATCAGCAATTTTTTGACCAAGTCTTCTTGTCCTAAGATTTTGGTTTCCAGATATTTTTGCAAAGAAATGATTTTATTTCTGATTTCTGACATTTATTTTTCCTTAATTATTTTTCACATGCAGCGCGGTTTAAGAAGTTGTGATATTCTTCCAAAACAGCTCTTTTCATGGTTTCATTTTCAAGAAAATCATATAATTCAATTGAGCGTTTGTAATGGGCTTTGGCAAGTTCATAATCCCCTTGTTCGCGGTTATAAGCTTCTACACGAGCCAAATAGAGCAAGGCCTCAGCTTCGGCAAAATGGTGAGCGGCTTTACCATATAGATAAACAGATTTCATCAAAGCCTTGCGGGCATTAGAAATATCTTTTATCACATAGCGCAAACTACCAATAGCGGATAATGCACTGGCTTCGCCAAGCAAATCGCCATTTTCACGATAAAGTTCGCGGCATTGTTCCAAAATATCGTGCGCAACATCATAGTTACGATTTTTCATCTCTATTCTGGCCATAGCACGCAGAACCGAAGCTTCTTTCAAACCGGTACCATCATGATGGAACATCTCTGCTGCATTTTTATATGCTTGCAAAGCTTCTTTTTCCTGATTTTTCATTAAAAAGATATATGCCTCATGGTCAAACGCTTCTCCTTGCAAATCAAAATTATTAATTTCTTCTGCAACATGTTGAGCCAAACGCACAATTTCCATGGCTTTCCCCAAATTGCCTCGCGCTGCCTCCAATTTTGAAAGTTTTATCAAAGCTTCAGCATAGGTATTTTGTCCTTCGGGAAGATTTTTTACCAATTCAGCGGCTGATTTCAAACTTCTTTCGGCTCGGTCAAAATTGTCCAAACTTAGTTCGAGTTCGCCTAAACGAGAAAGCACAATGGCTTCGCCTTCCGAATCGTCTTGTTCATGATATAAAAATGCGGCTTTTTCATAAGACTGGCGAGCAGAATCATATTCGCCTTTTTTCCAATTTTCATCGCCGTTTTGAAAGGTTTGGGCGGCTTTGGTCTTATATTTTTCTTGAGTTGTTCCGGTCATGCAAAAACTCCTTTCCTTTCTGCCAATATTAATATATATATGGTTTGTTTGAAAAAATTACAAGACGTTTGAATGAAGTATCAGCAATGGAAGATATATTTGATTTAGCCGAACCGGAAACTCCGCAAACTTATGATAATACCAGCCTTTTGGCTCCGACTTATCCTTGGCTTGAAGCTCTTAATCCCGAGCAAAGGCAAGCCGTGGAAACAACCGAAGGACCGCTTTTGGTGCTTTCCGGCGCCGGTACCGGCAAAACCAAAGTTTTGACCACACGTCTGGCTTATTTATTGGCGCAACACAAAGCTAACCCTTGGAACTGCTTGGTTGTTACTTTTACCAACCGTGCGGCAAGGGAAATGAAAGAGCGTGTGCAAAACCTTATCGGACCAATGGCCGATTCCGTTTGGCTCGGTACTTTTCACAGCATTTGCGTAAAAATTTTGCGTAACCATGCCGAGATTGTCGGATTGAAATCTAACTTCACCATTTTGGGAGAAGATGACCAAAAACGTTTGATGAAGCAGATTGAAGAAGCAGAAGGAATCGATACTAAAAAATATCCACCGCAAGATGTTTTAGATAAAATCGGACGTTGGAAAGACCGCGGTTTGAGCATTGATAAAATTGATCAAGACTTCAAAGAAAATATCGTTACTTATCTTTATAAAAAATATCAAGAACGCTTACTTGAACTTAACTGTGTAGATTTTGGCGATATTATTCTCTATGCGCTTAATATTTTGATGAGTGATGCCGAAGTTCTGGCAAAATATCAGGACCGCTTTAAATATATTATGGTCGATGAGTATCAAGATACAAACGTCACACAATATTTGCTCATCCGAATCCTTTCACAAAAATATCGCAATCTTTGCTGTGTGGGTGATGATGACCAATCTATTTATTCTTGGCGTGGTGCTGAAATTGAAAATATTTTGCGTTTTAATAAAGACTTTGCCGATGCCAAAATCATTCGTTTGGAGCGCAACTATCGTTCAACTGCCAATATTTTGGCTGCTGCTTCTAACCTCATTAGCCACAACCAAGGACGCTTGGGCAAAACCTTAAAAGTTGCTGAAAACTCTCCGGCAAGACAAGCCGAAAACAGCAAAATTAAAGTTGTCAGCACTTACAACGGCGAAGAAGAAGCACAATTTGTGGCTGAGAATATCGAATCGCTGCGCCGTCAGGGATTTGCTTATGCCGATATGGCGGTTTTGGTTCGTACCGCCGCACAAACCCGCGAATTTGAAGAAAAATTTATTTCCGAAGCTTTGCCTTATCAAGTTATCGGAGGCTTAAAGTTCTATGAGCGTGCCGAAATCAGAGATGCTTTGGCTTATTTCCGCGTGGTTTTGCAACCAAGCGATGATTTGGCTTTGGAGAGAATCATCAATAAACCGGCCAGAGGAATCGGCGCAAAATCGGTCGAAAAATTTGAAGCTTTTGCAAGAGACAACCATATTTCTCTCTATGCGGCTATTCAACAAATGCTTGCCGAAGGCTTAATCTCTGGCAAAGCTAAAACCGCCCTTGCCGATTTGATGAACAAATTTGAAGATTGGCGCCGTACCATGCAGGCGGTTACGCCAGATGAGCTGGCTTCACAAATTTTAGAAGATTCCGGTTATATCGACATGCTCAAAGCCGATACTTCGGTTGAGGCTCCGGGACGTTTAGAAAACTTGAAAGAGCTTGTCAACGTTATGAGCGATATAGAAAATTATCCAACATTGAGTGAATTTATGGAGCACGTTAGTTTGGTGATGGATAATGACAGTCAAGCCAATGAAGATGTGATTACGTTGATGACGCTGCACTCTGCCAAAGGTTTGGAATTTGACGTAGTCTTTCTTCCCGGTTGGGAAGAAGGTTTGTTTCCTCACCAACGCAGTTTGGATGAAAGCGGGACTCAAGCTTTGGAAGAAGAACGCCGTTTGGCTTATGTTGCCATTACCCGTGCCCGTAAAAAACTGTTTATTTTGATGGCTCATAATCGCCGCGTTTATGGTCAATGGCAAAATAATCTGCCTTCTCGTTTTATCAATGAACTGCCACCGCAGAATATTGAAATTGTCAACAATGCGGCCAACTATTTTTCCGGAAACAATTACAGCAGTTATAAATCTAACTCTGCCGTACCTTCTTGGGGAGCTAAAAAGAGACAAACTGTTTCTTATGACGATGATGACCGCTATAGCTATGTTTCTGATGAGGAATTTTCATCTTCTTGGGGGGGAAGCATGTATAAAGCTAAGCAAAATGCCAAGAATCTGATGTCTTCAACACCGGTCGGCACCAAAGTTTATCATGAAACTTTCGGCTATGGCAAAGTGATTGCCGTGGAAGGGAACAAGCTCGGCATTATCTTTGATAACTATGGTTTGAAAAAGCTGATGAAAGACTATGTACGCAAAGTTTGATTCTGGAATACAAACCAAATTATTCAACAAAAACTTTAAAATACTTGTGAAAATGTTGTTTTTCTCCTATATATTTGGATAATTTTATTTTATACTTCGCAGAAGTTAATTTAGCAGAAGTTAATTTATAAGGAGAAAAGTATGTTTATCAGTGATGCTCTTGCTCAAACAACCGACGCTGCCGCTTCTCAAGGCTCCGTTACCGGTATGTTTATTCAACTTGCTCTCATCTTTTTGATTTTTTACATTTTGCTCATTCGTCCGCAGCAAAAGAAAATCAAACAACAAGAAGCCATGCTCGCTGCCATTAAAAAAGGTGATGAAGTTATCACCAACGGTGGTGTTTACGGCAAAGTTGTAGAGGCTGAACCTTTCGATTTGACTATCGAAGTTGCCGAAGGTGTGCGCGTTAAAATGGTTCGCGCCATGGTTCGCGAAGTGGTTACCGAAGAGGTAAAACTCCCGACCCAAGAAAAAGGCAAAGCTAAGGGCAAAGCTGCTAACTCAAACAAAAAATAGTATAAGGCATGAATAATGTATAAATTATCAAAATCAAGAATATTTATCATCATTGCCATCTGCTTGTTGGGTATTTTCTTCACTATTCCGAACTTTTTACCTAACAAAGACAGTTTACCGAAATGGTGGCAACCGGTGAATCTCGGTCTTGACTTGCAAGGCGGTTCAAACTTGCTGCTCCAAGTTCAGGTTGATGATGTGATTAAAGAAAGAATGGGCACAATTGAAGATTCCGTTCGTCAGGTTTTGCGTGAAAACAAAATCCGTTATCAGAATTTGCGTGCCGGCGAAAATGACGTTACCGTCAAAATTGAAAACCTCAATTCTCGTAACAAAGCCATGGCTGCTTTCCGCAAAATTGAAGATGGCTTGAATGTGGAAGAATTGGCAGATGGTACGGTTCGCATTGCTTATACCGATGTGGCTTTAAACCAACTCAAACTCAAAATCGTTGACCAATCTATTGAGATTGTTCGTCGTCGTATCGATGAGCTCGGCACTAAAGAGCCGGTTATCCAACGTCAAGGTGTGGATAGAATCGTGGTTCAACTCCCCGGTTTGCAAAACCCAGAATATGTTAAGACTTTGCTTGGTAAAACCGCAAAGCTTTCTTTCCACATGGTTGACTCTAATACCACCAGCGCTGATGCTCGTCGCGGCAAGCTCTCAAATGCTTCTCGCATTGTTGCAGGTTCTGACGGCGGTTCTTATGTTATTAGCCGCAAACCTGTTGTCAGCGGTGAAAATTTGATTGATGCACAACCGGCTTTCCAAGAAGGTGAAGCAGTTGTCAGCTTCAAATTTGACTCTATCGGCGGTAAAAAATTTGGCGAAGCTACTAAAAACAATGTTGGTGAAAGATTAGCCATTGTTTTGGATAATGAAGTTATTTCCGCACCGACCATTCAAGGTGCCATTCTTGGTGGCAGCGGCGTGATTACTGGTAGTTTTACAGTTAAATCTGCTAACGATTTGGCTTTGCTCTTGCGCTCCGGTGCGTTGCCTGCTCCTTTGGAGGTTTTGGAAGAACGTACCGTTGGTGCCGGTTTGGGCGCTGACTCCATTCAAGCCGGAGCTATTGCTTGCGTTATCGGTTTGGTTGCCGTTATCGTCTTCATGATTGCCGCTTATGGCTTGTTTGGTTTGTTTACAACCGTTGCCGTTTTCATGAACTTGTTCTTGATGCTCGGTGTTTTAAGTCTTATGGGCGCAACTCTTACCCTCCCCGGTATTGCCGGTGTTATCTTGACCGTAGGTATGGCTGTTGATGCCAATGTGCTCATTTTTGAACGCATGCGTGAAGAAGTTAAACTCGGTCGCTCAACCAGAGATGCTGCTGAAGCAGGTTTCCGCGAGGCTTGGGCAACCATTTTGGACTCTAACCTCACAACTCTCGTAGCCGCCTTTGTTCTCTTCTATTTCGGAACAGGTCCGGTCAGAGGTTTTGCCGTAACATTGACTATTGGTATTTTGACCTCAATGTTTACTTCTGTTACGGTTACACGTGTGATTATTGCGACTTGGATTGAGCGCTATAAGCCAACCAGATTGCCAATCTAAGGATAAGGAATAAGAAAATGAAACTTTTTAGTTGGATTACTAAAGATACAAATATTGACTTTTTGGGCGCTCGCAAATTGACCTATTTTATCTCAGTTCTGAGTATTGTTTTGGCAATATTCTTTATGGCGACCAAAAGTTTTAACTACGGAATCGATTTTTCCGGCGGTATCTTGATGGAAATTAAAGATGAGCAAGTTATCAATTTGGATAAATTGCGCAAAGAATTGGATAATTTGGATATCGGTGAAGTTAACTTGCAAACCATCGGTGAAACCGGTACCGAAGTTATGATTAGAGCTCAGGCACAAATGCTTGATGAAAAAGAGCAAATGAAAGCCGTGAACGAAATCAAGAAAATTCTTGGTAACGATGTTGAAATCCGCCGTGTTGAACTTGTTGGCCCGCAAGTTGGCGATGAACTCAAAAAAGATGGTATTTTGGCTTCCGTTATTGCTGTTTTGGGAATTTCTCTTTACATTTGGTTCCGTTTTGAATGGCAATTTGCACTAGGTGCCATGCTCGGTTTGGTTCACGATATTTTGGTAACCGTAGGTTTGTTGTCTCTCTTCCAAATTGACTTCAGCCTGACAACCGTTGCCGCTATATTGACCCTTGCCGGTTATTCAGTTAACGATACCGTTGTTACCTATGACAGAATCAGGGAAAACTTGCGCAAATATAAAACCATGCCGCAAATTCAACTTTTGAACAAAAGTGTGAATGACATTTTCTCTCGTACTTTGCTCACCGGTTTGACAACCTTGCTTGCCTCTATTTCGCTTTTGATTTGGGGCGGTGATACGTTGCTCAGTTTCTCTTTCACTCTGGTTTGGGGTATTTTGATTGGTACATATTCTTCAATTTATGTATCTACAGTTATCCTCAACTGGTTTGATTTGAGAAAGACCATAGAGAACAAAGAAAAAGACGTTAATCCTTTTGGTAATGTCGGTTAACTTTTTAAAGAGCTTTACCTCTTTGAGGTAAGGCTCTTTTTTTAAGTTAAACTTCTCTTAACTTTATTTTGCTAATATTATTAGCGTTAAAGATATTGCTTTTGATATTGCAAATTGAAATTTTGTATGATAAGACTTTCGTCAAGATTTAATGTAGGGTGTTATATCGATGATTATTGATAGTAACAATAGGAAGCAAAAAAGTATTTTAACAAATAAGTGCTTTTACCAAACAACTGCACAAATCATGCGTGACTTTGAAGAAAAAGGATACGCCAATTCTGCCGATGAAACAGCAAAAGTCATTACGGCATATCATCAACTCGTCAAAAGAAAAGTTAAAAACAATTTTAGTGCTGATTATAATGCCGCATTCCGCCGCATTGATAATGCCATTGATACGCTTGCTAATAAAGTTTTTTATGATTGTGACAAAAAAAGTCATGATTATGCATATCAATCATTTCAAGAATTTGATCATATCAGTGCGATTGTTACTCGCCAAAGAGTTAAGAAAGGTCTTTCTTAGCTTGCTCCTCTCAAAAGAATTTTCTCTTATGCAAAGATAAATTTTTAAGATTGAATTTTCTTTGCTTCTGTTTTATTGCTATTTATATTTTATGTAGAATCTTAATAAGGAAACGAATATGAAAAATATTTCATTGATCGGATGTGGTCGCTGGGGAACATTTTTGGCATGGTATGCCGTACACTATTGTCGCGATAAGATCAGCGGTGCCGATATGTATGATATTCCTACTTCTCCAAACTTTATTGAATTGCGTGATACGCGCAAAAATCCATATCTCACCCTTTCCGATAATATGATTCTACATGATGATATTGCTGCTGTTTTGCAAAATGATACTATTATTGTTTCTGTTGGCTGCCAATATTTTCGTGGTTTGTGCAAACAACTCAACAACTATGATTTGGCCGGAAAAACTTTTCTTTTGGCTATGAAAGGTTTGGAAGAATCTACAGCGGAAACAATGTTTGATATTATGAAGGAAGAAATTAAGCAAGATATTCATATTGCTATCTTGGCCGGTCCCGGTCATGTTCAAGACTATATGAAAGGTGTTCCGTCTTGCGCCGTGATTGATAGTGATGATTTTGCAACAAAAGATTATTTAATTAAGCTCCTGCAAAGCGACCTTATTCGTTTTTATTATGGAAATGATCTTATCGGAAACCAAATCGGTGCTGCCCTCAAAAACGTTATCGGTTTGGCTGCCGGTATTTTGGATGGCTTGGAGTGGTATGGCTTAAAAGGTGCTTTGATGGCTCGCGCTCCGGTTGAGGTTGGTCGTTTTATCAAACATTTTAACGGTAATCCGCACACTGCTTACGGCTTATCTCACTTGGGTGACTATGAAGCTACGCTTTTCTCTCAACATAGCCATAATCGTATGTTTGGCGAAAAATTTGCCCGTGGTGAAGATTTTGGGAAATTGGCTGAAGGTGTTCCGACACTCAAAGCCGTTAAACTGATTGCCGATAAAGAAAATATCGATATGCCGATTTGCCAAGCTCTTTATAAAGTGATTTATGAAAAATCAGATATTAAAGCTACAATTCGTTCTATGTTTAATCGTGACCTCAAACAAGAATTTGAACATATTGCTTAACGAATTTCTCCTGTAATAATTTTATGTTTTATTCTCTTAAAACTTATGATAGAATAAGCTCATAGATAAATTTTGCAGGAGAACGAGCATAACTAAAAATAAATTAATTGAAAAAGTAAGAAACAAAGCTTTAATGCTCGGATTAATGAGCTTATCATTAGAAAACATATCTTCTGCCGAAGCAAAAGATGCTGAAAATTTTACCCCTAAAGATATTCATAAAGAAACTATCACAACACAACAAGAGACACAGATAAATCAGGGTGATAGTATTTTTACCGAAACACAGAAAAAAATTTCTCAGCAATTTTCACAAGAAGGGTTAAGCGAAACTATTTTCAACTCATCTACAAAAAAATATTTATTAGGAGATGGTTATGAAATGATTTCTTTTTACAATGAAGAATTTTCAAACTCACCTCAATCTGCTTCTAAACATGATGTTGAAGAACGATTAGTATTGAAAACTTCTGATAATAGGTTAGTTGATTGTTCTGGTTTATTTAATGATGAATTTATTTCTTCTCAAATTACGTATCATACTCAAAATGCAGATCCCATTCAATATTCTGCAGAGGAGGTAAAAAATCATAATGATACATGTTTAAAAAGTATAAAAATTGCAGCGATGCAAAAGCTTTCTAAAGAAGATTATCCATATTTCATGAAGTTTGTACAAGACAGACGCATGGAAAAAGAAAATTTAAATAAAGAAAAGACAGCATCAATGAATAAAATGAACGTACAACAATTAAAAAAATCTTCTCAAATTGAATTATAGAAAACATGACGATTGATACTGTTCGCACTTATTTAGAAAAGTTTAATTTATCTTCACAAATCAAAGAATTTGATGTTTCTTCGGCTACGGTTGATTTGGCCGCTAAAGCTTTGCATTGCGAACCTGCTCGAATTGCTAAAACTCTTTCTTTTAAATTGCCTGATAAAATAATTCTCATAGTTTGTGCAGGCGACATGAAAATTGATAATCATAAATATAAAAATTATTTCAAAAGCAAAGCTAAAATGCTTTCCGCCACAGAAGTAGAAAATTATACCGATCACAAAATTGGTGGTGTATGCCCTTTTGGCTTGCCCAGTGATGATATTGATGTTTTTTTAGATATTTCTTTGCAAAGATTTGCAACTGTATTTCCGGCTTGCGGTAGCTCAAACTCTGCCATAGAACTCACACCGCAACTTTTGTTTGAAGTCAGCCTTGCAAATGACTGGATTGATGTTTGCTCTAAACGCTAATCTTCCAATCGCCAGTTGCCATCCTCATATACAAGATGAAACATTTGGCAATTTTCCATTTTACCGACGCGGTAGCCTAAACCTAAAAGCAAATAGCGAATTGCGGCTCCGTGAGATGCTATACCAATAACATTTTCTTTGGTATGAAGCAAGCTCTCCAAAACTTTGTGCATGCGGTTAAATATTTGGCGTTTGGTTTCACCTCCGGGAAAGGTTATATCCCAATGGTCGACTTTGTCATCATACCAAAGATTGTAAATTTCAGGATATTTTTCAGCTACTTCAGTTTTGAGCATTCCTTCAGTCAGGCCTAAATTGCCTTCATGCAAATCTGTTATAATTCTTGTTTCCACGCCCAATTCAGCAGCTACGATTTCGGCGGTTTTTATGGCTCTGCGCAAACCGCTACTATATATGATTTGAACATCTTTTCCGACTAAATTTTCGATTAATTTTTCAGCTTGCTTTTTGCCATTTTCATTCAGTTCGGCATCAATACCGCTGCCTTGCCAACGCTTTTCTTTGTTATAGTCGGTCTCACCGTGCCTGAAGATATAAAAATCTTTACGCATTTATTTATCCTTTTTTATACTCTCATTGAGTTACTTTATTTTAAAAGACATAACAAATATTTAATAAACCTTCCTTTTTATCCACTTTAAATACTTTATGGCTGGAAAGCTCTCTCTATTTGGAATATAAAATCCTTACTTTGATATTTATGAGGATTTTTTTAAAATGAAAAAAATGTTTTTATCTCCTTTTTTCACTCCTTTATTCTTTTTGATTGCTTGGGGTGCTATTTTGGCCGTCGTGTTAATTTTCTTTCCTGAACAAAAGTTTGCTATTACCGTAGATGGAGCAATCATTGATATTGCAACATATACCGGTTATGCTTTGCTTTTGTGCGGCATGCTTTATTTCTTCCGCGATTATAAAGGAAAAGCTAAACTTGATTGGGTTGTATTTTTCTTACTAGCCGTCTGTGCCCTTTTGCGTGAAGCAGGTATTCAACACCACCTTTCTTCAACAGATTCTACTCCGTTCAAGTCAAGATTTTTCTTAAACCCCAACAACCCGCTTTCTGAAAAAATTATTTTTGGTTTGGTTTTGCTCATTGTATTCGGCATGCTCGCTTATGTTGCCATCAAATATACCAAACATCTCATCACCTCTTTCTTTAAGATGAATACAGTTACATGGTCTACTGCTGTTTTGTGTTGTGATTTGGTTTTTGCTAAATTTATTGACAGATTTCCCGCTAACTGGCGTCATGCTCATGACGGTGTTTCTCTCACCCGTGACCAAATCGACCTTTGCTCACTTTTGGAAGAAAGCAGCGAGATTTTCTTGCCTTTAGTTGCCCTTATTATCATGTGGCAATACCATCTCATCAAAAAAGAACAACATTAATAACAAAAAAGAGCCTTAAGTTAAGGCTCTTTTTTTTTACAGCATATGATTTTCTGCTAAATATTTCCATAAGGCACAAGCATGCATGGATTGGATAATTTCATTGTTTTGCAATAATTTTTTTATTTCATCCAAAGAAAGCAATTCAAAAGAAATGTCTTCACCTCCATCTAAATGCTGTTCACCAACCGGCTCTACATCTTCGGCAATAAAATTATAAGTCCAATTATTGGTGGTACTCGGATTTGCAGACATTTTCAAATTGAAATGCCATTTTCCGTTGCCGAATCCTGTTTCTTCCAACAGCTCTCGCTTGGCAGCAACAAGAGGAGATGCATCTTCTTTATCGACACAACCTCCGCATAATTCATAATTGGTTGTTCCTGTGCCATGACGATATTGGCGAACCATCAAAAACTTTTTGTCTTTGGTAATTGCCAAGACATTGACCCAATCAGGATATTCCAAAACATAATATGCGGGAATTACAACTCCATTTGCAAGTTGAATTCTGTCCCTACGAACTGTTAACCATGGCTCATGGCTTAAATAAACGCTATCCAACACAGTGGCTTTTTTGTCATTGTCTTTTTTCATGATGATATTTTCAATTAATAAAAAACTATTTTTTATAAAATACCTCGATTGATTATGAGTGTAAAGCAGAAAAGAAAACCGCCCTTTTCTGACGGTTTTCTTTAATTTTGTTACAAGCTCAAGCTTTATCATCCAAGCGTACATCCGGAAGCTCTATGGCATAGCGAATGATGGTTGTATTTTCTTTTCCTGAAAATGGATAAGTTAAATAATTTCCGTGAACAGGATCCCCGTGCAGTTGTTCCAAAATCTTGTTAATTTTAGATTGTGCTGCAATCAAAGACTTTTTATGCCTGTCATTCATCACTTCCCACTCGTTTCCAAAAAACTTTGGAAAAGACTTAGCTTTTGCCATTGCTTTTTTTACAATCATAACCTTTTTTTCTTCAAAAACAGAAACGCCAAAAACACCTTTTTTGTTCTGATAAGGAACAACAATTCCCCAAACTCTCAAATCGGGTATAATTTCATTGGAAATCATTAACGATTTTGGATTATTGGGGTTTTGATAGAGGATTTTTCCATCAATCCTTTTATTTTTTTGCACGTCCTCCTCTGTCTTTTCAGCTATTGAAGGTGGCTGGGTGAGGCTTTCCGAAACATTTTGTTCCGTAGTTGCATTCTCTTCCGAAGTTGAGTTTTGTTCTTCCAACGAAGGCTGTGGCTCTTCACTTGCCTGTATTTGTTCCGGCTCGGGCAAAGGAATCCTATCTTCTTTTGCTTTCGGGCGGCGCGTATAAGGCTTGCGCGGTGTCCCGTCCTTGTTTAGTTTTACCGACTTTTCTTTGGGCTTGGCTTTCGATTTTTTGCTTTCTTTTTCACTAAGATTAGTTTGTTTTTCTTCTACTAAAATATTATTCGAAAAAGAAAGTAAATCAAAAACCGGTTGTATGGAATTGCGAAGAACTTCCGCAATCTGCCGATTGTAGTCAGGCATAAAATCCAATAAAGGAACATCTAACTCTGTCATGATAGATTGTATCAATGACCTTTTTTCATTTTCTTTAAACTGCAAAGAATGAATCATATCCAATGCAATTTTGATTTTTTCCTGCGTGGTCATATGCTTCTATTTTTTTAGGTTAATAATATTAATTAATAAGAAATTTGTTTTTCTTATCTAGCATATGAGGGAAAGTCTGTCTAGCTTTTTTATTTGCAAACAAGTCACCGTAAATTTTGGGTATTGAATTCTCTTTTATCCTTGATTGGATACGGCTTCGTAAATTCGACCTTGATATCTATCAATAAAAAAAACAGCCTACACAAGGTAAGCTGTTTTTTTATTGGTGGGTATGACAAGGATGTAAATTCCCGGCGCTTTTGCTGCCGGGCCCCTTTCGCGTCGTAAGCCTTAACTTCGGCACAATTTTAAGCTAAAGCTAAAAAATTGCACCTCGTTGCGGCAACTATCCGCTCCGAACTTGTCTTGTCACAAGTTCGACCTTGATATCTATATCTATCAATAAAAAAACAGCCTACACAAGGTAGGCTGTTTTTTTATTGGTGGGTATGACAAGGATCGAACTTGTGACCCCTACGATGTCAACGTAGTGCTCTCCCGCTGAGCTACACACCCATTATGTTCGCAACTGTATTTGCATTGCACTTCTCTCCTATATATGATGATGATTGCTTTGGCAAGTGTTTTTTTTATTTTTTCAAAAAAAACTCATTGCAATTATCAAATATTTAAGGAATTAGCATTATTCTGTTTTTTAGTTTAATAAATTGATTGGGGTTTAAATTGACTGACAAACATATTGATTTTCGTATCAATTATAAAAAAATCAAAATTTTTGATGAGTTTAACACTAAAGACTTTCAATATCCTATAGTATTGTCTTCCCCTCATAGCGGCAAAGACTTTCCTCCGGAATTTTTAAAAAACTCTTGTTGCAGTGAAGCTGAGCTCCGATCTTCTGAAGACTCTTTTGTAAACGATATTATCATTGAGGCTAGCAATGCCGGAATTCCTATGATTTCAATGAATATTCCGCGTACATTTGTTGATGTTAATCGCGATAAAATTGAAATTGATGACACAATGTATTTTGATAAAAAACCCTCTGTTGATACGGTTGGAAGCAGAAGATGTCGTGTCGGACTTGGGGTTATTCACCGTATTGTTGCACAAAACAAACCAATTTATGATGGCCTTATCTCTTATGCTGAAGCTCAAGAAAGAATTAAATATGTTTATGAACCATATCATAAACGGCTTAAACAACTGATTGATAAATGCCAAAAGAAGTTCGGTTTTTGTTTACTGATTGATTGCCATTCTATGCCCTCTAAAATT
This sequence comes from uncultured Pseudomonadota bacterium, assembly GCA_949295025.1. Lineage (GTDB taxonomy): Bacteria > Pseudomonadota > Alphaproteobacteria > RF32 > CAG-239 > CAJLXD01. Next base: position 18,594 of record CASFJK010000011.1, read on the forward strand.
TGCAATATTATGAATGAAGCTAAACCGGTTGATTTTTGTATCAGTAACCTTTTTGATGAAAGTTGTCCCATACAAATTTCTGAGTTTATAGCTCAACAACTTTCTCAAAAAAATTATCGAGTGGAATTTAACCGTCCATATGCCGGCGCTTATATAACTTTTAATTATTGCCAGCCAAGAAAAAACATCTATACGTTGCAAATTGAGATAAACAGAAGCCTCTATATGGAAGAAAATGTGTACAAAAAAAATGATAATTTTCAATCAATTAAGGATTGTGTATCCGAGTCGATTATCGCATTAGGTAAATTTTTACTAGATTTTAAGAAATAATTATGTTATAAAACACTCGTTTTGGCATTAATATTTTATTAAGAATTAGCTCAAGACACTTTTCGTCGGTATCATTTTTTGTTTGATATCGTTGGTTAACGGACCTCAAAGATGACATTTTTTTGTCAGATACCGTTTAAGCAAACTGAAATTGGCATATGGATTGCATAAGGGATGTTTGTGGTACTTTGAGGGAAAAGAGGAATGCGTTTTAGCGTATCTAATAATTTAATGTTTTTTTTAGTATTGCTGATGTTAATTCAGCCGGTACAAGCTAAAGTATATAATGACAGAGTTGATGATACAATGGTTTGTACTTATGCCACACAAAAAATGGAAAAAGTGTATCAGATTAAAAGACACTTATTAACAACAATCGCTAATGTTGAAACCGGCAGATGGAATGCCGAGAAAAAACAAAAAACGGCTTGGCCTTGGACCGTTAATGCGCAAGGCAAGGGAATGTTCTTTGATACAAAAGAAGAAGCCGTCCGCGAAGTTAAACGCTTGCAGGCAAAAGGCGTTAAAAGTATTGATGTGGGCTGCATGCAAATCAATTTGGTCTATCACCCTGATGCTTTTGAGTCAGTTGAAGATGCTTTTGACCCACAAAAAAATGCACAATATGCAGCTAAATTTTTAAAAAATCTCTATGAAAATAATGATAAAGACTGGATTAAGGCTGCAATGGCTTACCATTCAAAAGTACCTACTAAGGCTCAACGCTACAAGAAAAAGATTGTAAGCACTTACGAGATTGTAAAACAAGCTCAGTTGAAACTTGAAAAAGCTTTGTTTGGTAATCAAAATGAAAATAATAATGTTCAATTAGCTCAAAAAGAAAGAACGTTAGATAAATCTTCTGCTGCTCAATGGCGTGAAGCAAAATTAATGGAGTGGCGTACTCGTCACAACTAGTTAAGGCATAAAATGTCTGAATATTGGAAAAAAGCCGGTTTTTACTGGCAGGCTCTAGGTGGAAATAACATTGACCAAATTAGTGGGCATTGTTATCAATATACAGACATTATTTATAATCAAGCACAACAATTGGTTTCAACAACGATTATTATTGATATTGGTAAATTTGATAATTATCAGGCTTTGGGTGTAACTCATGCATGTGCAGCCGTTCCGGATGTGAGGAACCTTTTTACACATGAAAAAGTTACAGCCGAAGCCATTTTTTTAACCCATTCTCACCCTGATCACATGAATGGGATTCCCCATTACCTAAAAGCCGGATATAAACTTCCTCCCATTTATGGTGGAAAATATACCAAAATGATTTTGGAAGATTTACTTCAGCAATTTGGAATTGATCCAGAACTATGGCCCGAATATCACATTATCTCAGATGGCGATATAATTAATATTGGGTCTTTAAAAATAGAAACTGTTGCCTCATCACACACTTGTTTTGATAGTTTTGGTTTCATTATCTTCTCGGAACATACAACCATTTATCATACCGGAGATATGAAGTTGGATGCCAGCACATATTTTCGCAAACCAACTAATATTAAAAGAATTAAATCCCTATCCGAACAAATAGATTGTGTTGTGGCTGATTTTTACGGGATTTATGATGACGGATTTGCCGTTAGAGAAGTTGATACCTTTAAACAGCTGGTAAAAATTATTAAACAGAGCAAAAAAGATAAAATTTTTCTTCCTGTTTATCCAACGCATCCGGAAATGTATATTATTGCCTTTTTGGCTGCTCTCAAACTAAAAAAGAATGTTGTCTTTTTTGGAAACCCCGATTTTTATAGCTATTTGAAAAGAATTATCGATTATGGTATTTCTTTTACGGATATGGCAAAAAACAGAATCAAAGTTATATATACTCATAATCGAGATGAAATTGCCACTTTGGATAATAACTATGTGGTCATCGGTACTTATAATCATGTATCCTTGGCTTTTGACACCACACCACAAAATAGTTTTGGTATTATCACTGCAAAAACTTTTTTTAATCCTCTTAAAGGACAATTTAATGCCCATAACATTAAATTTGTTTCCGTAGATGATTATCCTGTTTTGCAAGGGTTTGGACACGGGTTTTTAGGCGATTATGAATATTTGAACTCCATATTATCACAACCAACATTTATTCCTACCCATTGTCCGATTTTTGTTATCAATAATTTCAGAGAATTGGCTGATTTTATCAAGATGTCTCTTATAGCACAAACTCCAAACAATAATGAAGTATATCAAATCGATAAAAAAAATTGTACTTTGGTGCAAAAAAATGCCTCCAATTGGCTTGCTGTATCCTATAATGCAGGTTATGCTTACTTCACTGAAATTCCACAAAAACCAACTTCTGGTGAAGGATTCTTAAAACGAACAATCAGTGAAAGGCGATGCCTAAACCGCTTCAAAATGTACTTACACAAGCGCAAAACATCGCAAAATTTCTAGTCCAAAAAAGACCATAATATTATATTTATTTTTGCATAACATAGTATAACTTTTATATGTATTATTGTGCTGTAATTAATTTTTAGTTGCAATATTCACATTTTTGTTATATTAGTATCTGTGTTGTATGTTAAAGCCTCAACCTAAGGTAAAAATATGACCAAACTAATAAATAAAATTATTTCTCTGCATAAACGCAGAACAAGTATGCGTCTGGCTGATTCAGAATGGGAAGCTATGGATGAGATTTGTCGTTTTGAAAATATTTCCAGAAATAAATTGATAGAATTTATAGAACAATGTAAAGATAAAGAGCTCGGTCTTTCGTGTTGCACCAGACTTTTTTTGCTTTCATATTATAAAAATAACGCTCGTTTAAGATTTCGTCCTTCAGGAAAAAATCTTCTTAAAGCATTGCAAATATTTGCTAGCTCAACAAATGCTCGTACAAAACCTTAAAGCCTAATAAAATGAGCACGATACCCGAAAATATTTCCAGCTTCTGCGTAGGAATTTTTGGGAAAGTGCGGCTTATGTAAAATGCGCCCAAGCTACATATAAAAGTTGTAATACCAATTAGGCTTGATGTTGTTAAAATTGAAATTTTGATAAAATATAATGTTACGCCGGTGGCGCACGCATCTATGCTGGTTGCTATACCAATAAAAATTAAATATTTGAGAGTTAGTTCTTTATCAGCAACCTCTTCCGGTTGATGATGCAAGGCTTCGTTAATAACATTTAATCCTAACAAAACAAAAACCAAAAAGGAAATCCAGTGGTCAAAATGGCTTATATATGCACTAACACTGTTGGTTCCTGCCCAACCTATAATCGGCATGATAAACTGTCCAAAACCAGTTGCAAAAGCCAAAAGAAAAGCGTTTTTTAAACGCTGTTTTTTTAAGATTAGTCCATAAGAAAAAGAGACAACAGCGGCATCTACGGAAAGCGCTATTGCCAGAAAGAAGACATCTAATATTGACACAAAAATTTCCTCTTTTATTGAGCTAAGTTATCTAACCCATCAGAGGAATCAGAAGACATATTCTTTTTGACGATGGTATTTTCAATGGTATAATTTTTTTCTTCTTCAGCTTTTTTTTGCAACATGCCTGAAAAACCAAAATATAAAAAGGCTGCTCCAATGCAAACACTCAAAGCAATAATTATCTTCTTTTTAGTTTCCATAAAACATCTCCTAACCGATTATGTATTTGATTTTAACTTTATATAACTTTATGTTAAAAGTCGAGAACAAAACAATATTAAATAAAAAAATATGGAAAACAATTTATTTGACAGATTGGCAGCCTCACCTTTTCGGCAAAAGTTTAAGTTATCATCCGAAGATAAAATTTATATTCAAAAAAAAGGACTGGAAACTATTAAAAAACATGCTGAAGATTTTGTTGCTCAAAGATTGGCTCCTGCATTTCCTAAAAATGACGGAAAACAAACACCCATGCGCGGACATCCTGTTTTTAAGGCACAGCACGCAACAGCATGTTGTTGCCGTGGCTGTCTTTACAAATGGCATAAAATTCCGCAAGGAAGAACTCTTACGAAAGATGAGCAACAATATATTATTGATGTTTTAATACTTTGGATAACAAAACAGCTTTAATTTTTTTAATGATTAGCATTGTTTAAAATCCGCTGTTTATCGCGGTTCCAGTCACGCTCTTTGGTCGCCTCTCGTTTATCATACATTTTTTTACCGCGACCAAGACCTATTTCCAATTTGGCTCGTCCTTTATCATTAAAAAACAATCTAATTGCAACTAAAGTAGCGCCTTTGCGCGCTAAGGCATTTATAATGTCTATTATCTCTTTTTTCTTCAAAAGCAATTTGCGGTCACGCTTTTCGACATGGCTTTCATATCCCTTATTGGCATATTCGGCAATAAACATATTGGACATATATAATTCGCCGTTTTTTTCTACACCATAAGCATCATTTATATTAGCATGTCCTAAGCGTAAAGACTTAACCTCAGTTCCGCTTAATTGCAAACCGGCAATATATTTTTCTTCTATCAAATAGTCAAAATGTGCGCGACGATTTTGAGCCACGACACCGGTGCTGATAAAATCACTTTTCTTCTTTTTTTCTGCCATTTTTTCCTCTTTTTTCTTTCTTATAATCAAAAAAAGAGGAACAGACAACAAAAAAGTTCAGAAACTTGTTCTGAACTTTTATTTTGCTATGCTTTTTTCTTATTTTTAGAAGCATCTGTAATCATCAAATCTGGCTTTGCACCTTCAGCAGGAATCGGCTCACCCACACGCATACAACGTCCATCGATGAATGCCCCCGGTTCAATAGCAATGGTAACATGTGTTGCATCACCAATTAATTTTGCGCTTTTGGCAATGAAAATACTTTCTGCAGCAACACGACCATTTAAGGTTCCATATAACTGCAAATTTTTTACAGTGATAGAGCCCTCAACAACGCCTTTTACACCAATAATCAACTCATCACAGCTAATATCACCGACAACATGTCCATCAATATGTAAAACAGTATTGCTAATGATATCTCCGTTTACACGAGTATTTTCACTGATGATTGTCGGTACCGGAACGGATGAATTATTTTTATTTATTGATCTGGCAAACTTCAAATAAACTAATCTTTTTAAATTTTTCATTTTTACCCTCGAATCTTAAGATACTTTTGCTTTCATAAACGGCATCGGATCTACCGGAACACCGCGATACAAAACTTCATAATGCAGATGAGGTCCAGTGGAGCGTCCTGTATTTCCGACCTCACCTACCACTTCATTGGCTTCTAAATATTGACCTTTTTTAACATATATTTTGTGCATATGAGCATATTTGGTTTTAAAACCATTCCCATGATCAACTTCAACCAAATTTCCATATCCTCCGGCATATTCTGCGCGAGTTACCTTGCCTTTGGCCATGGTTTTAATTTTATTTCCTGTACGGCTGGCTAAATCAACACCTTTGTGGCGAGCTTGTTTTTTGTTGAACGGATCGGCGCGACCACCAAACGGCGATGTCAACCAATAGCTCCATACCGGTTTGCCTAAAGGTACAAATTGAACAATTTCTTTATAATATTCTAAATCATCTACGTCTCTATATATTTCCGTGATTTTTTGATTGAGCTTTTTATCTTTTAACTTTGGCATTTGAGCCGGTTCAAACAAACCACCTTTTCCATTTTTGCGGTTTGCTTGCGGGTTGAAGTATAATCCTTGTTTTTTTAGAGGGACATTAATTTCTTTAAATGCACTCTTTATTTTGTTTACTTCTTTGGAGGATATTTGAGAAACTTTTTCCAGAACTTCCATTTCTGCTTCTTTGAGTTCATCAATAATATCTTCCATCTCATTCATTTGGCGTTTTAATTCATCTCTTTCCGAAGCAGCAATGTCTCTTTGTAAAACAGCTTCACTCAAAGAGATTTTTTCTTCCAACTTATCAACTGATGCCCATTCATTGGTTGAGGATAATAATTTAATTTTATCTTCGACAGCACTGGCTTGCTTTTTATATTTTTCAATTTCTTGCTTTGAACCTTTGTTGCCCATATTGCTCAACATGGTGGAAATATTCTTTTGCAAAGACATAAAATCGCCCATCAAATTGGCATAGGCATCGCGCGTTGTTTCCAGCTCTCTGGTTTTGGCAGAAACCATCACGCCTGATTTATTATAAATATGATAAGAATAGAAACTCCACACGCCAATAATAATTAAAATACACAAAAACATAACCTGAGCCTTTGACGATATCGTCAAGACTTTGGCACGATTCTGACTGCGGAAAATAATCTCCTTTTCAGAAAAAAACTTTTTCTTCTCTCTAAACTGAGGATTATAATCACGCTTTGTATTGTTAGCGTTCTTTATACTCATATAAAAACCTATGACATCAAAAAAAATGTGCTTTTATAATTTTCACATTTCTTGTCTTATATATTAAAAAAATATTAAAATACAGTCTTTTTACAAACTTATCCTACTGTAAAAACAACAGACTTGTCTTTTTAGCATGTTTTATTGTAAATACAATATAGAAAATAGTTATAGAGAGGTTTTTTATGAAAAAAGATATAAAAAGTTTAAATTTCAACATATTAGAGCTGTTAGCAACTTGGTTCTATTCGGGAAAATCTCCTAAAGCCCCGGGAACATGCGGCTCTCTGGCAACCTTGCCATTTGTTTATTGTTTGGCATATTTTTATGGCATCTACGCTGTGATTATCTTTGCGATTTTGATTTCTTTGGCAGGAATTCCCATCGCTGGAAAATATGCAGAAGCCCTTAAAATTAAAGACCCGGGACAAATTGTGATTGATGAAGTTGCCGGACAAACAATTGCGCTTATTTTTGCAGGAACAAATCTTTATTTGTTTGTTATTGGTTTTGCACTCTTCCGCCTGTTTGATATATCTAAACCATGGTTAGTCGGTTGGGCTGACAGCAAATTAAGCGGTGGTTTGGGAATCATGCTTGATGACATTTTTGCCGGAATTTTTGCCGGAATTATTGTTTATTTGGCAGGATATTATATTCTCTAATAAACTATTTGTTGTCATCAGAATCGAGAATTACAAACTCATCAGAACCAACTAAATTTAAAACAACACGAGCTCTCTCGTCTAATAAATCTAAATCCAAACTGGAAGATGAAAGCAACTTTACTTTTTCTTCCAGTTTTATTTTTTCTTGATGATACATCTCTGCTATTTGTTTTGCTTCTGTTATTTCATTGCGCAAATACAATAGTTTAAGCAGTCCTCTATCGCCACTAATGCCATGGAAAATAAAGTACAAAGAAAGCATTGTACAGAAAATCAAGATTCCTGAATTTTTGATTCTATTCTGTATTTCGATTAAAATTCCCATGGTTTCCCCTATTATTCCCAAGAAAAGATAAATTTTATTCATATCAATATATATAAATGACCATATTTAAGTTAATAATTAGTTACAATTATAGACAAAAAATTTTTTCTATAATTTTTTATACAATAAAAAAGAATCATACATAAAGCAAAAACGCCGAGGATATTATCCTCAGCGTTTTAAAGGGCAATTTAATTTTAATGGTGCCGGTTATGTGACTCGAACACACGACCCACGCATTACGAATCTCTGGGTCATCTGTTTAACAGAATTTAATTAACATATTTTTATATTGATATTTCAAATAATTGAGTTTATATTACCATTATCAGAATTTAATGCAAGTTATTTGTTTTTAATAAAAATAGTAGCCCCAGAGTAGCCCCAATGAACAATACGACAAAAACACAAAACTTTACCGAAGCTTTTATCGCCCACCTACCACCTGCAGAAAAAGGCAAGCGTTATCTTGTAAAAGATGCCAAAAACCCTGCTTTATTTTGCAGAGTTACCGAACTTGGGACAAAATCTTTTGTTGTATATAAGAAATTTCAAGGAAAACCCATTAAAGCCACTTTAGGGAAACACCCTGAAATGAGCGTTCTTTCTGCACGAAAAAAAGCTGCTGAAGTACTTGCATTGTTTGCGGAAAACAAGAATCCCAATGTTGAAAAAAGAAAATTATGCAACAACATTACCCTGAAAGACTTATTCAAAGATTACATTGAAAAACACGCAAAAGTTTACACAAAAGAGCGAACCTTAAAAGGCAATCAAGATACGTATCGCCTATATTTAAGTAAATGGAGCAACAGACAAATAAAATCCTTGTCAAAAGTTGAAATAGAATCTGCATTAATAAAACTTAATGAAACAAACGGAATTCATGCCGCCAACAAAGCTTTGACCCTACTCCGCCATGTTATAAACAAAGGTATAGAATGGGGTTTAGACTTCCCAAATCCAACCATCGGCATAAAAAAATATCGCACACAATCAAGAGATAGATTTCTGAAACCTGAAGAACTACAGCGCTTTTTTAAAGCCCTTCAGGAAGAGCCGAATGTCATATTTAAGAATTACTTTTTGATTTCATTATACACAGGGCAAAGAAGAAGCAATGTTTTATCAATGCGTTGGGAAAACATAAACTTTGAGCAAAATACTTGGTACATTCCCGAAACCAAGAATGGCGACCCTTTAACAGTCCCTCTTGTTTCTCAAGTGGTTGACATTCTTCAAGAGATGCCGTGTGTATCTGTATGGGTATTTCCCAGCGCGACGAGCAAATCCGGACATATTGAAGAACCGAAAAAGGCTTGGCACAAAATTTTAAAAAGAGCTCAGATTGAAAACTTAAGAATTCACGACTTAAGAAGAACTCTCGGTAGTTATCAAGCCATTGAGGGCACCAGTCTTAATATCATAGGCAAAAGCTTGGGACATAAAAGCCAACAAGCGACAGCCATATATGCAAGACTGAATCTTGACCCAGTTAGAGAATCTATGAAAAAAGCCGTTTCCTTGATGGATAAATACAAAGAAAGTGATAATATCTCTATATTACCCCAAGAAAAAAGAGAGAAAAATGCCTAAAAATTACGCCAACATATATAAATTAAGCAAACAAGATTTTGAAAATGAAACCCAAAATTTATGGGCAAATTCTATTCCCAATGCTCAAGCAAATGCAGAGATGCTTACCCAAGAAATTTGCAATGAAGAAACTCCTTTTGTGCTCTCTGTAGAAGCACCATATGGAATGGGAAAAACATACTTTTTTACTCGGTTTTGTGAGCATCTTAAAAAAAATGGAATACCTTGTATCTATATTAGTGCGTGGGAAAATGATTATGCTCCCTCTCCTTTTTTGTATTTGCTGAAAGAAATTCTCAATTTTTTTGATGAAGAACTTTCTCCAACAACAAAAAGCAAAATCACTACTCTTAAAAAGAAGGGTATTGAAGTTGGAAAGAAATTATTATCTTCAATATCAATACAATGTAGTGGAGTAGAAGTAAATTTGGGTTCTTTTATATCTTCTTTTTTAAAAGATACAGATGAAGTTCAACATTTCAAAAATGAGTTTTCTAAAAAAATCAAACAATTACATAAAAATGCGCCTCTTGTGATTATAGTCGATGAATTAGACCGTTGTCGCCCAGATTATGCTCTTAAAACAATAGAAATCATGAAACACTTTTTTGACATAGACCAAGTATTTTTTATTATTCCCATCAATAAGGGGGCTATTTCTGAGGCTGTTTCCGCTGTTTATGGGCAAACAGTAGCACGACAAGGAGAAAATTACTTGAGAAAACTTATTGATAAAGAAATTATCCTTCCTAGCCCCAACAAAGAATCCTACAAACAAATTGCTTCCTCAGTAATAACAAAAGAAAAATTAAAACTAGCTTTAGATAATGGCTTCATTGAAGACAATGACAATTATAACGGCTTTGCAATTATTGCCGAACATTTTGGGAACTATGCGAAACAATGTGCACTTACCTTCAGAGAAACTGTACAAGTATGTGAAACCTTTATCCAATACGCAAACAACATTCCTCACAAAATCCATATAGAATACCTCATTTTTCTATTATGTAATAAATTTAAGAAAAATGACATACTAACAACTTCTACCCTAACCAAAGAACACCCTTATTCAGGGGTAGATGCTCCCCGTGTCTATGGGAAAAGAAAGATTTTATGTATTAATGGTTTATTGGATGCGACAAATGGATTCCAATATGATAGGTGGCACTTCAATTATTCACAACTTTGCCGTTCAAGTGAGAATTTTTCTAGCTACAATGAATTTTACGGATATATTGAAACATGCAGAAAACTTATGGAAGAAGGGAAAGCCCGTGAAGGAGATAGCAGAATAAAAAATCTTACAGACGTTATCAATAAAGCAGAACAAGAAGTAAAAGAATACCAGCGCAAATTTGGTTCTTGTGATGAAGATGAGCAAAATAAAGCTTATTATGAAAAAATTGTTGGCAACAATTTATTAATCTTCAGTTCTGAAACTCAGTAAATAAATACAAACCATAAGCCCCAGCCTTTTTGAGAAAAGAGCCAGGGCTTTTTTGACGGGGTAGTCTATCATATATACTACCGATGTAATACAGCTAAAACGCAAGCTATTTATTTTCCAATATACCTTTCTGACAGAAATCGTATAAAGATAACATATCTTTCATTGCATTGATGTTTGCTTGGCTTAGTTTTCTGTCTGCATAATATTTGTTTCCATAAAATCTTATTGTTACTTGTTTGGCATTGGCAATAGCTTTTATTGTTTCTTTATACTGGTTGTATGGTAAAGAAACACTTTCCCATATACTGCCTGCATCATTATCTCTAGATACATCTCCATAGGACAAATAAACATTGTATTTTTTATCATCAGCTTTAACTGTAAAGTTTTCAATAAATAGCCAATCATTACTATAATAAACAATATTCCAAAACATAAGACAACGTTTTTCCTTAGGATAATATGCCAAACGCAAAAAACATTTATCTTTATATCCTTGTTTAGAATTATAACTTTGGTAAATTATTCTATCATCAAACTCATCAACTTTTTTAGAAATGTTTTTCATCAAAAATTTCAATGGATTTTCTTTTTTTTCACGCGCCATTTGCGCTTCTTTTAATTTTTTCTTCAAAACTTCTTGATGAATTTTTTCTTTCTGTTCTTTTACTGCATTTTTTTCTTTCTCTTTTATATTTTGAGATAGATTATTTAGTTTTTCTATAAGGATATCCATTGCATTTCTTATAGCCTTTTCCCTCGCAATTAATTGAGCTTCTCTTTCTCTATACCCATAATAACAAGCTACATATTCTGTACCGATAGCATTTACCTCAATAGTATCTATCAATAAACCTCTTTTATTTTTAACTTGTGCAATAATATTGACTTCAGCTAATATCTTATCATATGGAATTCCTAAAAGGGTTAATCCTCCTAAAGATAAAAAATGCAACCCTTTGGAATCTTTATACAACGATTTTGAATAAATAGGATATTCTATTGTTAAAAAGACATCATATTGCGATTGAGAATCATCTCGTATGCCATATTCTAATATTACTCTTTTAAACTCATCAAAACGAGATTTTAAACGCGCATAACGCAATTCTTCACCAAAATCTCTCGGTTGTCCTATAATAAAATTATAATCAACCTTTCTTATATTGGTTTCATTTTTAGGAGTATAATGTGCACAAGAATTTATGAACATCAAGCTAAACATTAAACAGATAATATATTTTTTCACGTTTCCTCACATCTTGGTATTTTGAATTACAATTTGTACTATACATCATTAAAATACAAGAATAAAGGCGGAACATCCGCCTTTACCAGTTAAATTAATTAGCTCTTGTTTTCACCGCATCTCCGGTTACTTCCCAACCCATATTTCCATAAATGTATGGTATCCACCAGAACCAATGTTGAACTGTTACATCTGTCATAACATTAGTATCTGTTTTTTCAAAAGCATCATTCAAAGCTGCTTCCAATCGTGGTGTTCCAGTCGGAAAGATAATTATCATATGGGCCATATCTTCGCCTTCAACATTGCGTATTCTTTGGCTTGTACCCATATCAAAATCTTGTGTTGATACAATCTTATTGCTCAAAACAGTAAAATCACCATGATTGACTGTACAAGCTGAAAGTAACATCAAAGATACCACAGATAAAAACTTCATCTTCATATTTAATTACTCCCTTTTGTGTTTACAACATCACCTTTAATTTTTAAGCCAGTTTGACCGACTAAAAACCACCAACCCGTTGTGGAAACAGAAGCATCAACCATTAAATCTCCATCACCTTTTTCCAAAGCGTCATTTAATGCTCCTTTGAGTGTTGGCTGTCCAAAGGGAATAAAAAGAAAGACAAATTTTGTATCTTCCCCTTCAACATTCTTTTTCTGAGGCAATTTATCGATATCAACCTTATTCAGGTTGACATTTTTATTGGATATCATTGATAAGTCTGTTAAGTGCGTTGTACATCCACTCATGTACAAAACAGCTATCATCATCATTAAAATACGTTTCATTAGAACATCCTTATGCTAGCAATTAAAACAAAACCCACCAAAAGGAGGTGGGCGGATGTTCAGAAACCGTATAGACATAGACGGCTCGGCTTATTCAGCTCATAGCCTTATTTAGCCGACATCCGCCCATAAAAGCAGAAGTCGGCACAATTTTAAGTCGTGTGCGCACGACTATGTCTAACAGGGTTTCTGACGCCCTAGATATACCCTTTTTGTATATCCGTAAAAGAGATTAAAATGTAACAGTTTGTTTGTAAAGAAAAATCTTGAAATTTTTGAAAATTAAGCAACTCTATCGCATGTTTAATGCTCTGGAGGATAAATGTGATAAGTGATTTTTTTATAAAAGACAAAACCAGCGCCTTTACAGCTCTTGCTTTGCGCTGGTTATTAAATGAGATTAGAAAATTGTTTTAGATACTTATGAGCTAATTGAGTAAGTTCTCGTGAGATATAAAGTTTTCGCCTATCATTGTTCAAATCTTTTGTTATATACTCAGCCCATCCGCGTTTATCGGTAATATCTTTGAGCATAACAATATTTTTATTAAAATTGCTCTGCCTAAAATCTTTTCCAAAAGATGTCCTTTTTAATACCAATTTTATTGGTAAAATCTTCTCATCATCTGCTTCAATGATACCATGTATATGAAACTGTCGACTTTGAGTATTTTCTCCCAAATTAATTGGTGTTTCTTCCTCTAAAACAAACAAAAATTTGGGAATATATCCTAAACTGTTTTTGAGGTTGGCATTAATTCGCCTTCGGATAAAATCGCATATCTTGCGTTTTGATGCTTTTTCCATAAAGCTAAAAGAAAAGCGAAGTGTTAAAGCCTTAAAATCATTGGCGTTGATTAATTCAAAAATCTGTTTGACTTGCTCTTTACTGTTTATCTTCTTATCCTTGGTATATATATTATATAATATAATATTATTAACTAAAGACGAAGAATTAAAAAGCCTCTTTTCAAACTCTGAGTTTTCTTGATATTCAGCCATTGCACAAGGGCTTAAAAAATTTTCCTTTTTCTCCGGCTCAGTCATTTTGACCTCGCTTTCTTAAATTGAGAAGAAGTTTTTCTTTTTGCTCTTCAGAGACTTCTCTCTTGGCATTCGGATTAAAACCCAAACGAAAAACATACAACGGACAATTTTTGCATGGGCAATGCTTTGGGTTATCATCACCACTACAATCTTGGCAATGCAGTTTAATGGCTTTCAAAGGAGTAAGATTAGTCATTTTCCACCTCTCTTACAGTTCTTTGTTCCAACCATTGCTCTAAATCAGCTTTCTTATATCTGATTAAGGAGCCTACTTTGACATAAGGAATGGCATATCGGCGAGTTGTTCTCCAAACCGCCAATGTTCCTTCTGTTACACCTAAAAATTCTGCTGCTTGTTTGTTGTTTAGATAAACGTTCATACGCTCTCCTTCCATAAAAATTTTTAACTGAGTTTAATATACCTCAATTCAAAACTCATTTAAGGGAACATTCGGAATGAATTTTAGAGCGCGAATATAGTCTTTTTTTTATAACTCTCTGTTTTTACGCTTATATTCGATATACTTTCGACGTGTCGTATTAAGTAATTTTTTTATTGAATCTTCATCCTTTATGTTAATATCGTCATCTGTATTGTGAAAAAGTAGATTTACAACATCTGCAATGTGGCGATACATACTTTTTATATGAATCTTTTGTACCAGATAAAGGTAAAGAACTTTCGTAAAATAAATTTCAGCATGATTGGGAATATTTCTTTTTCTTGAAATTGGGTGATTAATGAGCTCATGTGCTATATGAAACTCTAAAGATTCACTCATACTTTTCTCAAGCATACCAATAAATACACTCATTTTTTTGCTTTTGGTAATGTATTCATTAAAATCTTCTATTGTAAAATATTCCTTTCCTGCAAACTTTGCCTCGTAAGTAGCTTTTTCTATCAAGTCCTGACATAAACCTATGGTCGATAAATTTTGAATTATTGCACTTAATTGTTTTTGCATCTGTTGGCTTTTTTTATAAATATCTTTTACCAATTTCAAGACTTCTTCATTATAAAAAAATCCATAACCTGCCTTAAACGGAGTTATGAACAATGCTCTAAAAAACATGATTGCGCCATCTTTATCTTTTTTTACAAGTTCCTGCCAAAAAGAAGAAGCTTCCGGATTTGTTAAAAGAGGAAGATAAAAATCGTCATTATCATACTCTCCCGTAGCAGTAATGTCATCACAGCTTACACTCAGAATTTCCTTTGGGAAACCTTTAAAATACTTTACATTGTTTATATCGAATGCTTTGCCTAATCTTTTCATATTTTTAACCTTATTTAATAAAAAAGGTAGCCCAACGGTAGCCCCAGATAAAATTCAAGGGCTTGGCAATTTTCTGCCAGCCCTTATAAATCAATGGTGCCGGTTATATGACTCGAACACACGACCCACGCATTACGAATGCGTTGCTCTACCAACTGAGCTAAACCGGCTTTATTTCGGCTGTTAATCTATATCATCAAAATCTATAAATCAACCCTATTTTACAGGTTATTAAACAGCCTGATAAATTCGGCACCGCGTTCTTCAAAGCTTTTAAAACAATCATAACTCGGAGCTGCCGGTGAGAACAAAGCCATCTTTCCTCCAACCTTTTGCAACTCTTTATACATTTTGCTTACGGCTTCGGCAAAGTTAGTTTCTTCTAAAACAACAATATCTTTTCTCTTCAAAACCTCTTTTAAGGTTTGAGCTACTCTTGCACCGGTTTGGAATAATGTAACCACAACTTTGACATTTTTATCTTGATTGATAAACTCTGCCAATTCGTGATAATCTTGCACACGATCATATCCGCCCAAGAATATGCCCAAAGGAACATTAAAAGACTTCAATGCCGCCATTGCCGTTTCCGGAGCGGTGGAGATACTGTCATTAATAAACAAAATGCCGTTCTTTTCACCAACTTTTTGCAAGCGATGAGGCAAACCATTAAATGTCTTAAAACTCTCAACCGCTTTATTGGTATCCAAACCTAAATATTTGATAACCGATAAAACACCGGCCATATTATCAAGATTATGGAATCCTTGCAATTTGGTTTCTTCAATATGAAGTAAAGGCTTTTCATTTTCGCACAAAACATTATCAATCTCAGCAAAGCTTTCTTTCTTATTATAATAGCGATATGGCAAATTGTAAGTGGCACAATATTTTTTCAGCTTATCACATTTATCATTAACAAAACAAACATCCCCTGTTTGCTGATGAGCTACCAAATGAACTTTATCGCGATAATAATTTTCATGGTTTTGATGCCAATCTATATGCTCTGGAAACAAGTTGGTAAACAATACAATCTTGGGCGACACACTCAAATCGCTACACTGATAAGATGATAATTCACAAACCACATAATCATGATTTTCTGGCAATAGCTCAATTAACGGACGCCCGATATTTCCGCCCAATGCCACATCTTTACCCAAAGATTGCAATGCATGATATAACAATGAACTGGTTGTGCTTTTACCTTTTGAACCAGTCACGCCAATTACGGTTGTTTGCGGACGATTTTTTAACATTTCCGATAAAAATATATCTGATGATGAAGTAACTTTCACACCCTTTGCTTTGGCTTGGACTATCTCATCTTTATAAATACTTACCCCAGGGGAACGAATGATAACATCTACCTTATTCAGCAACTCATCAATAGCTTGGCCATGATAAATTTTTAATTCAGATTGGGCTATTTCAGAATCATTATACAAATATAAATTTTGATATTTTACATTGGCCTGAACAAATTGGGTTAAGGCTAACCCTTCTTTACCCAGCCCCCAAATAAGCAAGTTTTTATTTTGCAATTCTGATAACAACATTAGAGATATTCCTTAAATTTTTCCGGCAAACAATGTTTTTCTGATGGCGTGAAAACTTGCTCTTGCCATTTTTGTAAAGTGCTTAATCCGTATTTTTGTTCAACCAACGGATAAAGCTCTTTAACAAGCGGTTCATTTTGCCATTGCGGATTTTGCGATAACAAATACATGGCAACGCAACATTCTTCCTTTTCACCGACACATTCAAACGGCTTATGATTGCTCAAGCCGAGCAACTCTTCAAAACCCTGCTTTTGTGCTACATCTGCCAAAATGTTTTTGCCAACGGCTTTTATTAAATCTTGCTTATCCATAAACGGCGCCAAAGCCAAAAAGACAAAGCGGCATTTATCACATTCGCCGCACCAGCGCTCCAGTCTTTTTTCTTTATCAATTTTGAAAGCCTTATTGCAGCTGGTAAAAACTTGATGATATAGCTTTAACTTAGCAAAACGTCTGGCAATATCTAACTCTGACAACGGACGCAAGAAAGAAAAATAGTTAAAGTTTTTGAGCATATATTTATGATTAAAGGTATTAAACATTTGCTCAAATTCTATCGATTTGCTCCATTGGTGATTAACCTCAAAATGATCATCACGGACTAAGTTGCCGACATTGGCTGAACGCTCATTACCCATAGCAACTTTATCATAGCCATAAAGCACGGCTGCCAAAGTCATGCAAAAAGCATAAATACCGCTAATTGGCACATGACCGTTATACACCCCTTCTTGACTATTTAAGGCAATCAGCTCGGGCGAGATTGTTCTTGTGAACTCGATTTCAGGACAACCGGAAACTTCGATACATTCTTTAATCGGACGGGGACGACCTTGAGCTATGCAGACTACATTTTCGCCATGAGATTTTAAGGTTTCCAAAACGACATTAGAATCTTTACCGCCTCCAATCGGGACGGCGGTTAAATCCGGCAAGTTTATATCCGAAGCCTCTTCAATGCTTGATTTTTCTACATAAGGAAAATTTATCTTACCACTCAAATTTAACCCGTTGCGCCAAGAAAATTCGCCTAAACCTTTTTCATAAAAGGTATTAAAAAACTCGGCTTGCTCCTTATTTAAGCAACCACTCTCTACTGCCATCTTTTCCGGAACAAAAGCTTTGTAATAGCTGATACCGCAAGCTATATGCAAAAAGAACAGAATTTTGTTAACGGCTTCCTTTTCTGCCAACGTCAAATTGGTTTTAGCATTTTTAAAACAAATCGTTTCGGTAAAAGAATAAGCCTCATCAAAAGCATAATCCAAAAATGCCGTAGCAGACTTTTCATCATAGCGACAAGCCACAAATCTAAATTTTAAAATATTACTCACCTGTCTTATCCTCAGACTTTTTGCTTTTGACTTTTTTGCTCTTTTTTTCCTCTGCTTTAACTTCACTTTGCAACTTTTTCAGTAATGCCTTTTTAATATCGGCATCGCCCAAAGTAATGGTCTGTTGCGGGAACGGAATTTCGATACCCTCTTCTCTGAATCGGCGGTCGATTTCAAAGCGCAAATCACTCGGAATAATCCAACCTGTCCAAATATCACTGGTATAACAACGCAATTCAAAATCTAAGCTGCTGGGGCCAAAGTCTTTAAAAATAACACTCGGAGCAGGTTTTTTCAAAACGCGTTTATGGTTTTCGGCACACTCAAGCAAAATTTCTGCCACACGACGTGTATCTGAGCCATAAGCTACACCAACATTAATAGACATACGAGAAGAATTGTCGCTATGAGTTAAGTTGGTTACCGTGGTTGACAATAAGTTTGCGTTTGGAATAATCAAACTGGTTTTTCTAAAGGTTTCTACTTCGGTGGCTCGAATGTTAATTTGTTTTACGCGACCTTCCTCACCATTAATGCTTACCCAATCTCCGACTTTAATCGGTCGTTCAAACAAAATGATGATACCTGAAACAAAGTTGTTTACCACATTTTGTAAACCTAAACCGATACCAACTGATAAAGCACCGGCAATCAAAGCAAGGTTTCCTAAATCTCCACCCATTATGGCTATGGCCAACAGCGCCGATAAGACATAACCAATGGAACCAAAACCAGACTCGAGTGAGGCTTTGATACCTTCATCAATATCCATTTTGCTCAAAACATTTCCTGCTAATCGGCGTTTGAGTACTCTAACAACATTAATGGCTACAAAGAAAATAACTAAGCCTAAGAAAATGGATAACAAAGATATTTTTATTCCACCAATGCTAAATCCCATAAATATTTTATAAATACTGTGGTTTAAGATTTCAACAGATACACCCCATAAAGCCAATATCAAATAAATAGAAATCAAAATAAACAGCGGATCTACAACCAAACTTATCCAGAAGTTGAGTTTGGATAAAATTCTTCTTTTGATACGGAAATTTTTAGCCCAAAAACGCATCAATAAAATTCGATGCATTATTTCTTCAAATGCTTTGCGGATAATGTATAAAAATCCCAGCAAAATGAAGGTCATAATAATTCGATTCATGATAAATGCCGACAAAAACGGATAACCACAAATCGCTACTAAACATAAAACTATGGCGGCTACGGTTGTGAAAAACGTAATTTTGAAAGAAGCACTTTCTCCGTCATCTTCTTGTGTTTCTTCGTCTTCCTCTTCAGGATTTTCATTTTCAACTTCTGGTAAGCCATCCCATAAACTGCGACGAACGATCAGCCAAATGAAAAAGGCTTTTACAAAGCAACCTATGGCACTTATATAGGCAGATAAATCTATATTGTAATCTGAGCGGTCTGATACATGCTCTAAAAAGCCAAACAAACCTATGGCATAAATCATACCATAGAAAGCTGAAGCCATGCTTAAAGCTTTGTCATTATTGACATTAACCAAGCGCCATTTTTCATTATATGGAGCAAAAACAACACGAGCAATGGCTCGACCTAATAAAACATATAAAGAATAGAACAAAAAGCTTCCAATTACGGTTGCAAAATAGCCGCTTAATATTTCTGAAGATGCAATCCAAATCAACATCCCGACAATGATACATGACGGAATGACGCCATAGCCAATTGCCACACAAATAGCGGCCGAAACTTTTTTGCCATATCTGGGATGTTCAATATCTTTATCATAGCCAAATTTGCGCATTATCAATAAACGCAAATAGACACCTAATACCAAGCTTAAAACAAAAATGAAAACTGCTGGAATACCATTACTATAAACTTTTGTTTTTTCTGTTTGGCTCAAACCTTCATACCAATTTATAGGCGAATAAGCTATATCATAAATAAAACTCAAAAGATATTTGTTTGCTTCAAAAAAATTGGCCGGATTTATCAATGGATTTTGCTTATTGAACAAATTTCCAAACAATTCTTTGCTACGTAAATTTAAGATACGCGTATCTGTTTCATCCAAACGAGCTAAGATGACATCTGCCTCGGCAACTTTGCCCTTTTGAGTATCTAATTCAGCCGTAAATTCTTTGCGCTTTTGAGCTAATAATTTTGACTCTTTGCCGCCTTCAGGAACCTCACCCAAAGCATCTAGCTTTTTCTGAGTATATTGCATATCTTGTTGCAATGTTTTTTTGGCATCGAGAGCCAAGCTACGCATGGTTGACGATAAGCGGATACTTGCTTGTAAATAATCCGGTTTAGCGGAACCGCTTTTTAAGATTTTATCCATATCATTCAGCATGGTACTGAATTTCATATAATTAAATTCAGTTAAGGTTTCTCCCGTCTGTGTGGTTATGTCTTTATTTTGAGCATAAACATTATTTACACTCAAAACACAGCAGAAAAATGAAAAAAGCAAAAGCGGTAAAATCTTTTTCATCGGAATATTCCTTTTAGCTTTATGATAATAAATTATTTTCCTAACATTAATTTCATAACACTAAATGCGTTTTTGGCAACGCCGACACGTAAGTTATCAGCAACACACCAGAAACTAATGCCGTTTTCAACCGAGACGTCTTGACGTAAACGGCTGACATAGACCTCATTTTCCCCTTGAACATCACTCATGGTAACATAACCGCCATTAACGTGTTTATCAAAAACAACGACGCCTTCGGTTTTGCTCATAAGAGAGCGAACATCTTCAACATCAACCTCATCGGCACATTCAACATTGACAAACAAGCCACAACCGATAAATGCTGGAATGACAGCGCAGTTGGCATGAACTTTGACATTGCCGTTCAAAACTTTTTTGGTTTCGGCATTCAAAGCCCATTCAGTTTCAGTTTCATCCCCCAAGAAGTCACCTACTTGCGGAATGACGTTAAATGCAATTTGCTTATTGAAAACTTGTTGATCGTCTACAAGAGAATCGTTCATATAAATTTTTCTGACTTGGTTGAATAGCTCATCCATTCCTTCTTTGCCATAAACCGAAGTGGAGCTATATGATGTGACGACCAAACGGTTAATCAGATATTTTTCATTAACCTTGCTTAAAGGCAATAACATTTGTGTAACTGCAGCAGAAGGAATCGAAACCAAACCACGTTTTGCGTCATTGATTTTAGCATCATTAACACCGGCCACAATCATCGGAACATCTTCTTCTGCAAAGAAAGCAGAAGATGTATCAATAACTTTAATTCCTTTGTTCAAAGCTTTTGGAACATAGCGTTTGGCTAATTCTGCCGTGGTTGCAAAAATGGCGACATCAACTTTACCAAAATCAAAATCATCTAAATTATAGACATCCAAGTCATCATCTTCGCCATAAGAAACTTGGTTACCCAATACAGATTTATAGTCAACAGCAAAAACATCTTTAGCTTTGATACCGTCTTCTTCCAAAAAGCTCAAAATTTCTCGTCCGACGCTTTCCATTACGCCGACAATTGCAATCTTTGTCATTTACGAATCATCCTTTTTGTTATCAATTCTTTTTTTACCTCTCTATATCATCTTTTTTTAAAGCTTACCAACATTTTTTTTAAAACTTTGACATTTATTGATTGACAGATTTTGGACAAAATTATATATTTTATCCGTTTTAAGATTATTGTAGTTATTGTTATGAATGGATTGATTGATTCTTTGTTACTGGGGAAACAGTCGGTTGTTTTTGACGATGATGATAATAAGCTTAAGGCTCTTGCTCCGAAAATCGGGGAAGATATTTTATTAATTTAATTCTTTTTTATTTTATGAAAAATTCTCAATTTGTAGCAATTATCATTGCTATCGTTACGCCGATTGTAAAATTATTTCCAGCTTGGGCGCTAAAGTACACAAAAAAATCAAACAAGTATGCTGAGAAGTTCCAGCTTTCTGCTATTGAAGAGAAAAAGTATCTCTTAAAGCATCCGCAATCTGCAGCATGGGTTGTAGAAAGAATTTGGCACTTGCAAACACGCAAGTATTTCTGCAAGCCTAATGATATCAGGCCTGAATTGCTTGAAATTTTCATCAGCGTCATCAATAATGGCACAATCTTTGATGTTGCTTATGAAATCGTCCCTATGGATGCAATTAGGGCTAAAAGCTATACGCTTGATGCCGAACGCATTATCAAAGTATGCAATGATAATGTAAATTATCTTTACATTCTCGCCGACAAGCAACCGCAAAGTTTTACGGTCGACGTGGTTAAGAAATTAGCTTCCAATCGTCAAGAAGCCTATTTTTCTTATCTTTTCACAAAATGTAACTGGGAAAAATTGATGGAGTTGGACATCATCCTTTTTGAGGAAGCTAAAAAAAGCAAGGTGGCTGAAAGTTGTCTTTCTTTTTTGATGGGGTTAAATGATTATCAACCAAATCTATCTGCAGAACAACTTACCACTTTGGGTGATAAATTTGAAGAATGGTGCCAAAAGGCTAATGCGTTACTGGTTATTCAACGGATGACCGAATATTGGCAAGAGCATAAAGATTTTCAGCATATTTTCAATATGTTGAAACGCCTTACCAAAGTAGAGGCATCGCAAAAACGCAACGACATTGCTCAGTCTTTGTTAAAGATTTTGCCTCCAGATTTGAGCGAGGAGAGTATCTATTTGTTGTTAGAAAATGGCATTGCCTGTCCTAGCGCTTTTAAATTTTTGCTAGACAAGAAAGATGAAATAAACATTAACTACAACTTAAGTCTTTGCATCTCTCAAAACGTGGAAGGAAAAATAGTAAACAGCGCTTTTGAACGCTTTAGCATTGAACAAAAAAGAACTTTACTGTCAGCTTTAGCAAATGATGGCATACTTTCAAAAGAAATGCTGAACAAAGCTCCTAATGAAACAATAAAAAAAGAATTGTTGATGATTTTGGAAGAAAAAGCTCAAATCAAATGGTTCAAACCTTTGCTCAGAAGTGCTTTTGGGGAACAAGACATCAATATCTTGGAAAATTATTACAAACAAGGCAAAATTTATAAAGCCTTGCAAGATTTAACTTTTCAAGATAGTCGCTGGGTAGAAATATTTGTTAAGCATAACTGGTATGATAATAAACATACATTAATGCTTATGCAAAGCGTTTTTATTGACAATATTTTAGAGTTCATAAAAAGATATGGAGTTACTCAAGAGCAATTTGAAGCCTTACTGACAGGAACAAATGCTCATCTGGCTCCGCAAGCTCGTCTTTTTTTGAAACCTAATAATGAAGATAATGCTTTCTGTGATGGAAAGTAGTTTATCAATCTTTCTATATTAATTAAACATTCAAACACTCTGGCTTGTGAAAGTCAGGGTGTTTTTTTATTGGATAAACATAAAATGCGGCCCTTAATTTAATAGCCAATTTACAACTATTACTGAGAATATATTGTTCTGGCAACATAATATTTTACATCTCCTCATATTTTGGTTGCAAAAAAAAAAAATGATTTATTATAGATAGTATAGGCTTTAATTCTATTATTCATGGAGGCGTATTATGATAAAATCTGTGTTAACCTGTTGTCG
>CASFJK010000012.1 GCA_949295025.1 uncultured Pseudomonadota bacterium
TTTGCTTAATTTTGATATCAAGAAATTAAAAATTAATATTGCATTTTTCTTGATGTTGGTCGTATCTCTTTTATTATCGTTGTCTTCGGTATTATCCAAATATTCTCTGCAGAGTGTTGACTTTGTAACAGTTTTATTCTGGGGTTCACTTTTTGCAACATCAATAAGTTTATCTCTTTTATTTTTACCTCAATATAGAACAGATATTGTAAGCTCATTTCCGCAATATAAAAAGAGAATAAAACTCTTTTTATCTAATGAAATTTTAAACCAAGGCGGAACTTTAGCTGGAACAATAGCTTTAGCTCATTTACCTGTATTAGCCGTAAAATCAATAGGCTCATCACAGAGTATTTTTACGCTTTTGTTAGGTTTTGTGCTTTATAAAATCTTCGGAAACAGCTTCAAAGAAAACTTAACCAGACAAGAAGTTATCAAAAAGCTCATCTCATTTACTGCCATTATCGTCGGAATCAATATGGTTTTGTTGTAAATAATCTGCAATAGAACATTATATTGACATTTGCTTTAATTCGGCTTATCATGCCCCAAAATTTATAATTATAAACTTAAATATTATTTTTGTATGAAACAGTTTTTTTAGAATTTATTGGTCTAGCCCTTATTGGGATAGTGTTATCATCCATCGTTAACTTGTTTGTGCCGGAAGATATTGTATCGTGGCAAACGATAATTTATCCTCCTGTAGTAATCTCTGCAATTTATTGCATTGCTAAAGCTGTTGAAAATGGCTATGGCGAAGATGCTGTTGATGACTAACTAATTGATTGTTTTATTTATTTTTATATTAACTAACTTAAATTCATTAAAATTATGAAAAAATTTAATTGGCCTGTTATTGACGATGTATTTTTATTTTTGGGACTTCTAGTTTTTTTTGGTGGTATTGAGGCCTATTTTGAGTCTCATGATGGCTCTTTTATGGACAATTTTACTGTGTATAAAGAAAACATTCCTTTAGAGGTAGAAGTTAAAGCTGAAACGGATAATGACGCTTTTCATTTTCACCGTTATAGACATGAGATTGTCGGAATGGTAAAAAAGACCATGAGTGAATTTTCTTGCGAGGAAGTTATTAATAACCCGCAGAAAATAGAAGAAATTGTAAAAAGTCGTTTTCACGAACCCAAAGCAACTCTTTCTTTTTTGACAATCACCGTTACACCACCGGCAGAATTTATTGACGCTGGAAAAGCTCTTAAAATGGCATCTCTGACTGTTCAAAAAGATAGCTTAATATCAGCTTCCGCTAAAAAAGATGCTGTGGGCTATACGCCTGAAGCAGAAAGGTTAGAAGAACGACGAGACAGACGATTTGATGCTCAAGAAGAGCGCAAAATTAAGATGCGCGAAATTGAATCAAATGAAAAAATTAAAATGCGTCAAGCAGAAGCCTTAGAAAATGCTGCTGACAATATGGGTATGTTCGGTAATTTAGCCGTAGAACTCCATTAAAACAAAAAACACCTGTAATTTTTTCAATTACAGGTGTTTTATTTTAACAACCACGATAGCGTCTTTCGGTTATTTTGTTTTTTCTTTCCTCTGGTTGAATTTTTTCTTCATATCGATCAGAAAAATGCGCAAACTCGGAATAATAAAAATTCAAAATTTCTTGTTGTTTGCTGTTGGGATTAACAGCCAAAGTGATTTCATTGAATTGGCATACTACTCCTTTTTTGTTTTGTTGAGCTTTTAAAATCATGGCTCTTACG
Organism: uncultured Pseudomonadota bacterium; assembly: GCA_949295025.1. Taxonomy (GTDB): domain Bacteria; phylum Pseudomonadota; class Alphaproteobacteria; order RF32; family CAG-239; genus CAJLXD01. The sequence continues at coordinate 1,737 of CASFJK010000012.1, forward strand.
ACATCAGCAATGCTATCACCACTTTTAACTTCATGAAAAATAATTTGTTTTTCCATACGCAAATAAAAATTTAATAATATGAATAATTTTAATACATTGCGCACAGTTTACAAAAATGATTGTTTTTCTGCAACTTATTTTTTCTCAGCTTCTGAAGCGGGCTTTTCTTCCTCTTGTTCAGTTTTACGACCACGTAAGTTGGCTAAAAATTGTGCTTCCATTTTCATATATTGCGTTAGCAACCAGCGCGATTGGAACAAAACCAATACCGTGCCGCAAAGCATGAGCAAAATGACTTCAACATTTTCGGTTAAGAAATGGTGCACTACGGTTACGATGAAAAAGCATATCAACAGCAAACGCAGACTGGTCATCACGGCCAAAGGCAAGCGGTTGCTCTTCTTTGCCATCCACAGCTTATAATAAATTTTTGCCAAGACACTATTGGAAACAAAAAAGTTGCGTACGTTTTCAACATTTTCGGACCAACCACTGAAAAAGTCAAACTTGTCTTCCAATTTTTTGACCATACCCTCTTTGTTTTCTCCCTCATCTGCGGCATCTTCCGTTGCTTTGGGCTTTTTCCAGAAAAAGATATATCTTATTGTTCCAATGATAAAACTTGGTAAAATAGCTTCCCAACCAATGAGCGCTTTTAAAAACGGAGCCATTAATAACAAAGTTATTACCGTCGTAGAAATGCGCCCCCATAAACCTGGGAAAAGAGTATGCATGAAGGGTTGAATATAGCTACCGGACAGAATGATAATAAAATAAAGAATCATTGAAAATAAAATCAGGCGCAAGAAATAGTTTTTAAACAACTCGCCCCACATTTTTTCTTCTGAAGGGGTGGCATTGGGAGCCTGATTGGTTTTGTTAAAATATTCTACCAATTTAACTGGTAATATATTCATCAGTCTTTTGTAGAAAGGATCTGCTGCCTTTATCATCATTGGGGTGAAAAAGGTGGTAATTACGCACACAGCTACAATAATCGGATAAACTTTTGCATCTAAAACTTTTAAGCTCATTCCTAAAGATGCAATAATAAAGGCAAATTCACCAACCTGGGCTAAAGAGAAGCCTCCGGAAATGGCTGTTTTTAAAGGTTGTCCTGACACAATAAAGCCTAGACAAGACAATGTGGTGTTACCAATCATCACAATAGCGGTGATGACTAAAATCGGTTTGGCATATTCGACAAATAAGACCGGATTGACCATCATACCGACTGAAACGAAAAATACTGCCCCAAAAAAATCTTTTAACGGTTTGATGTTTTTTGATATTCTATCAATCATTTCCGTTTCAGATAAAATAGAACCCATCAAAAATGCTCCTAAGGCCGAAGAAAAGCCAAATCCCGTTGCCAGTAAGACCATGCCAAAACACATACTTACGGTGATTAAAAGCAACATTTCATCATTCAAATATTTACTGATTTTATCTAAAAATGTGGGTACAAGATAAATGCCTATGATAAAACATAAGATTAAAAAGAAAAACAACTTTGATGCACTTACCAATAGTTGGCCACCATCAATGCTGCTTCCAACCGCAACCATTGGCAACATTACCAACATCAAAATACCTACCAAATCTTCTACAACCAAAACACCAAAGACTAAGTCTGTGAATTTTTGCTTTTTGATATTCAAGTCATCAAAGGCTTTGATAATAATGGTGGTTGAGGACATAGAAATCATGCTGCCTAAAAAGAAACTATCCATGGTGGACCAGCCCAAGAGCAAGCCCGTGCTATAACCGATAAAAAGCATAAACAATACGTTTGAGTTTGCTGTTATCATTGCCGACTTACCAACATTCATCATTTTTTTGAAACTAAATTCCAACCCCAAACCAAAGAGTAAGAATATTACACCGATTTCTCCCCAAAGGGTTAGGTTCTCTTTATCACTTACTGTTGGAAAAAGATCAAAATACGGACCGGCAAAAATTCCGGCTAAGACATAGCCCAAGACAATCGGCTGTTTGAATTTTTTACAAAGCAGCGTTGTCAATCCGGCATAAATCGTGATTAGAGTTAAATCCACAATCAGCGTATGAATCGAGTGCATAAAAAATCCTCAAACAAATATCGGTTATAATTCTTGCAATAAGTCTTTATAGTAGTTTAAAACCACACGATTTTTGGGGATATCTTTGCTCCCTTGATGTGTTATCAAGTATAGTGATACATTGCTTTGGCACGGAAGATGTTCAATATAAAACATTCCCTCATGCTTAAAGCGCAAAGGCATAATCCCTATTCCCAAACCGCTCTTTAAGACTTCATACATATAATAACTGACATTGGTTGCAAAATTATTACTTTTTGCTTTTTTTAATAAATTTTCCCAACCATCAATGTATTTTTCATATCCCATTTTGTTGATTATTTGATGTTTATCAATCAAATCTTCCAAATTTTTAGGACAGCCATATTTAGAAATGTATTGCGGTGCAGCAAAGAAACCAAATTCTAATTTTTTTGAGCAGATAACAACCGAATCGGAATCTGTCGGCAAACTTGGTGAAAGAGCAATATCTACATCTGAAAAAGGAATGTTTTTTTGCCCATCTTCATTGCGAATGAGGTGGAGAAGTTTAATTTTTGGGTATTGTTCATAAAAAGACACTAAATCTTTGCTAAAAATGGTTGATGCCGCAATTGAAGAAATGGCAACTCTCACTTCTCCGGCAATTTCTGTAACATCAACAATATTGCTTTTGATATCGTCTAAAACATTTTCTATCAGGGTAGATTTTTTTAACAATTCTTGACCGCGCGGGGTTAAAAAAGAGCCGCGGACATTGCTGGAAAGAACTTTGTATCCAAGTTCTTGTTCTAAATTATCAATATATTTATTTAAGGTATCAATCGAAACACCGAACTTTTGCGCAGCCTGCTTTTTTCCTGCATATTTATCTATAATTTTTAGATAGCATATTGCTTGCAACAAATTGATGTCTTTAATATTCAATTTTGCCTCCGCCTTTTTTTATTAGCCACAAAAAAAGTTTACATGGAAGCTTATAATGATTACCAATAATTGTAAAGGATTATTCTTTTTTATAAAAGAATCAATCACCGTAATAAGCACCTTTGGTGTTTTTTAAAATCATGGAAATATTGGCTTGGTTATTTTTCTCCGATGAACGTGCTTCTTTAGCTTCTCTTTCCTCGGAAAAATCTTTGGCGTATTTGTAGGTCTTGCTAATTTTATTATCTAAATACTTTTCATTTGCCTTGGTTCCATCTTTTTCATATTGCTCTGATAAACTTGAAATATATTTTGTTTCTTTTGCCAATTCTGCCATTTTCTTATAACTCTTCAGCATATCTTTGCCATGTTCGCGAGATATTTTTTTAATGTCTTTTAAATCTTTCTTTTCTATACCTTGGTCCTGCGCCGAGGCAAATTTATCTACGATTTCAGACATTTTGTCTGACATATCAAGCACACCTTCCATCGCTGGCAACATGTTTTCGTGCATTACTTGAGACATCTCCAACTCTATGGCACTCAGGGCTAAATCTAATTTAACATCATAGTCTAATTCTTGTTTGCCATAGCCATCATCTTCACATTCTCCCATAAAGTCGACGCACATATCATAATGCATATCTTCATCAATATTTTTAATCTCATTATAATCAACTTCGACATCTTCTTGCGCTTGCTTGGGCATATTAAGCGGCGGGAGAGATGTATCCATTTCCGCTACAGGAATTGAGCTTGCTCGTTCTGCAACCGGTAACGGCATGGCAATGGTATCTGTCGGAAGCTCTTCTGATAAAATATTTTGAGAATTTTGTTCTGAACTTAAATTTTGGGTTACCGGTTCAATTTTTTTATCAAATTCCGGTCCCTGCATAACTTTTCCGTCCCCTGTTTCAAGGGCTACCGTGGTAAGACCTGCGGCTAAAACACCTCTTAACATTTTTATTTTGTTCAAAACATCTTTTTCCATTTTTTACACCATGGTCTGTTTTTTTGTTTTAGTTTAGCATAATTTATTGCTTATCGCCATATTTTTATTTGCAAGAGTCGTTTTATGTATTACTAATAAAGCAAATAATATTTTGAGAGAAAGGATTTAATATGACAAAAATTACTTGGAAACCCGGAACATTATTAGCTCCGGTTCCACCTGCTTTAATTTCTTGCGGAACTCTTGAAAAACCAAATGTTATGACGGCTGCTTGGACCGGAATTATTGCTTCTGATCCGGCTATGACATATGTATCTATCCGCCCATCAAGATACTCGCACAAGTTGATTAAAGACAGTGGTGAATTTGTTATTAACCTTACCCATCTTCCATTGGTTAAAGCTGCTGATTGGTGCGGTGTGAAATCGGGTAAAAATGTTGATAAATTTAAAGAAATGGGATTAACAGCTTCTCCCTGCTCACAAATCAAAGCTCCGCAAATTGAAGAAGCTCCCGTTTCTCTTGAATGCAAAGTAAAAAGTGTGACCAATTATGGCACGCATGATATGTTTTTGGCTGAAATTGTTGCCGTTGACGTTGATGATAAATATATTGATGAAGATGGCAAACTTTGGCTCGAAAAAGCCGGCTTGATTGCTTATGTTCATGGTTTTTATTATACTCTCGGTCGCAAAATCGGTAAATTTGGATTTTCGGTAGAAAAAAATCCGAAAAAAGTGAAAGAAAAAGATTTCGAACCCAAAGAAAAAACTGCTAAAACTAAAATAATTACGCCGCCAAAAAAGAAAAATATAGGCAAGCGCAAAAAAGCTTATTAAATATATTACAAAGCCGCAGATTGCCATGATTTGCGGTTTTTTTATGTTCGATTCCCTGCGGATTCTATCAATTTTGGTCAATTTTACGACAAAAAAACTTTTTTTAAAGGATATTTTTTTATTTTTTGCATTCGATTCTTTTCTTTGTTTTCCCTCTTCAAAGGCGCAGTTTTCCTTATCACACAAAACATTATAGACTTAAAACTTGACAAAATTTTAAAAATTATATACTATACTATGCGTAATGCAGAAAACTTGGGAGTTTGATAAATGCATAATTTTGATGACACTAGAACCAAAGAATTTGAAAAATTATTTTCTCAAAAAGATATTATCGGTCTAGAAAATTTTATTGAAAAAAACCTTGAATACAAAAAAATATATGACCTATTCAAAGGTCGTTTCTACTTCGACACCAAAGATATTTTCACCTTCAAGATATCACCTTCTCACAAAACAGCTGCCCTCATCTCTCTTCTCTACGAAAAACAAAAATCTTCCTCCTTCTTCTCCACCCCTTCTCCTCAATATAATCTTGAAATTTTGATTGCTAGATATGGCAACGACGGAAATTTTCACCGTGCAGAACAAATTCGTTATGATTATACAGACAATATGAAATTTGTTGATTTGGAAGATGATGCTATTTTACTTTCACGCGCCGATAATCCTGAACAGGTTATTCGGCGTTTTTTACGTCATATACAAGAAATGAAATCAATTCCGAAAATGGAATTATTAACGAGAGAAGAAATTGAACTCAAAAAGCAGCAACTGATTCTGATCCGTGATGAATATAAAAGCAGAATGGTTGGAAAAGCTCAAGAAAAACAACCTTTGCGCCCAAACTTTTTGGCTATGGAAAATCAATACAAACGTAGTGTTTAATAATATAAAGAAAGGCGGAGAAAACTCCGCCTTTCTTAGTTACATTTTATTTACCAAAAACTTTTTTATCAAGTTTTTCCAATTCATCAATATAACCGGAGATAAGCTTCAAGCCCATGTTCCAGAATTTTGGATCATTAGGATTCAAACCAAAAGGCTTTAACAACTTGTCATAATCGGTAATGGCTGTTTTTTCCAACATTTGCAAATATTTCTTCGGAAAATCTTTAACACTGCCATCTTGACTGACTTGATACAACGAGTTGACCAAACAATCAGCAAAAGAATAGGCATAAACATAAAACGGCAAGAAAAAGAAATGTCCGACCTGAAGCCAAATATATGCTGAATTTTCATCCACATTGACACATGGCCCCAAAACATCTTTTTGAACCTCTACCCAGATATCAGCCAAGCGTTGCTCTGATAATTCTCCGTTTTTGCGTTCTTCATGCGCTTTGCTTTCAAAAAAATGAAATGCAATTTGGCGGAAAGCCGTGTTAATCATATCGTTTACTTTAGAAGCTATCAAACATAACTTTGTTTTGTCATCTTTAATGCTTCTTAACATGGATTGAAATGTTATCATCTCGCCAAAAACAGAAGCAACTTCTTCCGATGTCATGCGAGATGTTTCATTCAAATCGCCATTCTTTTGTCTAAGGCGCATGTGGCAACCATGTCCTAGCTCGTGAGCTAAGGTCAAAACATCATTTTGTTTGCCGACAAAGTTCAACAATAAATATGGATGTTTTACACTGCTTGTTCCTGCAGCAAAGGCTCCGCTTCTTTTACCATCACGCGGAGGAACATCAATCCAAGCATTTTCAAAAAAGGGTAAGGCTGTTTCATACAGTTCGGGAGAAAATTCTTTATAAGCATTCAACACGGTCTTAACTGCTTCTTCCCAGCTATAATGCAAATCTGCCGAAAACGGTAAAGGTGCATTTCTATCCCAATACTCAATTTTATCAACGCCTAGCCATTTGGCTTTTAACTTATAAAAACGATGGCTGATATTTTTATAATTCTCTTTTACAGTGTTGGCCAAGGCATCAACCACATCATCTGATACATTTTCACTCAAATTGCGTTCAGAAACGGGTTTTTTATATTTTCTTTTATTATCTTCAATTGACTTATCTTTGATAACCATATTGTAGATAAAGGTAAACAAAGGAGAATTTTCTTTGCTGACGCGGTTTAACTCTTTTCCTGCTTTTTCACGAACTTTTGCGTCTTTATCTTGAAGCAATTTTGAGATTTCGGCATCATTATATTCTTTACCATCGATTGTAAATTTCAAACGGGAGGATTGTTCTTCATACAAGCGAACCCAAGCGGCGGAAGATGTTACTGACTTTTCGAGCAAAACCTCTTCCACTTCTTCACTCAACTCATGTTTTTTGAAACGCAAAACTCTTTCAAACCATGGTTTGTAAAAGCCAACCTTTTCATCTTTTAGCCATTCTTTAACTTTTTTATCCGGCAATTGATTTATTTCCAGTGTAAAAAAGACCAAAGGTTTGGCATATTCGGTTAAAGCCTCGGCCGTATTTTGATAAAAAACCATGGCTTCGCCGTTTTTCATTTGTGTGCACATATTCAGATAGGCAAACTCACCCAAGATGGTGCTCATGGTATCCAAATGCTCATATTCTGTTAATGCAGCATATATCTTTTTGGCGTCCATATCTGCCAACTTGCCTTTATATTTTTTGGCAAAATCAGCTGCTTTTTTCTTATATTCCGCTAAATCTTTTTGAATTTGAGGATCTTTTATGCCTTTGTATAAATCAGACAAATCCCATGCAGGAAGTTCATTTTTTTTGTTCATCTTTATTATCCTCTTTAATTGTTGCAATGTGTTTATCCAACTCATCACTCATTTTTATTAAGTTTTTCATATCTAATTCGGGGCTGATTCCTTGAGCTTTATAATCAGCATAGAACTCATCATTTTCATCTATCGGATTGTTTATTTCCGGTTTGAAAATATAGTTGCTCCACGGGGTTTTTTGTTTGCCTTGCCACCAATTTTGCCAACCTTGACCGATAACTTTGATATCACACAAGCTATTGGCCAAAATGTGCTTTATTCCGCAACTGTATTTTGATTCTTGCGGACAAGAAAGCAAATTTTGAGCCAATTCTTCCGTACATGGAATAAAGCCGCGTTTTTGCGTATCATATCGTGGAGATAGCAAAATCAGTAAAAACAACAAAAAACTAACCAATAAGATGAAGCTTATCAGCATGCTAAACCAATAACATTTCAGAAAAGCAAGCAACTTTCTCATGCTGATTTTTTTCCGTTTCTTGTATTCAAAAGTTCTTCCAACAAAGCTAATTCTTCTCTTGTGTTGGCGGCAGATGCTTCATATACAGAGCATTCAACGGCACTACATTTCCACCCCTTTTCAAGAGCAATTTTAACGGCATCTGTCAGATAATATTCTCCAGCGGCATTGTTGTTATCAATGGCGTCAAGAATTTCAAACATTTTTTCACCATCAAAACACATCATGCCTGAGTTGCAGAATTTGACGGCTTTTTCTTCATCATTGGCATCTTTATATTCTACAATGCGTTCTAGCTCACCGTTTTTCATAATCAAACGACCATAACGTGCAGCATCTTCAGGACAAAAACCCAAACATACAACAGCATAACCTTCTCTTCTCTTATTTAAGATTTTTTCAATTGTTTCTTTGGTATAAAGCGGTTGGTCTCCAAAAATGACCAAAACATCACCCTTAAAACCATTTAAGGCTTCTTTTGCACATTTTACGGCATGTCCGGTTCCGAGTTGTTTATCTTGAACGCAGGTTTTATAAGGGACAACTTCTTTTTTTACCAAATCGCCATCGGGAGAAACTACTACCACAACCTCATCAACCTTGGCAGACTCTAAGGTATCTAAAATATGTCTTATCATGGGTTTTCCGCATACCGGCATCATTACCTTAGGCAAATCAGATTTCATTCTGGTACCTTTTCCTGCTCCTAAAATGATGGCTGCTACTTTATTTGTCATTTTGTATTCTCCTTTTATAATCTTTTTTTAATTAATATGAGTTTATATTAACAGAGGTATAATTTTTGTTAATATCTTTGAGGCTGTTATGAGAAAACTTTTTCTTGCAATTTGTTTCATTCTCGGTTTGGGCATTTCTATTGCGCACGCCGCATCACAAAGCGTGTCTAATATTGCAGAGGCTCAAAATCAAAACAATAAAAAAGAAAATTCTTTGGAAGTTGCTCAAAAGTTGATGCAAGAAAGACAACAATATCGCAATATGTCACCGGAACAAATGCAAGAATATTTAAAAAAGCGTTTGTATCATGTTGTTATTAATGAGCTTGATGACTCTGACGGATTGGGCGGTGATGGCGCCGTTAATATTCAAAAATCAGCCATTGAACAAGAAATGGAAGCTCAAAGCAAAAAAAGTATTTTTGAAAAAATTTATGATCAAGCCATGAACAATCTCATTGATATCACGGCGCCCAAACCGGCTGCAAAAATGTATACCGATGGTGATACAAATTCACAAAACATGAGACCTCAGGCTGCCATTGAACAGGAGCAAGCAAAACAAAGATATTTAGCGCAAAAACAAGCCTGGCAAAACAGTAATGTGAATATGATTGAAGTGGCCTTGCCTCCTTTTAATCACAGGACCCTCATGCCTGCGAAAGAGCATATTCCTTACCTTTTTTCCAGAATAGAACTTTTACCCGATGGCTTGGTTAAATTTACCGACACCATTGTTGTGGTTGCCAACGGGCAAAAAGTTAAAGATAATGTTACCCGTATTTTTCCAAAATTTATTGTTGACCGCGAGGGACAAAGACAAAAAGTGGAATTTAATTTGTTGAATGTTTCTGTTAACGGAAATCCTGTTGAATATAAACTTTCGGATCGAAACAATTACATTTTTATGGAACCTAGCCAGAAAAGGCAACTTGCTCCGGGTGTTTATGAATATCAGTTTGATTATACAATTGATAATCAGATTTTCTCTTACGATGAATTTGATGAATTTTACTGGAATTTGACTGGAAGCATGTGGAATTTAGTTATCACAAGAGCCGGTGCTGCCGTAATTTTGCCTCCTAATACCAAGACTTTGGGACAAACTGCAATTTCCGGATATAATGGATATTGGAGAGATGATACAACTCTTATCACTCAAGAACAAGATAATGTTTTAGGCTTTGTTTCACAAACACCTTTGTTCAACGGACAAGCTTTAAACATGATTATTTCTCTTCCCAAAGGAGCCGTATCCAATATTTCTTGGAGTAAGAGATTTTTACGTCTTATAAATGCTTATGGTGATGTTATTTTTTCTACATTAGGATTTTTAGCCATTTTATTGTCATATCTCGTTTCTTGGAAATATATTCGTAATAACAAAAAAGCCTCTGCTAAAGGCGTGGCAAAAGATGCTCCTCTATTACGCTTTTTAAACAAGGGGGTTATTGATAAAAAGAGCTTTGGTGCTTTCTTGCTTGATTTGTATCGTAAAAATATTATTGATATCGAAGAAAACGATGACAATATCCTGTTAGTCAAAAAAACTGATAATTTAGCTTCTCTTTCTCAAAGTGAAAAGAAAGCCGTCAATGCTTTATTTAGTGGTCAGGAAGCTATCTTAAATGTTAATTCTTTTTCGATGCTTAAAATAACCAGGGCTTTTGACATTATTAAAAAAGCAGTTTCTCAAAAAATTAAGTTTCTTAATTTCAAACTGAATATTGGTTATCTGATTTTCAGCATCGGAATGTTGCTTATTACAGAAGCTTTTATTGCTTTGTTGAATTATAATTTTACGTATAACTTTATATTTTTACTCTTAACAACTGTCAGCCTTTGTTTTTGCTTATGGCTGTGCAAACATCGTTTTGATAAAAAATGGAAGAAAACAGCAGCCCGTTGCAGTGCCGGTGTTTTGTTTGCTCTCACTGCATTTATAATGTTGGCCATTGTTAATTTAACCACCATTTTACTGTTGTGTGCCATTTTGTGGACAATATGGGAGTTTAGTTCTTTATATGCTCAAAGAGACGGACTTCTTGCCGCTTATGTTAATGAAGCGCAAACCCTTTCTTCTTTATTGCAAAATAAGGTTGATGCTATTGGCTTGGGAAAAGATTTTCTAAAAAACCAACCGGCAATTTTAGCTCTAGACTGTGAAAGTTTTTATACCGTCTGCGAACAAAATAAAAATGTCTATAAACTGGATATTATTACAAAATTGCTGGAAAAAATCTAAATAAAGAAAAGGCCGAATTATTCGGCCTTTTCTTTTGTCTGAGACTTTTCATAGAAATATATAAAATATTGATATATATGCGCAAAGAATGAGGCTTTTAAAGCAATGTTTATAAAGCCCAGCATACATAATATAAAACTAAAAATGAAATCAATATAAATGTTTTTACCTAAAGCCATATAAAATGAAACGATAAAAAGATTCATTAAAATTATTGGCAAGGAAATGAAAAAAGAACCCCAAAAAATGCTGTTGATATTACCTTTGGTCAATGCGTATGATTTTTCAAAACCAATTTCACTATTTTCTAAGGCTATTGCCGGAAATACTAAAGTATAACGCATGAAAAAGAATAAGACGACACACAAACTCAACATAAACAGCAAGATAAATGTAGATTTTTCTAAGGCAAGCCCCAAAAATTTTCCGATAATGCCTAAAATCAGGCTGGAAACGAAAGCAATGACAACTGCGGCAACTATCAATTTTACGGCTGCCCAAAGATATTTTAAATCTCTTTTATCTAAACGCAGATTGAAAAAACTTTTATATTCCGTGCGCTTGATAACATATGTAATATAAGATATCATGATTGAAACGCCAGCCAATAATGTAAACCACATTGAAACAGGAAAACGCTGTTGATTGCTGCATTCTTCTGTCAGACACAAAGAAGGAAAACCTTCCAAAGCTTCAATCAATGTTAATAAAACACCCCAAAGCAAGCTTATTTTCCAAAAGACTTCCATATGATTGAAAACAAAGCTAAAACTCCTTTTCAGAGCCTCAGCAAAAGGTAATTTAATTTCCTGCATTATTTTCTTCCTTTTCAGAAGCATATATAACTTCATACTGCAAATTTATATTATTCAAAAAGCTGATAAAAATGAATAATGAGAAAAAGCTATATATATACTCTGATACCCACAAATTATACATTGTGATGTTGTTTGCCAATGATTTGAAATTGGTATATAGATTTCCAAAAATAAACATTGCCAACATTAAAATAAAGATAAATCCGGCAAATATTCTTAAAGTGTTACCGGAAGTTTTTTGCCAAACTTCTGTCAATGGAGGCATTTTTTCTCCTCTCATCAAAAATCCTAAGAGGACATAAAAACGCAATAAAATCAGAGGCATGACAAAACCGATAGAAATAATGGCAAAAACAACCATTTCTATACGCCAATCCGGATTAGGTGTTCTTACATATAAAATCCACCAAGAAATGAGCGGAAGCATATTTAACAATAAAAACATAAATAAGCAGCCGGAAATTTTTAACCAACTTTTATTAACGTGGTATAAAGAGTTTAATGAAAAAGAATTTTGCTTATAAATATACTCACACCATTTGATAGCTACAAATCCCCAAACCAACATTTTTATAATACTATGAAGGAGATATCCTCCTAGCGAATTGGAACAAAATAAAGTTTCGGTTTGGCCGGCGGAATAGGTGCATAAATAGTTAAAACCCATCAATGTTGATGTCATACAAACCAACAATGCTGCCGGCAATGTTAAAATAAAAAATATTTTAGCATTATCTAAAATCTGGTTGAAAGGAGAAAATATCAACCGAAATAAAGGTAATTTAATTTGTGTTTTTTGCTCATGTTCATCAGCCGGAGCCAATATTCCTCCTTTTTGAAATAAAGGATTAGATGAATATTTTTGTTGTAATTTGGTCAGCAATTTGTTCAACATGGCTAAAGTTCCTTTATGGTTGTTACCCCCGAAATGGCCCTGATTTTGCTCATAGTATCATTAACAAAGGCAAAACCACCGGGAAGTTCAATCCGAACATCCCATTCGGTTAGCTCGGGTTTAATATAAATTTTATTCACACCATTATTATCATGGCGTAAAACTTCATGTATCGGCTTAACGGCACTCACATCATTAACATAAATAATCAGTCCGCTAGAAACATTGGCAATTGCTTGGTCCAAAGTTTCTACCAAATTTATCATTGTTCTCGGCATGGCTTCTTCATTTTCTTTGGTAACGGAAACACTTACCAACAGCGGCAAACCGGAATTGATAACCTCTTCATATTTTGCCAAACCATCTGAGAAAAGCAAACCTTCAAAATTGCTACTGCCATCCGATAATTGCAGAAAGGCATATTTGTTACCTGATTTGCTAATGCGTTTTTGGAAAGATGTAACACAACCTGCCAATTTGGCCCTAATATTATCGCCAACACGTACACTGCCATAAACCTCGGCTGCAGATTTTACACCTAACTTTTCCATACCTTCTCGATAACTATCTAATGGGTGAGCGGAAATATAAAAGCCGATAGCTTCAGCCTCAACTTTCAATTTTTCTAATTCCGGCCAATCGGGTTTATCAGCTAATTTTACCTTGGTATGAAGTTCTTCCGTGCCAAACAAAGATGCTTGTGAACTGGTCTTTAATTCGGTTGAAGAATAGATATGTTGTATAATCGTTTCTATATTGGCAAAAATCTTACCGCGATTTTTTTCTAAACAATCAAAAGCACCGGCCTTGCAAAGTTGTTCCAACTGACGGCGGTTGATTTGTTTGAAATCGGTACGATGGATGAAGTCAGACATATCCTTATAAGGACCATTTTTCTTTCTTTCATCAACAATACTTTGCATGTTGGCGGCACCCACACCTTTAATCGCACCCAAAGCATAGCGAATATTACCATTTTCAACTGCAAAATCAGCATCAGAATGATTGATATCCGGCGGCAAAACCTTAAATCCAAGCTTTTTGCATTCTTCTTTATAACCTTGCAGTTTATCCACGTTGGTCATATCCAAGGTCATAACGGCGCACATAAATGCAACCGGATGGTGTGCTTTCAAATATGCGGTTTGGTATGACACCAAAGAATAAGCCGCAGCGTGAGATTTGTTAAAACCATAAGATGCAAATTTTTCCATTTGGTCAAAAATGGCGGTTGCCGTAGCTTCGGGAATACCTTTTTTCAAAGCACCTTCGGTAAACATGGCGCGTTGCTTCGGAATCTCATCGCGCATTTTTTTACCCATAACCTTACGGAGTTTATCCGCACCGCCCATGGTATAGCCACCTAAAACCTGCGCAATTTTCATAACTTGCTCTTGGTACACCATAATACCATAGGTTTCGCCCAAAATAGGCGCCAAATCGGGGTGGAGATAGGTAATTTCTTCTTCGCCGTGCTTACGTTTAATATAGGTCGGAATATTATCCATCGGTCCCGGACGATACAGAGACACAATAGCAATTAAGTCTTCAAAACGGTCAGGACGAATTTGTTTGTGAACATCTTTCATGCCCGGAGATTCAAATTGGAACACAGCCGTGGTATCACCGCGAGAGAGCATTTGATAAGTTTCTTTGTCATCAAGCGGAATATTATCAATATCTAAATCTATTCCCTCACTGATTTTGACCCAATCGACGGCTTTTTTGATGACGGTTAAGGTCTTCAGCCCCAAAAAGTCAAACTTAATCAAGCCGGTTTCTTCCACAAACTTCATATCATATTGAGTAACCGGCATATCTGCCTTAGGATCTTTATACAAAGGTACAAGCTCATCTAACGGGCGGTCTCCGATAACCACACCGGCCGCGTGCATACCAGATTGACGATACAATCCTTCAAGCTTCATACCAATATCAAAAAGCTTGTTAATCTGAGGGTCGTTTTGGCGCATTTCTTCCAACTCGGGTACTTGCTCCAACGACTCTTTTAAGGTGGGGTTTTTACCTTGAACCCCCGGAGGAATCATCTTAGAAATTTTATCTGCCTGTGCATAGGGCATTTGCAAAACACGCGCCACATCTCTGATTACGTTTTTGGCTTGCAATTTACCATAGGTGATAATTTGTGCCACATGGTCAAAACCATATTTATTTTGCACATATTCAATGGTTTTGTAACGATTTTCTTGGCAGAAGTCGACGTCAAAGTCAGGCATGTTTACACGTTCAGGGTTCAAGAAACGTTCAAACAACAAATCTAATTTTAACGGATCCAAATCGGTGATTTTTAAAGACCAAGCCACAATGGAACCTGCACCGGAACCACGTCCCGGACCAACCGGCACGCCATGTCCTTTGGACCAACGGATAAAGTCGGACACGATTAAGAAGTAACCAGGGAAGCCCATTTTTTTGATAACGCTTAACTCATATTCCAAGCGGGCATAATAGCGTTCATCTATTTCTTTTTTCTCTTCTGCGGTCATGCCTTCATAATAGACATGAACCTTCATGCGCTCGTTCAAGCCTTTATAGGCTTCTTCGGTAATAAACTCGTCTTGCGTTCTACCCCCGGGGCATTCAAAAATCGGCAGCAACGGCTGAACTTTTTGTGAAATGAAGTTACAGCGCATGGCAATATTAACGGTATTTTCTATGGCCTCCGGCAAATCTTTGAAAAGCTCAATCATTTCCTCGGCGCTGCGCAAGCGGTTATTTGGCGAAAATTTGCGGCGGTTTTCATTGGCAACATATTCACCTTCGGCAATACAAATCAAAGCATCGTGCGCTTCATACATGTCAGCATTCATGAAGTAGGCTTCATTGGTTGCTACCAGAGGAATATTATATTTATATGCCCAATCAATAAATGTGTCTTCAGTCTTTTTTTCTTGCTCTAAACCGATACGAGAAATTTCCATATACAAGCGGTTGCCAAATATCTCGTGCAATTTAACAATATTAGCCTCAGCTTCATCTTTGCGGTTTTCCAGAAGCAAACGTCCGGCTTGACCTTCCCAACCACCGGTTAAGCAAATCAGTCCTTCATTTAATTCTTCCAAATCGCTCATTTTGAGCTGAGCACGCTCGCCTTTGGGAGGATTATCCAAATAGGAACGCTTCATCAAATGCATGAGGTTTTTATAGCCGGTTTCGTTCATCACCAAAATAATAATTTTATCTGGCTCAATCACACGCCCCTTAGACTTTAATAAATCATCGGCATCGGGATTACGCAAAAAGAATTGCGTACCAAGAATCGGCTTAACACCTTCATCGGAAGCATATTTTGACAAAGCCTTACCACAGAACAAATTGGCTGTATCGGTAATGGCGATAGCTGGGATGTTATTGTCGTGCATATAGTGGATTAATTTGGGCACAAGAATAGCACCTTCCGACAATGAATAGGCGGAATGGACTCGTAAATGAACAAATTTTGGTGCCGACATATAATCCCTTTTATCTAAGAAAATTTTCTGGCTAGATTATAACAATTTTGTTTGCTCTGGCAACTACAAAAATAAATATATCATTGCAAAAAAGCTCCTCGATTGAGGAGCTTTTATTTTTAATCTAATTCAGAGAGTTTTTGTGCCTGATCTTCAGTTATCAAAGCATCTATAATTTCATCCAAAGCATCACCGGAAACAACCTCATCCAACTTATACAAAGTCAAATTAATACGGTGGTCAGTCACACGTCCTTGCGGATAGTTATAGGTTCTGATTCTTTCAGATCTATCACCAGAGCCAACTTGCAATTTTCTTTTTTCGGAATATGCCGAATCGATACTTGCTTTTTGCATATCATACAACTTGGCACGCAAGTGGTTCATAGCTTTTTCTTTGTTCTTATATTGCGAACGGTCATCTTGGCACTGAACAACAACACCTGTAGGAATGTGAGTGATACGTACCGCAGACTCGGTTCTGTTTACGTGTTGTCCGCCAGCACCCGATGCGCGGTAAACGTCAATTTTCAAATCCGCCGGATTGATATACATATCAACTTCTTCAATCTCGGGCAAGACGGCAACTGTTGCGGCTGAAGTGTGAACTCGACCTTGAGATTCCGTTACCGGAACACGTTGTACGCGGTGCGCTCCAGACTCAAATTTCAAACGAGCAAAAACATCTTTACCGGTAATCTTGGCTGTCGCTTCTTTATAACCACCGAGCTCATTTTCGGTAACATCGTTAACCTCGAACTTCCAGCCCATTTTTTGTGAATAGCGTTGATACATTTCAAACAAAACAGCGGCAAACAATGCGGCTTCATCTCCACCCGTACCGGCTCTTACTTCCAAGATGGCGTTCTTTTCATCTTCTTCATCTTTGGGAAGGAGAAGAATTTTAACCTTCTTTTCCAACTCTGGCATTTTTTCTTTGAGTTCATAATATTCTGCCTCTGCCATCTCGCGCATTTCTTTATCGAGCTCAGCATCTTCCATCATGGCTTTGGCATCATTCATATTTTGCTCAGCATGGCGCATTTCGTTAACAGCTTCAACAACCGGTGTTAAAGCGGCCAATTCTTTATTCATGCGTACCAAATCTTCCGAACTGACATTCGGTTCAGACAACAATGCCTGAATTTCATCGTGGCGATTGACTACATTACTTAACTTTTCTGCAAATGACATCTATTCTTTCTTTCCTTATTATCCTATTTTTTTTACTCTTTCTTCTACCAAACGAACCAATTCGTCAACAATATTTTCATTTTTTACTTTATGATCGGGCTTTCCGCCGATGAAAATCATGTTTTCATCCCCTTTTCCGCCGCAAACTCCAAAATCTGTATGTCCAGCTTCTCCAGGGCCATTGACCACACAGC
Source organism: uncultured Pseudomonadota bacterium (assembly GCA_949295025.1). Taxonomy (GTDB): domain Bacteria; phylum Pseudomonadota; class Alphaproteobacteria; order RF32; family CAG-239; genus CAJLXD01. The sequence goes on from CASFJK010000012.1 coordinate 19,258, forward strand.
CCATAACAGCCAAACTCAAAGGCTGATTAATATGAGCTAATCTTTCTTCCAAAGCCTCTATGGTCTTTTGAACATCATATCCTCTTCTGGCACATGTTGGGCAAGAAACAATGCGAATGCCTCTATGTCTTAAATCCAGCGCTTTCAAAATCTCGTATCCGGCTTTGACTTCTTCTTCAACATCTGCGGTCAAAGAAACGCGCAAAGTATCTCCGATACCAGCCATCAACAAAGCACCGATACCCATGGCAGATTTAATGGTTCCAGTTCTCAAACCACCGGCTTCGGTCACACCCAAATGCAAAGGATAGTCGCAAGCAGCGGCCAATTTTTTGTAAGCATCAATCATCATCATGGTGTTGGAAGACTTGACACTGATTTTGAACTCTCTAAAGTCGTTGTCTTCTAACATTTTGGCTTGTTCCAAAGCGCTTTCGACCAAAGCATCGGCACAAGGTTCGCCATATTTTTCGAGAAGTTTTTTATCTAATGAACCACCATTTACTCCAATGCGAATCGAACAACCATAATCTTTAGCGGCTTGAACAACAGCTTTAACTCTGTCTGCCCCGCCAATATTTCCGGGATTAATTCTTAAGCAGGCTGCACCATTTTCAGCAGCCAAAATACCCAGACGATAATCAAAATGGATGTCGGCAACGACCGGAATTTTAACCTCTTTGGTGATGATTTTCAAGGCTTTTGCTGAATCTTCATCCGGACAAGAACAACGCGTAATATCACAGCCAACGGCTTCTTGTCTTTGAATCTGTTCTATTGTGGCTTTGGCATCAGATGTCAATGTATTGGTCATGGATTGAACGCTGATTGGAGCATCTCCGCCAACAGCAACATTTCCAACCATGATTTTGCGGCTCTTACGACGAACTATTTTTTCCATTTTAATCATCCTTTTTTATATGACAAAAGGAAAATAGCAGAAATATCTGCTATTTTCCTTATAATCTCTAACCAGCTAATCCTGTACTCCGGCCATAATTTCATCTACTGAAATATTCATCTTTTTGTTCGGAGCAAATTCATAAGCTTTTTTACCGTTATACATAACCTCAACACCATCAATTTTACCAACGGATAATCTTAAATCTTCGGCATTGGGAAGTGTGTAACTATCTCCAGGTTGCAAAACTTTGCTGATATATAAAGTTTTGTCATTTCTAACTTCTATCCATGTTTCTTTCAAAACATTGATTGTCAAACCGCTTTTATTGGTTTTAACATTTGAAGTTTCTTTGATAGCCTCATCCTTTTTAGCTTCAGGCTCTTTTTTACCAGCAAATGTGATATCCGGTTCAACAAAACTTTTTTCTGTAACAACCACTTGTGGTGCTTCATTTTCCTGAGAAGTTACATCAACAATATTAATTGTATTTTCAGTATTATTGTCTTTTTCTGCATTTTCTTCAGGTTCAGATACATCTTGTGTATTGGTTGTATAATCATCCACTTTTAAGGGGAAATCTACATTATTTTCTTCAACAACAACTGTTTCGGGAGCATTTGTTTCTACCGGTGTTGTTACAATTTGATTATATGCATTCCATGCGGCATAAACCAAAACCAAACCCAACAAACTAACCAGCAAATATTTGCGACTGGGAACAGTGGCTTCTACTTGTGGTTCCATAACAAAATATGGATGTTTTTTGCGGAAATCAGCTTCAGCTTCTTCCTTATACATTTTTACAATGTTATTTCCATCTAACCCTAAATAATCGGCATATGAACGAATGAAACCAATTCCGTACGGATATTCGGGGATATTATTATAATCGCTATTTTCAATTGCTTCCAAATAGCTTTTACGGATGCATAACTCTTGAGAAATTTCAGCAAATGTCTTTCCTTGTTTGTTGCGCATTTCTTTTAACAACAAACCGACTTTACCTTCTTCTTTTTTTGGTTCTTCAGGATTTTCGACAACAACAGAATCTACAACAATTTCTTCTGTTTTTGATTCTTCCTTAACTTTTTTGGTTTCTTTCGTCACTTTATTTTCCTCTGAAATATTTTAAATATGGCTGATTGTTACACATTTTTTAATAAATTTCAATACCATGGTCATAGGCATAGGAAATTAATTGCGGCCTAAGTGTTTTTTTGTTTGATTTCAACAAACTATGAACATAATCCGAAACTTCTTCCACGCTGATACTTCTGACCATACTTTTGACTCGACCAAAGGATGAACCTGACATGGATAAATTTCTATATCCCAAACCGATTAAAGCCATGGCCTCTATCGGGTTAGATGCCATTTCACCACACACAGAACAATACACATTGTGCTTATCTGCCTTGGTTATAATTTCGTTCATAACATTTAAAAACGGAGCAGATAAAACATCGTAACGCTCTGTTAATCTGGGGTTTCCGCGATCACAAGCAAAAATAAATTGAGCTAAATCGTTGGTACCGATAGAGATAAAATCTGCTTGTTTTAAAATCGAATCCAATTGGAATATGACGGAAGGAACTTCTATCATCAAACCGACATTAACCTTAGAAGGTATTTTATCACTACGGCGTTTTTCTTTTTCCAACTCTAACATCAAAGTTTCTTTTGCTTCTTCAAACTCTGACAAATTGGTTATCATCGGAAACATAACATTCAATTCTTTTCCGGCAGCCGCTCTCAAAAAAGCGCGAATCTGTTTTCTTAAAATGGCTCTTCTATCTAATGTAATACGAATCGAACGCCATCCGATTGCCGGATTTTCTTCACCAACATTTCCCCAATAAGGCAACAATTTATCCGAACCGACATCCAAGCTGCGGAATATAACTTTTTTATCGCCGCTTCTATCCATCAACTCTTGATAATAGGAAATTTGGCGATCTACATCAGGCATGATTTCCGACGCCATAAACGGAATTTCTGTTCTGTATAGACCAATACCATCACAATTGGTGCTGTCAATATAATCTAAATCAAAAGCCAAACCAATATTCAAATACAAATGAACATCCACACCATCTTTGGTCTGGGCCGGAAGCTCTTTCAGCTCGGCTAATTTGGCTTGCAAACGTTCTTTTTCGGCAATTTTGGCCTTGATTTTATCTTGAACCATTGGAGATGGATGAATATAAACATATCCATCCATACCATCGACAGCAATGAGTTCTCCTGTTTTTATTTCACTAAAAATACCTTTAATTTTAGCTATAACCGGAATATTCAAAGCCTTGGCTACAATGGCCACATGCATGGTTGGGGTACCATCTTCAATAATCAAGCCGCGGATTTTGTTATAATCATAATCCATTAAATCCGCAGGTCCCATGGTTTGAGCAACCACAATGATATCTTTGGCATCCACCCCTTTAACAGAGCCAAAATCACCACTTAAATATGATGATAAACGATCTGAAACATCGCGCAAATCATGTAGACGCTCTTTCAAATAGACATCTGTGGTCCCAGACAAACGGTTCCACATATCTTCGTATGCTCGCTCAACAGCAGCTTCAGCTGTTAAGCCGCTTTGAATGTTGTTAACTAACTTTTTATACCATCCTTTATCACTGGCAAACATACGATACGCGTCTAAAATATCGACATGTTCTCCCATACCAAGCTTGGCTTCTGATATTTTTTTATCTAAATCGGCATTCATTTGACCGAAAGCAATTTCCAAGCGATGAATTTCTTTTTCTTTATCTTCGGCAAAAATTTTGGTTACGACTTGACGACGGCGATGAACGACGGCAACCCCCATTCCATAACCTTTGCTCAAACTAATACCTTTAAGTTTATCGCGCTCACTCACATTGCTGTTTTTATCAAAATTTTTGCGCCATTCAGACATTTCATCCGAAGAAACAATCTCGCTCAAAACCATGGCAACTGTTTCTAAAATTTCTACATCCATGGCAGAGTATTCATGAACTTCTTTGCTTTGCAGTGCCAAAACACCGATTGAGCGGTGCCATCTGATGAGCGGCACACCTATGTAGGATTTATAATTATCTTCACCTAGCTCCGGTTTGTGCACAAATTTCGGATGGCTCCAGGCATCTGCCACACTCAAAGTCCGGCTATTTTGAGCAACCTCGCCGGTCAGCCCCTCGCCAAAACGGAAAATGACTTGATTCAGTGCATCCGGATTCATTTGATATGCAGCAAATAAGACCAAACGATTGCCGCCAACCGTAATATAACAAGCGGCTGCATCCACAGACATTTGTTCCGCAATCATTTTCACAATTTTGTTTAACTTGACGTCTATCGCATCTTGTCCCTCACTCACGGAGCGAAGTTCTTGTAAAATTTCCATTGCTTTGTTTATGGCCGGAGACTGCATTGTTTTTCAACCTTAAAAATTTTTCTATTGTGATTTTCTTTATATTATCTATATTATCTTTCATCAAGTTAATTTTTATACATTAAAGGATAAAAAATATGGCAAATAATTATAAAAGAGGCGATAAAGATACTCGTCCTTGGGGAACATGGGAAGTTTTGGACAGCGGTGATGGTTTTTGCGTTAAAAGAATCTGTGTAACCCCAGGAAATATTCTTTCTTTGCAATTGCATCATTACAGAGCAGAACACTGGATTATTGTTAAAGGTGAAGCCGTAGTTACCCTCGGTGATGAAAAGCTCGTTAAAAAAGCTAATGAAGCTGTATATATTCCTGCCGAAACCAAACATCGTATTCAAAACAACACCAAAGAAAATATGGAATTTATTGAAATTCAGACCGGTGAAAACTTGGATGAAAACGACATTGTCCGTTTTGAAGACAGCTATGGTCGCGCTTAGACATAAATTCTTGTATCAAATTGCAAGAGTCGGTTGATTACCGACTCTTTTTTTGTAAAAAAGATTCCAAAATAGACAAATTTCCCTTGATTTTTTCTTTTTTGGCTATATATTCTAAGAAAATTTTCAAGGACATTTAATGATGGATAAGCATGTTTTACCAAGCAGAGAAGAAATTCTTTTTGCTATGAGCGAACAGCCCCTTGGTGAAGGCGCTGAAGCTAAAGTTTATAAAATTCATACCAGCCCAAAATATACAACTCGTGTTAGTTTGGATTGCCCTCCGCTTAACGAGTTGGCTAAAATTATCAATGAAACACCGATGATTGAACAAAAAAATATTTTCGGTGAACGCAACTTTGCACAAACTCTGGCTTATTGGAAAGATCCCAAAAATCCGGATCAACCTCTTTTAACAATTAACCTTTATTGCCCGGGAATTTCCATTGAAGTACACAAAGCCGGACGCCCCAAACCCGATGCCGAAGAAGCTCTTATCCGTACAAAGGTTTTGAGTGAAACCATTCTCAATTTGCCAGATACTGCATTTGATAAAATTTATGATGATTTGCATTTTTTATCTGCACGCAAACACTCTCTTGATGTTGGTGGTGGTCTTTTTACAAACACTGGTAATATTTTGTATTCTGCCGTCGATAACCGCATGTTTATTATTGATTTACAACCTTTTCAAGTAAATCATCCCGGTCTTAACCCCAACAACAAAAAAGGTTTTAACACACCTCTTTATTTGACCCGAGGCATGATGCCGGGAGCTTATTGTTATAGAAATGAACATGCTAAAGATTCCGACTTAATAAAATATCGTACTGCTATTGTCGAAAAAATTATTTCCGGTGCCGAGCGCAACAATCTGAATGATGTTGGCGGTTATTTGAAAGGTGATATGGATAAAATGCTCGGATATTGGGATATTCAACTCAAACTCTTAAATATTCCAGAAAAATATCATGACAATATGTTAAACCGTATCGGCTCTATTAAAGACAAACCGCGTTACAATGTTTCTAAAGAATTGCTCACTTACGTTCGTGTTGTCGGTAATGATTTATAATCAAAAAAAATCCCCTCCAAATATTCGAGGGGATTTTTTTATTTGAAATAACTTTATACTCGTTTTGCCCAAACCTCTTTGAACTCCGGACTACGAGAATTTTCCAACCACTCAAAAATAGCCATTTCTACGGTTACAACATCTACGCCATTATGCAACAAGCGTTGAATTCCGAGTGCACTTTGCATTGCATTGCGTGAAGAACAAGCATCTGCTGCAACAAAGACTTCATAGCCTTCTTTGCGTAAATCCAGAGCGGTTTGTAAAACGCACAAATGTGTTTCCAGACCGGCAATCACAATCTGTTTTTTGCCTGATTGTTTTATTTTTTCGCGAATCTCGTCATTTTTATAGCAAGAGAATGTATCTTTTTCAAAATAGTTTACATCATCACCCAGCACAATGCGCAAATCTATCATTGTCGGACCAAAACTATTGTGATTTTGTTCTGCCACAATAAAGGGAACATCTAATTTTTTTGCAATATCCAACAGAGCGGCGCAACCGTTGATTACGTCCCTCGGGCTCTCTTGTGCCGGGGCTAAGTGTTCCTGCACGTCTATGATTAAAAGTAAAGAATCATCCTTCTTCATCAACATTTCGCCTCTCCTTTTTAAATAGGTTATTGACTATCTTAACAAAATACATAATACTTCGCAATAATAAATTAACTTTAAAGTCAGAAGAAATATCATGAATTTTATTGAATTAGGATTAAGCGAAAAAACCGTTCAGGCTATTGAAGAATATGGCATAAAAGAAGCTACTACCGTACAATGCGATGTCATTCCTTCTATTTTACAAGGAAAAGATGTTTTTACCATTGCTCCAAGTGGTTGCGGAAAAACTATGTCTTATGTTTTTCCTCTTATTGATATTATCAGCAATAAAGATGGGCAAAATATTTTGATTGTTACACCAGATTCAGAACAATCAGTTTTAGTTTCTGACAGATTATCTGTTTTTAATAAGTATCATGAAATTAATGAAGCAACCGTAAAAGATGCAGATGAAGATATCAGCGATGAAGCCAATGTGATTATAGGTTCTCCTGACTTGTTGGTCGATTTGGTTGAAAACAGCAAATTTGATTTTTCAAAAACCAATATTTTGGTTGTTGATGATATTAATTTGATTAAGAAAAACAAACAACTTAATAACTTGGAAAAGATTTTAGCCATTCTACCGGCAGATAAACAAAATATTGTTTATACAAATCGTCGTTCTAAAGAAACACAATCTATCTTAGAAAAAATTCTAAAAGCTCCAGAAGAGATTAAAGTTGATAAAAACAAAGAACAAGAAGCTCAAAATAAGCCGACACATATAAATAAAAGTCAAGAAGCTAATGTAGAATCTCATATTGAAAATAAAGATACTACAGATAAAAAAATGGAGCAATCTCGTCGCAATAACCGAAAAGACAAAAATAAAGTTGAAAATTCTAAAGCAACAAAATCTTCTCTAGCAGCAAATCCACAGCGTGATGATGAAGCTGTTGCTTTGGCTCAAAAATTTAAATCTTTTAATGGAAAGACCCCAGAGTTTATTCTCAACAAGGGGATTTTAGCTGACGACAAAGATTGCAGTTCTTGCTATATTGATAATGCAAAAGTTTCCAGCCCTTATTAAAAAAAAGCTCCGACATCGGAGCTTTTTTTTATCTTTTACCAAGGAATGCCGTTAATACAGCGTTCCGGCTTGGTTTGACAAATATCATTACCCATATCATACAATTTTTTACGTTCGGGTGTTAATTCACCAACAGTGCATCCACTTATGATAAGAAATAATAAAATACAAACAAATTTTCTCATTATTATTCTCTTTTAAAAAATTGACCAAATGTTTAATGCCAAAAAGGCAGCAATCAACAAACGCGCTAAAAATTTTAAGATGTTGCTACGTTCAAAATTTGCTGAGCTACGCAATGTTCCTAACCAAACGCAAATACTATAATATAAGAAAAAGATTACGGCACCAACATAGCACAATGTGAAAAAGATTGCCCAGCCATTAAATTTAATCGGGTTGAAATAGTGCATATAATAATCAACAATTCTTAAATTGCCGATTTGTTTTTGCAATAAAAACTCAAAAATACGGACAAAGAAATGAACAACTAAAATTCCAAATATTCCAAACTTCCAAAAAGTTTCGCCTAAACCAAACTCACCGCTTAAAAGTTTTTTTATCATTTTGTTCCTCTTATTAGTTATTGATAATGAAATAGTCTTATAAATTTGATCTTTTAGCAAGCAAAACCACATGATTGCACACAAAAAAAGCCCCAAAGTTGCCTTTGGGAGCTTTAAATTGTGAAATATCAGCAGTTTGCAACATTCACAGCCAAACCGCCCAAAGATGTTTCTTTGTATTTATTATTCATATCACGACCAGTATCAAACATGGTTTTGATAACACTGTCCAAAGAAACCAAGTGGTTTCCGTCTCCTTTCATGGCAATACGTGCAGAATTAACTGCTTTTACGGCACCCATTGCATTGCGTTCAATACAAGGAACTTGAACTAAGCCGGCTAAAGGATCGCAGGTTAAGCCCAAATTATGTTCCATGGCAATTTCTGCAGCATTTTCTATTTGTTTTGGGGTCGCACCCATGGCTGCAGCCAAACCAGCAGCCGCCATTGAACAAGCAACACCTACCTCTCCCTGACATCCAACTTCAGCGCCTGAAATGGAGGCATTGGTTCGATACAAGCTGCAAATGGCCGATGCTGTCAGCATGAAGTTTTGCAAACCTTCTTCAACGCTAAACTTAGATTTATTAGCAGCAAAGCGTTCATAATAGCGCAAAACAGACGGCATAACACCAGCCGAACCCATGGTCGGCGCAGTGACAATTTGTCCACCACAAGCATTTTCTTCAGCAACGGCGAAGCCCCACAAATTAATCCAATCTATCATCAACAGAGGATCATAGTCATTATTACGGAACTTTTCTTCCAAACGTAAATAAATGTCATGAGCGCGGCGTGGAATGTTCAATCCTCCGGGGAGAATACCGCTTGACTTCATACCGCGTTCAATGGAATTTTGCATAATACCATAAATTTTTTGAATACCTTTAATTACTTCTTCTTTGGGGCGAAGTGCACATTCGTTTGCCATAACCAATTCGGCAATGCTCATGTTATTTTTTTTGCAAAGTTCAATCAACTCAGCGCAGGTATCAAAATTATACGGCACATTATAAGGCTCGCGCTCGATACGTTTGGAAATTTCATCTTGACGAGCAATTGTTCCGCCACCAACAGAAAAATATGTTTCTTCCAACAACAAATTTCCGGCACTATCAAATGACTTGAAGGTCATACCGTTAGAATGCTCCGGCAAGAAAATATCTTTTTTGAAAATGATATCTTTTTCAATATCAAAAGGAATCACTTTTTCGTGATCGGCTTGCAAGGTTTTATCTCGCTCAATCGCCAACATATAAGCATGTTCGGGATTAATTTCATCTGCTTCCAAACCCATAAGCCCATAACAAATGGCTTTAACTGTGCCATGTCCGACACCGGTTAAGGCCAAAGAACCATACAATGTTGTTTCTATTTTTGCCAAATCATTAAACTTTCCGCTTGCACGTAGATTTTTAATATATCTTTTGGCGGCGCGCATCGGACCGACTGTGTGAGAACTTGAAGGTCCGATACCTATAGAAAATATTTCAAAGAAGCTGTAATACATTAGAAATATGTCCTGATTTCAATATAAGGTTTGATACCGATTTCTTGTAAAGTTTTGGCAATGTATTTATGAATGTCTTTCCATTCGGTATATTTATCAATAAATTCTTTGGCTTTTTGTGCTGATTTAGAAAGTTGAACTTCAATGGTTTCGGCCAAAATTTTATTCATAACTTCGGGTAATTTGACGAAGTCAATTTCCAATTTATTATCACCATTAAAACGAATGGCTCCATGCTCCAACAAATAGTTAAAATGGATTAAATCTCCCATACGATGCGGCTGAATCAACTGCGGTTTGGCTTTTAAGAAAATGCGAACAATCCATGTGGTGTAAACTTCTTTCAAGGTCTTTTCATCAATGATACCGGCTTTAACATATTGCGGCATCATGGCAATTGAAACGACATCGGCTTTGTTTTCTTCAATGGTGTGTTTATATAAGCCCAAAGAATTTTTAAAGCTGCTGTCTGGACCTAAAGAGTGGCCGTTTTCATGTCCAATCACAAAAATATGTTCAGCTTCGGGATTATAATATTGGTGCAGATTTTCTGCCACCAACGCATTCAACAGCTTTTTAGCACGCTCTTTGTCTTGGCTCATTCTGACCTGACGATGATATACGTTTCTTCTACCGCCACCGGTTTTGATAGAAAGTTTATCATCATTAGGCAAGTTTTGAGCTGTGGTAATACCTCCACGGCATTGCGCATAATCACCTTTCAAAGCAATTAAATCAACATCGACCATTGTTTGTTTCAAATCATTGCCCGATGCTATATTTTGTTTATATTTATCGGCATAAGGCATTAAACCGGCCAAGTTTTTCATTTGTTCTTTGAAAGTGAGCAATAAATCCGTGCCTTTTTTATTAACAATACCGACACGAACGCCAAGCATGTCTTTAGAGTTGACCTCAATGCCCAAATTATCCAACATGGATTTTAATTCGGCATTATCGCAAATGGTCGGTGTCATTTCATCATCATAATTTTCACGGCTGATTGTAAATTCCAGTGGAGAGTTTTGCAAAACTGCCCAATGCTTATCAGCCAGCATATCCATATCTTCATTATTTTGAATCAAGGCTTGAGCTTGCCAACCGAGATAGTCTTTGAAAGCTTCATCCGTGGTATAATGAGCGGCAACTTCCAACTCATTGGCTATAGCTGAAAATTGTTTTTCAAAATATTTGGTATAGTCAATGCCTTCAAGTTCATCACCTTTTCTTCGAACCATAGTACGGGCGCTCAAAATGCGTCGAACTTCTTCATGTTTACCTGCCTGCAACATTTTTTTGATGATGTGATGAAATTCTTCCACACTCAAATCTGCAGGATAAAAATTGCGTCCGGGGATGATTTTGACATCTTTAAAAATTTGTATCGGTTCTGGGTCTATTCCGTTTAAGCCGGCAACACCGTTAAAGCAATTGAACAAACGCAGTGCTTTGGCAGCATGACTATTGTTTGGAGCTGCTTGTTCCAAGGCTTTTTTCAGACGGAAATTGAGTGGATGATCTTGCTCTAAAGATACATCGTTCATAATTTCAGCAGCTTTAACCAAGTGGGTAATAACTTTCTTTTCGCTTTCCGGCAGATTTTTATAGCCTTCAAATTCCGGAGTTATTAACTCAATCGGACGCAACTTTTTCGCAAAAATTTCATCCAATTCTTCTTCACTTAAATTTAACTCATATCCATCAATTTTCATCTCTACTTATCTCCACTGCTTTAAAACGATAAACTTTTATTCTGTTTGACCAATAGGCCGGGCTCATTCCGGTTTTGATTTTCAAATTATTCAAAAACTCTTGCGGTTTGGGATAATTTTTCCATTCTGAAGGCAAGAATACACCTTGCCTGTTTCCATCTCTAATCACCAACCCATCACTGCCGATATGAAGTTTTCTTAACAAATCCGCCTCATTTTTATATTTTACTTTTTCAAACCCCGTTAATAAATTCAGGTTTATTTTAATTTGCGATAATTCTGATTTGGTAATCGGTGTAAAATTTTTATCTTCCAATGCTGCGGCATAACTACTTTGAGCAACAGCAAAAGCCACTGCTTGTGACGGAAGCAACATTCCGGAACTTCCTCTGAGTTTACCATCTTTATAGAGGTTTACAAATGCGGCACCGCGATTGAATAAAACATCTGGATAATTTTCGCGCTCGGGTTTGAAAGATTTATGATAAAGAACAGCTTCATCTAAAGATACTTTGGCTATTTTTAATAAATCGGCGCCATACAAATGCGCATAGCTATTTAAACTTTCAAGCTCTTGCTCTAGTGTGGTTAATGGTTTTTCATTTTTTATTTCTAAAAGACGATAGTTTTGCTCTTCCATATCTTCAAAATTAACCAAATCAAAAACTTTGGGATACAGATGTGCTTCCCGAGCTAAATCTACAACAAGGTCTATATTTTCTGCTGATTGTTCACCTTGTGGTTCTGTATAATGTCCAGACATATCTGCTGAAAATATAAGTAAACTGTTTTTATCTTTAACAAAAGGCAATAACATTTGCTGCACAGCCAATTTTTTATTGGGACTATAGACGATTGTTGCAAAGTTTATCCGAGCCCCAAAAATATTATTGATTAATGAAATCTGAGATGTAATTGCTTGTTCTTTGCCGGCATCTCGATAAAAAACTTTTTCTGAAGTTTGCTTCTGTAAGAACTCATTTAATGAGGTATTTATTCTCAGTTTTTTGTTCTCACCCTCAATGATATCATGCTTATTAAAAAAAATGCCATTTAAGTTGGGATTGGTGTTTTGAGCTACCAAAACCACATTTTTTATTTTTCCTTTCCACGGCAATAGCCAATTATAAGCCTTTGCCACATTTTGTTTGGAATATAAATAACCAGTATATGGTGCAACCAAAATACGAGGATTGGTTTGGGAGGCCAAAATCTTGCGACCATTTTGTGAATATGGATAAAAAAAGACGGCACTAACCGGTATGCGAAACTTATTAATATTATTGTCAACAGCAATAAAATTATTAATTCTTTCCGGATTTGAGGATATATGTTTGGAAAAGTACAAATAATTCACCCAGCCCAGAGCAACCAATAATACCACAATTAGCAGAATATTAGTGATTTTGCTTTTTCCATCTATTTCTTCATCTTCATTGCTCATGAGCGAATCCTTAAAATTTTGTGCTAGACTTTTTATATCTCAGACTCTTTAACTTTTCCCTAATTTAGAGCTTTTGCAGTGTTTTAAATAAGTCTTCAAAAGAAGAAAAATAGGTTATTAGCGGAGATAAAACTTCTTTTTCTCCCCAAATGGCTTTGCCCACTCTGATAGGCTTGGCATTGGCTGACAAAGCACATTGACTGTCCATATCGCTGTCTCCAATAATCCAGACCTTATCCGGACTGAACTCTTCCGGCTTGAGCCAACCTTTTAAGGCAAACCAGGCTTGCTCTGGATAGGGTTTGTCTTTTTTAGCTTCATGTCCGGCGACAATTCGGTCAAACAAAGATTTATCAAACAATAAAGGTAATTCAAAATCCAATAAGGCTCTGTCTTTGTTGGTCAGAATTATGATTTTTTTACCTTTCTTTTTCAAAAACTCTAATGTTTCTTTCACTTTTGGAAATGAGGTTAGCATATGTCCTACATTTTTTTTATAAAGTTCGGCATATTCGGCGTAGGCTTGTTGAGCTTTTTCTTGGCCAAAGACATTGGGAAAATTGTCGCGAAAAGACAAGTTGGGGTCGCGTTTGGCCTTTTGGTGTTCCCAATCTGCCAACTTATATTTTTTTAAGATTTCATTGACAGTTGCCACCAAACAAGTGCGACTTTCTGCCAAAGTATTATCCCAATCAAATAAAATATATTCAACTTCTTGTAAATTAAGCATTTTCTTTTCTCTCATGATAGCAAAAAAGCGCCCTTTCGGACGCTTTCAGCCATAGAATAACAATTATGCGTTTTTACCAATTTTGGCAACGCCACCCATGTATGGGCGCAATTTTTCCGGAATATTAACGGTACCATCGGCATTTTGGTGATTTTCAATAAACGGAACCAAAGCACGAGGAGTAGCAATTCCGGTGTTGTTCAAAGTGTGAACGAACTTAACTTTGCCATCAGCATTGTCGCGATAACGCAAGTTGGTGCGGCGAGCTTGCCATTCGGTAATGTTGGAGCAAGAGTGGGTTTCACGATAGCAATTTTGAGACGGGACCCAAGCTTCCAAATCATATTGACGATATTTTGGGGCACCCATATCACCGGTGCAAACTTCCAAAACTTGATAAGGCAATTCCAAATCTTGCAAAACTTCTTCAGAAATTTGCAACAATTTCTTGTGCCATTTTTCACTTTCAGCAACATCATTTTTGCAAATGACAAATTGTTCGGTTTTCATAAATTGGTGAACACGAACCAAGCCTCTGGTATCTTTTCCGGCAGCTCCGGCTTCACGACGGAAGCAAGGAGAAAATCCAGCATAGAGAATCGGCAACTCATTTTCTTGCAAAATTTCATCTGCACGCAAAGAGTTCAAAATCAATTCAGCCGTACCAGACAAATAGATATCATCTGCAGGCATATAATAAACTTCATCACGAGAAAATGGCAAATAACCTTGACCATACAACGGCTTCTCTTTTGAAATTGACGGAACGGTAATAACAGTAAAGCCGTTGGCACGCAATTTATCTAAAACCATCATATGCATAGCCAATTCCAATTTTGCCAAATCATTCTTGATGGCATAGGTACGAGAACCAGAAACTTTGGCAATACGTTCCATTTCTGACCAATCGTTCATTTCCATCAATTCAATATGGTCACGCGGTGTAAAGTCAAACTTAGGCAACTCGCCAACTTTACGGCGGACAACGTTTTCAGAATCATCTTTGCCGACAGGACTTTCCGGGCTAGGCATATTAGGCATACGCCACATAACATTGTCAAATTTTTCTTGTTCGGCGGCCAATTTTTCTTGTTCAACTTTTAATTCTTCACCAATCTGCTTACTTTTAGCAATGATAGCCGGACGCTCATCAGCAGAAGCAGATTTGATTGAGTTACTGAGTTTGTTTTTTTCTTCGGACAGAGCTTGGGATGAGGTTTTTAATTTGTTTATATCTTTGTAAAGCGCAATCAATGCATCAATATCTATATCTTCTTTTGTGTATCCTTTTTTAGCCAATCCTTCTTTAATCAGTTCCGGATTTTCGGCAATGTATTTTATATCTAACATTTTTTCTGTCCTATTTATTTTTTGTTATTTCACTCAAACAGGCACAGAATAACAATTTTTGAAATAAAAACAACAGAAATTTGCATTTAAAAAACAGAAAAACCTTTGCCCGCATTTACGAGGCAAAGGTTTTTGTGTTTAATCGTCATCAGGATCATCATCACCACCCCAACTGCTGTCATAACCATCATCGTTGTTGTTGTCGTAATCATTATCCCAACCGTTGTTGTAATCATCATTGCTGTCCCAAGAATCATTTTGATTTTCACCATCGTTGTTATCAAACAAACTATAAGAATCATCTTTATTTTCTTCATCATCTTCTTTGTTGTCATCAAACAAACTGTGATTATCATCATCTTTGTTATCGTCAAACAAACTTTGATTATCATCTTCTTTGTTGTCATCAAACAAGCTGTGATTATCATCTTCTTTGTTATCGTCGAACAAGCTGTGATTATCATCTTCTTTGTTGTCATCAAACAAACTGTGATTATCATCTTCTTTGTTATCGTCGAACAAGCTGTGATACTCATTGTCTTGTTCTTCT
Source organism: uncultured Pseudomonadota bacterium (assembly GCA_949295025.1). Classification (GTDB taxonomy): domain Bacteria; phylum Pseudomonadota; class Alphaproteobacteria; order RF32; family CAG-239; genus CAJLXD01. The sequence goes on from CASFJK010000012.1 coordinate 34,614, forward strand.
TTTTGACGATCTTCTTCCTCGCGCTGACGTTCTTCCTCGCGTTGACGTTCTTCTTCCTCGCGTTGACGTTCTTCTTCGCGTTGACGTTCTTCTTCGCGTTGACGTTCTTCTTCGCGTTGACGTTCTTCTTCGCGTTGACGTTCTTCTTCCTCGCGTTGACGTTCTTCTTCCTCGCGCTGTTCCTCTTCACGTTGTTGACGTTCAGCCTCGGCTTTTTCTGCGGCTTCTTGAGCTTTTTGCCATTCTTCAAGCTCTCGCTGTTCGCGTTCTTGTTCTTTCCGAAGTTGTTCCATCTCTTCTCGTTCTTTGCGTAAAGATTCTGCGTGATAACGTCGTTCCTCAGCCGCATGATACTTTTCGTAATCATAAGCTTTTGTTTCATCGAGGAAACCATCTTCATCTGGATCTTGAGCTGTTAGTCCGTTATGGCCAAAAGCCTTTGAACAAGGACATATGCCTTTTGCATACAAAAAGCTCACTTTCTTATTCATTGAGACACAGTATAGGCAATTATTTTGCCAATACATTTTGTCGCAATTAATGATTTGCCTTAAATCTTCCATATATAATAATTTTAAATTAGTAATTCATTTTATCAAACGGAATTATACAACAAATTCAAAGTTTAGGCAACCTTAAATAAAAAATTTCTTTTATTTTCCTTATCTCTTGATTTTATTTGCACTTTAAGCTATTTTAATGCCAATTTGCAAAGATGATACATACGGAGAATTTTATGTTTGAAAACAAAACTGTTTTAACCGGTGTTAAACCGACCGGAAAGCCGCATCTCGGCAACTATCTTGGCGCCATTAAACCGGCAATTGAACTCGGTAAACAAGCCTTGGCTCAAGGCGGTAAACATTATATGTTTATTGCCGATTATCACGCCATTAATGCTGAGAAGAATCCTGCCGTTTTGAACGAGATGACCAAAGAAATTGCTTGCATTTATTTGGCTTGTGGCTTGGATCCGAAAAAATCTTATTTCTATCGTCAATCTGACATTCCCGAAATTCCGGAAATCACAACCATTTTGTATGCCTACACGCCCAAAGGTTTTATGAATAAGGCGCACGCTTACAAAGCCGCTGTTGATAAAAACCGCGAAGCAGGCAAACCTGATGATGACGGTATTAACATGGGACTTTATACCTACCCTACTCTGATGGCTGCCGATATTCTGGCCTATGATTCCGATATTGTGCCGGTTGGTAAAGACCAAGTTCAACATGTGGAAATCGCACGCGATATTGCCGGAGCAATCAATGCTCATTATGGTAAAGAGCTTTTGAAATTGCCGACTTATCGTTTTGATGAAAATGTGGCCGTGGTTGCCGGTATTGATGGTCGCAAGATGAGCAAATCTTATGGCAACGTCATTCCTTTGTTTGAAGATGATAAGGCAATCAAAAAAGCCATTTTCTCTATTAAGACCGACTCCCGCCCGATGGAAGAACCTAAGAATCCGGATGAAATTTTGGTTTATGAAATTTATAAATCAATTGCCACACCGGAGCAACTTCAAGAAATGGGGGATGGTTTGCGCCAAGGTAAACTCGGCTATGGTCACATCAAAAATATGTTGCTTGATGCGGTTGTCAATGAAATCAAAGAAGCGAGAGAAAAATATAATTACTATATGACACACTTCAACGAAGTGGAAGAAATGTTGTTGGAAGGTGCCGAAAAAGCACGCCCTGTTGCCAAAGCAACATTAAAACGCCTTAAAGATGCTGTCTTTGGTCGTTAAATTTAGATATTTTTCTAACGCAAAGCCCTCAAACGAGGGCTTTTTTTGTTAAAACAAAAAAATTTTATCCAAAGGCAAAAATTATACTTGATTTTTATGATAATTGTTTGTATGTTTCTCTCGTTGTCGCCGCTGTAGCTCAGTGGTAGAGCACGTCATTGGTAATGACGGGGTCGCAAGTCCGATTCTTGCCAGCGCGATTCTTGCCAGCGGCACCATTTTTTAGAATGCACCCTTTGAGGTGCTTTTTTTGTATGCATTCCAAGCCTTTCATAAAGTCCGATTGCGAAGGTTCTTAAAAGAGCAAATTTCAACAACTTATCGGACTTTTTACGCAAAAGCCAATAAATACAAACATTTTATCTTCTTTCGCTGTTAACAATGTATATTATGCTGTATATTTTATTATAAGGAAAACCTTATAATATTTTTGCCACAAAAAATAGTTTATTAATTTTGTATCCTCTCGTTCTATGGTGAAAAATGACAATATTTCTTGAAATTATAAAAAAAATGAAATACAAAATGTGATATGTTAATAGGAAGCATAAATGTTTAATTGTATCGAAATTTGTACTGGAGCTGGAGGGCAGGCCCTAGGATTAGAAATGGCTGGCTTCAGGCATGTTGCATTAGTTGAAATAGAAAAAGATTACTGTAAAATTTTGCAAAATAATCGTCCAACTTGGCCTGTAATATGTAAAGATTTAAGAGATTTTAACGCCACAAATTTTCAAAATATAGATTTACTTGCTGGAGGTGTTCCATGTCCTCCATTTTCTAAAGCTGGCAAACAATTAGGGGCAAATGATGAAAGAGACTTATTTCCAGAAGCAATACGATTAATTAGTGAAATAAGACCTAAAGCTGTAATGTTAGAAAATGTTAGAGGTTTTCTTGATACTGTTTTTGATGAATATAGAAAGCAATTATTCAAAAAAATCGAACAGTTAGGTTATACAGTACATGTTAAATTACTTCAATCTTCTGATTATGGAGTTCCTCAATTGCGTCCAAGAGTTATTATAATAGCAATGAGAAATGATTGTAAGGTATCTTTTTCCTATCCTAGTCCTCAACAAAAAAAAGTATATTTAAAAGCTGCAATACAAGATTTATTATCTCAAAATGGATGGCTAGATAAAAATATTTTGGATAGGTTGGAAAATGCAATAGCTCCAACAATAGTTGGCGGTTCTAAAAGACATGGGGGTCCTGATTTGGGACCAACAAGAGCTAAAAAAGCTTGGGCGGAGTTGGGAATTGATGGTACAGGGATAGCAAATGATGCTCCTTCTAGTGATTTTAAAGGGATGCCAAAGCTTACGCCTAGAATGTTAGCCAGAATACAAGGTTTCCCTGATGTTTGGGATTTTGGAAGTAAAAAAACTATCGCCTGCCGAATGATTGGGAATGCCTTTCCACCTCCGGTAGCAAAGGCTGTGGGATTGAAAATTAAGGAGTGTTTGGAAAATGGATTTTTTGATTGCTCAAGCGAGAAAAAAGTATCATAGAGATTTACTTGAGAGTATTTTAACTATTGATAAAGAAGGTATTCCTTCTAATGCTGACCGTAGTAGTAAAATATCAATTTCTATAGCAAAAGGTATTACAGACAGGCTGATAGCTTCAACTCAGGAAAAAGCTTTGGGACAAACTTGTGGTAAGAAGTTTGAAGAATGTAATATGCAATTTATTCAAAATACATTTCCTTATTTACAACATCTAAGACCTGGTAAGTGGCATGTAATCAAATTAGGAAATAATAACAAATTAAAGACCTATGATTTTGCACAATATGAGCATTTAAATTATCTAAACGAATTAACAAAAACAAATTCTCAATTAGCTGCTTCCTTGGGTAATGATTATATGGTTTCTCCTGACGTAATAATCTATAGAGAGCTTTATAGCGATGATGAAATAAATGCTTCTCAAATAATTATCTCAGATAATTTAATGCAAGCTGCTGATTTAAGAAAACAAAATGGTGGAAAACCTATTCTTCATGCTTCTATATCGGCAAAATGGACTATTAGAACTGACAGGGCTCAAAATAGCCGAACAGAAGCTTTAAATTTAATCAGAAATAGGAAAGGACATCTTCCTCATATTGTTGTTGTAACTGGAGAGCCTCTTCCTTCTAGATTGTCATCTCTTGCTTTGGGAACAGGTGATATTGATTGCGTATATCATTTTGCTCTTTATGAATTAATTGATGCTGTACGTTCATCTGGAGCTGAAGATGCAATGGATATGTTAAATGTACTAATAAAAGGGAAACGTCTAAAGGATATTTCTGATTTACCATTAGATTTATGTGTTTAATATAATGGGTATTTTATGATAAGCATTTAGTTGAATTGTTCCAGCATTTCAACCTTATAACTTAATTTATTCAAATCATCATAAAAATTAGTCTGATAATTGCACAGTATCTCGCACCATTTCAAAAAATCATTCAAAAACAGCGACTTATAAAGTCGCGTTTTTTGTTTCTGTACCTAGTTATGGATATGCTTTACAAAATGATTAACTTATCTCAAGAAGAGATATTAGAACTATTTGATTTGATTTGATTTATAAAGAAGTCGAGGACTTCACTAAACTGACTAATATTGATTTAAATACCCAAAAACTTGATATTATGAGGTTATATATGGCTTCATCTTTCTTTAAAACATCTGATTTTAATGACTATTTAACTCAGCATGAAACTAATGTCTCACTCGTTCAAAAATTATTAAGTAGTTTTACTGATAATTAAAATATACTAGTTTTCACACCAATTTGCTTCATAGTAGATTATTTTCTAAACGAATATAACAAAAAAACAGCACCTTTTTGAGATGCTGTTTTTTTGTGTGAAACAATTTTTATTTTATCTCTGTAAAGAAGCTCTTATAGTAAGAGTATTCTCCGAGATAAACTTTGAGGATAAAATCCTCTTCATCACTTACCTTAACAATTTTGTTTCCACACAATGCAGAAACCAACTTGTCTTTCAGAAGTTTATCTGTTGCATCGGCATCCATATCCGAAGGTAGATACTTCTTCCTTTGCAAGTCAGAAATTGTACTTGAGAAATGGCAACCCTTAAAGGTCCATACATAATTGAACCTTCCTGGGCAATCTCCATCTGAAGTCTTATACCTAACCTGCCAACACTTGCCTTCGCGAACGAGCTTGGCTTTGTCTGCATCAAGATAGTATTTTGCCTCATTTGAGTTAATTCTCTGCACAGCTCCAATAAGGTGAACAATATCAACTCTTCCCCAGGGATAAGGGACTGCAATATATCCCTCATAATGTTCATTAATTTTTAACTGACTCGCCATGCCATAGCGAGCGACAAGCTCATCAAAATTTGTAATTTGATGGTCGAAAGCCATTGCTTGTTCATAGTTAAGCTTTATAGCTTTGAATTCTGAACATATAGGCATTTGAGCTACTCTAATTTCCAACTGCGATTCTGAAATTCTTAATTTTTTCATATTTTTCTTTTTTTAATTTAACATAATTATATTTTGATAAAGGAAATATATCATATATCACACAATTACGCAACACAAAATTTAGACAAAAAAATATATATCACTCATCTATTTATCCCTTGACAAGTGTGATACAAAAACAAACAATATTGACATTGTTAAAGGAGTGATTTCATGAAAAAAATTTATTCTCTGCTTTTTTTGATGTTTTGGATTGCCGCTTGCAATATGAACAAGCAAGAAAATTTGCTTGTTGGGCATTGGGTAGAAATTATGCCGGTTAATAAACAGATTGTACAAGGAATCAATCTGAATGAGGACGGTACCGCCTCTTCTATCGGCATGGAAACATTAAAATATAAAAGTTGGGAACAAAAAGATAAGCAACTTATTTTGCATGGAATAAGTATCGGAAACGGTCAAACAATCGATTTTTCCGACACTCTGGATATTTTAGAAATCACGCCTTATCGTATGAAATTGGGAAAATTCGGACAGTATCAGGTGGACTATTATCGCGTAGATAAAAATCCCAATATTCAAAATATGAATGATTTGCCTAATTTAGTGCAAAAATTTGAGGGTTGCGGTGAATTGCAAACACGCGTATTTGAAGGCACTTTGCCTGCAGCCTCAAATCCAGGAATTGTTTACAATATCACCTTATACAACTACAAAAACAGCGGTGATGGTATTTTCAAAGCAAAATTGACATATTTGGAAGCAGAACAAGGCAAAGATGTTGCTTTTGAATTTGGCGGCAGACAATTTACCTTAAAAGGCAGCGCCGAAGATAAAAACGCAACCATTCTACAATTTGTTCCTTTCAATAACCAAGAAGAAACTATGAACTTTATATATCAAGACAACAAGTTGATTATGCTTGATAAAGACATGAGAAAAATTCAAAGTAAATTAAATTATACTTTGATTGAAAAAGAATAATTCACGCTGTCGTTATTGATATTTGTCTGTTGACAGAGATAAAAAAAGTAATATAAATAGAGCCTTATTTTAGTTATTTGGTTCTATTATTTTGTCAGGCAGTTTTCATATTTCTGTTATTTAGAAAAGTGATTAATTCAGATTAATGGAACTTTTTTTATTTATCCAAGCAAAAGATTGTCTGGTCTTTTGTTTTTAAATTTTTCAAATATGAAAAAAATTGTGTTATTTTTTGTGTGTACCTTTTTAGTGTTGTTTTCTACATCAGTTTCTGCTCGTCCTTACGATCCATTATGGATTGATAATGAATATGTTTTTAAATGGACTGGGAATGAATTGTTGCTCATGAAGTTTACCGATATGGTTGATGCGCAAGAAACGGTAGAATATGACGGAAGCATTATGCAAAAAGAAATGCAGGTTCTCCCCGAAGTTACTGTTTTTTCGGCTCGGGCTTGGGATGTTGACGAAGAATATAGCATTGGAGAAAGCGCCAGTGGAACACGCCCTGCCCAGTATATTTCTTGTGCTCCCGGTCTATATCAAGAAGTAAATCAGATACTTTCAGTTAATTATTACCCTGTTTATGACAAAACGGCAGTGGAATATTTGACTTTTGATTTAACTATCGAGAAAGGGAAAATGACGCTGGTGATAAAAAAAATAGTATATCGTGACGGCAAAGAAGAATCTGAAACCGATATATTGCAAAGAGTTTATCTCACCAGATAAAAAATGCTAAAAAAGTAACCCACCGGCTTAGCCGGTGGTTCTTCATAAGCGGGTGTAACCCTAATGGTGCCAGCAAACGCCTTAAGGGCGCATGACGGTCTGACGG
>CASFJK010000013.1 GCA_949295025.1 uncultured Pseudomonadota bacterium
CAATGAGTTAATAGCCAATTGCTGTCTGGTTTGCAATGCCAACATGTTTGCTGACTCTTCGTTCATATCGGCCAAAGTCAACTTATCGGCACCTTCGGTTAATACGTTAATCAAATTATCCGTAAAGTCTTCACGGCTTTGAACAATGGAGTAGTTGTTACCAAAGTCTGAAGCCATGGTTCGAAGTTCAGTAATTGCATCTTCAATATGAGAGATGGCAACATCAATATTTTCATCTCTCTGCCAATCGTTTTGGGCTTGCGCGATGCCCAAACCTTTTGAGCTTGCGTCAACGCCCGTAATTTCTATTTTTGAAGAACGATCTTCGTTGAAGACTACGGTTAATTTGTTGCCTTGCAACAAGTTGACACCTTTATAACCGGCATCATTTGCCAAAGAGTCTATTTGTTTCAAGATTTCATTAAATTGTTTGGCATAGCTGGAACGCTCTGTGCTTATTTCTTTAGCGTTTCCGGCATCTCTATCACCAATAATTCCCATAGATTCAACTTGAGATTTATTTTTGCTGTCAGCAAAGACTCGAAACTCTTTGCCTGTAGCCATGATAGAAAATTCTTTGCCATTAGCTTCAGCACTAACGCCTAAGCTGGAAGCGGCATCATTAATAGCTTGTGCTATTGACGCTGAGTTTGCACCGGTTGAACCTGCTGCTAAAGAGACTTTTTTAGCGGCAGAATCTGCTTTAGCTAAACCTTGTCCACCATCTGCATTCAACCATGATACCATTGAGCTATCAGTTGTTGTTACAATAACCTTTGACGCTTCAACTTTTGCGCTTAAGCCAAGACCTTGCAACTGACTTGCCACACTGGCGGCACCTGCGTTATCGTTTCCTTGAACAACAATTTCTTTTTCAGTTCCGTCTTCCAGATAAACGGTAAATTTTTTACCATTATCTGCTGAACCTATTTCTAATGTGAATGTGCTTAAATCTTCACGAGCATCCACCATGAAATCTGCTGTTACGCCGGTTGTAATTTGTCCTGATGTAATAGCATATTTATCAAAGTTACTCGGAACATCACGTGCAGAATTGGCAATTGCTTTTGCTTGTTCGGCAAAAGAGGTAATTGTCTCTATACCTTCGTTGGCTGCTTGAATGGTTTGGATACCTTGACCCATACTATCAAGCAATGCACTTAAGTCATTGGCGCGGTTATTTAATGATTGAGCGGTGCTTTGCGTCTGCTGTAACGCCAACAAGTTGGTACGCATACTGGCGGTTAATGATATATCTGCCATTTCCTTTCTCCAATACTATGGAACACACTAAATTGTGAATGTTTTACTAACATTACAGCTGATATAATATCACAAAAATAGGCTTTTGGCAAATAAATTATGAAAAGGCAAAACCTTAGACAGATTTTGCCTTTTCATTTGAGAAAGAAAACATAAATTATATATTAGAACAATTTTAATACAGCTTGTGAAGCTTGCGAAGCCAAACTCAATGAGTTAATAGCCAATTGTTGTCTGGTTTGCAATGCCAACATGTTTGCTGATTCTTCGTTCATATCAGCCAAAGTCAACTTATCGGCACCTTCAGTTAATACATTAATTAAGTTATCCGTAAAGTCTTCTCTGGTTTGAACAATTGAATAGTGGTTACCAAAATCTGAAGCCATGGTACGTAACTCCTGTATTGCATTTTCAATATGAGTAATAGAAACGTCAATATTGGCATCTTTTTGCCAATCGTTTTGGGCTTGCGCAATGCCCAAACCTTTTGAGCTTGCATCAACACCCGTAATTTCTATTTTTGAAGAACGATCTTCATTAAAAATAACGGTCAACTTATTTTCTTGTAATAAGTTTACACCTTTATAACCGGCATCGTTTGCCAAATCATCTATCTGAGACAAGATTTCATTAAATTGCTTAGCATAGCTGCTACGTTCCGGACTAACTTCTTTAGCATTTCCGGCACCTTTGTCTCCCAACATGCCTAATTTTTCAAATACATCATCGTTGGTGGTATCGGCAAAGACACGAAATTCTTTATTTGTTGCCATAATGGATAACTTTTTACCATCGGCTTCTGCAGTCACACCTAATCCGGATGCGGCATCATTTATTGCTTGTGCAATTGAAGCTGAGTTTGCGCCATTGCCTCCGCTGGTTAATGTCACACTTTTGGCTGCAGAAGCTGATTTTGCCAAACCGTTGCCATCATCATTAATCCAGGAAACCATAGAGCCATCAGTTGTTGAAACGTGAACTTTACTTCCTTCTACTTTGGCATTGAGACCCAAACCTTGCAATTTGTTGGCAACATCAGCAGCACCGGCGGCGTCATTTCCCGTAACGGTAATAGGGTGAGCTGTTCCATCTTCAAAATAAACTGTAAATTCCTTTCCAGTATCTGAGCCACCAATTTCAATATCAAATTGGCTTAAATCGTCTCTGGCATCAACCATAAATGTTCCATCTACTCCGGCATTTATCTCTTGTGATGAAATGGCATATTTGTCAAAGTTGCTTGGGACGTCACGTGCTGAGTTAGCAATTGCTTTTGCTTGCTCAGCAAAAGAAGTGATTGACTCAATTGCTTCGTTTGTTGCTTGTAAAGTTTGTATACCTTGTCCCATGCTATCAAGCAAGGCATTCAAATCGTCAGCTCGGTTATTTAATGACTGTGCTGTATAATATGAAGACGGATTATCAATTGCTGAATTGACCTTTTTACCGGTTGATAATCTTTCTTGCGTTGCATCCATTAAACTTTGGGTATTCTGCAAAGATAATAAGTTTGAACGCATACTTGCTGTTAATGAAATATCTGCCATTTTCTTTCTCTTCCCATACTGTGGATATAAATTTTCTACCAGAACCTGATAGTTTTCATTAACAAACTATTAACTTTTTTCTAAAATTGTAAGACTTATTATCTTTTTATCCACAGAATTAGAGGTTTCCCTTCAAGGTTTCTCCAAACAGTTCATCCTCTTTTTTAATCAATTTATCAGCAGCTTTTATTGCGCCGTAATAATCGGCATTGATGATGCACTCATTGACCGGTGAAACATATGGAATCAAACTCGGAGCGGCATTTTGCAAATCTCTTACATATTGTAAATACATGGCATGCAATTTTTCCGGATTGCGAGATAAATACATTTGCTGAACAATAAAATATATTCTTTTGCAAGGGGTGTTTGCTTCTGCTTCTCTTAAGATGAATTTTTCTCTCAAAATTGGAACATTGCCTTCAATATAAAAACGGGTACGCTCTCCGTCATTGGTGATAAGAGATTCTCCGATAATGATGCTTTCATGGGGTTTTAACTCAATTTTCAAAGGCATTTTTCTACTCCATTTTACTTTTTTTTAACAAAACTGTGAACAGTATATAATTATTTTATTTCTTTTTGCAAACCTTTATTTTTATTAAAGGATTTTATTAACCGATATTTATGCGTGAGTTTTATATGTCTATTCAACCCAAAAATTTTGATGAAAATGAAAAAAATGTGTATATGAAAGCCCTTACATTTATGCTTTCTCTTGATAAAAAAAACACAGTTGAAAAAACTGATTATTTGAAGTTGCAAGCATTTAGATGCGGCTTGGATGGACGCAAAGTTAAAACTAAAACAACGGATAAAATATCTGACATTATTTTGGCTCTAAATAAAATTGACAATATTGCTGTTAGGCGCTATATCCTTCTCAACATGATTATGCTGACCATTGCTGGTCATGAACTGCTTGATACAGAAGTGGATATAATTTACGGAATTGGTACCAAAGCAGGAATCAGTGTTGATAAAATTGATGACTTTTTCCTTTGGGCTGCTCGTGGTGTGGAATGGCAGATTGAAGGAATGCGAATCGTAGAAGAAGATTTATAATGTATTCGGAACCGCCTATTTATGCAATTAAAGGAGCCGAGCTTAGTTTCGGCTCTAATCATTTATTCACTAATGTTGACCTTTATATTAATAAAGGTGATAAAATATCTTTGGTTGGCAGAAACGGGTCCGGAAAATCTACACTTTTAAAAGTGATTTCAGGTGTGCTTGAACCTGATAACGGTGAAATTTTTATTCAACCAGGCATCAAGATTGCTTATATGCCACAAGAACCTGACTTCTCTCCATATAAAACCTTACGCGAAATGATTCTTTCCGGATTACCCGATATGGGAAAAGGGCAAGAATATAAGGCAGATATGCTTATTCAACAATTTAATATTGTTGGCAATGCCGACCCAAAACAAGCTTCCGGAGGAGAAAGACGCAAAGCAGCATTGGCTAAAACATTAATTAATGATCCAGACATTCTGCTATTGGACGAACCGACAAACCATCTTGATATTGCCACAATTGAAACTTTGGAAAATATTATAAAAAATTTTGCCGGTGCCGTGGTTGTTATTTCCCACGACAGAATGTTTTTGAACAACATTTCGCAAACAACCTTTTGGCTTGATCGCGGAATTATGCGCCGCAATAACAAAGGTTTTAAGTTTTTTGAAGAATGGCAAGACCAAGTTATTGAACAAGAGATTATAGAACAGAAAAATCTAAACAAAAAATTAGAAGAAGAAACCGAGTGGCTTCATAAAGGGGTTACTGCCCGCCGACGTCGAAATCAAGGTCGTTTGCGCCGTTTGCAACAACTGCGCCAAGAAAGAAAAGAACAAATCAAACAGATTGGGAATATTAATCTGAATGTTGAAGAAGGTGATTATCGTTCTAAATTGGTCATTGAAGCTAAAAATATTTGTAAAGCCTTTGGTGAGCGCATCATTGTTAAGGATTTTTCAACTCGAATAATTAAAGGAAATAAAATCGGCATTGCCGGTCCAAACGGTGCCGGAAAAACAACACTAATCAAGCTTCTGACAAAACGCTTGGAACCTGATTCCGGCTTTGTTAGAATCGGAAAAAATTTAGAAGAAGCATATTTTGATCAAAATCGTTTGACACTTGACCCTAAAAAAACTCTATGGCAAACCCTTTGCGACAAAGGAGACCATATTTTAGTGCGCGGTCAATATCGTCATGTTATAGCCTATCTGAAAGACTTTTTGTTCCGTCCTGATCAAGCGCATTGTCCGGTTTCTGCTCTTTCCGGCGGTGAAAAAAACCGATTGATGTTGGCGGTTGCCTTGGCTCAACCTTCCAATTTTTTGGTCTTGGATGAACCTACCAACGACTTGGATATGGACACACTTGATTTATTGCAAGAAGTTTTAAGTGACTATGAAGGAACAATGCTTATTGTGAGCCACGATCGCGACTTTTTGGACCGTGTTGTTACTTCTGTTATTTATATGAAAGGTGACGGAACTATTTTTGAAAATGCCGGCAGTTATTCTGAGATTTTAGAAAAAATGCATTCTCAAGATAAAACAGACATTAAAGAAAATAAAAAATCTCAACCCAGAACAATTTCTGCTGAAACACGCAATAAAAAAACAGTCAAACTCAGCTATAATCAACAACGTTTATTGGAAGTTCTGCCCAAACGAGTTGAAGAAATGGAAAAACAAATTGCAGATATTGAACAAAAACTTAGTAATGCAGATTTGTATACAAATAATCGTGCAGAATTTGAAAAGTTGAGCGCTGATTTGTTAAAGCTAAAAACTGATATTGAAAATGCTGAGAACCAATGGCTTGAAATTCAAGCCCTTAAAGAAGAACTTGAAGCTTAAATTTTAGGTTCTTTCAGCAAGGTTCTTAATGCCTCCAATTGAGGCTCTACCATGTGGCGCTCCTCAACACTAATTTTTTCTATATTTAAATTTTTTTGTTGTGCTTGAGCTTCGCGGCGTAGTGTTTCTGAAACTGCTGGATTACCAGAATTTCTGGCCCCATCTTTCATTAATTGCTGTTTTTTTAAGATTTCTTTATCTCGCATAATGGTAGACATGATAATACGCAACCGATTATCGATATAAATAAATCTGTTAACATCCCAACCTCTGTTGCTTAACCATGTTGACAAAGCCGAATCTAGTTGGCTTTTGCCATCTGTCGTATCATATGATAATTGAGGAATTTCCGGACAATGACCTTCATCTTCGCAATATTTTATCCAAGTTTTTAAAAAGGCTCTTAATTCTTCACTCGATATTTGCGTTTTTTGTAAAGCCTGCATATTGAGATAAACCGGAGCATAGCGTTCGTGTTGCATTTGATAAACTGCCATTCCGATAAAAAGAAGCAAGATTGTCGCAACGATTGTGGTTAGATATAAATATTTTTTTTCTAATTTCATATATTACCAACGCAAATTTGAAATAACATAATCGGGAAATGTATCAAAACTATTAGATAATTCTCTGGTTTTGGCAACATCCGGAATATACCCTTCCCCTAAGAAGTTAACATGTACGCCTTTGCTGATTAAAACCGCATGAATTCCTATTAAATTGGCACCTTTAATATCTGTGGTCATATTATCGCCAATCATCAAAACTTTGTTTTTATCAGTTATTGCCATATCTTCTATAGCATATTCCATAATTTTGGCATCCGGCTTTCCGACCGTTATAATATTTCCGCCCAATACAGCATATTGCTCGGCAATTGCACCTGGAGCCACACAAACTTTTCCATCTTTGTAAGTTGAAGTATCGTTACCGGCACAAACAAACGGAATACCTAAGCTAGCGGCATGTTCCAAATCTGCACGATAAGTATCTGTCGTATCTTCTTGAGAAGCCACAGAGCTCATGTAAATAAAATCAGCCTTACTGATATCATCTACACGTTCATAATCTAATTTATCAAAAACCCCATCATCATTTTGGCAACCCAATTGAAAATAACGAGCACCAAGAGCTCCATAGTTTCCTTGTTTGGATTTTAATTGATAATGCAATATTTCTCCTGCAGTGATGATAGAATCAAATATACTCAGAGGCACTCTGTTTTCATGCAAAATCTTTGCTATTCCAGCGACACGTAAAGGAGAGTTACTTAATAAGACGATATGCTTGCCTGATTTTTTTAGATTGACCAAGGCATTGATGGCTTCTGATTTTATGGCAGAACCATCAGACAACACTCCTGAAAAACCTACGATAAAAGTGTCATAATTATCTATTATTTTCAAAATATTAACGATGGGTTTTATCATTTTCATTTTGTTATCGTCCCAATCATAAAACATTTGCGCAAATTTTATTTGAAATTAGTCTATTTACATACCAATTTCAAGTAAATAAACAAAGTTTTTAGCTATTATTTTCTATAATTTTGTAATCTTTTTAATCACCTGATTAGCAATAGTCAAACCAAAAATAGCAGTTATGGTTGGTAGCGAGCCCAATGTATGTCTTTTTCTACCGTTTTGAGGTGTATTCTCTGCTATTTCATCGGTTTCTATCATGGCATTTTCAGGTAAATCTATTTGCTCATCGGAATAGACGCAATCAATTTCGCTTATTGTTACACCTCTTCTCTTTAAGCGCTTTCTGATAAATTTTGATAAGCTACAATTTTTGGTTTGGCTCAAATGTCCGAACTTGATGCAAGATGTGTCTGTTTTCAAAGCGGCTCCCATCGAAGAAATAAACGGAATTTTTTGCTGCCACAAGGCTTCCATCAAACAACATTTAGGATTTAAGGCATCGATGGCATCGACCACGAAATCGACTTTATGTTGCAGCAGTTCAGGCAAGGTTTCGGCATTTACAAACAGCTCTTTGGTTTCAACCACACAATCGGGATTAATATCTAAAACTCTCTCTTTGCCGACTTCTACCTTTTTACGCCCAACCGTGCTATGCAGAGCCAAAATTTGACGGTTAATATTGCTTTCATCAAAAACATCAAAGTCTACCAAAATCAAGTGCCCAACACCGGAACGCGCCAAAGCCTCAACTACATAACCACCGACGGCACCAACACCCACAACCATTACCGTTGCTTGTTGCAAGCGTGTTATTCCCTCTTCTCCCAACAACAATGAGGTGCGTAAAAACTGCTCTTTTACCATGGTTTGATAAACTCCAACGAATTTTGATAAATTTGTTTGCCCAATTTTTCTATATCTTCTTTTTTTACTTCCGCAATTAATTTCAAAAGTTGTGGCAACTCTTCTATACCACTTTCCTCTCCTTTGACAAGAGATTGATAAGGACCATCGGTTTCTAACAAAATCTTATCTTCAGGAATGAGTTCTAATGCGCTTAAAATTTTTTTGCTTTTTAACACCCCTCCTGAAAAGGAAAAATAAGCGCCGTATTTCAGGGCGACTTTTGCTTGCTCAGCTGAACCTCCGAAAGAATGTAAAACAAACTTTTGCGGCATTTTGTTCCACAATTCATCTAACCAGACAAAACTTTTGACGGCGTGCATCAACAGCGGGCGGCGGAATTTTTTTGCCAACTCCATATGTTTTATAAAAACCTCTCTTTGCGGCTCTGGTTCAGGATTTTTTAACTTATCCAAACCACACTCGCCGACCAAAGCATTTGGGAATTGTTGCAACATATCTTCCAACGTTGATAGCCAATTTTTGCTTCTTTTTTCCAAATACCATGGATGCAAGCCAAAAGCCGGAACAACTTTTTGCGGGTTGGTTTGAGCTAAAATTGCTACATTTTTCCAATCTTCTTCCGTTGCTGAAACACAAAGCAATTTTTGTACACCAAACTTTGGCATATCCGCAATAATATCCGTTGCACATTTTTGCTTATAATCTTGCAAATGTATATGAGTGTCGATAAACTGCAAAGAGATTTTTCCTCATCGAAAAATTGGTTCATTCTGGAAAGGATATTAGAGAATTATGCATATTTTGACAAGACCAATTTTAGAAATCAATCTCAAGCATTTGCTTGAAAATTTCCACCAACTTGAAAAACTCGCCGAGCACTCAATCCCCGCTGCCGTTGTTAAAGATGACGCTTACGGACTTGATGCCAAAGTGATTGCCAAAACGCTTTATGAAAAAGCAAATTGTCGTAACTTTTTTGTGGCTCACGGTATTGAAGGTGAGAGAATTCGTCCCTTCGTACCTGAGGCAAATATTTATGTTCTGCAAGGTATTGGCGAAGATAGCATTGAACATTTTATAAAAAACAAACTCATTCCGGTTATCAGTACCCCACAAATGTTTGCTTATTGGAAACAAAACCGCATTGAAGGGATTAAACCAGTTATTCATATTGAAACAGGCTTAAACCGCCTTGGCTTCAGAGAAACAGAATTGGAAGCTTTAAGTGATGATGATAGAGCAGAATTTTCTGTTGTTATGTCGCACTTGGCTTGCGGTGATGAAAAAGACCACTTTATGAACAAACATCAATTGGACAACTTCATCCGCCTTAAAAACAAATATTTTCCGAACCTCCCCGGCTCTCTTTCAGCTTCCGACGGTGTATTTCTCGGACGCGATTTTCAACAGGATATTGTCCGTTTGGGTGCTGCTATGTATGGTATCAATACCGCACCGTATCGTGAAAACCAAATGAAAAATGTTGCCTACATCAAAGCACCGGTTTTGCAAGTGGAAGATTTGCCGGTCGGTGAATTTGTCGGCTATTCTGCAACCTATCGCGCTAACTCACCACGCAAGATTGCCATTGTTTCGATTGGCTATGGCGATGGTCTGCCACGCTCACTTTCCAACGTGGGTAAAGTTTTCTTCAAATCTTCAGACGGAAAACTTTTTGAAGCACGCATTATCGGACGTATGTCTATGGATAATGTGATTTGCGATGTAACCAACGTGGAAAATTTGCAAGTCGGCGATTTAGCCTACTTTGTCGATGATTTTTATACCCTTGATGATATGGGACGTGATGCCGGTACAATTTCTTATGAAATTTTATCACGCGTGGGTAAAAATACGCGTTATATCAGAAAATATATTGATTAAAAAAAGAAAAGCTCCTCTTACGAGGAGCTTTTTTTTTAGATTATTAATTATCTTTCAGGTTCTTTGTATGATCTATAGTATTTACCATGTGTCCATTCAGATCTTACTTTTTTGGTGTTTTGAACACTTTCCTTTGTATCTTCATCAACATGTTTTGGTATATCCGGTAAATTATCATACATATTAGCTTCCGGAATCGGTTGCAATTTGTGTTCTTCTTGAACAGGACCAAACTTCGGTACATTGATTGTTTTTACAACCTTTGGAACAATAACTTCTTGTTTAGGCTCAGTTTTAACCGGAGTTTTCTTGACCGGAGTCTTTTTCCTGACAACCGGTTTAGGTTGCGGCTTGTTTTGTTCTTCGCAATCTTTCAAGCCTTGAGCCAAACCATCCATATATCCGTCATTATATTTTTCATTAATAAGACGAGAAACCTCATCACAATCGGTCATACTCTTCTTATCAACTTGTTCTTGCAAATCTTTGATGTTCTTTTCAAGTTTTTCTTGATTTTGACAACTACGAACACCAATCATTCCCATCAGAGCAATACCAGCAACAACAACTGCATCGCGTACTTTTTTCCACCAAGGGCGTTTGGGTGCTACAACTGGTTTCTTTTCTTCTGTTCTGGGCTGAGCTGGAGGTACATTACCGTTTCCATTACCTTTATTTTGGTTGCCATTGCCACCCAATCCAACCAAAGGCAGAATTGTCGCTTTATTATCTTTTTTCTCTTCTTGAGCTTTTGTACCTGCTGATTGTTGATTTCCGCCTTGATTGATTAAAACGGCAGCTGCTGCGCGATTTTTATCTTCTTTTTCTTGCTCATTGGCAACTTCAAAGCTGCTTAATTCATACATATTTTCTGCCAAGGCATTGATTGTAGCAATGTCTTTAGCGTCTTTTACCATTTCTTTCAAAGCGGCAAAGTCAAAACCTTCCGGCAAGTTTCCAATCGGTTCCATATTGTTTTTAGCGCAAGCAATCAAAAGCTTATTACGCAAAACAGGATCTTTTACATTATCTTTAATACGAATTTTGGCTTTCGGATTTGATGTTTTGGCTTTTTTGATAATCAAATCATAAACAGCATAAGCTTCTGCATTATTTTCTTTTTTAACGACATCAAAACCTTTATTACCATGATCAATTCCGGTAAACACGGTTTTGTTTTCTTTTTGAGCATCTACTTTTAAGCTATTATCTTTCAGAGGTTGAACAATGTATGTGATACCATTGTTACCATTATTAAAGTTACGCCAAAATTCTTGAGATTTTTTAACATCATCGCTCAATTGTGCCGCATCATTGCTGATTTCTTTGCTGAAATCACGGTCTTTTTGTTGACCAAGATTATATTGTTTGCCAATTTTCAATTCACTCATACGAACGATGCCGTTTGCAAGCAAGAAATCCATCTCCCCTTTGGTCAACTCATCAAAATGATATTGTCCGTTGTTTTCAACAGCTCGGCTCATAATTTCTTCAGCATTATAAAGTTTGTTTTTGGTACGAGCACGAAGTTCTCTATTATATTCATTACGAGTTTCCAAAGCCAAAGCTTTTTCTTCTTCAGAATATTTATCGCTGTTTTTGATTTCTTCATAAGTGCGATTGTTGATAGCAATACCCAACATATTGTCATATTGCACAGAAAGGAGACCAGCTGCTTTTGCGGCCTTGCGCAGATTATTTAAATCGCTAGCATTCATCACAACAATACTATCGCTATTTAAAACTGCTTCAAGCTCTTCTTTATTCATTTCATTAAAATTTTGTGCCATTTTTTCCCCCGAAAAAACATTGTTTTCTTAGAATTTAGCTGTACTTTACCACATTTTTTCCATAAAGACAACTATATTTTTTGTCAAATTTGACTAAAACATGAATAATATTGCAATTGTCAAAAAACTGTAACAAAAAAAATGCCCTGCAAGAAAAACTGCAGGGCATTTTCTTGCTAATTTCTATTGTCGACCACCTTGATTTTGAATAACTTGTTGGTTGACTGTTGTCTGTTGAACTGCGGCTGTCGGTTGAGCATGTACTGTACCGCGCAAGCTACTCACTTGGCGACCTATTTCTTTATCATGATTTTTCATGATTTTTTGCTCTTCATTAGCCATGTTTTGCTCATAAGCATTTTTGCCTCTGTTTTCATTCATTTCTTGAATTTGAGCTTGCTCATTTTGTATTCCTATAACTGAATTTAAGAGCTCGCTGTTTTCAACTTGGCTTTGACCTGCTAAACGTTCTTGCGCATCTATACTTAATCCCTCACCTCTTTTTACGGCTTTTTTCTCTGCTTTGCTCTCTTTTTCAAGAGTTTTCAAATCTTCGCGCAATTGCTCATTTTCTTGAATGCGGTTTTGCAAATCGGCTTCATTTTGATGAGCTTGTTGATACATATCGCGAATATTAAGCAAATCTTGAGCTTCTTGGGACAAAGTTGATTTATCTTCAGGTAAATTATTAACATTGACTCCCATTTCTGCCAATTTTTTATTTACATCAAACTCACTTATACCATAGTTTTGTTCAATGGTTTCATGTGCTTTGTTGCGATTATCAAAAGCTTTTTCATCTTGTTTGATTTGATCTTTAAGATCGGAACGAGCTTCTTTGATTTCTCTTTGTTCTAAATCTAAGCTTTCTTTATCAAACTTTTGTTCCAGCTTGGCAACTTCTTTTTGTAATTTTTCATTATCAGGATCTTGTGCCAAAGCTTCTTTTGCGGCATCAAGCTTAGCCTTTGCTTCCAAGACATCTTCTTTAGCATTTGCCATTTTACGGCTATCATTTTCATCGCTGCGAGTTGCTTCTGCCAATTCTTGATTTTCACCTTGGTTATGCAAAGCTGCAATTTTTTCAGCTAAAGCTAAATTATCTCCTCTAGCTATTGCATCTTGTATTTCTTGCAAGTGAGATTGAGCCAACCCTTCAACAGAAGCTCTAACTTCCGGATTGTTCATATCTTCACCTTTACTGATAATATTTAAGATTGCATCATATGCACGTTGTTCTTGAGGAGTACGCATATCTACTTGAACAACTTCATCATGAACTTCTTCTAATGGTTCTTTAGGTTCCGGAGTTGTTTCTGGGGTTGGTTCCGGAGTATCTCTTTGAACTTCGGGTTGATATAACGGACGTTCACCGGTATAGTGACCTCGATCATCAAAATCATTCATTAAACCACTTAATTTTTCAAATTGTTCCGGTGTCATATCTTTGATACCAGCTTCAAATTGAGCTGAAGTTTGGAATTTTACACCTAAATCTTCTGCCACCAACCCTGGTGTTTGTTCCATTGCCATAGATAATTTGTATGCAAACTCTTGCGGAGTTTCAATACCTTCCGGAAGTTTGATTTCTCCACTGGCAATTCGAGCATATAAATCTTCTGTTGTTTGTTCACCTAAAAACTTATCTGCTCTGCTGTCCCAGAATTTTTGATCTTCGGTATAATTTTCTTCATTTGCCCAACCATGTCCTGCATCTTTATCAATTGTATCAGGAATACCATCATGATCCGCATCCGGTGCGGTTTGTCCTTCTGCACCATTTTGCCAATCATGTGTCATCGTTTTATCCCAATTGACAGTATTATCATCATTGAGAACAACATGTGAATCTGCAGTTTGAGACGGAGCAACATTTTCTGATGTTTGCTGGGCTTCAGAATTTGACATTGATGGAGAGCTTGCCTCCGGTGCTGTCTGCCCTTCCGTACCATTTTGCCAATCATGTGTCATCGTTTTATCCCAATTGATGGTATTATCCTCATTGAGAACTGTTGTTGATGATGATTTGCTTGAACTATCTTCGGTCGGAGTATGATTGTCTCCGGCGAAATACTCTGCAGCAGCTGAACCAAGAAAAATACCTAATGCTGCTTCAGATGTTCTTGCTGCAGCAGCCTTAGTTTTATCCCATTCTACCTTAGCTCCTTCTTTGTCTCCGCTAAATCTTTTATATGCTGCTTTCACACCATGTATCAATGTTGAACCGGCTTTTGGTGCAACGGCCAATACTTTTGTTGCGGTCTTCAATATTGGCTGAACCTTACTTGCTAATTCAGTACCTCCTATACCTGTTTGAACACCTAATCCAAAGACAGAACCGACTAGTGATAAACCGCTCATTGCACAAGCTAAACCTACTTTTCCTTTATTGGCTTTAGCAAATTCTTTAAGGGTCATACCATGATTTTTTGCTTCATTTTCTAAGTTTTTATATGCATCATAACCACTTTTTGCTGACAAAACAGCCAAACCAATCGGACCTGCCGTAGCACCAACAGCTGAATAAATAGCAACATTTTTCACTGTCTTAAAAGCTAATTTTGCATAACGTTTTGCAATATCATATTTTTTACCATAACGCTCACTCATACGTTTATCAAATGCATTGATTTTCTCTTGCATTTTTTTAACCGCAGGAATCTCTTTAAATTTATTTTTAATACGGTCAACTAGTTTTTGTGAGCCTTCTTTGGTATTTGAAGTGTGAGCCATAACTGCCGATTTTTTAACAGATGGTTGTTTCTCTACTATTTCTAGCATTTTTGCAGCCATTTGCTCTCTAGTTAAACCTCTTTTATATTCAGAGGCAAAGGCTGTGGCAACCATACCACCCTGCAAACATTCCTTTAGCTTTGACTTGTATAAGTTGGCGACATCTTCCGGATTACCATTACCATGAGATCTGGCATAAAGTTCTGCTTCCAACATTGCAGCTTGTACAAGATCTTCACGTAGTTTATTTTGCTCTTCTTCAGATAATTCTTTTCCATTGTCATCGGTAAAATTCATAGCCTGCATGGCATCAAATTCAGCTTGGAATTCAGGATGAACAAGGTTTTGTTGTCCGTCTCGGGCAAATGGTGTAAACTCTCGGTTAACGGCATCCATAATGTTTCCATTAGCCTCAAGTGTCTCAGCATCCATCTGCGGAACCTTATTTGCATTATCATATGCATTTAAAGCTTCTTGGCTTTCAGGCTCTTTTTCTGCTTTAGTCAAAGCTTGATCTGCTTCGGGTGTGATTGTATCTTCATCTTCTTTAACGTCTTCTTTTGTTTCCGTAGAGCCTTCTTTTGATTCTTCTTTTGTTTCTTCTTTGCTCTCTTTTGTTTCTGGCTGAACATTTTCTACAGTTTCTTGTTTGGCTTCTTGTTCTTTTGCTTCAGATATTTCTTGATTATATTGAGCTCCGGCATCTAAGGCTGCATCTAAATCATTTTTATTATATGATGAATCTTTCATCATGGATGCCAAAGCAGCTTCATTGAGCTGCTCAGGTGTTAATGATGCTTTTTGAGCTTGCGCCTTGTCCAACACTTTTTTAGCCATGTCTGCTTGTTGAGAAAAGCCACTAACCGCTCCCGCCATGGCGATAACATTATCCAAATCGCCAAGTTCAAAGCTATCTAGCTTACTATAAGAATCTAAACGAGCTTGCAGCTCCTCTTCTGCTGCTTGCTTTCTTCTTTGATGGTAAGGTGTGTTATTACCTTCAGCAATTGTTTTTTGCTCACTATTATACATACGCAAAAGACCTGCATCTGACAATTCTTTTGCTGTTTGTTTCATCATATCATCTGTTTTATCAGCCATAATACACCTCGAAATCTATTGCCTATTTCGTTTTATCATAGCGCAATTTCAGACTTTTCTCAATAGTTTTTGTCTATTTTTTGTGCGATATCATAAAACTGTAACTTTTTGGTGTATATTATATTACATTTATTAAAAAAAATATAAAAAAAACGCCGCATGAAAGCGGCGTTTTTTGTTTCTTTGCTTATCTTTTAAGCAACTTTAGCATCAAAGCAAATATTTTTACCTTCAATCTCAGCAGTTGTGCCTTGATTTTGAGCTTTTTCAAACTTAACTGCCAAAACTTGTTCAGCAACATAAGCTTTGTTTTCATCCAAAGCTTGCGCTAATTCGGCATCTTCGGTTTGATAGCTCAGTTCAATGCGGTCAGAGATGTTGAAGTCTTTATCTTTACGCAAGGTTTGAACCAAACGAACAAAGTCACGAGCCATACCTTCACGGCGCAAAGCATCTGTCACATTTGTATCCAAAGTAACAACAGCTTTGTTATCGGCAAAAGCTTGACCAGCCACACCTTCTTTCATGTTCAAGCGAACTTCAAACAAGTCTTTGGTCAAGGTCTTGCCGGCAATATTTAATGTACCGTCAGCATTCAACTCCCATTTGCCTTGTTTGTATGCCCCCATAACAGGTCCCATATCTTTACCCAAAGCTTTACCCAAAAGCGGCGTATAAAGGTAAACGCTCTTGTCGGCATAGTTTGCCAAGTTGTTGTCTAACTTAACTTCTTTGACATTCAATTCATCTTTGATGATGTCTTGATATTGCGCACCGATAAAGTCTAAGTCTTTACCTACCACGGTCAAGCTCTGCAAAGGCAAGCGGTTGCGCAAGTTCTTTTCTTCACGAATGAACTTAGCGGCAGAGCACAAGTCTTGCAAGAAGTCCATTTCTTTAACCAATTCATCATCCAATTTGATTTCGTTCAAAGTAGGATAATCGGTCAAGTGAACGGATTCTTCACCAGTCAACGTCTTGAAGACATATTCTGACACGAACGGCATCAACGGAGCCACAATCTTGCTCAAGTTTACCAAAACAGTATACAGGACATCAAAGGCTTGTGTATCACCTTCCCAGAAACGATCACGGGTGCGGCGAATGTACCAGTTGTTCAAAATTTCCATAAATGAAGTTACTTCATTTGTTGCCATTGCAACATCATAAGTATCAAGTCCTTGTTTAACAATTTGGCTTAATCTCTTCAATTTTGACAAGATGTAATTATCAATTGCCTCGTTTGAAGAATAAACTTCTTTAGCCTTATATCCTTCAGCGTTGGCATATAATGTGAAGAAGTAGAAAGCGTTCCACAACGGAATCAAAGCAGCGCGTGCAGCTTTGGCAATTTCTTTTCCTTCTTTATCGACGGCCAAGTTACCTCCTTTTAATACCGGAGAAGATACCAAGAACCAGCGCAAAACATCTGAACCGATTGTATCCAAAACCTCGTTCGGGTCTGGATAGTTCTTCAAACGTTTAGAAAGCTTTTGTCCGCCTTCTGCCATCAACAAACCGGTACAGATGCAGTTTTTGAATGCCGGACGATTGTGCAAAGCGGTGGACAATACAGTTAAGGTATAGAACCAACCACGGGTTTGATCCATAGCTTCAACAATGAAGTCTGCCGGGAAATGGCTTTCAAACCATTCTTTGTTTTCAAACGGATAGTGAACTTGTGCATAAGGCATTGAGCCGGATTCAAACCAGCAGTCAAACACGTCTGACACACGGTGCATCATGGTTTTGCCTGACGGGTCATCCGGGTTTGGATAAACAACATCATCAATGTATGGTTTATGCAAGTTTTTAACTTCAATACCTGTTTTTTCTTTAATTTCGGCAACAGAACCAAAAACATCTACTCTCGGGAACTGCGGATTATCTGATTTCCAAACAGGAATCGGCGTACCCCAGAAACGATTACGAGAAATAGACCAATCTCTGGCACCTTCCAACCATTTACCGAAACGACCATCTTTAATATGTTCCGGAACCCAGTTGATTTGTTGGTTGTTTTTAACCATTTCATCTCTGAAATCGGTTACACGAACAAACCAAGAAGACATAGCCTTGTAAATCAACGGTGTATCTGTTCTCCAGCAGAACGGATAAGAGTGGGTATATTGTTCTTTTTTAACCAAGATGCCACGTTCTTTTAACAATTGCATAATCGGCTCATTGGTTTCAAAAACTTGCTTACCTTCATAATCAGGAACTTCGGAAGTGAATTTACCGGCCTCATCAACAGGGCAAACAACAGGGAAGTTTTCATCATAAGCACGACAAGCATCAAAGTCGTCTTGACCAAAACCAGGAGCAATGTGAACGATACCTGTACCGTCTTCGGTAGATACAAACTCACCGCTCAAAACTTTGAATGCTCCCTTGTCTTTCAAATGTTTGAAATATGGGAACATCGGCTCATAGCTCATGCCAACCAAGTCTTTACCTTTCATGGAACCAACTTTGGTGGCGTGTTCTAATTGTTTCTTATATCTGCCGAGTAAAGCTTCAGCCAAGATGTATTTTTGACCATCTTCTTCCATAACGGCATAGTCAATATCCAAGCCAACGGCAAGCATCAAGTTTGAAGGCAAAGTCCAAGGTGTTGTTGTCCAAACCAAAATGTTCATACCGTTTTCTAACTTAAACATAACGGTAATGGCATTGTCGGTTTTATCTTGATAACCTTGGTTTACTTCAAAGTTAGACAACGGGGTTTCTGCGGCCCAAGAATATGGCAAAACGCGATAATCTTCATATACCAAACCTTTTTCATAAAGTTGTTTGAAGTTGTTGATAACGCTTTCCATAAACGGCAAGTCCATGGTTTTATAATCATGATTAAAATCAACCCAACGACCGATACGTTTGAACATTTCAACCCAAATGCCTGAGTATTTCAAAACATCGGAACGGCAAAAGTCATTGAACTTTTCAACGCCGAATTGTTCAATTTGTTTTCTACCTGAAACGCCCAATTGTTTTTCAGCTGACATTTCAGCCGGCAAACCGTGGCAGTCCCAACCCAAACGGCGTTCAACTTTTTTGCCGTTCATGGTTTGATAGCGCGCAACCACATCTTTTACATAAGAAACCATGATGTGACCATAGTGCGGTGTTCCGTTAGCAAACGGAGGGCCGTCATAAAATACGAACTCAGCAGCGCCGTCACGATTGTGTACGGATTTTTCAAAAGTGTTATCTTCTTCCCAGAATTTTAAAATTTCTTTTTCGACTTCTACAAAGTCAGGCTTTGCCTTAACATCAGCATAGAATTTTGTCATTTGCCTATACCTTATAATATTATTTAAATTAACGGATTTTGTTTTGATTGAGTGTTTTTTTGAATTATGTGCAAGAAAGTATATCCCCTAAGGGATAATAATGAACGGAATATGTATATTAAATTTGCACATTATATAAAGAATCTTTCAAAATTTTATCTTTTTCTGCGGGCTAATTTAGAACATGAATCCTTGCGAGTCAAGATGTTATAAACACAAAAAAAGCAGGTTGTTTTTTCAACCTGCTTTTCTGGATTAGGTTTTATTCTGCAACTAATACAAACCTATATTGTTTATCATATTGTTTCAATTGAAGGGCTGCTGAATAGCGACTTTCAACCAAAATATCAACATCATAAACAAATTGTTCGCTAAACGAATACTCCCACGGTTCTTGCTCGTAAGAAATATTCCAAATGCTTTTTTCAGCATTTCCTGGGACAAAAACCAGTTCTCCACCCTTTATGAGCGGGAAACGAACCGTTATACGCTCAAAGCCATTGTCCGATGATGTTACATAATATTTCCCCGTTATGCCATTGTCAGAAGATATTTTTATGTAACTAACATTATCTTCCGTATACATAATGTATGGCATTTCTTCTTGAGGCTGGAGGTTATCCAATTCATCACTACAAGAAGATAACAAGAATGCAGCTCCGCAGAGCAGCAACAAAAAGTAATAATAAAATGTTTTCATTTTTATAATTATATTGGTTTAGATTGTAAAATAGCTTATTTTGGCAAAACATTCAAGCAAAAGGGTCTTTATTTGATGTTAAATTCATAAAATTGCAACATAAAAAAAAAGAGGAAAACTCTCACGAGTGTTCCTCTCAAAATATTCTTATAAAAAACATTTATTATAAACTGGTGTTCCAGTTTATTAATCACAAAAAGGCCACTTTCACAAGCAGATATATAGTAAAGAAGTTGCTTTTTTGGAAAATAAAAGAGCGGCTTTCCCAAGCGGCTCTTGTGTTTTCGTTGCTACGCATTATAATATATGGCTGAAGCGCTATAATGCAACGAAATAATATATAGTATAGATTTAGTCTATAAAAAAGAGGGAGGAAAGCCGCCGATTGTTCAACTATATGCCATTCCAATTTAACCGTTTTTCACAAAACAGTGTCCACTGAGCATACAATTAAAAAATTTTAAGCTATGGAAAAGTAATTCGAACAATTCAAACCGCATTCCATTCCCTCAAAAAAATATTTATATGGAAAAAAAACAAAAAAATTCTCATAAAAATTCAAAATCGTGCCTTTATATACCACAGAATTTTTGATTGTCAACTTTTTTTTTGTAAAAAATTGTCTATTTTTTTTGAGGACACCAAATTTCACCACCGACCATCGGTTCTTTAACACCGGTTGTACTAGGAAAACTGATAGGAAGACAATATAAACGGCGAGCTGCTAAAAATGCTGTTGCTTGAGCTTCCATTGTATCGGCTCGCCAACCCAATTGCCCCGCAGGAATGACTTCAATATCTGGCAATTTGGCTCTTAAAAAGCGCATCAAGGTCGGATTTTTGGCGCCACCACCACATACAATTAACTGTGATGGTCTGCTTGGAAAATATAAAGCCATGGAATATGCTATGGCTTCTACCACAAACTCGGTTACTGTAGCCGCGCCATCAGCCAAGCTCAAACCTTCCAGATGTTCCAATTTATCTTTAAACAGATTTCTATCCAGAGATTTTGGGGGATATTTAGCAAAAAATTTATGCCGCATTAAGTTGACCAAAACTTTGTCATTGACCTTACCGCTTATGGCTAATTTTCCGTCATAATCCATATGCAAACCGGCATGGTAAAAAACCCAATCATTGATTTGGGCATTGCCGGGGCCGGCGTCAAACGCCATTAACTCACCATTATCACCAACCCATGTTAAATTTGAAACGGCACCAATATGAGCGATACCAACCGGTTTTTGAAAATTGTTGACCAATGAAGCATAATAAACCGGAACCAGAGGTCCGCCCTGTCCACCGGAAAGTAAATCAGCCTGCACAAAGTGGTTAACAACTTTTACACCTGTTAAATTGGCAAGTAATTCGCCATCGCCCATTTGATAGGTGAAATGTTGTGCCGGATTATGATATAATGTATGTCCGTGAAAGCCAATCACATCAACCTTGCCATCGGCAAAATCTATCATCTCTTGAGCAACATCGGCATGCGCTCTGGTTAATTTTTCTTCCAAAGTTTGAAATTCTTCCGCCAAGCTTGCGGTTTCTGGACGCTTGCTTGCTAAATTTTGCAAACGCTCTCTAATATCATCATCATAAGGTTCAACCCGACTGCGTTCCACTTCATAAACATCTACACCATCTGTTACTATCAATGCAGCAGCAATACCATCTAACGACGGACTGCTCATCAAACCTAATGCTCTTATTTTTTTTATTATATCCATAAACTAACCGAATCTGTTGCACTATAATAATTATATGCTAATATGCGTTAAAAATCTATTATAAATAAGGAAAGGAAAAATGACACAATTTAAATCTCAATTTGTTAACCTGATGGTTGAACGCGGCTTTTACAATCAATGCACAAACGAAACAGGCTTTGATGAATATTTGTACGAATGCGAAAAAAGCGGAACGCCAGCCGTTGGTTATCTGGGATCTGACCCGACAGGTGATAGCTTGCACGTCGGACATATTGTGCCCTTGATGATGATGCGCTGGTTTCAAAAATGCGGTCACAAACCTTTGACTTTGGTTGGAGGTGCAACAGCGCGAATCGGCGACCCTTCCGGTAAAGATAAATTACGTCCGTTCCTCTCTGAAGAAACTTTGGCTCATAATATTGAAGGTTTGAAAAAATCTTTCTCCAAGTTTTTGAAGTTTGGTGACGGCAAAAACGATGCTGTGATGGTCGACAACTGGGATTGGTTCAAAGATATTAACTACCTTGCCTTCTTGCGCGATATCGGAACTTATTACTCTGTTAACCGTATGTTGACTATGGATAGTGTTAAAACCCGATTGGAAAGAGAACAACCCATGTCCTTCTTAGAGTTTAACTACATGCTCTTGCAAGGTTATGACTTCTGTGAACTCTACCAAAAATATGGTTGCCGTGCCCAAATTGCCGGCTCAGACCAATGGGGTAACATCACCTCCGGTACTGAACTCGGTCGCCGTAAAT
Source organism: uncultured Pseudomonadota bacterium (assembly GCA_949295025.1). GTDB lineage: Bacteria > Pseudomonadota > Alphaproteobacteria > RF32 > CAG-239 > CAJLXD01. Next base: position 21,958 of record CASFJK010000013.1, read on the forward strand.
ATGATGTGGAACTCTTCGGTTTTACCAGTCCGATTATTACAGACTCTAACGGCAAAAAAATGGGTAAATCTGAAGGCAATGCGGTTTGGATTAATGAAGAAAAACTCCCTTCTTATGATTATTACCAATATTTCCGCAATATCGGAGATGCCGAAGTCGGAAAATGTTTGAGAATCTACACCGATTTACCGATGGATGAAATCAGACGTTTGGAAGCTCTCAAAGATAAAGAAATTAACGAAGCTAAAAAGATTTTGGCTTATGAGGCAACCAAAATATGCCGTGGAATTGATGAAGCAAATGCAGCTCAAGAAACCGCCGTTAAACTATTTGAACAAGGTTCTGCCGGCGGCGAATTGCCCACCATTTCCGTTAATGGGGATATTTCAGTTCTGGATGCCTTTTTGCAAATCGGCTTTGTTGCAAGCAAAGGTGAAGCCCGCCGCTTGATTAAACAAGGTGGCTTGAAACTTAATGATGCTACAGTCACTGATGAAAATTATGTCATTAAAGCAGATGATTACGTCAATGGCGAGGTCAAACTCTCTCAAGGCAAAAAGAAACACGGTTTGCTCAAATCGGCATAACCAAACAATTAAAAAAGGTCGGAAAGTTCCGGCCTTTTTTTGTGTTTACATTAAACCTGTTTTGCGATATATTCTTTTTCAAGAAAATTATAAATATTAAAATTATTATATGAAAATTACAGATTTTATTGACCGCATTGCGGTTCGAGGTAGCCATGCAGTGTTGTTCTTGCCAAATGGTTTTGAAATTAGTCTTAACTTGTCTTTGGTTCGCGGTATTAGCAACGGAATGCCTATTGAGGCTGAATTTTGCCAAACATTGGTTTTGAAACTAACCATCAATGACAAAGTGATTTTTGCAAAGAAGAAAGAAGAACTTTTGCCTGAGATGGAAATGTTGCAAAAAGCATTGACGCTGGAAGCTGAAGATGAGAAAAGAACCGAAATTAATTTGGAATCATCTCGTCGGTTAAAAAATCTTTTGCCTTTGTTCAAAACAAGAATTAATGTTCTTATGGCGAACAACAAAAGCTTTATGCAACCGAAAGATTGGATAAAAGAGCTGAAGTCTGCCGAAATTTTGCAAAGCGTTTATTTGCATTTCAAAGAACAAGGTTTTTTTGAAACATATAAGAAAATTAATACAAATACATTTCCGCAGTTGTATCCCGATATTAAAAAGTTGGATAAATTTATGGCAGAAAATGTATTTATTCTTGCCAGCGCTTTACTGCAAGATTATGCTAACGGAATTAATCCGGAAGATAAAAATTCCGTCGAGGCAAACATCTTAACATCTCGGCTCTTAAAAGTTCCAAACATCATCGGTGAAGAAGTTCGGGTGATTGATTTGGTAAAAATGGCAAAAATTTAACTTACTCAAAAATCCTTTTCCATAAACTCCAAGGAAAAGGATTTTTTTGTTGTCAAAATGCTTGATATTTTGTTCCAACACTCTTAAATTTATAAAAGTGATTTTATGAAAGGATTGTAAGATGCAAGATAATTTGCCTGAACTGCGCGATATTCATCTTCCCGACGGGGTTTCTGCCTTTCCCATTGCCACTGGTTGGTGGCTCTGCCTTGCCGGAATCGTCCTTTTATTTTTGCTTATACAATTTATTCTTTATCTCAGACGCTACAGCAAAGCGCGCTATGCCTTAAAACTCTTAAAAGAAATTTCTGCCAAAAATGTGGTCGAAGCGGCTAAAGAAATGTCAGAAATTTTAAGACGAATCTGCGTTTTCAAATATAAAGAAGCAGCTGCCCTTCTAGGAACGGATTGGATTGCGTTTCTGAATAAAAACAGCAAAACTCCAATTGAAGGCAAAAGTGCTGAACTTTTAATCAATGCACCTTATATTCCTAAAGAAAGCAGCACTTATTCTGTTGAAAACTTAGAAGATTTGCGCCGCTTCTGCCAAAAATGGATAGGAGAAAATCTGTGAACCATTTTGCTTATCCGATGGCTGTTTTTTTGCTTATTCTGCCTCTTATTTTTCGCTATCTTTTGCCGGCGGTCAAAGGATTGCATGGCGATGCGCTCCGTATCCCTTTTATTGACGATTTGCAGAAAATTGCCGTTAAGTCCGGTGGAATTTGGGGAACACAACTTGGTAAAAAGTCATCTTCTTTTGCTTTAGGAGCTCTTTATTTAATTTATGGACTGTTGGTATTGGCCGCTGCCCGACCTCAATGGGTAGGTGAACCCATTCCCATGCGCTCTCAAAGTCGCGATATTATGCTGATTATGGATATTTCCAACTCTATGCTTGAACCGGATTTTGCTATTGGAAATCGACGGATTAATCGTCTTTCTGCCGTTAAGAAAACAGCTTCAGATTTTATTGAAAAACGCCGAGACGACCGCATTGGTTTAATTTTATTCGGAACAAGAGCATATTTGCAAGCTCCTCTTACTTATGACAAAAAATCAATACAAGATATTTTGTGGAGTATGGATGCCGGTATGGCCGGAAATTCCACTTCTATCGGCGATGCTATCGGTATGGCTCTTAAAAATATTAAAGATGAAGATAAAAAAGAAAAGATTTTGGTGCTTTTGACCGATGGAGAAAATAATGACGGCTCGCTTTCGATGCCGGAAGCAATTAATTTGGCTAAAAACGAGAATGTAAAAGTTTATACAATCGGAGTTGGTGCCGAGGCTGCCTTTATTGACTCGTTTTTTGGCATGCAAATCGGCATCGGAAATAATGGTTTGGATGAAGAGAGCTTGAAACAATTAGCTAAAGACACGCAGGGAAGATATTTTAGAGCTCGAGATACAAAGTCTTTGCAACAGATTTATAATGCTATTGATAAGCTTGAACCAACCGAAAATAATGAGCAATTTAGTGTTGAAACCAAAGAGCTTTTTTATATTCCATTGTTGCTTGCAGCTATACTGGCTTTTGTTATGTTTTTAAGAGGGCAAAAAAAATGGTAGAAGAATTTTTGAATAATTTTCATTTTTTACGTCCGTGGTTTTTGTTATTATTATTGCTACCGGCTTTGTTTTTTTGGCGTTTTTTTAAGAGTATGCACAATGTATCTTCTTGGGAAAATGTGTGCGATAAAAAGCTCTTAAATTTTTTGCTCATTAAAGGCTCTTCATCTAATCGCAAATTGTTTGGTTGGCTTTTCCTCTCCGGTCTGACTTTTGCCGTTGTTGCATCCGCCGGTCCCACGTGGGAAAAACGCCCTACCCCGACTTTGGTGCCAGAAAATCCGATTATGATTTTGCTTAACCTTTCTTCTGATATGAAAATATCTGACTTACAACCCAATCGTCTATATCGTGCAAAATTCAAAATTACAGATTTGCTTAACTCTAATTCATCAACACAAAGCGGATTGATTGTTTATAGCCAAGAACCTTTTCTAATCACTCCGATTAGTGATGATGCCGATCTTATCAAAAATTTGTTACCGGCCGTTGATTTTGATATTATGCCCATTAACGGAGATCGGCTGGACAGAGCAATTGATTTAGCCGTAGAAAAATTTCAAAATTCCGGTTACAAAGAAGGGAATATCATTATCTTTTCCGCTGATGTCGGAGAACGTTTTGATAAAGCGTTAGAAGCCGCACAAAATGCCGCAAATAAAAAATATAAGGTCAGTGTCTTGGATACAGCCACCGAAACAAATGAAAAGCTCAAGCTCATTGCACGCTACGGACAAGGATATTATCATCTTCTAACCAATAATGACCAAGATATTAGTGGTTTGGATAATTTTGTTAACCAAAATATATCTGAACTCAAGCAAAGTAAAAATGAACAGTCCACATGGTTGGATATGGGATATTATCTCTGTTTTATCCCGCTTATTTGCTGTTTGTTTTTCTTCCGCCGTGGTATTTTTGTTTTATTGCCGGCAATATTTGTATCTACTTCTGCGCAAGCCGGTTGGTTTTTGAACAACAATCAGGAAGGTTTTAACGCTTTTAATCAAGGTGATTTTCAAACTGCGGAACAGAAATTTGAAGATACGTCATGGAAAGCTGCAGCCCAATATCGTTTAGGAGATTATGATAAAGCTGCTCAGATTTATGCCGGAAAACAAGATGAAACCTCACTTTATAATCTTGGTAATGCCCTTGCCAAAGGTGGCAAAATTGAAGAAGCAATCAAAAAATATGAAGAGGTTTTAAAGATTAATCCTAATCATGAAGATGCTAAGTTTAATTTAGAATATCTCAAACAACAGCAACAACAAAATCAAGAACAAAAGCAGAAACAAAATCAACAACAAGAACAAAACCAAAATCAAGAAAAACAACAACAAAGTGATTCTGAGCAAAAGGATAATAACCAAACTGACAGCGGTTCGGGAGAAAAGCCCAATCAACAAAATCAGCAAGGGAATAATAATCAAGATTCTCAACCTAACAATGAGGGTGATGAAGAAAAAGCTTCGGCTCCCAATGAAAATTCTCAAGAAAATTCTGATTCAAACCAAAATCAAGAAAAGCAGCAAAATATGGCTTCTCAAGATGAAGTTTCTGCAGAACCGCAAGAAAATGAAAATAAAAAAGACCGTCAAAGTGGCGGCAGTGTTAACAAACAGGGCGATAAACAAGAAAAATATGACGAAATGCGCCAAGCAAAAGTTCAACAACTGCGTCAAATTCCCGAAGATCCCGGTGGCTTGCTTAAAGCTTTTATAAATAAAGAATATCGCCTTAATCGTTATGGAGATGAATAAGATGAAAAAATTGGTCTTTTTATTGTCTTTTATTTTTGGCTTAAATTTAGAAATGGCTCAAGCCCAAACATCTTCTATTTCTGCCAGTGTGGATAAGACTCAAGTGCCGCTTGGTCAAAGTTTGAATTTAGAAATTAATTACAGTAATTCTCAACCACCGCAAGCAGATTTATCCGAGCTTAGACAAGATTTTGATGTTGTCGGTGTTCTTGAGAGCACAAATATTAATATTATTAATGGTCAACATAATATGGAATATGTTCGCAAATTTCGGATTATTCCTAAGCGAGAGGGCGAGCTGACCATTCCGGCATTTACAGATAAACAAGGCAATAAATCTACCCCTATCACAATTAAGGTTTTGCCAAGTAATGCTACGATTGCGGCTCCAACAAATTCTAATACGGCAGCGCCGGTGGAAAATGAAGCTAACTTTTCTATGCGTGGACGTATAGATAATAATAATCCATATGTACAACAAGAAATTATATATACTCTTTCTTTGCTGGATAGCGGCGGTTTGCAAGGAAGAGAACCGGTATTTGAACTTACCAACAAAGATTGGGTTATTCGCTCTCTAGGAACGCCGGAAATTAATCCGCTGGTGGTTAAGGGCAAAAAAATGAGGGAAATTACATTCAAATATGCCATGTTTCCACAAAGAAGCGGAAAACTTACGGTTCCGGCGGCTCGTTTTGAAGGCTATACCCTTTCTCGCCCCAAAAAGAGAATTGACCCATTTGCCGATTTGTTTGGTGATGATTTGAGTGCCACACTTGGGTTTACTTTTGCGGAACAAAATCCGGTAATTTTGCGCTCAAAACCTATTGATATTGATGTTAAACCTATTCCTGCCGCTAATAACGGCAACTGGTGGTTACCGGCCCAAGATGTGATGCTTGCCGATAAATGGGAACCTGATACTAAGCAATTTAAGGTTGGGGAAGCCATTCACCGCACTGTTTATCTGAAAGCAGACGGTGTATTAGATAATCAACTTCCCGAGTTGCAATTTGCATCTATGGAAGGAATTAAACAATATCCGGAAAAACCGGCAACGGAAATGTCTGCCGACAAAGGGCGTGTGGTTTCTATTATGAAAATTTCTAATGTTTATATTCCTTCTCGTGCCGGAAAAATAACTATCCCTGAGATGACGGTCAATTGGTTTGATGTGAAGGCCCAAGAGTTAAAAGCAGCAACTCTTCCGGCAAAAGAGATTGATATTATCGGTACCACTGCAAATACAGAAGTTTCTTCCGAAGCCGATATGCCAACAACAATTGACGTTCCTGAGGTTAACATAAACAAAACGCCTTCTCAAGCTGAGCCTGCTGCTCTGAACACACAACAAAAAATTTCAAACATACATTTGTTATTTATTGCGCTCGGAGCTTTTATTTTGGGAATATTGCTTACGATTATCTTGATGAAAAGAAACACATCTTCTCAAGAGCATGGGCTGAAACATTGGCATAAACAAGTTCTTGTCACGGCTCAAAATAGAGATTTTCGTGGGTTGAGAGATGCCCTGCTCAATTGGGGCGCAGAAAAGTTTAATCTTGCAAAACTCAATAATTTTAATGAGCTCAAAAATCTACTCAAAGACAAATCATTTGCTGATGAACTTGATAAACTTAATGCCTTGCTCTATACAGAAAATAATGTTTCTTGGAATGCAAAAGATTTTTGCGTTTTGTTTGAGCAAATTGCTAAGAAAACTAAAACAGCAAAAAAGAAAGAAAAACTTTTACCTGATTTGTATAAGTGATTAAAAAAGGGAGTGTTTGCACACTCCCTTTTTGTTTGATTATTGTTTATTTGTTTTCTGCTTCAAATTTATGCTTTTCTTTTAAGAAAACAACGACACCAACAGGAATCGATAAAGCATAAATCACAGTCAAAGTTCCTAATGTTAACCAAGGCTGTGTGATGATAAAGCTTGCAAATAAAGCAACAAACAACATCATTGGCATAAACATATAAGTCGGAACTTTCAGCTTTTTGGTAGAAAATGTTGGAATGCGGCTAACCATTAAAAAGGCAACAACACACAAAACCGTAGCGCAAAAAGCATGAGAACGAACAAAAGTTAATTCCGGCATTTCAAAAGAAATCATTACCGGCATCATAACTAAAGCGGCGGCGGCCGGAGCCGGTACACCGACAAAGAAATGAGACCAATATTCCGGTTGCGGTTCTTCTTCCAACATGGTGTTGAAACGAGCTAAACGCATAGCCATGCCGATGCTCATCAACAAGCAGAAGAACCAACCGAATTTCGGTAAATCAAACAAAGCCCATTGATACAACAAAATTGCCGGAGCAACGCCAAAGCTAACAAAATCGGACAAAGAATCCAATTCGGCACCAAATTTGGTTGACCCCTTTAACATGCGAGCAACACGGCCATCCAAACCATCAAAGAAAGCGGCAATAAATACACATAAAACAGCTTTAACCCAATCTTCTTGGATGGAATAGCGAATGGAAGTTACACCAGCGCATAATGCCAACATTGTTACAATATTGGGCGCAATTTTTCTAAAAGGCAAAGAGGTGAGCTTGTGCCTAATCATCATTTTATTTTTATCTTCCATTATCTGATTACTCCCTTAACTTGGTTGGAACCACTGGTCAAGTTAGCAATGATGGTTTCTCCTGCGACCATGGTTTGTCCTAAGCAAACTTGAGGTTCAACACCTTCTGGTAAATAAACATCCAAACGAGAGCCAAAACGAATCAGACCAAAACGTTCACCTGCTTTGTATTCCATACCTTCAGAAGCTTCACACAAAATGCGGCGAGCAATTAAACCGGCAATTTGAACAAAGCAAATGTTCTTACCGCTTTTGGTTTTCATTGCCAAAAGCTGACGTTCATTATCTTTGCTGGCTTTATCCAATGTGGCATTGAAAAACTTTCCAGGTACATAAACAGATTTGATAATTGTACCTTCTGCCGGAGCGCGGTTAACGTGAACATTAAACACACTCATGAAAACACTGACACGGGTGAACTTGGCATCGCCTAAGCCCAATTCTTCCGGTGCTTTGACTTTGGTAATCATTTGTACGATACCATCTGCCGGAGAAACGACAACATCATCAATTTCCGGTGTAACGCGTTCAGGATCGCGGAAGAAATAGAAGCACCAAACTGTTAAAACCAAACCAATCCAGCCCAAAGGTTGCCAAATCATTGCCAGTAACGCTGTTACTGCCGCAAAGATTCCGACAAAGCGCCAGCCTTCATTGTTAATGTTGGGCAATACATAGCGGCGCCAAGAAATATCAATAGTTTTCATATTAAAAATCCTTATAAATTATTGAAAAAAGCTTTGCCGGGACGCTGTCTCCTGCCGCAAAGCACAGATATTTTTTGTTATCTGTATCTTTAATCAAACATATTTTTGCATAAGACTCAAGTTTTATGTTGCATTTATTATTTTTTCTTTGTATAACCATTTCTGTTGATGCGCTTGTGGCGGAACAGGTAGACGCTGCAGACTTAAAATCTGTTGGCCGCAAGGCCGTGCCGGTTCGATTCCGGCCTAGCGCACCATTTATTTTGCTTGAAAATCAAGCACTTAAATCAAGAGCCATGGCTGAAAAGTTAGGCTCTTTAATTTTTTTAAATCCTTCAAAAACAAGTACTTACATTTTTGCTTTACAAAAATCAACTATGGGAGAGCAAAATGTCTGAAAATTGTATGGCAAACTGTATGGCAACTAAAATCTATTTACAGTTGCGAAACAAAACTTTCTATTATAGAGTTGAGTTACCAAGAGTTAATAATAAGAGAAGATATAAAATCATCTCTCTTCATACACAAAACTACTTTGAAGCTCAGGAAAAAATAAAGCAAATGATTGTTCAAGAAGAAAAGTTAATCCGTTTACGCAGGTTGTTTAATAATTTGATATTTGAAACATCAGACACAACCGGCATTGCAACTCTTGTTACCAGTTTTTCTAGAAAAAGATTATCTAAACGCAATAAAGTTGAAGATGTAACCGAATTATACTCTTTATATTGTAGTATGTCTGAAGAGATGAAAAAACTCAGTGAAGAAAACAAAAATTTAATAAACCAGATTAAAAGTCTAGAAAATGTTATTAAAGAATATATTGGTCCATTAAATGTTGCTATGGCAGAAATTTGTAAACCTAAGCAATCTGTTTCAGAACCGCAAATGCCAAGTTATACAATCGGACAAGTTTTGGATAATATGTTGTTACAAAAATCTGCATCTAATACCCAAACTTATCAAACAAGAAAAAGACAAACCATTGTTAATTTACTTACAAATGCCGGACTTTCTTTAGATGATGATTATGCAAAATTTCACGAAGTTTCAATGATTGGAAAGTTATCTAAAAACATCATCAATGATACATCAATTAAAAATGATAGTAAAAAGACGAGAGTTAATTATCTTAAAGAATTGGCTACTTGCGGACATAATATTAATCCAGACGTTTATAAGGCTAATATAATCAATCTCTTTCCTCAAATTGATAATACAAAGAAAATTGATAAGAATCCGCACAAACCATATGAAAAAGATAAATTGCTTGAAATGTTTAATCCAAAGCATGACTATTTTCAAAAGAATCCTGATGCATTTTGGGCTTGTATGATTGCTTTGTTTACCGGTGCCAGAATGAATGCGGCTATTACCTTACAATATAAAGATATTCTTGTAAAAGACGGTATTCCTTGTATTCAGTTTTGTTCAGACCATAAAATCAAACAACTTAAAAATGAAGCATCCGAGCGTTTTGTTCCTATTCATCAACAATTATTAGATTTAGGTTTTGTTGATTACATAAATAGGCAAAAGACAAGATTAAAAGCTAAAGACACAGATTTTATTATTAAGAAATGTCAAACCTCTGGTGGAGAATACAATAATAAATTCTTTACGCGTGAGTTATCTCCGTTTTTTATGGAAATTAAGGTTAAAACCGGTAATAACGATGGCTTTGATTTTCACTCTTTTAGAAAAAATCTTAGTATTGCTTTGCAAGATAGCGGTGTCGGTGCGACTTATATTAACGATATCATTGGTTGGGAAGGCAAAACAACCATGGAACAATCTTATTCCAACCATACACTTGCACAGATTAAAGCTGAAATGCATAAATTTAGCTATGATTTCCTTAAACCGCATTTTGCAAAATGGAAAACCATCATGGCAAAGAAGTAAAGTTTTAAACTATAGCAAAGTCTACACTTTCACACAGTAATATTATAATGTATCTTTTATTAATAATATGTTGCTTTTTTAATATGAAACCTATAGTCTAAATATAGAAAAGAGGTGCGAATGAATAATATTAATGAAAGTTACAAAAAAATTATAGATTATTATGATTCTGTAAAACAGGATGTATATATATATGTAGGTCCAATTGATTCCAAAATACAACTGCTTCGGGATATAATACGCAGTCATTCTAATAAAAAAGAAGAAGTCTGTTTATTTCTTGCTACATATGGAGGAGATCCGGATTGGGCTTATAGATTAGTTACTACTTTACGAAAACACTATATCAAATTTCATATAGTTATTCCTGGATATTGCAAAAGTGCAGGAACTTTAATTGCTCTTGGAGCTGATACATTAAAATTTCATGAATACGGTGAACTTGGCCCCTTAGATGTTCAAATGAAAAGAAAAGATAACTTATTAGGGTATAACTCTGGTTTGGATGTTTTTCAAGCTATCTCAGTGATAAACACTTCAGCTCATGAATGTTTTCATAAGATGTTTATAGAGTTTTTATTAAAAGGAGGAGGTTCAATTCCTACAGAAACAGCTGCAACTATTGCAAAAGATTTATCTGTTGGGATTTATGCTTCCTTGGCTTCTCAAATAGATCCTTTAGAACTAGGAGAAAAGAATCGAGCTATGAAAATAGCTTCTTCATATGGAGAAAAATTAGATTCTCTTTCTTAAAATCACAATATGAAGCAAGGTTCATTGACTAAGTTGATTAGTGACTATCCTTCTCATGGATTTGTAATAGATATGCCTCAGGCTAAAGAATTATTTCATAATGTTGAAGAAATGGGTGAAATGGATTATAATTTATATGAAATATTTAAAGAGAGATTTCAAAATCCTAATGAGGTATTTTATTTTGATTTAGAAACAATGCGTTCATGCATAACGGAACAGGAGAAAAACGATGCAACAAACAGTGGAGATGGAAGAGTTTCTCTCTCAGTATCAGAAAATAAAAGCTCAAAAAGAAAACCCAAACAAAAAAAACAATGAGAAAGAGGAATTCTCTTGCGATAATAACGTTACAGATGATTGTATGCTTTCTAGAATTTTAAATCAAGGAATAGAATTAACAGAAAGAGCTATTAGAGCCTCTTTTTTATAAACTTACGCACAGGATGAGTTTTTACTGCTCTGATTTGATGAATAACACGACAATATAAATGTGAGAGTTCATCAATTATATAGTATTAAATGAATGGGAGATGAAGATTTATGTCTTTGTCTCTTTATTTTAATATCGGGCAGCCATATCCATACCGGAATATCGCGGTAGCCATACCCATTATGGGACGAGCTATATGGCGGCATATATACGGTATCCCATACCGGTATATTCTATATTTTAGGTTAAGCCGTATATAGGCGGGTAAAAAATCCCTTACGCGTAGTGAATTTTTAGAAGTGTCTTTTTCAGTAACATTTTAACTTTTGCAAATTTTTACAAAAGTTGACTAACTGACATTAATGACACTTAGTTGATTTTAACCTTTGACATAGAGATGTTAAAAGTTCGTGACGTTAACGACAATAATTTTTTTTGCAACCTCATCCCAAACTGGAATTAGGTTAAGATGTTAATTTTATGTCATTTTATATATGTAATGTCATGAAAAATAAAAATGTAAAACCAAAAAATTTTTATCTTTAAGAAATTTCATCATTAGATTTTGCGAAAAAAACAATTCTATATAAATGTGTCATTAACCGTATAACTAAGATCCATCATAATCTGGTTTAACTGTTTTAGCAGTCGGGATACGAGGAAGCTTAAAATGCGTCCTTTGTCAGAAATATACTTAAAATAAATTATAAATAAATGAATTAAAACAAACAAAAATAATGACTTAGGTAAAAAATAAATACTAATTGGATAATAAAAATGAATAAAAACACAATACAAACACTTATAAAAATTATTAAAAGAATGTACTATACCTTCATACGCTTATATAATTCACATAGACAAGAAAACACAAGCATAGAGATATCTAAAACAGTTACCGGACTTATAAATGATAAATTTTTGATACAACCTAAACAAAATAAAAATACTGAATCCTACGGTCAAAAAATAGATTCTTTTGTAAAATCAATATATTCTGATAAAAAACATTTAACTCCAAACACTATAAGAAAAATACTTAATGAATGGATTGCTCAAGAATATAATCCAACTCATTTTTTAACTGTACAACTACCAGATAATCAAAAAACTAAGGATTTATATATTTCCATTAATCATTTAAGAAACATTATGAAAGCATTTGAAAAGAGTTTAATGAATAATTGGAATAGACATCACTTGCGTTTTATAGCTATTGCAGAGAATGGAACGAGTAGTGATTGGCATTTTCATATATTATTTAATCAAAGAAACTTTATAGAAGAAGAATTACAAAATGCCATTCTAAAAGCAAATATAAGAGAACAATTACCTTCTTATTGTCTTGAGTTAAAGCAGATACAAAATAATTTATTAGAAGTTGTTTCATATTGTACTAAAGAAATTAAAATACATTGGAATAAAAAATTTAATAGTAAAAGTATTATTTTTTCTGAAGACTTATTTAATATCTATAAATAAAAAGTAACTTCTTGTTATATACAGCAGGAAGTTAAATCCTAAAAAACATCATAATGGAAGTTTTACCGTTTACAAATCCCAAAATACACGACAATACATTTAAATCAGATTCTTTGAATAGTTATAACACATTGTAAATAGGTATTATTATGTTTATACATTACAAATCTTTTTATTAATTAGCTTTCATTTTCAACTTCAGTTCATCCCATGTTGAATTAAAATTTTTATACTTAAACAATTTACATAACATTTGATCAATAAATTCAATCTGTAAAGGAGTATTAGTTTTAAGGCGATTTAATATATCTAATATTTCAAATTCTTTAATCTTTTGTTGACTTTTATTTTGTTCCAATTTTGCTAATTCGTATTCATTCTGTGTTTTATCTAATAAATATATAGCCTCAGGAAATTTATTGATTAAATTTTCTTCCATTGTCCAAAGTGATGATATCAGTTTAATTTCATCATTGTAATGTATTTTACAAAAGAAAGAGCTGCTTAAAAGTCCTGAATAATTTACTAGATAACTTCTTATAGAATTTTCTTTGATTGATTTAGTGTAGTTGTCGTAATACTTTACCAATCCAAGTATTGAAATTTTTCCTTCAACAATATCTTTTTGCTCAGGAATATCTTTAATAAAGCGATTTAATAAACCGTATAAACTAACACATTTTATTCCTAAAGATATTATAATTTTTTCTTTTTCATAAAAATAAAAAATCAATGAAGAAAAAAGAGATATCAGAGAACTTCCGAATACTCCCAAGCAAATATTACAATAAAAATTCCATGAAGCATTGGTTGAAAAATATGCTGATAGCAATAAACTAGCAATCGACATAGCTAAAAATATATAAGTACTATTGCGGTAGACTTTCATTTTACACCTTTTTGTATAATTTCTTTATAATAACAATATTATACCTACTTTCCTTACTATTTTAAATTATACACATTGTAAATATTGAAAATGCATATATGATTTAGTTAATATTAGATATTGTTATATTTAATGTTATTATATTTCCTATATTGTGGATAGCTATATTATCAAAATTAACCATGTTAATTACAAGAATTTTTTGATAAATATTAAATAAAAAGATTACAATCGGAAAATTTTATATATGATTTTTTTCATTTTATCATGATATAAAAAACACAACCTCATTCCGATTGAAAATTAGGTTAATTGTTTGAAATTTCATAAATATCTTGTAAAATCATATCACATATCTTCATAAACAACCCGTGGATAACCGAATTTGATAAAAGTAATAAAACCTATACCAAATAAAAGTATTGTATCCACGGGTTAAAAAATGAGATGTTTAAAATAACTTATTGTCGTTGATGTTAAGAAGTTAAAATATCATATTTTATACGGATACAAAAATATATTGATTTTATTATAACTAAAATATAGTCTAACACTAAATATCATTGTATAAATTAAGAGGTTGCAATGTTTCATTTTACTCTTTTTAGTAAGATAACTGTTGTTCTAACAGTGTTTTATGTTTTGTTTGCCATACTTGTATCTTGCGACGATGGATTTGACATTGAGACCTTTATATATTGGTTATTTCCGTTAATAACAGTATTAAGCCTGTTATGGATATTGGGCAAAGAAAAAATAGTAAACTATCTAAAAGCCATTAAGAGCTCTTTTTCTAATATTCTAATACCAAATTATTTTCAATTAGCAGGATGCATAACAAGAAAAGTTTTTATTATACACTCTTTAATCCTATTATTGCTATCCTCATGTATTATGGGAGTATTGATATTGTATAAATGCTTATTGGGTGTTTATATATTAAGTGTAGTTTGTATATTTATATTTAGTATTTTAGCAATCAAACGAATACATGATACAGGAAATTCAGCATACCAATATCTAGTGCTATCTATAATAGCACCTCTAGCTACCCTCTTTGCAATAAAAGATGAAGAAATTTCAGTAATTGCTAATATCGGAACGTTATGTGGTTTTTATCTATTCATATATACTTTCTGCATTGCTTTTATTGGTTCAAAAAATTCTAAAAATAGAGTGAAATATAAATATGAAAAAATATTGTTTATATTTGGAATTTGTATTTATATAATTATGGCAATTCTATCTTATCAAAATACACAAACACAAATTAAAAGATATAATTATACATCTACAGAAACTAGATATGTGCCTCATAATAATTACAATCAACTTCAAGATATAGATAGTTGGGAAAAGCTATCTCCTGAAGATGAATATTTTCTTCTAGGGACTGGATCAGTTAAATCTTATACTGATTAATGTTTTATATTACAAACCTTGTTGTTTTAATATTCGTGAGATAGCATAATCGCCATAACTCGGTTGGTTATATTTGGATTACATGGATTTTCTGAATAAAATCGATAATTTTTATCATAATAATCAATTTTCCAATAAATTTGTTCTCCTTTATAG
>CASFJK010000014.1 GCA_949295025.1 uncultured Pseudomonadota bacterium
TAGCAATTTGATAAGATTGGATAGGCTTTAATTCAAGTGTGTGTGTGAATGATAAATTATGGTCGAACGTATCAAGAGCCAAAGCTGAATTAAAAAAAGCCGGTAAGAGCAAACAAGCCACAACCCGACAACAAGTTAACACAGATTTTATCATAATACGCCTCCATGAATAATAGAATTAAAGCCTATACTATTTATAATAAATCATTTTTTTTTTTTGCAACCGGAGAATGAGGCGGATTTGTGAATTTTTTGTTACAAAAGGCAAATTTTTAATTTCTTGACACTTTTATAAAAGTGTGTATTTATTCTTTTAATATTTTAATTTTTATGTAGCTATGGAAAAAGTATTATTAAATCAATTGCACAAGCATTTCATTGATGCTGTTAAGAAAGGTGAGTTTGAACTGGTTAAATATTTTGTTGAAACAGTTCCCGAACTTGATGTGAATTATGTGGGCAATAATGGTAAAACCGCTCTGATTTGGGCCATTTATAAAGGACATACCGAGATTGCTCTTTATCTGCTCAATCATCCGAATATTGATTATAATTTTGCTGATTTGCAAATGAACACGGCGCTTATTTGGGCTTGCGTAAAGGGTGATTTGGCGGTGGTTAATGCGTTGTTGCAGAAACCAAATTTGAACCTTAATGCTCAAGATGATTCCGGTAGAACGGCTTTTATTCATGCAGTTTTTTTCGGATTCAAAAACATCGTGGATGCTTTGCTGAAAAAGAGTGGTTTGAAAGCCGATACCAAAGACAATTATGGACATGATGCCAAATGGTATTATGTGCAAAAAAATCAAGCAAAAGCTTAAAGCCTGCTGAAAAGCGTATAAATTGAAAATGCAATTTATACGCTTTTTTTTATTTCTTTTGACAAAAATATGTTTTGTTTCCAAAAAAATGATGAAAAAACAAGTTGCGAATCGGAAAAAGCGAAAAATGAATCCTATAGACTCTTTTGAGAAATTTTGTTGTGCAAAAAAGATAAAAAACTTGACTCTTTTTTGATAAAAGTGCTTGCAATTTTAGACTCAAGGATTATAAATAGACGAATTTAAAAATTTATTATTCTGCGAATCGCATCTGAGAGGATTTTTTAATCAAGGGTTTGGGGCGATTCACACTTAAAAATCGATTTTTGTTACATAACTTTCTGCGGTCGGGGTGCGGTTTTCCGCCGGTATTGTCGCAGAATTATAACCTAAGGATTAAAGCACAATGTTGAAATCTTATACGAGCAAAAAACGTGTAAGAAGAAGTTTCGGCAGAATTGATGCTGTTGCTGATATGCCGAGCTTAATCGAAATTCAAAAAGGTTCTTATGACAGCTTTATCCAGGCTCCGGGGGCAGAACCCTGCGAATTTGGTCTGGAAGAAGTTTTCAAGTCAATTTTCCCAATTAAAGATTTTTCCGGTAACGGTGAGTTAGAGTTTGTTAAATATGAACTCGAAGAGCCGAAATATGACGTTGATGAATGTATCAAACGTGATATGACCTATGCTGCTCCTGTTAAAGCAACCTTGCGTTTGGTTGTTTGGGATACAGATGAAGCTACCGGTGCAAAATCTATCCATGACATTAAAGAACAAGATGTTTATATGGGCGATATTCCGTTGATGACAGATAAGGGTACATTTATCTGCAACGGTACCGAACGTGTCGTCGTTTCTCAAATGCACAGATCTCCTGGCGTGTTCTTTGACCATGATAAAGGTAAAACCGTTTCTTCCGGTAAATATTTGTTTGCCGCACGCGTTATTCCTTATCGCGGTTCTTGGCTCGATTTTGAATTTGATGCCAAAGATTTGATGTATGCACGTATCGACCGTCGTCGTAAATTGCCGATTTCTTCTATTCTCTATTCTTTGTACTCTAAAGAAACAGAAGAGAAAATTGCTGAACTTGCAAAAGAAGGCAAAGAAATTGAACGTACCGAAATTAAAGGTATGGATAAAGAAGAAATTTTGAACTATTTCTACGATGCCATTACTCATGTAGCCGACAAAAAAGGTTGGAAAGTTAAGTTTGATGCCGAACGTATGAAAGGTGTTAAATTTGACTATGATTTGATTGATGCCAAATCCGGTGAAGTTGTATTGGAAAAAGGTAAAAAACTTGCTCCGCGTATGGCTCAAAAACTCGTTGATAATGGTTTAGAATTTTATAAAGTTTCTGATGAACAAATTATCGGAAAATTCTTGGCTAACAACGTTGTTGATAGCAAAACAGGTGAAATTATTGCCGAAGCTGGTGATGAAATCACTCAAGAAGTTTTAGATAAATTGAGCGTTGCCAAAGTTAAAAAATTTAACACCTTGTTTATTGACGGTGTTAACGTTGGTCCTTACATCCGCAATACTTTGGCTACCGATAAAAACACATGCCGTGAAGAAGCTTTGTTAGATATTTATCGTGTTATGCGTCCGGGTGAACCACCTACGTATGATACTGCTGATCAACTCTTTAACGGTTTGTTCTTTGATAACGAACGTTATGACTTGTCTTCCGTTGGTCGTGTTAAAATGAATGCAGCTTTGGATATTTCTTTTGATGAAGCTCCGGATACTTGCCGCGTTTTGCGTAAAGATGATATCTTGCGCATTGTTAAACACTTGGTTGAACTTCGCGACGGTAAAGGCGAAGTTGACGATATTGACCACTTGGGCAACCGTCGTGTTCGTTCCGTTGGTGAATTGATGGAAAACCAATATCGCATGGGCTTGCTCCGCATGGAAAGAGCTATTCGCGAAAGAATGTCTTCCGAAGTTTTGAACAATGTAAAACCGCAAGATTTGGTTAATGCTAAACCGATTGCTTCTGTTATCAGAGAGTTCTTCGGTTCTTCTCAATTGTCTCAATTTATGGATCAGAACAACCCGTTGTCAGAAATTACACACAAACGTCGTTTGTCTGCATTGGGACCTGGTGGTTTGAGCCGTGACCGTGCCGGCTTTGAAGTCCGCGACGTGCACCCGACACACTATGGTCGTATCTGCCCGATTGAAACTCCTGAAGGTCCGAATATCGGTTTGATTAACTCTTTGTCTACATATGCTCGTATCAACAAATACGGCTTCATTGAATGCCCGTATCGTAAAGTTGTTAACGGCGTGGTTACCAAAGATGTGGTTTACCTTTCAGCTAATGAAGAAGGTAAGTTCAAAATCGCTGAAGCAAACGCTAAAGTTAAAGAAGATGGTCATTTTGAAAATGACTTGATTGCTTGCCGTAAGGCCGGTGAATTTGAATTTGCTAAACCTGAAGAAATTGACTTCATCGACGTTTCTCCAAAACAATTGGTATCAGTTGCTACAGCTTTGATTCCGTTCTTGGAAAACGACGATGCGAACCGTGCTTTGATGGGTGCAAACATGCAACGTCAAGCCGTTCCATTGCTCCGTTCCGAAGCTCCGTTGGTTGGTACCGGTGTTGAAGGCACTGTTGCTAAAGATTCCGGCGCTACCGTTGTTGCTAAACGTGATGGTGTTGTTTCTCAAGTTGATGCTACCCGTATCGTTGTTACTTCCGAAGGTGAAAACGTAACCGATGCCGGTGTTGATATTTACAAATTGCAAAAATTCCGTCGTTCAAACCAAAATACCTGCATTAACCAAGTTCCTTTGGTTAAGGTTGGTGACAAGGTTAAAGCCGGTGATATTATGGCTGATGGTCCTTGTACCGAAATGGGTGAGTTGGCTTTGGGTAAAAACGTACTTGTTGCCTTCATGCCTTGGAACGGTTTGAACTACGAGGATGCTATTTTGCTTTCTGAACGCATTTCTCGTGACGATGTCTTCACTTCTCTTCACATTGAAGAATTTGAAGTTATGGCTCGTGATACCAAACTCGGACAAGAAGAAATCACTCGTGATATTCCGAACGTTGGTGAAGAAGCTTTGCGTAATCTTGATGAAGCTGGTATCGTTTACATTGGTGCTGAAGTTAAAGCCGGTGATATCTTGGTTGGTAAGGTTACTCCGAAGGGTGAATCTCCTGTTACTCCGGAAGAAAAACTCTTGCGCGCTATCTTTGGTGAAAAAGCCAGTGATGTTCGCGATACTTCTTTGCGCGTTCAACCGGGTATTGAAGGTATTGTCGTTGACGTTCACGTTTTCTCTCGCCGCGGCGTTGAAAAAGACGAACGTGCTTTGTCTATCGAGCAAGAAGAAATTTCTGCTTTGGCCAAAGATCGTGACGATGAAATTAATATCATCAAAACCAGCTTTGAACATCGTTTGAAATCTATGCTCATCGGTCATGAAGTTGTTGATGCTCCGAAAGGTATTGCAAAGAAAGCTAAATTGACTGAAGAAGTTTTGAATAGCGTTCCTTCTTCTCAATGGCGTAAGATCGTTGTTAAAGACGAAGATATTATGTCTAAAGTGGAAGAATTGATTGCTGCTTTTGATGCTCGTGTCGAAAAGATTCAAAAACACTTTGAAAATAAGGTTGAAAAGGTACAACGCGGTGATGATTTGTTACCTGGCGTTTTGAAGATGGTTAAAGTCTTCATTGCTACCAAACGTAAGATTCAAACCGGTGATAAAATTGCCGGACGTCACGGTAACAAAGGTACAATTTCTCGTGTATTGCCTTTGCAAGATATGCCTTATATGGAAGATGGTACTCCGGTCGATATCGTGTTGAACCCGTTGGGTGTGCCTTCACGTATGAACGTAGGACAAATTTTGGAAACTCACTTGGGTTGGGCCGCTAAAGAACTCGGTAAACAACTGAATGATATGATGGACCAATACAAGAGAGGCGAAAAGACCATTCAAGAACTTAATGACGAACTCAAAGCCGTTTACGGTGAAAAACAATATAAAGAAGACATTAAGTCATTGAACGAAAAAGAGTTGGAAGAAATGGTTCGTAACCTTAAGAAAGGTGTGCCGATGGCTACCCCTGTATTTGATGGTGCTTCGAACGATGATATTAACTCTATGTTGTCTTTAGCCGGTTTGCCGACCTCTGGTCAAATTGACTTGTATGATGGTCGTACCGGTGAAAAATTTGACCGTAAGGTTACCGTTGGTATTATCTACATGCTTAAACTTCACCACATTGTTGATGAGAAAATGCACGCTCGTTCTGTTGGTCCGTACTCTTTGGTTACTCAACAACCGTTGGGTGGTAAGGCTCAGTTCGGTGGTCAACGTTTCGGTGAAATGGAAGTTTGGGCTCTTCAAGCTTATGGTGCTGCTTACACCTTGCAAGAAATGCTCACCGTTAAGTCAGATGACGTTAATGGTCGTACTAAAGTTTACGAAGCTATCGTTCGCGGTGATGACGGATTTGAAGCCGGTGTTCCGGAATCCTTTAACGTTTTGGTTAAAGAAATCAAATCTTTGTGCTTGAACGTCGAATTGTTGAACGAAGAAGTTTAAGGTAAAGGAGTTAGATATAAATGAATGATATTATGAAATATTTTGGTCAACAGGTCTCTGGTGAATCTTTTGATCAGATTAAAATTTCAATCGCCTCTCCTGAACAAATTCGTTCTTGGTCTTATGGTGAGGTTAAAAAACCGGAAACCATTAACTACCGTACCTTCAAGCCGGAAAGAGATGGTTTGTTCTGTGCTCGTATTTTTGGTCCGGTCAAAGACTATGAATGCTTGTGCGGTAAATATAAAAGAATGAAATATCGCGGCGTTGTTTGCGAAAAGTGCGGCGTTGAAGTTACACTTTCCAAAGTTCGTCGTGAACGTATGGGTCACATTGAACTGGCTGCGCCGGTTGCCCATATTTGGTTCTTGAAATCTTTACCAAGCAGAATCTCTATCTTGACAGATATTCCGATGAAGGCTTTGGAACGCGTTCTTTATTTTGAAAGCTATATCGTTATTGAACCGGGATTGACACCGTTGTCCGTTAACGAGCTTTTGACAGAAGAACAATACCAAGAAGCTATTGATGAATATGGTGAAGATTCATTCCGTGCCGGTATCGGTGCTGAGGCTTTGAAAGAAATTTTGGCTTCTATCGATTTGGAAGCTGAAAGAGATGCAATACGAGCTGAACTCAAAGATAATGCTTCCGAAGCTAAACGCAAAAAGCTGGTTAAACGTTTGAAACTCATTGAATCTTTCATTGATTCAAACACTAAACCCGAATGGATGATTTTGACCGTATTGCCGGTTATTCCGCCAGAGTTGCGTCCGTTGGTTCCGTTGGATGGTGGTCGTTTTGCTACCTCTGATTTGAACGATTTGTATCGTCGTGTTATTAACCGTAACAATCGTTTGAAGAGATTGATGGAATTGCATGCTCCGGATATCATTATCCGTAACGAAAAGAGAATGTTGCAAGAATCTGTTGATGCTTTGTTTGATAACGGTCGTCGCGCTCGCGCCATTACCGGTACCAACAAACGTCCGCTCAAATCTTTGTCTGACATGCTCAAAGGTAAACAAGGTCGTTTCCGTCAAAACTTGCTCGGTAAACGTGTTGACTACTCTGGTCGTTCAGTTATTACTGTTGGTCCGGAACTTAAACTTCATCAATGCGGTTTGCCGAAGAAGATGGCTTTGGAACTCTTCAAACCTTTCGTTTATGCAAAACTCGAACTCTATGGTCATGCTACAACTATTAAAGCTGCTAAGAGAATGGTTGAAAAAGAACGTCCGGAAGTTTGGGATATCTTGGAAGAAGTTATTCGTGAGCATCCGGTTCTCCTCAACCGTGCACCGACTTTGCACAGACTTGGTATTCAAGCATTTGAACCGGTTTTGGTTGAAGGTAAAGCTATTCACTTGCACCCGCTCGTTTGTACAGCGTTCAACGCCGACTTCGATGGTGACCAAATGGCTGTTCACGTTCCATTGTCTGTTGAAGCTCAATTGGAAGCTCGTGTATTAATGATGTCTACCAACAACATCTTGTCTCCGGCATCAGGTAAACCGATTATCGTTCCGTCTCAAGATATGGTTTTGGGTATTTACTATCTGACCTATGAAGCTGACGGCTTGACCGGTGAAGGTTCCGTATTTGCTGACCAAGATGAAGTTGAAATGGCTCTTTATGCTAAAACGGTTGATTTGCATGCTAAAATCAAATGCCGTATGGAATATGTAACTGATGACGGTGAAATTAAAACCGGTATCGTTGATACAACTCCGGGTCGTATTTTGGTTTCTCAAATTTTGCCGAAGCATAAAAATGTTCCGTTCTCTTTGGTTAACCGCTTGGTTAAGAAAAAAGAAATCGGTGAAATCATTGATATTGTTTATCGTCACTGTGGTCAAAAAGAAACCTGCTTGTTTGTTGACAAGATTATGACCCTTGGCTTCACCAATGCTTGTAAGGCCGGTATTTCTTTCGGTAAGGACGATTTGATTGTTCCTGATGCTAAGAAAGAATTGATTGCCGAAACCGAAAAACAAGTTAAGGAATTTGAGCAACAATATCAAAACGGTTTGATTACCAAAGGTGAAAAATACAACAAGGTGGTCGATATTTGGGCCGCTTGCACCGATAAGATTGCTGATGAAATGATGAAAAACATTTCTAAGATTGATCACGGTTACATCAACTCAGTATACATGATGGCTCACTCTGGTGCGCGTGGTTCTGCTGCACAAATGCGTCAGTTGGCCGGTATGCGTGGCTTGATGGCTAAACCGAACGGTGAAATTATTGAACAACCAATTATTTCAAACTTTAAAGAAGGTTTGACCGTGCTTGAATACTTCAACTCTACCCACGGTGCTCGTAAAGGTTTGGCAGATACTGCTTTGAAGACTGCTAACTCTGGTTACTTGACTCGTCGTTTGGTTGATGTGGCTCAAGATGTGGTTATTACCGAGCAAGATTGCGGTACTGAACGCGGTATTATCGTTCGTCCGGTTGTTGATGGTGGTAACGTTATCGTTTCTATCGGCGACAGAATTTTGGGACGTACCGTTCAGGAAGACATCGTTCATCCTGAAACAGGTGAACTGATTGTTCCAAAAGGTAAACTCGTTGATGAAAATGATGTTGAAGCCGTTGAAAAAGCCGGCGTTGAACAAGTTAAAATTCGTTCCGTACTTACTTGTGAATGTAAAGAAGGCGTTTGCGCTGCTTGTTACGGTCGTGACTTGGCTCGTGGCACTCCGGTTAATATTGGTGAAGCTGTCGGTGTTATTGCTGCACAATCAATCGGTGAACCTGGTACACAGTTGACCATGAGAACCTTCCACATCGGTGGTGCTGCTCAAAAAGGTGCTGAACAAGCCTCTGTTGAAGTTCCGTTCGCCGGTGAAATGAAATTAGAAAATCAACACCTCGTCTTTGATAAAGAAGGCAATGGTATTGTCCTTTCTCGTAACTGCGAAATCATTATCGTAGATGCTCAAGGTCGTGAAAAATCTCGCCACAATGTTCCTTATGGTACAAAATTGTTGGCTAAAGAAGGCGACAAGGTTAAAAAAGGTCAGAAAGTGGCAGAATGGGATCCGTTTACCGTTCCTGTTATTTCTGAAAAAGCCGGTACTGTTCAATTGATTGACTTGATCAATAATGTATCTGTAAAAGAATCTGTTGATGAAACAACAGGTATCGTTTCTAAAGTAGTTATTGATTGGCATTCAAATTCTGCAAATGCCGGTTTGAAACCGAGTATCGTTTTGAAAGATAAGAAAGGTAATCCAGTTACCTATGATAACGGCAAAGAAGTTCGTTACTATGTATCTGTGGATGCCATTTTGTCTGTTGCCGAAGGTCAAGAAATTGAAGCCGGTGAAGTTTTGGCTCGTATCCCGAGAGAAAGCTCTAAAACAAAAGATATTACCGGTGGTTTGCCTCGTGTTGCCGAGCTCTTTGAAGCTCGTCGTCCGAAAGACCAAGCTATCATTTCCGATATCGATGGTATGGTTGAATTTGGTAAAGACTATAAAGCAAAACAACGTATTACCGTTGTTCCGAAAAAAGGACAGCCGATTGAATATTTGATTCCGAAAGGTCGTCATTTGGTTGTTCAAGACGGTGATATTGTTAAGAAAGGCGATATGTTGGTTGAAGGTACACCTGCTCCGCACGATATCTTGCGCGTTTTGGGTGTTGAAAAACTGGCTGAGTACCTCGTTAAAGAAGTACAAGACGTATATCGTCTGCAAGGTGTTAAAATTAATGATAAGCACATTGAAGTTATTGTTTCTCAAATGTTGCGTAAAGTTGAAATTACTGCTCCTGGTGATACAACTTTCCTCGTTGGCGAACAAGTTGATAAAGATGTGTTTGAAGCTGAGAATGCTAAGGTTATTGCTAATGGTGAAACTCCGGCAACTGCTGATCCTGTTTTGCTTGGTATTACCAAAGCTTCTTTGCAGACAAAATCATTTATTTCTGCTGCATCCTTCCAAGAGACAACTCGCGTATTGACCGAAGCTGCTGTTGAAGGCAAGGTTGATAAGTTAAGCGGTTTGAAAGAAAACGTTATCGTTGGTCGTTTGATCCCGGCTGGTACAGGTACCGTTTTGCGCTCTTTGAAGAAAGTTGCTGCTCAAAACGACAAGGAAATTCAATCCTTGAAGGAAGAAGCAGCTCAAGCACAACAGCTTGAACATCAAAATGCAGAAGAAAAACCTGCTGAATAAGCTTGATTTAAGCAAAAAGAAAGCCTCCTGAATTTCAGGGGGCTTTTTTTGTTTTTATTTTATAAGTTGCTTTTTTACTTGAATCCGCTTGAAGTCGGATTATCTTATATAAGAACAACTTAATTAAGGAGGAAAAATGAAAAAGTTTTTATTGTGTACATCTGCTTTAGTTTTGCTGAGTGCAGAAGTTTTGGCGCAAGATATTACAGATACAATAACAGTGCAAGAAGATTTACAAGTTAATTCTACTCCAACGGTTGTGTATGGCGCTGCGGCTAATGCCAGTGGCGGTGAAAATACTGATGTGGTAGAACAAGCCGCAGATGCTCAAAATCCACTCGGAGCACCTCTAAATACCCAAGAAAATGATAGTACGCCTTCTCAAAATTCTGTTTCGGTAGGACCTGTTCCTGCGCAAGATGGTTCTTTGTCTCAGCCAGAGCAAGTATCGTCTGAACCTCAAATAAAACCAATTCAACAAGAAAGTCAGCAGGGTATTTTGCAGCCAGGGGAATTGGCTTTACCGCAACCGAGTACGCGTATTGAAAATGAGCTTTATCAATCTGGAAACGATATCATTGACGTTCAGGCTTATCCGATTGATGATGTGTCAACAGTAACAGAGCCTAATATTCAACCGACTATTGTTTCTCAATAAAACAAAGGCAATAAAAAAATATCACCGAAAAATCGGTGATATTTTTTTTGTTTTGATTTTTTATTTTACCAGGTCGTTTTTATGATTTTTAAAAACCTGAATGAAGTTATTGTCAGCACCTTCTGTACCATATTCTTGACTACCTTTTCCAAGGCGATCGGCACTGATTTCTTTTTCCATATCAATGGTTTTTACCGGTTTCCCACTACGGTCAATCAATTGTCCGTAATCATTGATATGGGTAAAGGCACCGTACAGGTTATTCTGATCACGTTCGCTGACCTTGCCTGCAAAGATATTTTCCATGCTCTTAGCAATTTTAGAACCAGGGAAGTTTTGCATAACAACACGCATTTTATATGCAATTTCTGTTGCTGTAATTGGTTCTTGGTGTTTAGATGTGGCATGGCGTTTGAACTTGCTCATATCTAAATTTTTTTGAGTGATTAAGCGTTTTATGGTTAAGATATCTTCTTTATTTGCCTTTTCAGCATCTTTAAAGCTGATGCCTTCTTGTTCACTCTTAAAGCCGGCGGAACGCTCCAGATAAAAACCATTGCTCAAGTCTTGAGGTGTTAATTGCAATGTATCTGCTGGAGTTGGTTTAACAATAGAATCTGACGGAATGACTGTCGTTTTTTCCGGTATATCTCTATCTTGGTTTTTATTTTCATTATTACCGTTACCGGCGCAACTTTTGGGTAAAAGCAAAGCGGCTGCGGCTAATGCAGCAACGGCTGCAATTTTTTTCCATTTATCTTTAAGCCAATCTTTAGCCTTGCCCCAGAAACCTTTTTTCTTTTTTTCGGGTTGTGGTTTTGGGGTTCTATTGGTTGTGTCCTCCGGTTGGAACGGAGTACGCTCTGTGGAAGTTGGAATAGGTATTATTGGTGTATGATTTTCATTTTCCGGTTTTTGGGGTTCCTGATGATGCTTTTCTGAAACAATTATTTTTGATGTACCTTTAGCATCTTCATCACCAATAGCAAATTCTTCCGGAGTTTTTTCTGTAGTTATTACAGGTTTTTTGGAAGCCTTTTCTGCTGCAGCTTTTTCTCTTTTAGCAGCATTCGCAGCTAGTCCACCTAAAATTCCAGCTAAAGTATTATTCGTGTTGTCTTTAACTTCTTTAACCAAGTTAGCATGAGATTGATATTTTTCTTTGTTGGCAAGAATTTTTTGTTTTTGTTGTTCTGCCATCAAATGCATCAATTTATCATAGGCAGCTTTACCTTCCGGCAATAATTGTCCTTTTGAGTTGGTGCCGAAAGTTTTGATGAACTGCATCATGGTTTCATAGCTGTCGTTGTCGATTGAAACTTTACCTTCGGCAAATTTTTTCAAATCGGCTATACTATTATCATACAAGCTTTCAAAGGCTGTACCATTACCATCATCGGCATAAAGCAATTTGTCGTGATATTCCAGAATTTTTTTCAAATCGTCATTGCTATAGCCTTTAATGTTTTTAATTTCTTCGTTGGCAATACCATCTAAAAGGGCTTGATGCAGAGCTTTTTCTGCTTCTTGATCCGGATTGGGTCGAGGCATTTTACGTTCTTCTTTTTTAGTTGCATTTTCAGCTATACCACCCAAAATTCCGCCAAGCGTATTATTGGTATTATCTTTAACGGATTTGACTATATCAGCAATATTTTCTGGAGCTTCTTTTTTCTTTGATTTTTTTGTTTCTTTAATATCTTCAGAAGAATGAGGTTCAAACTCTTTAGCAACTTTGCGTTCTTCAAACAAACGATCAGTATATTCTTTGAGAGGAGTTAAATCGATAAATTCACTACCATAGATAAAGTCGTTATCTTTTAATCTTTCTTCAACCAGAGCTTTGATTTTATCTTTCTCTTCGGCAGGAACATTGTTGTCGATAAAGGTATTGAAAGAGCGGATGGCTTTGAGTTTTTCACCTTCGTTTTTGCCATAGGCTACAGAAACAGCCATTTCATCAAATTCATTATTGACGCGATCTTCTAAGGTTAAAGTAGGGGTTTTTTGTTTCTTTACTTGTTTTTGAGGAAATTCAGAAGAATGTACTTCAAACTCTTTAGCAACTTTGCGTTTTTGCTTTTTTTTTGCCATGTCATTGTCCTTCTTGTTGTTTATATATGAATGTATCATACACCATTTTTTGTTGTTCGTAAATATTTTTTGTCTAAATTTTGGTGTTGACAAGAAAATCA
This sequence comes from uncultured Pseudomonadota bacterium, assembly GCA_949295025.1. Taxonomy (GTDB): domain Bacteria; phylum Pseudomonadota; class Alphaproteobacteria; order RF32; family CAG-239; genus CAJLXD01. The sequence continues at coordinate 12,447 of CASFJK010000014.1, forward strand.
TTGTTTATATAGTAAAAAAAGTTTATTTATTATTGTTTAATTTAATATTTTTAAGTATGGATACTTTTGATTACTCTGTTATCATTTTTTTTCTTGTGATTTTGTTACTAATTGTTGCTATTTATGCATATCTTCTGTGGCTTAATTTAAAGAAAATAAAACAAAGATTTGCTTCTCTTAGGAAAGATACCGATGCGCTGGACTTACAAGTTGAGGCTTTAAAGTTATTGATAAACAAGTATAAAAGCTCTTTCCCGCCAACAATTCGAGAAGATATCGATTTGGAATGCCAGAATGCTTCTGAAAAAAGTTGGTTTGCTTCCAACAAGCAAGAAGCCCAAAGTTCTTCATTGAATGAAAAACGTTGGAATTTTTTACGGGAATGGGTTAACAGAAATTTCTGAGGTATGATAATTAAAAAAAAGGACACTTGTATAAAGTGTCCTTTGCATTTTTAAATTTTTTCAAAATCGAGAAATACGGGGCGTCGTCCTTCTCGCAGAGCTTTTAGTTGATATTTAGTTTGAACCCAATCTGCAGGTTCTTTTTTCCAATCATTTCCGCATTTAGCAGTCCAAACAAAATTGCCATTTTCTTTTACTTGTCGTAAAGCCCAACCTTTGTAAATTTTATGGTCGGTTGCAATGCGTAAAATTCCGCCTTTCTTCATAATACGAGCTATTTCTGTTAAATTATCGGGGTTAACAAAGCGGCGATGTGCATGGCGTTTCTTTGGCCACGGATCGGGGAATAAGATAAATACTTTATCTAAGAAATTGTTGGGTATTTGTTTAAATAACAAGCGAATATCATCATCAAAGACTCTGATATTGTCAACACGACCCTCTTCTAAATTGATTTTTTCGGGTAAATGACTACCTTCTTTGATGCCTGTAATCAGCGTGAGTAAATTAGCCACGCCATTTTGAAAAACTTCTGCACCAATAAAACCTGTGTCAGGATTGTTTTTTGCTTGTCCTGCTAAGTGTTGTCCATCTCCAAAGCCAATTTCCAGAGCAACTTTTTCAACCGGTTTACCAAAGAGTTTATTTTTATCAAAAACACTTTTATCGGTGATTTTTATTTCCGGCAAAAAAGCTTCGAGCAGGGTTGATTTAGCTTTGCGTATGGTGCGCCCTTTTCTACGTCCATAAAACTTTGGTTTGTCAAAACCATTGTAGGGAGTAAAAGAAGAGTTTTTAGGTTCTATTTGTATGTCAATGTTGCCTTGTTTTAATGAAGTTTTTTCGGTTATAAGCATGGTTAAATCTCTTTAATTGTTTTTATTGACGTATAATAATAAAAAAAGCTGGTTTTTACCAGCTTTTTTTATGAGTTTTTCTAAAGACTATTTTTCGTCATCTTCATCATTATTATATGTTGTTTTAGACATGGCAATTATCAAGTCAAACATATGTTTAGCTGCTTTACGATTTGGAATTTTGTAATAAGCTTTAACAAGCTCAATTGTTTCTTGACGATGCATTGGGTCTAAATCGACATTACTATCTTCTTCAGCCAGTTCCATTGGATGACTATCCGGAATACTGAACATACGAGGACTTTGATTAGCAACTTCTTTATCCATATCTTCATAGAAGAAACCAATTGGCACTTCTAAGACTTTACCAATATCCCACAGACGGCTTGCACCAACGCGGTTCATGCCTCTTTCATATTTTTGTACTTGTTGGAAAGTCAAGCCTAACATAGATGCCAGTTTTTCTTGACTTAAGCCTAACAGGGTACGTCTCAAACGAATTCGATTGCCAACATGTACATCAATTGGATTTGGTTCTCCTTGAGGGGTACGTCCACGGCTTGATCTTTTTACTAATTCTGCAGTCATTTTTTATATCCTTTTATTATTACATACTATATAAATAGGATTTTTAGGCTATTACGTCAACAAATATTTTATATAATATATTATATTGTTAATTTAATAATATTCTAATGTATGAAGTATATTATAAATTTCAAAGCATTAGCTATGTTTATTTTTGATTGCAAATGCAATTATTATATTAAGCAAACATAATATAATTGGTATAAAATTGCCATTTTCTCCATAAAAAGTGTTGATATATAGTTGTTGTGGCAGATTGGTATCAATAATATCTGAGATGTTTAACGGAATTTGGGTAAGAATTTTTCCGTAAGGATTGATAACAGCACTAATGCCGGTATTGGCAGCGCGAACGATGGTGCGCCCTTCTTCAATTGCCCGGAGTTGGGTTGTAACCAGATGTTGATACGGACCTTGAGAAAGGCCATACCAACCATCGTTTGTCAGATTTATTAACCAATCAGGTTTATCTTGCGGATTGATGATTTGGTGTGGAAAAATTATTTCATAGCAGATGGAAATGCCAAAGCTTGGCTGGTTTCCTATTTGAATTGATTTAGGACCGTATCCTGAAAGAAAATCGTTGATGGTGTTGGTAAGTGGCGTTATCCATGTCGGAAGATATTTACGCAGGGGAATATATTCTCCAAACGGAACAAGATGGCTTTTGTCATAATAGTTGACTATACGTCCGGATTTATCAATAACAAAGGATGAATTAAGCGGATGAAAATCTCCGTCCTTAAATTCGTAACGAACCAATCCGGTTACTAGGTAGCCTTTTTCTGAAATTGCAGATTTGATTGTTTCCATATATTGTGGTTCAAAATCTAAAGCAAAGGGGGTTGCTGTTTCTCCCCAAATCACAAAGTCAATTTCATCTAAGCCATCTTTTTGAGACATGTGGATGTATTGTTCTAAATTGTGCTCCAGCTTTTGGCGATTCCACTTCATTTCTTGAGGAATGGCAGGTTGTACTAAACGAATTTTGGTTGAAGATGGAGCCATGTCCATTTGCGATAAGTGGTATTTTCCATAACCTATCAGCGAGCCTAAAATTAGCAAAATGGTCAATGCGGCACAAGCAAAACTTGCTTTTTGGCGATAAAAGATGATGAGAGCCGGAGCAGAACTAATCAGCAATACGGCTAAAGATAAACCATAGGTTCCGATAACGGCTGCAGCTTGCAGTAAGGTGATGTCAAACGCTAGAACTGAGCCTAATAAATTCCACGGAAAACCAGTTAGGATAAAACTTCTTATCCACTCAAAAATGACCCACCATGCCGCAAAGGAAAGCCAACGCGCATACAGAGATTTAAACAAACAACTTAATAGAGCGGGGAAGGCGACAAAAAGTCCAAAAAAGCCACCGGCAGCAAGTAAGATAATTGGAAAGAGCCAGCCTAATTTGGCCGCTTCTATCAATACAGCATTACCTATCCAAGCCATGTTGCAAGCAAAATAACCAAAGCCAAACCAATAGCCAAAAGAAAAACTTTGTTTTTTGTTTTCAGACTTATTTAATATCAGTAAAAAAACGGAAAAAGTTAGAAATAAAATCGGAAAAGCGTAGAAAGGCGGCAAAGCACGTGCCGAAAGCATGCCTAAAATAAAGCAAGAAATTTTTTTATGAGATAAAACTTTTTGCTGAATATATTTTATTGCCGGAGAGATAAATTGCACTTTCTAGTCTTCCTTATATGGATTGTCGATGTTCATTTGTGCCAAAATGGCAATTTCAAAACTTTCCATATATTCGGCTTCGTCATCTTCAATATGGTCAAAGCCTAACAGATGCAACAGACCGTGAATGAATAAGTGACAATAATGGTCGTGCAAGCTGATTTGTTTTTCTTGAGCTTCACGTTGCATGGTTTCCAAAGCAATCATAATGTCTCCCAACTCAATTTGCGGTGCTATTTTGATTTCTTCATCAAAGTTTTCATCGTCAATATTGGCAAATGAGAGTACATTTGTGGGTTTATCCATATGACGGAATTTAGCATTCAAACGATGAATGTTTTCGTCATTACTTAAGGCCAAGTTAACGCAAACAGGTTTATCCGTTTTCAGAAAGTCAATATCTTCATGTGTTTTGACATAGGTTAAAACAGCATCAAAAATTTGTTCTGATAATTCTTGTAAAGAAGGGAGGGTTTTTAACCAGCCCTCTTCTTCAACATCAATATTGAGTTCAAAATTATTCTTCGCCATAGGTTTTTTGGCTCCTTTCCTCATAGGCCTTAACAATTTTTGCAACCAAACCATGTCTGACTACGTCTGTTGCTGTGAAACGGACAGAGCTGATACCTTGGGTATTTTTCAAAATATCCAGAGCATCACGCAGACCGGATATTGTACCTTTAGGCAAGTCTACCTGACTTAAGTCTCCGTTAACAACCATACGTGAATTTTCACCCATACGAGTTAAGAACATTTTCATTTGCATCGGGGTGGTGTTTTGGGCCTCATCCAAAATGACAAAAGCATTGGTCAATGTACGACCACGCATGAAAGCCAAAGGTGCAACTTCAATTTCACCAATTGCTATTTTTTTATCTACTTGTTCGGCAGGTAACATCTCGTACAAAGCATCGTACAAAGGACGCAAGTAAGGATCGACTTTTTCTTTCAAATCACCGGGGAGAAAACCTAAGTTTTCACCGGCCTCAACTGCCGGACGAGAAAGAATAATCTTATCAATTTTGCCTTCCAACATCATGGAAACAGCCAGAGCTACAGCCAAATAAGTTTTACCGGTACCGGCAGGTCCCAAGCCAAAAACAAGTTCATTTTTTATCATCTCTTGAATATATTGGGCTTGGGTAGCAGTTCTCGGATAAATGTGGCGTTTTTTGGTCTTTAGGACAATGTCACTTAAGTTTTGTTCTGAAGTGTTATCACCAACATTTCCGCCGCTCATTCTAACGGCTGCCTTTACTTCTTCTTCACCAATTTCAATGCCACGACTGACTTTGTTATAAAGGGTATCAATGGCACTTTTGGCTAAGGTGATGGCATCTTGGTTCCCTTTGATACTTATCTGATTGCCAAAAGAAGAAATTTCGGTTCCAGTCATTTTTTCTATCAAACGCAGATTGTCATCTTGCGGTCCGACAAGTTGTTGAACCAGAACATTGTTAAAAAGTTCAAAACTAATTTCAGCCATGGTCTAACCCTCCTTTATGCCACTTAATGAATTGGTGGTGGCTTCTGTTACTTTTACATTAACAATTTTATTTAAAAATTCTTTGCCAATTTCAGCGTGCAAATTTTGCATGTATGGTGTGCGACCGATGAGCTGTCCGGCGTGTCTGCCTTTCATATCAAATAAAACAGGCATAACTTTGCCCACGCTTGCTTCATTAAATTTGCGCTGGTAAGAAAAGAGCAAATCTTGCAAAATGTCTAAGCGTTCTTTTTTGACTTTTTCTTCAACCTGATTTTTCATTACGGCAGCAGGTGTTCCTGCACGACGGCTGTATTTGAATGAAAAAGCTTGAATAAATTTGACTTGGTTAACAATATCTAATGTAGCTTGAAAATCGGCATCATCTTCGCCGGGGAAGCCAACAATAAAATCTGAAGACATGCGTAAATCGGGATTGGCATTTTGCAGCTTTTCAACCACACGCAGATAGTCTGCTGAGTTGTGTCTTCTATTCATGGCTTTTAAGATTTTATCCGAACCGGATTGGATTGGTAAATGAAGATAAGGCATCAACTGTTTTAAGTCATGGTGGCAAGCAACCAAATCATCATCAACATCTGCCGGATATGAAGTTGTATAACGGATGCGTTGTAAACCATCAATTTGAGCAATTTCTCTTAACAAGTAGGCTAAATTACGTTCTTTGCCGTTTTTATCTTCACCATGATAAGAGTTTACATTTTGTCCGAGTAAGTTGATTTCCAACGTGCCTTCGGAAACTAAACGTTTGGCCTCAGTCAAAACATCTTCAACCGGACGAGAACATTCTACACCGCGAGTATAAGGTACAACACAGTATGTGCAGAAATTGTTGCATCCTTCTTGAATAGCAATATAGGAACAGCCGCCGGTGGAGTGATTTTCCGGCAAAAAGTCAAATTTAGATTCAACCGGAAATTCGGTATCTATAACAGGATGTCCTTTTTTGCGCCCTATTTTAGCCAAAATTTCAGGCAAACGGTGATAGGTTAGGGGACCCGTTGCAAAATCTACAAACGGTGCTCGTTTAGCAATTTGTTCATCTTCTGCTTGAACCACACATCCCATAACTCCGATGATGGTATCTTTTCCTTCTTCGGCACGTTCTTGTTTAATGTTGTATGCACGTCCTAAATCGGAAAAAACCTTTTCAGCAGCTTTTTCTCTGATGTGGCAAGTGTTAAAGATAATCAAATCTGCAGCTTTAGGCGTATTGGCAGGAGAGTAGCCTAGTGTTTCAAGAATATTGGCGATGCGCTCTGAATCATAAACATTCATTTGGCAGCCAAAAGTTTTGATGTAATAGTGTTTTTTGTTCACGTTTGATTCCTAATAATCTTCCATATCTCTTTAAACCCATAGTTTAGGCTATAATCGGGATAATTTCAAATGTTTTCTGTCGGAAAAAGAGCTTTTTTTTTGTCGCCTTCTTTTAAGTGCTCTTTTTTATTGAAATTTTAATTTTTTTTACGTTATCATAAATTATATTATGTAGGAGTTAATGTAATGAGTAATTTAGGAATGGAGATGAATATGAACATCTTGTCAAAATTGAATGAAGATCAAAGAATCGCTTTTATGAAGGCTTTGGCATCATTGGCAAATGCAGATGGTAAACTTGATAAAGAAGAAATTGAGTTTATTAAAGATGTTGCCGTTATTTATGGTGTGCCGGAAACAAGAGTTCAAGAAATTTTGCAAATTAGCAATGTTGATGAAGTTGTTGATGCGGTTAAAGTGATTGATAATCGTCGTGCCGCTTTAGAGCTCATTAAAGAGATGTGCGTTTTGGCTCATACGGATAATGCATTGAGTGATAGTGAAGTATTGCTTATTGGACGTGTGGGACAAGCAATGGGTGTTGAACTCGAAAAGATTGAACAAATCAGTCAATGGGTGATTGATCGTGTGATCTGGCTTGAAGAAGCTAAACTTATTTTTGAAGAAGCTTAATTTGAGGGTTTTATATGGTCGATTTTAATAAATTGAGAGGTATTTCTTCTTTTTCGGAAGATATCGTTAAAAACGAAGCTCAACAAAAAGAGCTTAAAGAAAAAGAATTGACTGAAAAAGAAAAGAAAAAACGTGATATCATTGAAAAAGGTATTGAACGCGCACGTCCAGATTTGAAAGGCCCAGAAAAAGAAAAGGCCAAAGAGGTTTTGCAACGTGTTGTTGACGGCGAAAATATGCCGGTTGACAAAAGCATTGAAGATTTTGCTTTTATTGTGGCAGATTCTTTGCAAACCATTGAAAACGAAGTCGCTCCTAAAAATGAATACTTTTATTGGATTGAAGATGCTAAAGAGGTTATTCATAATATGACCGATGGTGATATTACGGATGCTGACTTGGATATGCGTGATGACTTTTTGGAGAATTTGGATGTTAGAGAAACTGAAATGCGTGTTTATATGGCATTGTATGCAGCTTCAAATTCATCAAAAGCCAAAGAACGTCTTGATTTCTTGCAGCTGAAATTGGCAAAATTGCAACAGTTGCGGAGTGCGGTGATTGCGACGACCAAAAGTCGTGAAGAAGCAGAGCGTGATCGTCAACTGAAAGAAGAAGAAAAACGTTTGGCAGAAGAATATCAACGCATGCTTGAAGAAGAACAACGTAATCAGGTTTATTCTGATGCTGAGTATAAAGCCAACTTATTGATGGCTCAGACTTTGATTGCAATGGCTGTCGTCAGTGAAATGAATCCTGCCGATCATTTGCAAAAATTACGTTATCAAGAGTATATGGCTCGTCGTGCCGATGATTTGCGCTTTTTGAACAAGGTTTCTCCTAATGCAGATTTAAGCGAAGCTTATCGTAAACATATGGAGATGATGAATTTGGTTAAGGTTGCCAATACATCACAAAATCATGGTCAATTTACTGAAGAAGAACAAATCAAACGCAACGTTTGCGGTGCTGTTCTTGAATATAGACGCAGGGATAAAGATGTTCCTGATAAAATCTTATACAAACTGGGTGTAAAATCATTTGTTCCTGAGTATAGTATGAGTGAAGAACTTTTACAAAGACATATCTCTAATCAGTCTCAATCTGATGTTATTAAGAGGATAAATGAACTTAGAGGTAGACAAACTTCTTCAATTGCGCCAAAATCTATTAACAAAGAAAGAATGCAGTCGTTTGATATGAACAGATTTATAGCTCTTAAAGAACGATTGTATGAACGGAAAATATAAGGAGTTTAATTATGGGTGCATTATTTGAACCTTTTTTATATATTATTGGTTTGATTGTTAGTTTATATTTCAAAATTGTGATTGTTGAAATTGTTTTGCATTGGTTGATTCATTTCAAAATTTTGGAAACATCAAACAAATATTCTCAAAAGACAATGGAACTTTTAGAAAAAGCAACACATCCGATTTATGATAAAATTAAAGAAAAATTTCCGGCTGTGGTTGTCAGCAACTTTGACTTTTCTCCGTTCGTTTTATTGTTGATTTTGCTGTTCATCAGTCGTTTAGTCTTTGTAATGTCTCAGTTTTTACTTTCTTAATAGCTTAAGGAAAAACTGTGTTCTATGATAGAGTCGAACAAGGAGTGCTTTTAAGAGTTAGGTTAACGCCTAATTCTTCTTCTTGTTCTATAAAGGGCATTTTTACTGATGCTCAAGGAAATGAATATTTAAAAATCAACGTGGTTAGTGTTCCAGAAAAAGGAAAAGCAAATCAGGAGTTGCAGAACTTTTTGGCGAAAAAACTTGGTTTGGCCAAAAGCCAAGTCGAGATCGTTTTTGGAGAAACTGATCGTTATAAGAAAATTTTGCTTTCTGAAATGTCGGATCAAGTTATACTGTTGTTGCAAAAGTGGGCTGAAGAGGAGTAAAGATGGCAGAGGCTCAAATTATTGACGGAAAGGCTTTGGCTTTAACTATAAGAACGGAATTGTCTAAAAAGGTTGCGGCTATTCCTCTAAAACCGAATTTGGCCGTTGTTTTGGTGGGTAATGATGAAGCCAGCCTCATTTATGATCGAAATAAGCAAAAAGCAGCACAAGCTATGGGCATGGATTGTGAAATATATCATTTGCCGGAAAATGTTGCAGAATATGAATTATTAGAGCTTATATCTCAGTTGAATAATGATACTAGAGTTAATGGTGTTTTGGTTCAACTGCCATTACCCAAGCATATCAATACTCAAAATGTGTTGATGCAAATTAATCCTGAAAAAGATGTAGATGGTTTTAATCCGTATAATGTAGGCCTGTTGCAGGCTAATTCTCCAAAGGCTATGGTGCCTGCTACACCGAAAGGTGTTCTATATATCTTGAAACACTTTTGTTCTGATTTGTCTGGAAAATACGCTGTTATTATCGGTCGTTCAAATATTGTCGGAAAGCCTATGGCTGCTTTGTTGTTGAACCAAAATTGCACGGTGACGATTGTTCATTCAAAAACACAAAATATAGAAAAAATTGTTCAGCAAGCCGATATTGTAATCGCAGCCTGTGGAAAGCCTCAAGTTGTTAAAGCAGATTGGATTAAAGATGGGGCTTTTGTTATTGATGTCGGAATTAATCGTGTGGATGGAAAAATTTATGGCGATGTCGATTTTGAAAATGTTTGCAAAAAAGCATCTTATATTACGCCGGTTCCAGGAGGTGTGGGGCCAATGACCATTGCCATGCTTTTGGAAAATACTTTTGATGCTTTTATCAGACAAAATCATCTTGATGTTTAATGTGAAGGAAAAAAATATGGTTTTAGTTTCTCGTGTTTTGGGTTTTAGTCGTGGCTGTATTCAAAAATGCTATGATTATATGCTTGATTTAGCTTCGCGCCCAACGGCTCTCTATTTTTTATTTGCGGTTTCTTTTATTGAAAGTTCATTCTTTCCTATTCCGCCAGATGTTATGTTGATTCCAATGGTTTTGGCAACCCCGCAAAAAGCATGGAAAATTGCAGGAGTGGCTACGGCAGCAAGTGTCTTGGGTGGATATTTTGGTTATGCAATAGGTGTCTTTTTATTTGATACGGTTGCTATGCCTTTGTTGAATTTTTATGGCTATGGACATGAATTTGACGTTTTTAGCGGATATTATCATGAATGGGGTGCCTGGATTGTGTTTGGCGCAGGTTTTACGCCTTTCCCGTATAAAGTGATTACAATTGCCAGCGGCGTTGTTCATTTGGATTTGATTGTCTTTACAATTGCTTCTGTATTGGCGCGTGGCGGACGCTTTTTCCTTGTGGCATGGTTGCTTAAAAAATATGGCGAACCAATGAAAGTATTTATTGAAAAAAACTTGGGTATGCTGGCCGTATTGTTTTTTGTTTTGCTTATCGGAAGTTTTGCTTTGATTAAATATATCTAGACATCTTTATGAAGAAAAACCCGTTTGATTATTCAAACGGGTTTTTTTTATTGGTCTTTGTGACGGAAAGTAATGCGTCCTTTGGTTAAATCGTATGGGGTCATTTCAATATCGACTTTATCGCCGACCATGACGCGAATACGAAACTTACGCATTTTACCGGCTGTGTGTGCCAAAATTTCAACACCATTTTCTAATTTAACACGAAACATGGCATTAGGCAGTTTTTCTATCACTTCTCCGGTTAATTCCAAGAGTTCTTCTTTACTCATACATGAAATCCTTTATTTTTTTTGGGGTTGTTGCTTCTTATATATCTCTATATTTTTATTTTTGCAATGTTATTTTTTATTTTTTATCGGAAAGCTTAAATAAAAGCAGGTTCCAATGCCCAACTCACTTTCAACACTAATATGTCCTTTGTGTTTTTCTATGATTGATTTTACAATGGCTAAACCTAGTCCTGTACCACCTATGTTTCCTTCTTTTCCGTCAGAGTAGAAAGGTTCAAATATGTGTGGTAAAACGTCTTTAGCAATGCCGCAACCATTATCTTTAATCGCAATCATTTTATTCTTTTTGTTTTTATTTATGGATATTACAATTTCTCCATTGTCTTTTCCGGCCTTGATGGCATTTAGGATAAGATTAATTATCATCATTTTGAAGTCGTTTTCATTGCCGATGATGCTAAGGTTTTTATCCCCTTCTATTTTGATATTAATACCATGGCTTTTAGCCTCATAGTCAACAAGAGAGACAACAGATTTGATATTATTATAACAATTGATTTCTTGATTTTCATCGGTTGTAATGCGCGACAATTTTAACAAACGTTCCGGAACATCAATACTTTCAATGATTTGTTGCAAAACAAGTTGAAGCAGTTTTTCTTGCTCTTTTGATAAGTCATTCTGCTCAACCAATCTTTCAATAATCATTCTGATGGCTCCAAGATGGTTCTTCATTTCATGAGCTACAGAGGTTGCCATAAAACCAAGAGATGATAATTTTTGTTGATGAGAAAATTTGATATCATCACTTAAATCGCGAATGACTTCAATTATCATGGTTTGATTTTTTATTTTTAACGGAGCTGCGTTGATATATAAATGTTTGTTAGGGTTATGTGCAAATTGTTGAATGACATGAATATGTTTTTTGCCATTTTCACAAATTTCTTTTAACGGACAATTGGTTATATTGGTGTTGCAAGGTAAGTTTCGGTTTTGCGCAGCTTCAAAACATTTTAGTTTTTTATCTTTGGTACCAACTTGTTTATAATAGGCTTTATTGGCAATGATAATATTATGGTTTTTATCAATAACACGCAATCCATCAGGGATACCATCAATAATCTTTTGAAGAAAGTTTTCTGTTTCTTTAATTTCTTGGATACTTGCCTCTAGATTATTTAACATGTTGTTGAAAGTATCAATTAAAATGTCTGTTTCATCAAGGAAAAAACGTTGCTTTTTGAGAATGGCACGTTGACTTAAATCGCCAGAAGTAACGTTTTGGCTAACATCCGCTAAAATTTGTAGCGGAGTTACAACCCAACGCTTTAGCAAAAACCAGAGGAGCAAAAGCGCTAAAAAAATCAAGACTGAACTTGCGCCGACAATTTTTATTCCGCCTATGATTGATGCATAACGGTCTTCATAATTCTTTTGAAGTTGAAGAATACGTTTTTTCTCGTGAGAAATTGTTGTTTCAAGGTTATCTGATGTTTGGAATGATAATGGTTGTGATACTTTTAGTTGCGGGTAAAAATCAGAGATTTTTTTTAATTCTTTCCGCATTAAGTTGTTTTCATACAATAAATTTACATATTGCTGGTTTCTGCTGATGTTATTTTTTAGTTCATCTTGAAATCGAAGACCGTATGTTAGGTAGAATGAATATAAAAAAATCAACGCAGTTATTATAAAAAATATGACAATAGAATATATAAATTTTTTATTGAGGCTAACAAACATCAAAATCTCCTTTGCTTCTTTATTTTTAATAAAGCAAATTTTAGTTAAAATTTAATAAAATATATTTATAATGTGGCTGTTATGTAAAAGGGGGAATTTTAAATAATGAAAAAAAGACTAGGCAATGTTGATGATCTGGTTTTAAATGAATTTGGTTTTTGGAATGATGAAAATGTTGCTTTTATCAAACCGGCTATTGAAAATGGCAAACAGATGTGGTCAATTTACGCCGCAGACGGAGAAAAAATAGCTGTTACGGATGACCGAGAATTTGCTTTTATTGTTGCCAAACAGAATGATTTGAAACCACAATTGGTACAATAAAAAAACACCTTCGAAAAGAAGGTGTTTTTTTATTGTTATTGAATTTTTCTACTCGTTATTATTCAAAAGGGCGTAGATTTCCTGTGTGGAGGAAATTTGACGAAGTTTGTTACGTGTAGAATCTTCTTTAAGAAATCGAGATGCCTGAGCCAAAGCTGTTAAATGGTCAGCACCGTTTCCTTCCGGAGAAAGAAGCATGAATACTAAATCTACGGGTTTTCCATCTATAGCTTCAAAGTCAACAGGTGAATTCAAGCGGGCGAAAAAGCCATAAACTTTATCCAAGCCTTCAAAGCGACCATGAGGTAAAGCTGTACCTTCTCCAAAGCCGGTAGAACCAAGATTTTCTCTTTCCATAATGGTATCAAAAATAGTGCGTTCATTTAAACCGGTGATTTCTGCAGCTTTGTTGGATAAATCTTGCAAAAGTTGTCTTTTGCTGTTGGATTTTAAACCCATACAAATGCTTTTCTCAGACATTATTTCTGAAAGTTTCATCATAGGTGCCTTTTATTGTTAATACGAGATTATGCTTTCGGTTCAACCCAGCCGATGTTGCCATCTTTGCGGCGATATACCATGCTGATATGACCATTGGCACTGTTTTTGAACATGATGGCACATTCATCAGCCAAGTCCATACGCATTACAGCTTCACTTACAGTGCAAACCGGAATGTTTGCTTCTGTTTCAGCAATAGTGATGGGTGCATCTTCATTGATGTCCATTTCTTCTTCGGTTTCAATCAATGGGAAGATTGCTTGATTGGCAATTTCTGCTTCATCCAAACCAGCTTTGCCTTTGTGGTCGTTCAATTTGTTTTTGTGACGACGCAAACGGGTTGCAATGTGTTGGTTTGCAGAATCAAAAGCAGAGTAAGGATCGGCGCAACTTTCGCTGGTGCCTTTCAAGACAATGTTTTTAGCAGGATGTACGGTTACTTCAGCTTTGAACTCTTCGCCTTCTTTAGAAAAAGCAACTGTTGCGCTGATAGGAGCGTTGAAATATTTGTTAACGGAATTCATTACGCCTTCTTCAACATGTTTGTGAAGTTTGTCGCCAATGTCAACTTGTTTTCCTGTTATTTCAATTTTCATAATCTATATCCTTACAAAATATATTAAAAAAACATCTACCTATATAATATAGTCTTTTTTAGGCAGAATAGCAAATGTAAGTTTGTAATTAACCCCAATCTTAATAAAAGTCAATAAAAACTTATTTTTCAAAGGTTGCGTTTTTCTCGTTTCCTTTGTGCAGATGAACCAATGCCTAAAGCTTCTCTGTATTTTGCAATGGTGCGGCGAGCTACTTTTTTTCCCTCTTTTGCAAAGAGCTCAGATAATTCTTCATCAGAAAGAATATGTTCGGCACTTTCTTCCATAATCCATTGTTTTAGTTTGTGTTTGATGCTCAAAACAGAAGTTTGTTCATCCCCGATATAGCTGCCGGCAGCGTTAGAGAAAAAGTATTTTAATTCAAAAATACCGAGAGGTGTGTGCATATATTTGCCATTGCTGATGCGGCTTACAGTACTTTCATGCATTTCTGTTTTTTCTGCCACATCTTTTAATGCCATGGGTTTTATATATTCAATTCCTTTTTCAAAAAAGTCATATTGATATTTGACAATTTCTTCACAGACTTTGAGGATATTGACGGCACGTTGATGCAATGATTTGATTAAAAAATTGGCAGAACTTAAATTTTCTTTCAGGTATCTTTTGGTGTTTTTATCGCAACTTTTTATTTCGCTATAATAATGCTGGTTTATGAGTAGGCGAGGTAAAGATGCGTTGTTTAGTTCTACATGATAAAGACCATATTTATCTCTTTTTACAAAAACATCAGGGATGATATTGGTGGCTGTTTCGCAATTATAATCTGCTGTCGGTTTGGGATTTAAGCTTTTTATTAAAGAGATATAATGGGACAACTCTTCATCATCGCATTGGCAGATTTTTTTTAGATCTTTAAGCCGACGTTCACCAAGAAGCGGCAAGTTTTCAAGCAGAGTTATAATTTTTTTGTCTTCGATGCCTTTTTCTTTAATTTGCAGACTAAGGCATTCAGCTAAATTTTGAGCAAAGATTCCACTGGGTTCAAATTTTTTGAGATTGTTAAGAACTGTTTCTACATGTTTTTCAGAAATTTTTAACTGCGAAGAAATTTGTTTTATGTCTCCGCGAAAATATCCGGCATCATCTAAATATTCACATAATCTGCTGGCAATAAATTTGTCTTTGGTGTTGGTAAAATTGAGCCCGATTTGTTGACTGAGAAGTTCGTATAAAGAAGGTTTTTCAGCTAGTCTTTTTTCAAAAAAATCAAAGTCTTTATCGTCGTTATTCCCTTTGTTGCGATTGGTGATGTTCCAATCATAATCATTGTCCAGACCATTATACCCCTCATTGTCTGAACCATAATCGTCAAAGCGGTCAGATATATCAAAATCGGGGCTAAAATCTTCTTCCGTCAGAGAGGGGACTTCTTCATTGTCATAATCATCAATGGTTTTAGGTAGTTCGGCATCCTCGCCGGAAGAAATATCTTCTTTTTGCAGAAGAGGATTAGTCATTATCTCTTCTTCAATCAATTCACTTAATTCTAAATTAGACATCTGCAACAGGTTAATAGCTTGTCGCAGTTGTGGCGTCATGAGTAATGATTGAGATTGCTTAAGTTCAAGCTTGGGTGTAATCGCCACTGATTAACCCTCCGTTTTTTACATTGAGAAATTGTCGCCGAGATAAACTTTTCTTACTTCTGCATTGTTAACGATTTCATCTGGAGTTCCTTCCATCAAAACCGTTCCTCCATGCAAAATATAAGCGCGGTCGGTAATATCTAATGTTTCGCGAACGTTATGGTCGGTGATCAAAACGCCTAAACCGCGGTGCTTTAATTGAGAAACCAAATTTCTGATTTCTCCAACGGCAATCGGGTCAATACCGGCTAAAGGCTCATCTAACAAAATAAAATGAGGTTGGCTGGCTAAAGCACGTGCAATTTCCAGACGGCGTCTTTCACCGCCAGATAAAGCAATTGCTGGTGATTTTCTTAAGTGTGCAATGGAAAATTCAGACAAAAGTTCTTCCAGCATATTTTCTCTTTGGCTTTCGTCATCTATTACAATTTCTAAAATTGATTTGATGTTGTCTTCCACACTTAAAGAGCGGAAGATGGATGCTTCTTGCGGCAGATAACCAATCCCCATGCGAGCACGACGATACATCGGCAAATTGGTGATGTCTTGTCCGTCAATATGCACATCTCCGTAGTCTGGAGTAATTAAGCCTGTAACACAATAAAAACAGGTGGTTTTACCGGCACCATTAGGACCTAATAAACCAACAGCTTCACCGCGTTTGATGTTTAAGGAAACATTACGTAACACAGGGCGGTTTTTATATTTTTTGCCGATGTTAAAAACTTCTAATTTTGAAACAGGTGCAGATGAAGGTGTTGTCATAAAGATTTTCCTTATTTCTATTTATCTTTTTTCTTTTCTCTAAAAATTCCAGATACGCGTCCTTGAGATGTTTGTCCGGCAATAATACGGCTTTTTCCCGTATTAAGGTTTGTTTCCGCAAAGTCTCCTTTGAGTTTGTTGCCTTGTTGGTCAATTAAGACGTTATCAAAAAGTTTAACCACAGCTGTTTTGGGCAAATATAATCCTTTATCAGCTGTTACGACAGCATCTTTTGTAACAATTTTGACGTTATCATAAATTTCAACTTTGTCCATAACCATTTGCCCGCCGGCATCTTTTTTGAAAAAAGCAATCATTTTTTGTGAAAAAATTTTGTTTTTTTCTTGGTCTGTGGCCTGCACATTTCCCAAAGCGATAGCTTTTTGTTGATTGGGATAATAAGAGATATTGTTCTCTGCCGTAATTTCTTCTGTTTCTGTTTTTAATTTTGCAGGTTGACCTTTGAGAATAATTTCATCTTTGATGAGATCATAATCCAGAGTGTCACCATAGGCATTGGCCTTGGGTGATGTCATAACAACATTATCATAGGCATGAACTTCGGTAATGGTATTTTTTCCGGTTGTATTGTTTTTAGCATAATAAGCTTCCATACGAGCTGCTTTTACTTTCATGTCTCCCTTAGTTGCAACAGCATTACCTATAGCAGACATTTTTTGAGCTTGCGAATCCCAAACAACCTCTTTGTCGGCATCAAGTGTAATGTATTGAGCTTGAGCATTGAGTACACTACCTAATAAAATCAGAATCGTATATGCTAATTTACGCATTGCTATTTCATTCCTTTTAGTGTTTCTTCACGCAATTTGATAAAAGTTTTGCCTTTAAAGACAATAACGCCGGTATCTGTGTTCATCTCGAAAGCTTCAGATGTTAAATCTCCAGCTTCTCCTTGAGCCTTAACCGGTTGATCACTTTTAACAATATTGGTATTGAAGTCATATACAATGTTAGGAACATTAACAGTCATGCCTTGAGAATAATATATCTCGACATTGTCCGTTAGTGTTAATGTGTTTGCTTTTTGATTAAAAAATCCGGTCGGAGATTTTACGTTCAGCCAATCTATATCAGAAGTCGGCATCATTCCGTCAGGATTTTTTAGTTTGATGAGTTTTGAACCCGGCGTGGTTTCATCAATATTATCTGCCGTAAAATTATTAACACGATTTTTTTTGTCAGTGATGTTTAAAACCGTGTCTTCAATATGGAGTTTTTCCAACTCTCCTTTTTTGGGCAAGGTAACATCTAATAAAAAGCTTTTTTCTACATTTTTTAAAGATGGAAATATAAGTAATAAGGCCACCAAAACTGCAGCAAAACTTGGCAAAATCAATTTTGCCGTATGCACATGTTTGGTATGCTTTTGAACACTATCTTCTTTATGAGGATGCTCTTTTTTCTGAGATTCCGCATCAAAAAGATTATCTATTTCCTCAATGTTTACCAAATTTATCTTGCTCCGGCTCTTAAGCAATCATGCATATGTAGAATACCAATTGGTTTTTTGTCTTGTAAGACAAAAAGTTGGGTGATTCCCTTGCCTGTTGTGTTCATAATTTTTATAGCTTCTACAACCAAAATATCGGCAGAGACGCATTTGGGTGAACGTGTCATGATATCTTTGGCTTTTTTATTGAGAATATCTTCACCCATGCAACGACGTAAATCGCCATCGGTAATGATTCCAACTAATTTTCCTTCTCTGTCTACAATACCGGTGCAACCTAACATTTTGGCCGTCATTTCATACAAAGCATCTTTCATCGGTGTATCTTCAGAAACTATAGGAAGAGCGCTTCCCGTATGCATGAGATCTGAAACTTTGGTTAAGAAGGAGCCAAGTTTTCCGCCAGGGTGACGTTGTCTAAAGTCAGTTTTAGTAAAACCTTTGCGTTCCAACAAACGAATAGCCAAAATATCTCCGAGAACAATAGTTGCTGTTGTAGATGAAGTTGGTGCTAAGCCAAGAGGGCAAGCCTCTCCGTCATCGGGAAGTTTTAGCAAAATGTCACCAGCTTTACCAAGTGTGCTATCAACATTTTTTGTAATGGCAATGAGGGGAATCCCATATCTTTTACAATAGAGTACAATGTCGCTTAGTTCTTTAGTCTCACCACTGTTTGAAATTGCAATAACACAATCATCATTGGTTAACATGCCCAAGTCGCCATGGCTTGCTTCTCCAGGGTGAACAAAGAAAGAAGGTGTGCCGGTGGATGCAAGTGTGGCAGCAATTTTGGTACCAACATGACCTGATTTTCCCATACCGGTTACAATGACGCGCCCTTTAATATTTTGCATTAAATCAAGAGCCTGAGTTAGGTTGTCGCTTAACTCATCTTCCATCATGCGTAATGCTTCAATTTCTTTATCAATCGTTCTTCTTGCTGAAAGAATATCTGGATTTTCTGTATTCATTAAAAATTCCCCATCATATTATTTTTAGGCAGAGAGTAGTCTTTTATTTTTTTAAAGGCAAGTTTTTTTTCATTCCTTTCCATAAAATATAGACTCAAAATAGACTCAACAAAAATGTTTAATAAATCGTAAATAAAAACCATAAAGCGAGTCTGGAAAAGAGTTTTGCGGTAAAGATGCGCGGGGTGGATAAGGAATCTAAATAAAAAATAGACTCAAAATGATAAAAAATGCATTTTGGGGGTTGACTATTTTGTTATCTGAATCTACTATGCCGAGACTCAATTTAGAGGGAGGGCACAGGTGTGTCCTTTGACTCGTTTGAAAATTGAGCGAATTGTTTTAATTTTAATAACACTTAAGGAAATTGTGATGCCTACAATTAATCAGTTAATTCGTAAATCACGAACACCAAAAGTCAAGAGAAACAAAGTTCCGGCTTTGAAAGCTTGCCCACAAAAACGCGGTGTTTGTACAAGGGTTTACACTACTACCCCGAAAAAACCGAACTCCGCTTTGCGTAAAGTGGCTCGCGTACGTTTAACAAACGGCTTTGAAGTAATCAGCTATATCCCTGGTGAAGGTCATAACTTGCAAGAACACTCAGTGGTGCTGATTAAGGGCGGACGCGTTAAAGACTTGCCTGGTGTTCGTTATCATATCATCCGCGGTACTTTGGATACTCAAGGTATTGCTAAACGTCGTCAACGTCGTTCTTTGTACGGCGCAAAGAGACCTAAATAGGAGAATAGATAATGTCACGTCGTCATAGCGCTGTAAAAAGAGTTATTTTACCTGATGCCAAATATGGTGATAAGGTTGTAACCAAATTCATTAATAACATTATGGAGCATGGTAAAAAAGCTGTTGCTGAAAAAATCGTTTACTCAGCTTTTGATATCTTGGCTCAAAAAACCAAACAAGAAGCATTGAAAGTTTTCTTCGACGCTCTTGAAAATGTTAAACCTGTTGTTGAAGTTAGATCTCGCCGCGTTGGTGGTGCTACTTACCAAGTTCCTTGTGAAGTTAGAGCTGACCGTCGTCAAGCTTTGGCTATCCGTTGGATCAAGGAAGCTGCTTTGAAACGCTCCGAAACAACAATGACAGAAAGACTCGCTAACGAATTGTTAGATGCTGCAGCTAATAAAGGTTCTGCCGTTAAGAAACGTGAAGATACCCATAGAATGGCTGAAGCTAATAAGGCTTTCTCTCACTACAAATTCTAGTTCTAACTTTAATATAGGGAAAAAAACATGGCTCGTACACATAAACTTGAAATGTACAGAAACATCGGTATCATGGCTCACATCGATGCCGGTAAAACCACTACTACAGAGCGTATCCTATATTATACAGGTGTGAACCATAAAATCGGTGAAACCCACGAAGGTGCCGCTACCATGGACTGGATGGAACAAGAACAAGAGCGTGGTATTACTATTACCTCTGCTGCTACAACTTGCTTCTGGAAAGGCCACAGAGTAAACATCATCGATACTCCGGGCCACGTGGACTTCACCGTAGAAGTTGAACGTTCTTTGCGCGTTTTGGATGGTGCTATCACCGTGTTCGACTCCGTTGCCGGTGTTGAACCTCAATCTGAAACCGTATGGCGTCAAGCTGATAAATATGGTGTACCTCGTATTTGCTTCTGCAACAAAATGGACCGTATCGGTGCCAACTTCTATCGTTGCTTGGATATGATCGTTGACCGCTTGGGCGCTCGCCCGTTGGCTTTGCAATTGCCAATCGGTGCTGAAGCTGATTTCACAGGCGTTGTCGATTTGTTGCGTATGAAAGCTATCGTTTACACAGGTGATACTGCAGATTCTCCGATTGAAGAAAGAGATATTCCGGCTGACTTGAAAGACAAAGCTGAAGAATATCACCACGCTTTGGTTGAAACTGCTGTTGAACAAGATGAACAAGCAATGGAAGATTATCTTGAAGGTAAAGAAATTCCGCTCGAAACTTTGAAAAAATGCATTCGTAAAGGTACATTGGCTCAAGATTTCGTTCCTGTTCTTTGCGGTACAGCATTCAAAAACAAAGGTGTTCAACCTTTGCTTGATGCTGTTATCGACTATTTGCCTTCTCCTCTCGATATTCCGTCAATTAAAGGTGTTAAACCCGGTACAGATATTGAAGAAGAAAGACATCCTGCTGATGATCAACCTCTTGCCGCTTTGGCATTCAAAATCATGAACGACCCGTTCGTTGGTTCTTTGACATTTACCCGTATTTATTCTGGTACAATGACTGCTGGTTCTTATATCTATAACTCTGTTAAAGATAAAAAAGAACGCGTTGGTCGTATGTTGTTGATGCATGCTAACAAACGTGAAGATTTGAAAGAAGCTCATGCCGGCGATATTATCGCTTTGGCTGGTTTGAAAGATACCACTACAGGTGATACCTTGTGCGACCAAAGCAAACCTATTGTTTTGGAAAACATGGAATTCCCTGATCCGGTTATCGAATTGGCCGTTGAGCCGAAGACAAAAGCCGACGTTGAAAAAATGGGCTTGGCTTTGTCTCGTTTGGCTATGGAAGACCCGTCTTTCAAAGTTTCATCTGATCCGGATTCTGGTCAAACCATCATCAAAGGTATGGGTGAATTGCACCTCGAAATTATCGTTGATCGTTTGAAACGTGAATTCAAAGTTGAATGCAATGTCGGTGAGCCGCAAGTTGCTTATCGTGAAACATTTACCAAACCTTGCGATATTGAATACACCCACAAGAAACAATCTGGTGGTGCCGGTCAGTTCGCTAAAGTTAAAATCAAATTTGAACCGATTGAAGGTTACAATGGTTTTGAATTTGAAAACACTGTTGTTGGCGGTAACGTACCAAAAGAATACATCCCGGGTGTTGAAAAAGGTTTGCGTTCGGCTATGGATGCCGGTGTTATTGCCGGATATCCGGTCAGCGGCGTAAAATGTACCTTGTATGATGGTGCATATCACGAAGTTGACTCTAACGTTATGTGTTTTGAAATTGCTGCTCGTGCTGCCTTCCGTGAAGGTATGCGTCAAGCTAACCCGAAACTTCTTGAACCGGTAATGAAAGTTGAAGTCGTTACTCCGGAAGAATATATGGGTGATATCATCGGTGACTTGAACTCTCGCCGCGGTATGGTAAACGGTATGGATCAACGCGCTAATGCTCGCGTTATCGATGCTCAAGTACCGCTCGCTAATATGTTCGGTTACGTTAACACATTGCGTTCTTTGTCTCAAGGTCGTGCACAATTCACCATGGTGTTTGATCACTATGCTGAAGTGCCGAAGGATATTGCTGATAAAGTAAAAGCCAAAAACGCATAATGAAAATTCGTTTTTGACGGGAACCTAGAGCGATTTTGTTAAGACTCAAAATTTGCAGATTGAAATTTTTCTGTTTCCAAAGTCACTCTATCTTCCCTGTCAGAAACAAAATTTTGACTAATTTTATTTTTTTATTTTAATTTTTTTATTTGGAGAAATCTAAATGGCAAAAGAGAAATTTGAGCGCAATAAGCCTCACTGCAACATTGGAACCATTGGCCACGTTGACCACGGTAAAACCACATTGACCGCTGCAATCACCAAAGTTTTGGCTGAACAAGGCGGCGCAAGCTACACAGCTTATGATCAAATTGATAAAGCTCCGGAAGAGAAAGCTCGCGGTATTACCATTTCTACCTCACACGTAGAATATGAAACCCCGAATCGTCACTATGCACACGTAGATTGCCCGGGCCACGCTGACTATGTTAAAAACATGATTACCGGTGCAGCCCAAATGGATGGCGCAATCTTGGTTGTGTCTGCAGCTGATGGTCCGATGCCGCAAACACGTGAACACATCTTGCTTGCACGTCAAGTAGGTGTTCCGGCATTGGTTGTATATATGAACAAAGTTGACCAAGTTGATGATCCGGAATTGTTGGACTTGGTAGAAATGGAAATCAGAGATTTGTTGAAATCTTATGACTTCCCGGGTGATGAAATCCCAATCATCAGAGGTTCTGCTTTGGTTGCTTTGGAAGACGGTGATCCGAAAATCGGACACGACTCAATCATTGAATTGATGAAAGCCGTAGATAGCTACATTCCGCAACCGGAACGTCCGAAAGATCAACCGTTCTTGATGCCGATTGAAGACGTATTCTCCATCTCCGGTCGTGGTACAGTTGTTACCGGCCGTGTAGAAAGAGGTGTATTGCACGTAGGTGATG
>CASFJK010000015.1 GCA_949295025.1 uncultured Pseudomonadota bacterium
AGAGCAAACAAGCCACAACCCGACAACAGGTTAACACAGATTTTATCATAATACGCCTCCATGAATAATAGAATTAAAGCCTATACTATCTATAATAAACCTTTTTTTTTTTTTGCAACTGGAAATTAAATTTGTATGACTTTAAAAAGGAAGATAAAAAAATGAAAATTTGTTTTGAATGGAAATAATATTTGTTTAAATAAAGGAAAAGCCTCTCGATTGAGAGGCTTTTTTGTTAAAGTTTGTTTAGACAACTATTAGAAATTTCTTTTCCGTTATCAATGCAAACAATATGGTCGGTATTTTGAACACAGGTTCCGCAAAAAGCTCCTGAATATCCCCAATTACCGCGACCGGCACATTCACAACGAAAAACTTTAGAACCATCTCGTTTAACACATGTTTCTGCAACTTTAACTACAGATCCATGAACATTATCATAACAATTGGTCATTCCTTTGTCGCTCAAACCTTGATAAAAGCCCATTTTGCAAAGTGGAGTTTTTCTGCGACATTCAACTGTTTTTCCGTCTTTTCCATAAAATTGAGAACCATAACTGCCGTTGCAGTCAGAGCTATAGGTTGTGGGACAATCACAGTTTTTATATAAAGTGATTTCATTGCCATGACCATTAAAAAACTTAATGTAATCTCCACTAACTTCGTATGCCGGATTTTCTGTGCGACAAGAATAACTATCATATTTATATGCCGTATCAACTGCACACTTAAAAGCAATTTCCTCACTATAGTTTTGGCAGATTAAAAAGTTATTTTCATTACCGCAATGTTTGGCAACTTCATCCAAAAAAGCTTGCGAACGCAATTTGCCTATAAAAGAAAAAGGATAGAGTTTGGGGTTGCATTTGCAATTTTCATAGCGAATTTGTCCGTTATTTTCTCGGCAAGAAGATCTTTCATCAATAATTTTTTCGGGATCAGCACAACTGGCATCATTGGTATATCTAAAATATTTACAATTGCACTCTGAAGCCACCAATTGTGAAGATGAACTGTCTTGACATAAATTTCCGCCCAATAAGCGATTGTCATTGGGAAAATAAGGTGATGTAGCTTGATAACTGCATGATTTTGAATCATATTTAAATATGGATGGATCACACTGACAATATTTATATTTTGTAGAATCTGTTGGGCAAGGAGTAGAAAGAGTTCTTGGAGCAGAACAATTTTCTTTGGTATAATTATATCCGTTACAATTTCCAAATTCGGGATAAAAACTATCTGGAGCTTCAAAAGTTAAATCTTTTTCTTGATAATCCGGCAAAAAAATAGCTTCTGCAGTTTGATAGCTGTTTGACTGTATATGTTCAGACTGCAATTCTAAAGAAAAAGCCCAAATATTGGTCGAGGTAAAAAGAAAACCTGCCAATACAGTAAAAAATAAATATTTTTTCATTTGTGTTTTCCGCATTAAAATACAAAACTATCTTGTTTATAAGGGATTTGTTACAAAAAATCAATAGAGTAAAAGTGACAGTTTTGTAACAAAAAAAGGTGTTCTGTTAAACACCTTTTTTTTGTTTATTTACTTTTTGGCTAATTTATTTTTATCTTTCATAGCAAACATTTTACTATAAGAAGATTTTATATCACTGACCATAGTCTTAAATTTCTTCAAGTCTTTTCCAGCCAGATTATTTCCTGTTGCGGCTCTAATCGTGGTCGGGTTAACACGTTTGCCGTTTCTAACTACTTCATAATGCAAGTGTGGACCTGTAGACAATCCGGTTGAACCTACATAACCAATAACTTGTCCTTGTTTAACGCGAACACCGGGACGAATTCCTTTGGCAAATTTCCACATATGTCCATAAGCTGTTGAATATTCGGAATTATGGCGAATTTTAATATAATTACCATATCCGCCATTATATTTTGCCACTTGAACCACACCATCACCACCGGCAAAAATTTTGGTTCCTTTAGGTGCGGCATAGTCAACACCCCAGTGAATAATCCAACGTTTTTTAATCGGGTGTCTTCTTTTACCGAAAGGAGATGAAATACGAGCATTTTGGAAGGCTAAAGGCTTTTTATGTAAAGTCTTTTTCATAGCTTGTCCTTTTTCGGTATAATAATCAGAGTTGCCTTTAGCATCAGTATATCTATATAAAGATACTTTTTCGTTGCGGAGTTGTAAACCGGCATACAAAATATTGCCATATGAAGCAACTTTACCGTCTTTGGTGATATTATTTTCAAAAATAATTTCAAATTTATCACCTTTACGAACATCTCTTCTAAAATCAACAGAATAAGAGAAGATTTTGATAAACTCTTGAACAATTTTGTTCGGCACACCTTGATTGTTCATGGATTTTGATAAAGATCCGCTGATGCTGCCGTTAGCACTGTTGATTTCGGTGATTAATTCTTCTTCATTAACGCGAGGAGAAAATTTACCATTCTTATCTTTTTCCAATACATAGCTTTTAATTTTATTTTCATGAATGGTAATACTTTCTAGAGATGAAAGTTTTTTCAACTTATTATCATAAACACCATTGATAACAATTTTTTGACCAATACGGATGTTAGCCGGATTGTAAACCTTTTTGAAGGATAGATACAAATTATGAGCCTCCTCATAGCTGAGACCCATAGATTGCAAAATCGAAATAAAATTATCGCCTTTTTTAATGGTGAACTGTTTTTGAATATCTTTCTCACGCTGATAACTGTCCACCATATCAAAGAGCGAGCGTATGTTAACGATTCTTTCAGCGGGATAAACAGTGGACGTATCTTCAATATTTTCGCTGATTGTATTTTCCAGCATAAGATAATCAGTATGATCCTGATAAGAAACAGAAGCGTTTACACTGGTGTTGTTTGCCAGCGACAAAACAAAAGCAGAAGTCACGGCCAGAGCATACCCAAGCGTAATGACTCTATGTTTGTGTTTTGGTTTAATATTATTAATAAGTTTTAACACCATTAAAAGACCACGTTGTTAAATTTAAAAAAATATTGTTGGTTCACCAACATCCAAAAATATAAAATCAAATTTGCAAAGTTCAAATTAAAATTAGTTTTGAATGTGTATAACTAACAATGTATTTTTTTATAATACCTTAAAAAATTTAATATTTTGATAATAAGATAAAACATTATAAAGTTTGGAAAAACAAAAAGTTATAAAAAATAAAAAACACAAAATGCAAAAATATTATTTTTTTTATAAAAAAGTACTTGCATTTATTTTTTTTGTTATGTATAAGATACCTCGTAGTCACCGTGGGGGTGTAGCTCAGTTGGTTAGAGCGCCTGCCTGTCACGCAGGAGGTCGCGAGTTCGAGCCTCGTCACTCCCGCCATTAAAAAGCCCGTCGAAAGATGGGCTTTTTTAGTATAAGTAGCTAAGATGTTTATGTCAGATGCATAAGGAAAATTTGCCAATTAAATGTAAAAATTTTTATTCCTTTTAATAAATAATGGATAAAATGTAAAAAAACACGGCGGTAATATGTTAGAAATAGCTTTAGATGAAAATCAAAATAATATATTTTTGAATCAAGTTCGTCCTGTCTTTCTTGTGCAAGAATTTCAGAATCTCGGCTTGGATTCTTATCGCCAAAAAGCCAGAGAATTAATCTCTCAATATGCAGAAGAACCAATTGTTATTGTGCATAATCATGTTTCTGATTTTTCTTTGAATAAATTTGCATTGGCTTTGTTTATTGAGTCTTGCCTTCAAGAAAACAAAATAGATTGTGTTGTACTTAAAGTTAAAAATGCCATGGAAGCAACACAAAATTACAAACCTTATGTCGCCTTATGTGTTGCGCTCAAATTTGCAATGCGTTTAAGCCAAGAAAAAGTATCTACGGCTTATCAAGAAATTTTTGATACAGGCTATTTGGGATTATACATAAGTAAAGATTATCTAACCCAAACAGCCACTTTCTTTCTCAAAAATGGAAAAAAATTATTAAATATTGAAGGTAAAAATTTAGAAGATGCCTTAGTTATAATAGGAATAATGAAAGCGTTTTCTTTGGCACAGCTTCCTTATACAATTCAAGCCAAATTCAAATTTGACAAACAAGAACCTGCCGACAATATTGAAAATATTGTGCAGCGTGTTTGCAACTTTGTTATTCCTTATCTTCCGGCTTGAGATTTTATCAAAGGTACAGCTTTATTGATTAAGGTTTCGGCATAAACCCGTAACGGATTTGACAACACAAGAGGAGTTAAATCTTGTGGTTCCATATTCATATGGCAAGCCAAATTAACAAACTCATCCCAATCAATGGCATATTTAGGGCACAGAAGTTTATAGAGATTGTGACAATCATATCGGACAGAAGGGGAGACATATAATCCCAAGCAGCTGATAGATGTTGGAATGGCTGCATTGGCAGTTTCGCAACAAGAATAGCTATCCATGCTGTGAACGACTAATGTGTTTTCATAGCCTAAAATTCCGGGATAAATATTTCCCAATTTTTGTTGCAATTTAAATTCTTGTTCATATTTTCCTGAATAAAGACGCCAGTTTTCAGGAGTTTTATCATTTTCTGTAAGAGCAATTCTTTTGCAGTTGTAAAAAATAATATCCGGATTCGTCAAAGACTGTTCATATAAAAAATCAGAAACATTGCTTGGTGTTCGCGGACCGTTTACAAAAATCACGCCATAATTTTGTTTAACCAAGCGCAGCGCATCGGAAAACAATTTTTGAGCATAATTAAGGTCAAAAATGATTTCGCCCCCATCGACGCGCCCGCCTAAGCAGAAAACAACTTTTTTGCTTTTATTGATATAAGTTTGAAACTTTTCCATCAAAGATTTGAGATCGCTATCCTTATTCAAAAGTTTTAATTTTTGTTTGAACTCTTCAAATTTTGTAAGCACCTTTTTTCTGGAAAAGTTATTAATGGTTCCGATTGTGATTAAAACTTTTTTACGTAGTTTTTTATTTTGCAAAAGTCTGATTCTTGAACTGAGTGTTAAAATATGTTTAGGAACATTAATGAGGTCAACATATTTATAATTATGCAGTTTACTGGTAATAACACTGGTAAAAACAAAGCCGAGTTGATGCTCTTTATAATATTCTTTTATTGTGCGACAAAGCATATCGGCATTTTTACCGGCATTAAGGCTTTCGCTCAAATTATATGCCGTAATAAAAATACGGGGAACAAAATTTATGCGAGAAAAATAAGCATCAAGCATCTTAAAAATATCATTTTTAAAAGCTGAATAATTTTTATATTGAGAAAAATGTATAGCTTTTTTAACATCCGTGTAAGTTTGCACATCTAAAGGAAGTATAAATGCTTTTTCAATGTCTTGATTCGTTCCGGTAATATCATTAATGGCTTGAATCGCACCTAAAACTTGGTTTCTGGAACCAACATCGGCAATGGCTAATGAAAATGCATAAATTTTATTATAATTCATTTTGTTACCTTGAAAATAAAACAATTATGGCAGAAAAAAGTTTTCTGATTGCTAAATAAAATTAAGTGAATATAATTAAAAAATCGTCAACAAACAAAAGGTTAAGATAATGGACTTTAGTAAGCAGTTAGCTGTTATCAATAAATTAAAATCATTGGTCAAAATTCCCAGAAGCTTTCGCAGACAAAATGCTGATAACCTGATATCAGAAGATATCGCTAAAAAAATTCAAAAAAGCTCATATGATAAGTCTCATACTCTGCAAAAAGATCAATATACACCGCCTTATGAAGAAATTGCTGAACAGTTGCAAGTCGCCAATGATCAAATTTTTCGGGCAGCAGTTTTTAATTTAAGCAATATTGCTATGAACCGTAAAAATTATATGCCTGCAATTTTAGCCATATTGGAAAAAACTTTGGAAGATAAAAGCAAAACCAAAGAGCAGCTTGATTATGTCCGTTCGAGAATAACACAAATTAAACAAGTTTTATAAAATTAAAGAGGCATCTTTGAATGACGCCTCGGAAGGTGTGTTAGATTTTAGGCGATAAAATCTGCTGCAAGATTAAAAATAGCACAATTTATATATATTGGCAATCAAACCTTAGTTTATAAAACCAAAGTATAATTTTTTAGACTTTTTTGCTTCGCTTGGTTCTAAAAAAATCTTTGAGTAGGGCCGCAGCTTCATCCTTGAGAAATCCATGTTCAACAATAGGCTTGTGATGACAAGTCGGCGCATCAAAAAAACGAACGCCGTTGATGACGGCTCCGCCTTTTTCATCAGCTGCAGCAAAATATAAATGTCCTATACGCATAAAAGAAATGGCAGCGGCGCACATGGTGCAAGGTTCTAACGTAACATATAAATCCATATCCCATAAGCGGTTTTGAGCCAGTTTCTCACAAGCTTGTCTCATGGCTAAAATCTCAGCATGTGCAGTAGAATCTAAAGAATGTTCCGATAAATTGTGTGCTTGAGCTATAATTTCTCCGTTTTGAGGATTCACAACAATAGCCCCAATAGGAACTTCATCTTGTTGAGCGGCAAGTTTTGCCTGCAAAAGAGCCTGTTGCATATAAAAATTTTTATCCATACTATTCCGCCCTTATTGAAAAAAAATGTTTTCTATATTAATATAACGCACAAAATAAAAAGGAAAGAAAATTTTATGTCAGAAAGATTAGCTAAATTTATGGCTCGCAGTGGTGTATGTTCTCGCCGCGGTGCCGAAGAACTAATTAATCAAAAGCGCGTTACCGTAAATGGGGAGATTGTTTCTTCTCCGGCTTTTAATGTTGATGGTAGCGAAAAAATTTTATTAGATGGTGAGCCATTACCGCAAGTAGAAGATACCAGACTTTGGGTCTATTACAAACCGGTTGGTTTGGTTACCACCCATAAAGATGAAAAAGATAGACCGACTGTGTTTCAACATTTGCCGGAAGGTTTACCTCGGGTTATTTCTATTGGTCGCTTGGACTTAAATTCAGAAGGCTTACTTCTCTTAACCAACAATGGAGAATTATCACGCAAGCTCGAGCTCCCATCCAATGGTTGGGCTCGTCGCTATAAGGTTCGTGTTCATGGTATATTAGATGAAAAAAAATTAGCAGATCTAAAAAACGGAATTGTGATAGATGGTATACAATACGGCTCTATCAAAGCCGAAGTTGTCACCATCAAAGGAACCAATGCTTGGTTGATGGTAACATTGAGCGAAGGTAAAAATCGCGAAATTCGTAAAGTGATGAAAGCGTTGGGATTGGAAGTAAACAGACTGATTCGTTTATCATATGGTCCATTCCAGTTAGGTAACTTGCGTCCCGGCGAAGTTAAAGAAATTCCTCAAAAAGTATTAAAGGAACAATTAGGAGCCAAGTTGTCTTAATGAGAATTATCGCAGGAATATATCGCGGAAAAAAATTGCTTTCGCCTCTTTCCGATAAAGTGCGACCGACTTCAGATCGTGCACGTGAGGCAATTTTTAATATTTTATATTCAAAACTAGAAAAATCATTATCTGAAATAGACCTTTTGGATGTTTTTTCCGGCACGGGAGCTTTTGCTTTGGAAGCAATTTCTCGCGGGGTGAAATCCGCCACGCTATTGGATATTGATACAAGAGATTTACAAAAAAACATCGCCTTGTTTCCCAATGAAAAAAAACGTATTTCTGTGTTGCGTTTGAATGCGGCGCAATTGCCACCTGCTGCTAAAAAATTTGATGTTGTTTTTATGGATGCCCCATATAATAAAGGATTGAGCGAGCAGGCCTTATTGGGGCTGTCTTCACAAAAGTGGCTGCAAAATGAGGCTCTATGCATTGTTGAAGTTGAAAAAAACGAGCAACTGAATATTCCACCGGCATATGAATTGATTGATGAAAGACAATATGGCTTAGCGCGAGTTTTATTTTTGCGTTATGCTGCTTAATCAAACTTTTTAACGGAAATTTTCTCTACCAATAAAGCATCATCACGGATGGCAATAGGGGTCGTCACCGTCAAATGCTCATCATCTTCTTCACTTTTATAAGATTTTCTTGAAAGTAAAATTTTTGCAACAAATACACCTTTGCTATCCAGCCAATGAAGTTTTTCCAAATCATCAATCAAAACATCAAGAGCTTTTGATGTCGTGTTTAATTGCAAAATCGGTGTGAAATTTTCATTGAGGTATAAATCTCCTTTTCCCACCAAAAGTAACGGAGACCAATTGACGTTAAAATCATCTATCTCAATATGACCATTTTTTGCAGACCAATCATGCAAAGAAGTTTGAATATTTTCTTTAAAATCAATCTTTCCGATAATAGTACTGTTGACGTAAATTTTATGAATTGTCTGAGTGAGCGGATAATCCAATAATCCATTGAGTTTTATATTAGAAATTTCAATCAGTGATTTAAAATAAGGTGCATCCCAATTACCATATTGCCCATATACTCTACTTCCGAGGAACACAATTTTTTCAACATCAGCCAAATCGGCAATGGAAAAATTATGTAAGGTAAAAGAAAAATCCTTAATTTTTCCGTCATCATCAGCTTCAATAAAAAACTCGGGTTTTTTCATGGATAGATTATGAACATTTCCATTCAAACTCAGAAATTGTTTTCCTTCAAACTCAATTTGCAGTTTTTGTGTATCCAGAATGCTGTTATCAAAACTTATTTTTTCGCAGTTCCACGAGGTATGTGCATATCTGTTATATAATTTAACTTGCTTTATCTCACCTAGCGACAATAAAGGAAAAGCATTAAACGAAATTTCATTATAAGCCAAATCCCATCCAAACCGATTAAGTGATTGGATGGAATATACCATTTGTTTTTGAATTTCTGAGATTAAAAATTTTCTTTGGTAAAAAGCATTTGTAAACAGAAGTGTAAACAAGAACATAACAACAAAAGCACTTACTCCCCACTTCCAAAATGAAGGTGAAGATTTTGCAGTTTCATCAGGAAACTGGTTGGCAAAAAGTTCTTGTTTTTCAAACTCTGTCATTACAATTTTAGTCCTTTTGAGCTTGTTGTAAAAGTTGTTTGGCATGAGGATATTTTTCTGCACTTTCGCGATTCAACTCAGCACATTTATCTTCAATGCGTTTTTT
Organism: uncultured Pseudomonadota bacterium; assembly: GCA_949295025.1. Lineage (GTDB taxonomy): Bacteria > Pseudomonadota > Alphaproteobacteria > RF32 > CAG-239 > CAJLXD01. Next base: position 9,055 of record CASFJK010000015.1, read on the forward strand.
GAGCTCAGTCATAAATTCTTTTTTTTCCATGCCTGTCGGAAGTGGCGGCAAAAATTCAATAATAATTTTGCCCGGATATCTCAAAAAAGAATTTTTAGCCCAAAAAAGCCCTGTATTAATGGCAACGGGAATAACTGGAACATTCAGATTTTGGTATAAAAAGACCAAGCCGGGTTTGTATTCAGTTGTTTTACCTGGTTTTGTTCTTGTTCCTTCGGGAAAGATAATGATTGGGCGTCCTTGCTTCATACGGTCTTTGGCATCATGAAGAAGTTTTTTCAAGGTTGCTCCGCCTGCGGCTCTGTTAACAGCAATCATACCATAAAGATGTTGAGCCCATCCAAACAATGGAACATAGGTTAGTTCTTTTTTCAAAATAAAAACAGCTTTGGTAATATAAGAAGAAAAACAATAAGTTTCCAAGGCTGATTGGTGTTTTGATGCATAAATAACACCTTCTTGGCGAATATATTCTTTCCCTCTGATTTCTACATGTATACCACAAATTTTTAACAAAGAGCAGCACATCGGCATCCAAAATTTATTCCAAAAAGGCATGGTTGCCTTGCGAGAACACAAGCCGATGAGTGTTCCAATAATGCAGCCAATGGCTAAAGTAGAATAAAAAAGCAAATTAAAAATAAGCGAACGAATGTAAATCATACTAAACTATCCTTGAATATTGAGGCGGCGCATCAGCCACACATATAAAAATTTATTATACTCGGAAGCAATTAAGCAAAAGCTTCTGTTTTTGGTCCACCATTCTTTTGCAACATAATTTGAATATACCGGATGCGGAATGATGTTTAATTGAGGATTTTGATATTGAAATTCTTGGATGCTTCGCGGCATATGATAGTTTGATGTCACTAAGCGAATGGATGAAATATTGTTTTTTCTGAGCCAAGCTTGAGTTTCAATAGCATTTTCAATGGTGTTTGTGGATTTGTTTTCTAAAGCAATTTGTTTTTGATTTTCTGGTAATGGAAAATCTTGCAAATTGCTTATATCTTGAAGTGAGGTATTTTTCTCAACACCTGATATAAAAAGCTTATCGGCAAGTCCGTCATTGAAAAGTTTGACAGCTTCACTGATTCTGTTTCGTCCGCCAGTCAACACGACAATAGCTTGAGTGTGAGTAGATGAATCTGTTTGATAATGATTAATATTATAGGCAAAAGCACAAAGACCTCCAACCCATAACATCACCATTATTAAACACGAAACAATAAACAGTTTTTTCATCACAAATCCTACATCAATTTTTGTAATGTTTGTTTTACCGTATAATAGGCGGTAAGCATGGCAATGATTGCAGCAAATGCCGGCAAACCGATAATACTGAGCCAATCAAGAGAAGAAAGTTTTGCCTCGCCGATGATGCCTCCTTCAATTTGGTGCGCTAAAGAAGCAATACCAAAAATTGTTGGAATGGCAATAAGCAACCCAACCACACCACCTTGAAAAGCCAAAATAGCAGAACGTTTGGCATATTGCTGAGCCACATAAGTATCTTTTGCGCCCATTTGGTGCAAAATTTCAATTGTATATTTATGTAAACCCAAACTGGTTTGAGTCGTATAAAAAATGGCGCCGGAAGTAATCATAATCACCAAAGCCAAAATACTCAGAGCCAAAATTTTTATTCCGTCGGCAAATTGGATAAGCTTATTGAGCCACAATTTGTGATTATCAACAGAAGCCATTGGGGTAGCTTGAGCCAATTTGTAGGCCAAGTCCATAAAATCTATGTCGACATTGCGTTTCAATTTAACATCAATAATTCTTGGAACCGGCAAATCATCAATGGCAATTCCGTCACCAAGCCATGGTTGAATAAGTTTTTCCAACTGTTTATCCGTTAAAGGATCAGCTTTTTCAACAAAACTCAAGCTGCGTAAGACATCTAAGGCTTTGTTTTGGTGAGCAATAGTTTCTGCAGCAGCTTTTTCTGGGTTAACATCTGTTGAAGGCATAATTTGAACGGTCAATGACCCTAAAATACTTTCATTCCAGTTTTGTAACATAGTATTAATTGCCAAAACGCCGGAGAGAGTAACTGCAAATAAAAATACGGCAATACCTACCATAATTTGTAAGAACAAACTGGTACTGTTATTTTTTAGAGGAAGCTCTTCATGTCTGGCAATAAAGTTGGGTTGTTTAGACATGGCGTACCCCCATTCCGGTTGGATCATTGGGACCAAAGATTCGCAATCCGCGATTATGTAGATGCAAGCGCGGATAAGCAAAATCAGAAATCAATTTTTCACTATGAGTTGCAATAACCACAGTTGTTCCGAGTTTATTAAGTTCAACAAACAGTTTCATCAATTTTGGAGCAATGTCATTGTCAACGTTTCCGGTTGGTTCATCGGCCAACAACAAATCAGGACGGTTAATAACCGCACGAGCAATGGCAACACGTTGTTTTTCACCACCGGATAATGTTTCAGGAGTCGCTTGGATCGAACGATCAAGTTCAACCCATTGCAAAAGTTCCATCACACGTTTGCGTACTTCACGTTCATCCATGCCGCAAACACGCAAGGGAAGAGCCACATTATCAAAAGCAGATAAATGGTCAATAAGACGGAAGTCTTGGAATACGACACCGATTTTACGGCGTAATAAAGCCAAAGAATCACGATTGGCAAAATTTACATTTTGCCCAAAAACACTGACCGAGCCGCGGCTTGGTTTTTGTGCCAGATACATCATGCTGAGAAGAGATGTCTTACCGGCGCCGCTTCTTCCGGTTAAAAAGTGAAAAGATCCTTTGCGAAGAGATAATCTGATGTCGCTCAAAATCTCCGGTCCTTGTCCGTAGCGAATTCCCACGTTTTGCATTTCAATAATGACATTAGACTTATTGTTTGTAGTCAGCAATTGTGCGCTCCCCAAAAAACATTTTTGCTTATCATAAGATATGATATGAAATAGGTCTACCAAAATATTTTACTAATAAAATGTTTTTTTTCTTTTCTAAAATAATTTTTACGCCTATAGTGCAAAACAGAGGTGAAAATGCTTATTTATTGTCCAAAATGCAAAACTGGTTATGAAATTGAAGCCGACGTCGTGCCCGAACAAGGGCGTCGCTTGCGTTGCGCTGTCTGTAAAAAAGTTTTCAAATGCATGCCGGAAGATTTAATTGACGGCTCCAAATTGCGTACGGCAGAGTTTACCGAAGAAGAGAAAAAACATCTGGATGGCAATGGTCATTTGCAAGAAAATATTGTATCAGAAACAGAAGATAAGCATGAAAATGTTGAAGAAGAAACATCTTCAACCTCCAAAACCTTGGATGATTTGGCTTCCGAAAATCAATATGTAAAAGACATTTTTCAACGTTTATCGGCAGAAACGGAAAGTTTGTTCGAGGCAGATAAAAAAGAACCTCAACATAAATACATTTTTAGCCTCAAAAAAATGTTGGGCGTAGCCAATCCCAAAAACCTACAATATTATTTATATGGATTTTTGTTCCTCTTGGTTTTGGTGTTGTATTATGCTCGTTATGAAATTGTACGTTCATTTCCATCTTTGGCTTCAGTGTATGAAAGCATCGGAATAGAAGCCGTTGTTGCCGGAGAGGGATTAGAGTTTCAAAATGTCACACGTCGAGAATTTGAAGAAGACTATGTACCAAAAATTGAGATTAAAGGTTTCATAGCTAATAAAATGGATATAAATATTGATATCCCGCGTATAAAAGTTGAGCTTTTAGATAAAGACGGAAAATTAATTCAGGCAGAAACATTCGATTCGGTTATCCCTCTTGTTACACCGAAGGCTCAGATTCCCTTTAGTCATGTTATATCTCGTCCGTCTCCTTTAAGCAAATATATATATCTGACGTTTATTAGTTCTCCAGCCAATAAAAAGTAAAATGACAAAAAGCTCCGATTTATTTCGGAGCTTTTTTTTATGCATTTATTTTTTTTGGCACGCATTTTGCATTATATTCCCCAAATGATTTTAATTATCCAAACTATTGGGGAGAATATAATGGATAATACAAAATATGTGGCTTTGTCACGCCAAATGGCTTTGTGGAAACAGATGGATGTTGTTTCCAACAATATGGCCAATATGAATACATCTGGCTATAAACAAGATGAAGCTATCTTCACATCTTTTTTGCACCAACCGGAAAACACAGCTCAAGTTCAAGGTTTGGCTGCAAAACCTTTATATTTCACACAAGATTATGCAACATATAAAAACTTTCAAGAAGGCATATTGGCAGAAACAGGTAATGATTTAGATGTTGCCATTAAGGGAGATGCTTTTTTTGCCGTTCAAACAGCTGATGGCGAAAAATATACAAGAAAAGGTAACTTTTCTTTAGATTCGAATGGCATGTTGGTAACTTCAGAAGGGGATGCTGTTTTATCAGAAGCCAATGAACCGTTTTTCTTTGCCCCGGGTGAGAAAGAAATTTCAATTCTGGAAAATGGCGAGGTTTATACCGAAAACGGTTTAATCGGAAAATTAAAAATTGTTAGTTTTGCCGATAATCAAAAATTGCAAAAAGTTGCAAATACCATGTTCGAAAATGTAGATGGCAATGCCATGGTCATTGGCGAAGATAATATCCGCGTAATGCAAGGCAAATTAGAAAAATCAAATGTAAATTCAATTGAAGAAATGACCAAGTTGGTCAACTTGCAACGTTCTTATGAATATGTACAACAGATGATAGATGAAGAACATGATCGTCTGTCCAACACAATAACAGCTTTTGCGCAAATGATTTAATTTATAAATAGGGAATAAAAAAATGAGATCTTTAAATATCGGTGCAACCGGAATGCTGGCACAACAAACCAATGTTGATGTAATTTCCAACAACATTGCCAATATGAACACCACGGCATATACCAAACGTCGTGCAGAGTTCAATGATTTGGTTTATCAAAATTATATCCGTCCCGGAGCTCAATCAACAGCCGGACAAACTATCGTTCCTGCCGGTGTACAATTGGGAACAGGTGTTAGAACCGCTGCTATCTACCGCATTACTGATGGTTATGGTGTCACCAAAACCGATGCCCCGTTAGATTTAGCCATTCAAGGCCGTGGATATTTTCAAATTGAGCTGCCGGAAGGAAAGGGCACAGCCTATACCAGAGATGGTGCTTTCCAACAAAACGGCGATGGTGTAATTGTCACTCATGATGGCTATGTTGTTCAACCAGAAATTACCATTCCCGATGATGCCGTAGAGGTCTATGTAAATACTTCCGGTGAAGTTTGGGTAAAACAAGATGGCGAAACCGATGAGGTTAATGTCGGCCAATTAGAATTAGCCACTTTTGTTAATGAAGCCGGTTTGGAAGCCATTGGAAATAACTTATTTACAGAGACTGAAGCTTCAGGTGCCCCGGTTTTAGATAATCCGGATGCAGAAGGTTTTGGTTCAATCTTGCAAGGATATTTGCAAACATCAAATGTCAATGCCGTATCCGAAATTACCGAGCTGGTTTCAGCACAACGTGCTTATGAAATGAACTCAAAAATCATTCAAACTTCAGATGAAATGTTAAGCACAATTAATCAGATGAAGTAAGTAAGGATTGAATAAATGTTCAAATTTTTGCCTTTCATAGTTTTATCAATCTTTGTTTTAGGAATAACTTCAGCCAAAGCCGATGTACAAATTTCTTCCGATGAAGTAGGTGCAGCAATAGTTGAAGAATTTTCTAATCAAGGTTTGGATGAAGATATGGAGTTGGATGTTTTTGGCGGGCAAAGCAGCTTTTTTATTCCCCAAGCCAAACAAGCCAAAATAATGATAAGCAACTTAAAATATGATGAAACACAAAATAAGTTTTCTGCTGACGTGGAAATTTTTGCCGATGGTAAATCTGTCGCTAAAAGTTCGTTAGTCGGAAAATATTACATTATGGAAGAAGTTTATGTTCCGGCTCGCAATATTGATAAAGGCGAAATTTTACAAGATGATGATTTGAAAAAAATCAAAATTCGCAGCACGCGTCTCAAACCTATGTATGTTACAGATTTGAGCAAACTAAAAGGAAAAGAAGTAAAACGCGCCTTAAAATTGGGAAAATTGATTAGTGGCAAAGAAGTCGGAGAGCCTTTGTTGGTTCATAAAAATGATAAAGTAGATTTAATTTATAAAACCGATCGTATGCAGATAATAGCCAAAGGCATTGCACAAGAAGATGGTTTCAAAGGTCAAAAGATAGAAGTTGAAAACACTCAAAGTCACAAAAAAATATATGGCACGGTTATCTCTACAGATACCATAGAGATAGAAAGACAATAAGGAGAGTAAAGAAAATGATGAAGCAAACATGCAACCCTTTAATAAAGAGCACAATGGCTTTATTAATGGCCACTTCACTTTCCGGATGTGCAGGTATGTGGGATAGATTAACTTCTGTCGGAGCCGAGCCCAAAATGACCAATATTGAAAATCCGGTTGAAGCGGAAGGATATAAACCTGTATCTATGCCTATGCCTGAAGCTCCTGAACAAAAACAATATGCCAATTCTCTCTGGCGTCAAGGCTCAACAGGTTTCTTTAAAGACCAAAGAGCTTCTAAAGTAGGAGATATTATCACCGTAAATATTGTCGCTAAAGATGCCGCCATTATGGAAAACGAAATGGAACAAAATCGTGATGATAACTCGGATACCATGGGTATTGGTGCTTTAGCCGGTTTTGAAAAGAATATCAGTACAGTTCTGCCGAGTGATAATAAAATGGATGCCTTGGTAGATATTTCTTCCAATAGAGAAATTTCTGCTGATGGAAAGGTTGATCGCCAAGAAAAAATAGATGTTACCATGGCAGCTGTTGTGACACAAGTTTTGCCAAATGGCAATTTAGTTATTGAAGGCACACAAGAAATCCGCGTGAGCTATGAACTTAGAAGATTAACTGTGAAAGGTATCATTCGCAGAGCCGATATCAGTTCCAACAATACCATTCAATCAGACAAAATTGCCGAGTTGAGAGTTTCATATGGTGGCAAGGGTGTTGTTTCTGATGTTCAACAACCAAGATATGGACGTCAGTTCTTAGATATCATTGCGCCTTTCTAGCAAGTTTTGTTCACTTCTGTTGTTATTCCCTAAGCAGAAGTGGAGCAAAAGAATTATTATGTTCCCAAAAGCGAGAAAAAATCTCCCCATTTTTTCTCAAAACTTTAGAATATTTTAAGTTCATTGAATTATTCCCTATAGATGAACCGAGAATATTCTGTTCTTCCCAAGACCTGCCGTTATAAAAAAACGGCAGGTTCCGAAGGAGGCAATAAAATAAATTAAAAAAAATAAATGAAGGAAGTAAAAAATGAACACAACCGTAAATCAAATTGATGTTGCTGAAAAAGAAGCCAAAGTTTTGAATAGCTTTGCCAATGCTTTGTTAAAAGCAGCAGAGAGTAACAATCAGCAAGAAAAACTGTTGGCTATAGATCACAATTTGAAACTTTGGGTTGAGATAGAAACATCGCTTAAAAGCGCAAAGAATTTGCTTCCCGATGAAGTCAAAAAGAATTTATTTAAATTGGCCGATTTTGTAAAATACCTGACTATGAGTAAAGGTATTAATATGACTAAAGAAGATTTCAAAAGCTTGGCCAATATCAATAATCAAATTTCTATGGGTATTCAAGAGTCCGTAAAAAACAATTTGGCAGCAGAAGAAGCCTTTTCTTTGTTAAAATGCGCCATGGATTTAACCAAAGCCAAAGAAAAATCTAATGCTGGAGAGCTGGCCAAAGCTTTGGATAATAATATGAAATTGTGGGTATATATTAAAACCTTGGCTAATTCTAAAAATAATAAAATACCGGAAGAAATAAGAGGTAATCTGACCAAATTAGCAGATTATGTTTCTCAAAAGACGATAGAAGTCGGACAAAATATTAATAATGTCAATGCTAAAGCGCTGGATAGTATGATCAATACAAACTTGCAAATCAGCGAAGGATTGATGAGTAAACAACTGCAAAGTTTGAAAAAGTAAAGAAAAAAGCCCTGTTATCAAAGTAACGGGGCTTTTTTTGTATTTTATAAAAAAGCAATTGCTGTTTTATGCAGCTTCAAGCTTACGTTTGAGCATAACTTCCGGAGCTTCAATACCAAGCAGATAAAGAAGCTGTACCAAAATATCTCTAACCAAACGAGACATTTTGAGACGAGAAGCCGCCAACTCAGCAGATTCGGCATTCATAATTGAAGAAGCATTATAGAAGGTACTGAATGTTTGTGCCAATGTATAAACATAATCAGAGATAATGCTGGGTTCATGCTCAGTGTGGGCACGCATAATCGTGTTGCTGAGTTGAGAAATTTTGAGAGCCAAATCTTTTTCTTCTTTGTTAGAAATAATAACATTACCTTCTTTAATACCAGAAGCATTGGCTTTGCGGATAATAGAGTTAATGCGGGCAACGGCATATTGAATGTATGGACCGGTTTTGCCTTCAAATTTGGCAAAATCTTCCAATTCAAAAATATAACCGGAAGCAATGTTATTTTTAAGATCTTGGAATTTGATGGCAGCCATGGCAATTTGGGTGACCATTTTTTCAATTTCTTTTTCGCCATACCCTTCAACCTCATTCGGCAAAGGAAGAGATTCGCGAACTTTGTCTTTAGAAAGCTTGATGAGATCTTCAAGGTTCATCACGCCGCCGTCACGAGTTTTGAAGGGCTTGCCGTCAGCCCCGTTAACCGTACCGAAACCAATATGCAAAAATTTTACATTTGGTGCGAGGTTAAGTTTTTCGGCAACTTCAAAAACTTGTTCAAAGTGCAAAGATTGGCGCTTATCAACCACATAGATGATTTCATCAGCTTTCAAGTCATCATAACGCATTTTAATGGTGGCAATATCGGTGAGCTGATAGCCGAAACCACCATCACTTTTAACAAGAATAACTGGCGGACGTTGGCTTTTAGTTTCATCAAGGCGGATGATTGTGGCTCCGTCATCAATTTCGGAAATACCGCGTTCTTGAGCAATTTTGACAACCTCTTTGCAGGTTTCGTGCGCATCGCTTTCGCCGAGCCAAAGGTCAAAATGAGCATCAAGTTCGGCATAGTTTTTCTTCACATCATCAACCGAAACTTTGCGCAAATGTTGCCAAGCTTTATAAAATTCAGGGTCTTTATCTTGAATCTTTGTGGTAATCAAACGAGCTTCTTCTTTTGCAGTTTCATCTTCTTTGCAGCGGATGTTGGCTTGTTTATAGAAAGCAGAAATTTGTTTGATGTCATAAGTTTCAACTTTAGAAAGATTACCGTCTTGACGGATGATTTCAGATAAAATCATACCCATCGGAGTTCCCCAATCGCCGAAGTGAACATCGGAAATTGTTTCATTGCCGACAAAATTTTCGATTCTGCGGATTGCTTCGCCGACAACGGCAGAACGCAAGTGACCAACGTGTAAAGCTTTGGCAACGTTAGGACCGCCAAAATCCATCACCACGCGATTCGTTTTTTCAACCTTGGCACAGCCAAAATTTTTATCAGCGGCAATGGCATCAATATTATGAGCAAGGAACGTATCAGACAAAGACAGATTGATAAATCCGGGACCATCAATAGAAATCTTAGCAAAATCGGCATCTTTTTGTAACTCTGCAGCAATTTGGGTAGCAATTTCACGCGGATTTTTGCGCTCTGATTTTGCCAGAGCCAAAGCTCCGTTACATTGAAAGTCGCTCAAATCCGGACGATCTGAAACCTTAACGGTAGCAAATTTTTCATCCAAATTGAGGGTTTTAAAAACATGAGCCAATTTTTGATTAATCAAATATTCAAGTGATAAGTTCATTTTAGAATTCCTAAATTTTCAAATTTATTTGGGCATAATTTATAAAATAAAAAACGCAAAGACAACACATTTATTTCTTTTCGGGCATCATCGGTATATCAACAGTTTTTTCTTGGGCGACACTACCTGCGCAACGAAAATAAAAATGGTTAGGAACAAACAAACGGCAAGTGAAAGATGTTTGTTGTTCAGGAACGGCATAAGATCCGGTCTTTTGTTTGATGCATTCTTGGTTAGCCAAAGCTAAAACCTCTGAATAGGGGGTCGTTAAAGCATTGTAGCAGATTGCAGGACGATTCGGTTTGGATGCTCCCACATATAAAGCTGCTTCGGTCTGAGCACCGGCTTCACGCCTGCGGTCAACAAAAGGCGCAGTAATAGAACAAGCATTGGTCACCAAACTCAAAAGCACAATAAAAAATAAATTTCTGCTGGACAAATCATAAAACTCCACTAAATTACACATAAAATTTGCTTTATATATAAACGAAGAAGATTAAAATGAAAAGTGAAAATAAATATATTGGTGATGAAGGCTTTAAAAAGCTTTTGGAGCACTACAATTGTGAAACTCCGTTAGATATAATCAAAATGCGTTTTGCCGGTGCCATTTGCTCGCCAAATTTAGAGCTGCGACCATCTGACGTTATTTCTTCTTTTTGGCCGCAAGGTCATGCTCCGCGCCTTCAAACCAAAGAAGAAGCTGATTTGTTTTTCAAATTTTTCATGGGGTTATGGGATGAAATTTTTGAAAAAGTTAAAGAAAATAAAGTCGAGTTGCCTTTTGTAAAAAAAGAAAAGGACAATTTATCAGCTTATTGTCAGGCTCGTTACCACCAAATTGAATGGGGTTATGTAGAAGGCTTCTGGGGTGGCAAGCAAGATTTGAAAATTCCGGCATATTTAGCTGAAGTTATAGATTCGCTCAGCGATTTGGCTGGCGTATACGCCACATTGGAGAAAAAACTTACCAATCGCAGTGATTTGGATGAGGTTTCAAAATCTTTGGAACACACCGATAAAATGGCAGAAAAGGCAATTGCTTTTATTATTGAGAATTCTGTTCTGCCTCGAATTGAAAGCATCACCCGCGTGGTAAATTAACCAAAGATTAGAATTTATTTAGTAAAAATAAAATATTACAGAAACAAATTAAGGAGAAATCTGATGGAATTAATGGAAGGGTTGTTAACTCGCCGTTCAGTGCGTAAGTTTGATACTTCTAAAAAAATTTCTAAAGAAACCATAAAAGAATTGATAAAAGCAGCGCAATATGCTCCGTCTGCTCACAATACCCAACCTTGGGAATTCTTGGTAATTGAAAATCCGGAAGTGTTAAAACAATTCCGCCATATGCAACGTTCAGCTTTGTTTGCCGAAAACGCTACGGCAGTGATTTTGGTTTGTGGTAATACGGATAAATCTTTCAGCCGTGAAAAAGAAGGTTGGAGCTATGTGGATATTGATTGCTCCGCTGCAACGGAAAATTTGATTCTTGCTGCCCATGCCAAAGGTTTGGGCGGATGTTGGTGTGGAGCCTCTCCGATGACCGGTCCGATGGCAAGTTTGAAAGAATATTTCAATTTACCGGAAAATATTAAGCCGTTTTCTATTGTGGTTTTGGGTTATCCGGCAGAAGAACCGAAACAACCGGAAAACAGATATAACGAAAGCACCATTCACTGGGAAAAATGGTAAAAGAAATTGAATAAAAAAAAGCGGGGTTTGTAAAAACCTCGCTTTTTTTATAGTCAGAAGAAGAACACTTAAAGCTCTTCTAAGAACAAAAGTTCAAATTTTTCGCCAGATTGCTCACCTTTAATGAAGTAGTAGTTTAACTTTTCTTCACCACGGAACTTAAAAACCTGAATATGAGCATCTTGGCTATATGTTTCTGTATGGAGAATTTCTGCTTTTTCAAAAGCCTTTTTTATTTCATCCGTCCAAGATTTTTGCGGATGATTATACAGATAGCATCGATGCTCTTTGGCAACGGTTTCGTTAATTTTGGTTAGTGCATATTTCAGCATACCCGCAAACACCTTTTCAGTATGAAGATGATGTTTACATTTTTGGATATAACCAATTGTTGCTAAAGGTGTGAAGCCTTCGCAGTTTTTTGAAAGTAAAGCAAAATTTTTCATAATTGAATGAATTTAAGTTAATGTATAGGGTTAATAATTTAAATATTCATAATACGTTTTTCTGTCTTTTTCATATCATTTATAGACAAAAAATCAAGCTTTTTTTGTAAAAAAGACGATAAATTGTCAATGAAACAAGATTTGACTTGAAAAAAATTGAATTAATGCTACATTATCGACGATAAAATTTTAGATAAAAAGCCAGTGCGGGGCTGTCCGCACATTAAATAAAGGAAGGAAATTAATATGACAATTCGCGTCGGTATTAACGGCTTTGGTCGTATTGGCCGTTTGGTATTTCGTGCTGCTCAAGCAAGAAATGATATCGAAATCGTCGGTATCAATGACTTGATTGATGTTGAATATATGGCTTATATGTTGCGTTATGATACAATGCACGGCAAATTCAACGGCACTGTTGAAGTTAAAGACGGTAAATTGGTTGTAAACGGCAAAGCTATCCGCGTTACTGCTGAAAAGAACCCTGCTGATTTGAAATGGGGCGAAATCAATGCAGACTATGTTGTTGAATCTACAGGTTTGTTCTTGACCAAAGAAAAAGCACAAGGTCACCTCGATGCCGGTGCTAAATATGTTGTAATGTCTGCTCCTTCAAAAGATGATACACCGATGTTTGTTTGCGGTGTTAACACCGATTCTTATGTAAAAGGAACACAATTTGTTTCTAACGCATCTTGCACAACCAACTGCTTGGCTCCGATTGCTAAAGTTTTGAACGATGCTTTCGGTATTGAAGATGGTTTGATGACAACTGTTCACTCTACTACAGCTACTCAAAAAACCGTTGATGGTCCGTCTGTAAAAGACTGGAGAGGTGGTCGTGCTGCTTCTGGCAACATTATCCCTTCTTCAACTGGTGCTGCTAAAGCTGTTGGTAAAGTAATTCCGTCTTTGAACGGCAAATTGACAGGTATGTCTTTCCGCGTCCCGACTTTGGATGTTTCTGTTGTTGACTTGACAGTTAACTTGAAAAAAGCTGCTTCTTATGAAGAAATTTGCGCAGCTATGAAGAAAGCTTCTGAAGGCGAATTGAAAGGTATTTTGGGTTACACCGAAGATGATGTTGTTTCTTCAGACTTCTTGGGTGATGCTCGTACCTCTATCTTTGATGCAAAAGCTGGTATCCAATTGACTCCGACTTTTGTTAAAGTTGTTAGCTGGTATGATAACGAATGGGGTTATTCTAACAAAGTTCTCGACCTCATCGCTCACATGGCTAAAGTAAACGGCTAATGCTTAAAAAATCCCCGTCATTCCGAGGACAAAATGTGCTATGCGTTTTGTAACAAACTCGGGGCGGGGATTTTGCTTTTTAGATAGGAAAAATTAAATGACCGAATATAAAACAATTAAAGATTTAGGTGATTTGAACGGCAAAGTTATTATGCTCCGCGCAGACTTGAACGTTCCTGTTGATGAAAACTTGAAAGTTACCAACACAGCACGTATTGATCGTACAGTTCCAACTATCAAATTATTGATGGAAAAAGGTGCTAAAGTTGTTGTAATTTCTCACTTTGGTCGTCCTGAAGGTAAAGGCGACATGCGCAACTCTTTGAGCCACATTGTTGCTGATTTGGAAAAATCTTTGGGCAAACATGTTGTTTTTGTTGATGACTGCATTGGTGAAAAAGTTGAACAAGCTGTTAAAAACATGAAACAAGATGAAGTTTTGTTGCTTGAAAACCTTCGTTTCTACAACGAAGAGAAAAAAGGTGATGAAGCTTTTGCTAAAGAGTTGGTTAAAGTTGCTGATGTTTATGTTTCAGACGCATTCTCAACCGCTCACCGCGCTCATGCTTCTATGGTTGCCGCTGCAAAAGACTTACCTGCTGCTATGGGCTTGTTGATGGAAGAAGAAGTTAATGCTTTGTCAAAAGGTTTGAACAATCCGGAACGTCCGTTGATGGCAGTTGTTGGTGGTTCAAAAGTTTCTACAAAGTTAGATCTGTTGAACAACTTGGTTAAAAAAGTTGATAAATTGGTTATCTCCGGCGGTATGGCTCATACCTTTATGAAAGCCAGCGGTGTTGACACTGTTAATGAAGCAAACTCTCTTGTTCAAATGGACATGATTGAAACAGCAAAAGAAATTATGGCAACAGCTAAAGCCAATGGTTGCGAAATCATTTTGCCGAAAGATGTTGTTGTTTCTAAAGAGTTTAAAGCTGAAGCAGAGCACAAAACTGTTGATTTGGAACACATTCCTGCTGAAGGTTGGATTTTGATGGATGTTGGCGCAAAAACCATTGCTGCTATCAATGCCAAATTAGATGAATGCAAAACTTTAGTTTGGAACGGACCTTTGGGCGTTTTCGAATTGAAACCGTTTGATACCGCAACCAACGAAGTTGCAGCTCATGCAGCAGAATTAACCCAAGCTGGTAAGTTGTTAACTGTTGCTGGTGGTGGTGATACAGTTTCTGCCTTGGCTAATGCCGGTGTAGAAAAGAAATTCAGCTACATTTCAACCGCGGGCGGTGCTTTCCTTGAATGGATGGAAGGTAAAGAGCTTCCCGGTGTTGTTGTTTTGAAAAAATAAACAAGCTTAAAATAAAGCCCACCTTTTGGTGGGCTTTGTTGTTTTTTAGGTAAGGAAAAGAAAATGAAAATAAATAATGAATTAGATCAAGATGGATGCTTGGATGTAGAGTTGATTGAAAATAGCGTAGATTGGCATAAAGAAAAGGGTGGCGATAACATTCTTTTGCAATATATCAATGGCGGTGAAAATATGCGTATTATTGAGCGTTTTCCAGAAGATGTAGATATTGCAGAAGCGCATCATCATGCCAAAAGTTTAATGGTTAAATTTTCTGATGGAAATGTAAGAGGCTATCATCAAGACCAATTTGGAAACTATCGTTTATTATCCGAGTTTCGTAGAAAAGAATATGAAAACACAGAAAATAGACAAAATAAATCTGTTGCTATGAAATATGTAAATAGTGAAAAAATATCGATTGGAACAATGATTGGTGCTATGAAACAAAGAACATATTAATACTTTTTTGTCAAAAAAATATTGTTTTTAAATCAAAATATGCTATCATGTACTTAAATTAGAAAAAAGTACGAGGTTAATTATGGCATATAATGGTAATAAGTTTTTATTTACGCATGTCGTTCCAGACAGTTCTGTCTTGCCTGAAGATGCACCTAAGCCATTGACAGAAGAAGAACAAATGCAATTGCTCGAGGAGCGCTTGCAAGAATATGCCGATGGATACAATCCGGAATACAAATTAACTTATGAAAAAACTCAAGAAAATGGTAACAACGGTTATAATATCCATTTGCCTTATGGCATTGATTTTCGTATTGAACATGGAAATATTACGTTCAGTAAATTTGGTTTAAGCAAAGATGAACTGAAAAATATATACGACTATTTGCATCAACTTGGTATTTCCGGTTTACATTTTGATCCTAATGAAAAAGATCAGGCATTTGTTCAAAACGTAAAAGATGCAATGCGCGAGCTTCGTAATGAAGAAGGTCTTTACGAACACTCTTATGTGGATGGTGCTAGTCATGAACCAACCTTGCCTCAGCCGGCTAATACAAACATCCCTCAAGAACATATAGATACAACCGGAATGACCGATGAAGAGGCTATAAAAGCTCGCAGAGATATGGCCAAACAAATCAAGAAAAATATTCGTCCGGCCATTAAAGAAGAGAAAAAAGCTCAAGAAGAAGTACACCCTTCTATCCAAGATATTGAAAGTTATATTACGGCTCACGTTAAAGCCACTCAGAAAGACAAATCCGATACCTACAAGAAAATTGCAATCGGCAATGGCTATAAATTAATGTGGTATAAGGATTCTGATCAAAAAAGAGAAGGACCCAAAGCAGATAAAAGCGGAAAAGTAGCACCAAACTTTGACGCCGGTTTAAAAGCAGAAATTAATATTGTAAATGGTAAACCGCATTTGGATATATCAATCTTAACTCCGAAATTTGGGGATGCTGCAGACTGGGTTTTTGATGAAGCTATGGGACTTGCATCTACGTGTAAAGTTACACATTTGCGCTTCAAAGCTACAGCCGCTTTTAAAGGAAAATTCTTAAATGCTTGTGGTAAAAAAATGATTGTTCCGACTGGCATTAAATTAAAAGAAAAAGAATTTAATGCCATGATGAAATTGGTAAAAGAAAATAATGATGATCCGATCAAACGTGCGGAATATTATGAGCGTTTTGCCGAACAATTGGAAGAAGATTTAATCAAAGATTGGCAAAAGGATAAAAATCCAAATCATCCGTATTTGAAGATGATAAAAAATCTAAAAATCCAAATTGCTGTTGAAAAAAGTGAAGAAAAATTCAAAAACTTTAACCGCTTCTATGAAACCAATATTATGGCTAAAGTTTATACGGATAATAGTGATGAACCTTACAACACATTTAAAGTTCAGAAAAAAGAAGATAAAAGTAACGTAGCTAAAGAGTTGGCTACTGGTAAAGCTTATGTGGAATTATTAACTCAATATATGGAAGATCCGTCAATGGAGTTGATGTCGCATAAAGAGCTCCAAAAGAAATATATAGAGTTCTATAATAAAAACTTGTATCTGACTCATAAAGAATTACGCAGTGAATTAAGAGATGTTCGCGCTAAAAAAGACATGAAAGAAATCATCAACAGTAAGTATGATGAGGTTCAAAGTATGATTCAAGCTATTCAGGCTCAGGTTGATACCGAAGGCTTTGATAAGTTGGAAGTACCAAGATTGCGTAAAATTCCTTATTATGATGTCTATAGCCAAGAACGTAATATGAAAAACAGATTGATTAAAGGTCGTGCAATATATGAACGCGAAAATAGCCGCACTTCAATTCCGGTGGGACGCGATGGCGGACGAGCTTAATAAAAAAACTCCTCTGAATTTTCAGAGGAGTTTTTTTTTGTATCTGAAAGCGTTAGCAAGGTTTAATATGCCATATATTTTTAGCATATTCTTCAACGGCACGGTCACTGGTAAAGTATCCCATGTTAGCAACGTTGATGATTGCTTTTTTAGCCCATTTCTTTTTGTCTTGGAAATCTGTTTCGGCTTTTTTGAGGGTTTCGTCAAAAGAAGGCAAATCAGCCAAAACAAAGAAGTAGTCGCGATTGACCAATTCTTCAAAAATTGGCTTAAAGAGCAAGAGATAATCTTTTTCGCAGAACATATTTGAGTTGATTGCGTTCAAAATACGTTTGATGTAATTATTATTCTCATAAATACCGCGAGGATTATAAGTAGCTCTTTGGCTTTGAATTTCTTCTTCAGTTAAACCGAAGAGATAGAAGTTTTCATCACCGACGTTTTCCCTGATTTCAATATTGGCGCCATCAAGTGTACCAATAGTTAAAGCACCATTCAAAGCAAATTTCATATTGCCGGTACCACTGGCTTCAAATCCTGCAGTAGAAGATTGAACACTCAAGTCTGCAGCTGGCATCAATGATTCGGCTAATGAAACTTTATAATCCGGAATAAAGACCACTTTAATCATATCTTTAACTTGCGGGTCATTGTTAACCACATCGGCAACATTGTTAATGAGTTTGATAATGAGTTTAGCAAAGTTATAGGACGGAGCTGCTTTACCGGCAAAAATATAAGTTTTGGGATATTTAGGTTTGTAGTTATCTTTAATAATTGCTAAATATTCACCAATTACTTGTAAAATTGTCATAAGTTGGCGCTTATATTCGTGAATACGTTTAGCATGAACAATAAACATGCTGTCCGGATTAACCATAACGCCGGTTGTGCGGAAAATAATTTTTGCCAATTTTTCTTTATTTGCACGCTTAATTTCAGAAAAGCTTTTAACAAATTTAGCATCATCGGCAAAATCTTCCAGCTTTTGTAAATCAGAAAGATGAGTAACCCAATTAAGGCCGATTTTTGAAGAGATAAGATCAGCCAACGCTGTGTTAGCATGCAAGAGCCAACGACGCGGTGTAATACCGTTTGTAACGTTGCAGAATTTTTCCGGCCAAAGCTCATAAAATTCGGGAACGAGCTTTGTTTTAATCAAATTTGAATGGATTTGAGCTACACCGTTGACGGAGAAAGAACCGACAATGGAGAGATTTGCCATGCGAATAATCTGATTATTGCCTTCACCGGAAACAATAGAAACTTTAGAGAGTTTTTCAGAGTTGTCACCAAATTTTTCACGAGCAAAATCCATAAAACGACGGTTAATTTCGTAAATGATTTGCAGGTGTCTGGGCAAGAGCTCTTGGAAAATACGAGCCGGCCATGTTTCCAAAGCTTCTGGCAACAATGTGTGGTTGGTATAAGCAAAAGTTCTTGTAACAATATCCCAAGCCGTATCCCATTCTTGACCATGAATATCAACAAGCAAACGCATCATTTCAGCAATGGCAATGGCAGGGTGGGTATCGTTTAATTGAATGCAAACCATATCCGGTAACTTTTGGAAGTCATTGCTCTTCTCCAAAAAGCGACGGATAATATCTTGCATTGCGCAAGAAACAAAGAAATATTGTTGAGTTAGACGTAGTTTCTTACCCGATTCTACAGCATCGGACGGATACAAAACCTTAGAAATGGTTTCTGTGGCAATTTTATCTTTAACGGCATCAATATAACCACCTTCATTAAAGATATTGATATCAAGTTCATCGTCGGTTTTAGCGGAGAACAAGCGCAAATAGTTTACAGACTTGCCGTTATATCCGACGATAGGAAAGTCATATGGAACACCATAAATATTTTGTGTGTTCATCCAAATAAAGTTTTTATGTCCGGTACCATCATCAATAACTTCAACATCACCTTTAATTGGAATTTTAACAGTTCTGTCAGGACGTGCAAATTGCCATGGAGAGTCTTCACCAAGCCAACTATCGGCCTGTTCTACTTGGTAACCATTTTCAAATTTTTGTTTGAACAAACCGAATTGATAGTTAATTCCGTAACCAAACCCCGGAATTCCGAGAGAAGCCATGGAGTCAAGGTAGCATGCTGCCAAACGTCCTAAACCGCCGTTACCGAGAGCAGGATCATATTCGGTATCAAAAATTTCTTGTAAACTAAAATCGGGCATACCGTCAATTTTAATATCTTGCATAATGTGATATAAACCAAGGTTATGCAAATTATTTTCCAATGAACGTCCAATCAAATATTCAACAGAAAGATAATAAATGCGTTTGGTGTTCACTTTGTTATAGCGAGCCATGGTTTCATACATTTTATCCATGGCAAATTCGCGAACAGCTAAAGCAATGGCATTAAGAGCTTCATCTTTATTAACTTCACTGGTTCTTTTGCCGATAAAATATTTAATATAGTGTTCAATAGAAAGTTTCAGACGTGCTTTATCAATTTCGTTGATAATTACAGAATTATTTTTAGTCACTTTCTTTTCCTCCTTGGCTTACATACTGACTTATCCAAGTTATAGAAAAAATTGTTTGAAATATGGTTAATAAGATGAAACATTTGTCTCAAACAATCGTTATTATATTATAAAAATTTTAATAAAATTCATTGCAAAATTATGATAATAACATATAATCAAAACAATTTTGGATACAAGTTTAGAGGTAATGTTTATGAAAAAAACTTTTGTTGCAGGATTGCTTATGGCAAGTGCCATTTCAGCTCCTGCGTCAGCAGAAACAATATTTGAAGCGTTAAGTGAAACTTATAAATCCAACCCAACCTTGCAAGCCCAAAGAGCTTACTTGCGCTCGGTTGATGAAAACGTGGCCATTGCTCGTTCAGGCTATCGTCCGACCATTGCCCTAACGGCAGGATATAGCCAAGCCAGTGGTTCAACAGAAAATCCGAGAAGTGTCCCTAATGTTGCAGATGCTGAAAATGATGGCACCACAACAAGCTATGGCGCAACATTGTCACAGCCGATTTTTAGCGGTTTTCAAACTGTAAATGCGGTAAAAAAAGCTGATAGCTCTGTAAAAGCAGAACAAAACAATTTATATAGCGTTGAGCAAACGGTTTTCTTGGATGCAGCAACCGCATATATGGATGTGTTGCAAAACCAAGCTATTGTTAAATTGCAAATGAATAATGAAAAATTGCTAAAAAAACGTCTTGATGAAACTATTCAACGTTTTAATGTCGGTGAAGTAACAAGAACCGACGTATCTCAAGCACGAGCTCGTCATGCTCAAGCCGTTTCTGACCGCATTTCATCAGAAGGAACTTTGGCCGCATCTAAAGCTGTTTATAAAGAAATTATTGGTAGTGAACCGCAAGAACTGAGCGAACCGAAAGATATTTCCGGAATGTTGCCTAAATCAATGGAAGAAGCTATGAATTTTGCTCTGGAAAACAATTATAGTATTAAAACAGCACAACACTCTTTTGATGCTGCAAAATACAATGTTTCCTATAATACAGGTGCATTGTTGCCCTCAGTTTCTTTAGATGCTTCAGCAACCAATTTGGAAAATGATTTGGATGCAAATCAAGCTAAAATCAAAACAGATAATGTTGAGGTAGGTCTCAATATGACAGTTCCTCTCTATGAGGCTGGCAAAAACAGAGCTGAGATTCGCCAAAGTAAATATTTGAAATGGCAATCACAAGAAAAATTGCTTGAAACTGAACGTTCTGTCAAATCTTTGGTTTCAAGTGCTTGGGAATATATGGTTTCCAACGATTCGAAAATCAAATCTATCAAAGAACAGGTTAAAGCCAACGAAATTGCTCTCGATGGTGTTCAAAAAGAAGAGGCCTTAGGAAATCGTACCATTTTGGATGTTTTGGATGCTTATCAGGAATTGTTAAATTCTAACGTTGAAGAAGTAAAAGCTAGAAGAAATTACTACGTTTCAAGTTTGAATTTGCTCGTTGCTATGGGAAAATTAACAGCCCAAAATTTGAATCTTGATGTAGAAATTTATAATGCTGACAAGTATTATCAAGATACAAAAGGCAAATGGTTCTCAATATCTGTTGATTAATAAAAAAATATTGATAAGCTATATTGCAGGTGAAACTTAACAATTGGTGGAAAAGATGACTCCGGAAGAACAACAGAGTGATATGTCAATGGAAGATATTTTATCTTCTATCAAAGACATTCTTGAAAATGAATCTCAAGAACAACCAGAAGACGATGAGCCAACAGTGGTAAAGAACGAAGAACATGTTAATGAAGCTGTTGAAACTCCCGTATCTCAAGTTTCCGATATTGATCCTGAAGATGATGTCTTTGATTTATCCAAGGCAATGATAGTTGATGATGCAACTGAAAACACTCAACCGACAATAGAGTTGGATGAAACAGGTCCTGATTTTGATATCAATGCTCAAATGGATGATGAACCCTTGTTATCTCCTGATGATATCGAATTACCAGAGTTTTCTGAAGATACTGGTTTAAATATGAAACCGTCTGAAGAAAAAGAAGAGGTTGCTCCTGTTACCGCTCTTCCTGAAGAAAATGTTGATCCAACGAGTATTGAAGAAAACGATTCTTTTCTTTCAACAGATGAAGATTTTTCCTTCGATATTGATGATGTTTTAAAATCTGCATCAGAGGTTATTGCTTCAGACCAAACCATGGCAGGAAGTGTGGCAAAAGAAGAAAATAAT
This sequence comes from uncultured Pseudomonadota bacterium, assembly GCA_949295025.1. GTDB lineage: Bacteria > Pseudomonadota > Alphaproteobacteria > RF32 > CAG-239 > CAJLXD01. The sequence continues at coordinate 30,648 of CASFJK010000015.1, forward strand.
ATCGAACCGGCTGAAATTGATGTCGAGGCTGATCCTATTTTTGAAATGGAAGCAGATGCAAATGAACCTATCTTAACATCACCGGAAATTTCCAATGAGCTGACAACAGATTCTGTTGAAAGTGCATTGCCAGATTCGGAACCGGAAGATATCGTTCCTGAAATTGTTGAAAAGACAGAAATTGAACCAACCTCTTTTGAAGATTTTTCAACTGCAGTAGAAGAACCGCAAAATATATCTGCTAATGCAGAAATCATTTCTGAAGCAGAAAACGCATCGGACAATGTTGAAATTGCGGAAGCTCCTAAAACAGCAGATGCAACAGATGTTTCTGCAGATATTATCAACAATTTTGCTAAAATGTTTGCAGAAAAAACTCAAGAACAACCGATGGAGCCAGCTATTGAACCAGTTGCTCAACCGACAGTAACAGAACTTGGAAATGGAAGCAAAACCATAGAACAGGTTGTTGAAAATGTTATTCATGGTATTATCGCCTCAGCTGTTAGCGAAGAGCTGGTTAAGCATGTTGATATTGAAGCTTTGGCAACACAAGAAATTAAAAAGCAAATCAAAGATTGGTTGGAAGCTCACTTACCGGCAATTGTTGATGCTGCCGTACAAAAAGAAATTGAACGAGTGATGGCAAAGGTCGGCAAATAGCTTGACCTTATAGTGTGCCGACCTGCAAATTTTTTGCCCCCAAACAGGTTAAATTCTGTTGAGGGCATTTTGCGGTTTATAAAGCCAAAGTAAAAAGTTTTTTGTAATTACAGATAAAATGGAAAAAACATATGTTAGAAAAAAATTATAACCCGAAAGATTTTGAAGAAAAAATTTATGCCGATTGGGAAAATAGCGGCGATTTCAAACCCGATATGCGCTCTTCATCTGAGGCATTTTCAATTGTTATTCCGCCCCCAAACGTTACCGGTGTTTTGCACATGGGACACGCTTTGGATGATACTTTGCAAGATATTCTGATTCGTTACAATCGTATGCTTGGCAAAAAAGTTTTGTGGCAACCAGGCACAGACCATGCTGGTATTGCAACCCAAATGGTTGTTGAAAGAAACTTGGCCAAAGAAGGTATCTCTCGTCATGATTTAGGCAGAGAAAAGTTCATTGAAACCGTTTGGAAGTGGAGAGAACAATCCGGTGGAACCATTTGCCGTCAGTTGCGTCGATTAGGGGCTTCTTGCGACTGGAGCCGCGAACGTTTTACTATGGATGAAGGTTTGAGCCGTGCCGTTCGCAAAATCTTTGTTCATATGTACAAAGATGGTTTGATTTTCAAAGCCAAAAAATTGGTTAACTGGGATTCTAAGTTGCAAACAGCCGTTTCTGATTTGGAAGTTGTTCAAAAAGAAACCGTTGGCAAAATGTATTACTATCGTTATCCAATTGAAGGAGAAGAGGGGCAATATATTCAAATTGCCACAACACGTCCTGAAACTATGTTTGGTGATACTGCCGTTGCCGTCTCAAAAGATAATGAAAAATTGAAACATCTCATTGGCAAAAATTGTATCATTCCGATTATCAATCGCGTTATTCCGATTATCGCCGATGACCACGCTGATCCGGAAAAAGGTACAGGTGCGGTTAAAATTACACCGGCACATGACTTTAACGACTTTGAAGTTGGTAAACGTCATAACTTGCCGATGATAAATATTTTGAACTTGGATGCTACCTTGAACGAAAACACCCCGTTTGAAGGTATGACAACAATGGATGCTCGCGCTAAAACCATTGAAACATTAACCGAACTCGGTTTGATGGATAAGATTGAAGACCACCCGATGGTTATTCCTTATGGTGACAGAACTGGTGTCGTAATTGAACCTTTGATGACAGACCAATGGTTTGTAGATGCACCAACTTTGGCTAAAGAAGCCATTCGTGTTGTTGAAAACGGTGAGATGGAATTTGTTCCGAAATCTTATGAAAAAACTTATTTTGAATGGATGAGAAACATTCAACCATGGTGTATCTCTCGTCAACTTTGGTGGGGACACCAAATGCCGATTTGGTACGGACCGGATGGACACATCTTCTGTGAAGAAAATGAAGAAGAAGCTCAAGCTGAAGCTGATAAGTTCTATGGCAAAAGAGAAGAGTTAACAAGAGAAACCGACGTTTTGGATACTTGGTTCTCCTCTGGCTTATGGGCTTTTTCGACCATGGGTTGGCCGGATAAGAGTGAATATTTGGATACGTTCTATCCCACTTCTGTTTTGGTAACCGGTTTTGACATCATCTTCTTCTGGCTTGCGCGTATGATGATGATGAGTATGTATGCTATGAAGCGCGTTCCGTTCAAAAAAGCCTATATTCATGGCTTGGTTCGCGATGAAAAAGGGCAAAAGATGTCAAAATCCAAAGGTAACACCGTTGACCCGATGGAAACCATTGAAAAATATGGTGCCGATGCTTTGCGCTTCTTCATGGCCGCAATGGAAACTCAAGGTCGTGATGTAAACTTGAGCGAAGCTCGTATTGCCGGCTATCGTAACTTTGCTACCAAATTGTGGAATGCGGCTCGTTTTGGTGAAATGAACGAATGCAATTTGGTTAAAGACTTTGATGAAACCAAAGTTACTTACGCCATCAATAAATGGGTTGTTGCTAAGGCAAAACAAGCCACCAAAGAAGTAACCGATAACTTGAATGCTTTCCGCTTCTCTGATGCAGCCAACGCAGTTTACCAATTTGTTTGGGGTTCATTCTGCGATTGGTATATCGAGATGATTAAGCCGATTTTGTTTGGCTCTGATGAAACTGCAAAACAAGAAACCAGAGCAACCTTTGCTTGGGTATTGGATAGAATTTTGATTATCTTGCATCCGTTTATGCCATTTATTACCACAGAGTTGTGGAATAATAATTACGACATGCATGGTGTCAAACTCATTCATGCCGCTTGGCCGAAAGCTGAAAACATTGATGAAAACGCCTTGAACGATATTGACTGGGCAATTGATTTAATTACGGCCGTTCGTTCTCTGCGCGCTTCAATGAACTTGCCGGCAGGTGCAAAACTGAATGTATTTTTGAAAGATGCCAATGCGAAATCTGCCGAAAACTTGCAAACATTCAATCATATCATTTGCTCTTTGGCTCGTTTGGAAAAATTAGAAATCTTTGCCAAAGATGCCGAAATCAGCAAAGATATGGTTCAAAGCGTATTCAAAGAAGCCGTAATCTTGTTGCCGTTAAAAGGCATTGTAGATTTTGCCGCTGAAAGAGAACGCTTGAATAAAGAATTGGCAACTTTGAACAAAAACTTAGAAGGCTACGCTAAGAAGTTGAGCAATCCGAGCTTTGTAGAAAGAGCACCGGCTGCGGTTGTTGAAGAAGAAAAACGCCGTCAGGCAGAAGCTTTGGAAAACAAAGCCAAAGTTGAAGAAGCTCTGGCAAGAATAGCCAATTTCTAAGGCAAGACAAAAACAAAAAAAGGCATCTTGAAAAAGATGCCTTTTTTATTGTAACAAGAAAACTACCGGCTAGGCCGGTAGTTCCAAAGAGCTTACAGCTTTACAGATAAAAAACTCCTTTGCTAAAATAAAGTGACGGTCTGGCAA
>CASFJK010000016.1 GCA_949295025.1 uncultured Pseudomonadota bacterium
TTGTGTTCCTTGTGTAAACAAAATAAATTCCAAACCTGAAAACTCTTCTTACACTTACTCTTCTTGTACTGATGGTGAAGGAAGTAAACAAATTCAAACTGGGTGGACTTGTAACTCAGGTTATCATACGAAAAACGGGGCTTGTGAAAAAGATTGCCAAATTGACAGTTGTTCTGCTTATCCTTTGACCTCTTGTCCGGCAAATGGTAATTGCTCTCAATGTACAAAGACTGCCCAAGATTGTTCTACCGATGGAACAAGATATAAATTAGATAGTTGTGCGTCTGGCTTTGTTGTTAGCGGAAATTCTTGTCGAGAACAAACTTGTGAAGAAAAAGGTCAAAAGACCTGCAACGGCTCTTGTATTGCTACTTCAGAATGTTGCGGTGGTTGTCCTAGCGGTAAAAAATGCTCTAATGGTACTTGTATTGATGATAAATATTATATTTCTATAGTTGTATACCTAAAAGGATCAACTGGTAATAATTATGATTTATCTTTACGTAGTGATGGATGTTCTATTGGCAAACAGCCATTTCCTTGGATAGGTGTTGAATATGGATCTAAACATTATGATGTTCAAATGTATCCTAAATGTCCTTATAACAACGGACCTCAGTATTTCAATGAAACAACAAGTTGTTATGGTTCAACTTGCACATTTTCTTTCTACGTAAAACCTGGATCTATAATTCGCGTCAATACTTATGGAGATTTATTTTTCCAATGCGGTTATCCAACAGTAAAAGATGGCTTCGGAAATACAAACACTGATGCTGAAGAAAAAATCTTAACACCCCAGAAAAATACAATTTATTACTTTGATTTTAATTGTACGAACTAAATCTCTAAAAAAAGGCTCCTGAACGGAGCCTTTTTTATAATTTTAATTTTTGCTTTATCTTCTCTGCAATTTCCAAATAAGCTTTGGCGTAAGGACTATCAAATGCCTATCTTGCAGATAAAGTTGATAAGCAAAAAAGCGATAGAACAACCTATCGCTTTTTTTCTTATCTTATTTTCTTACATCAAATATTTCAAAGGTATTATGAAGATATTCTAATAAGGCTTTATCTTCAAAAAATTTATCACACTCGCTATCGGGGGTATTATCGCCTTCTACTTGACGATAGCGTTGCAGATAATATTCTTTTACACCTTTGGCCTTGAGTTCATCGGCTATGGTATAAATATCTTCTACACTCAACACTCTTGGGTCACAAGTGGTTCGGCACTCAAATGCTTTTCCGCTTTTGATGAGCATATCCAAGCTCTGCATGGCTTTTTCAAAATGGTTTATACCACCAACGGCTTTGGTATAATGCTCGGCATTCAACGGTGCTTTGATATCAAAGCCTACCCAATCGAGCATTGGTAGAACCTTTGCAAAATGCTCCGGTCTATAGCCACCTGAGTGCATGCCGACTTGATAGCCCATATCTTTGACTTCTTTGATATAATCTATCAAGCAATCTTGCACCAAAGGCTCGCCACCACTGAAAACAACGGCATCTAATATGCCTTTTCTGCCCTTCAAAAACTCGGCAAATTTCTCCCAAATAAAATTTGTTTCTGCGCCGATTTTTTGCAAAGCTTTGTTATGGCAAAAAGGACAACGCCACGGACATCCCTGCATAAAGACAACAGCGGCCATCTTATTAGGAAAATCGACGGTGCTGAAGGTCTCAACACCGCCGATTTTTATTTCTTTTTGCATTATTTTCCAATAATACTATTCAGCTGCAATTGCTGTGTAATCTTCTCTTGCTTCCATACCTGCGATTGCTTTGCTCTCAGAGAAGCATACTCTTGAATAAAACTCAGATTTTTTACCTTTGTTGAACTCAGATACCGGACGCAAATAGCCCATTACTCTGGTCCAAACTTCGCAAGGTTGTCTTTCTTCATCACTCAATCTAACATCATTAATATTAATTGTAGTCATTTTTAATATACTCCAGTTTCTAAGATTATTAACTTAAGCAACTTCTTTTCTAGAGGCTGCGGCTCTTTTTTCTGCCATTTTCTCTTCATCGCAGATTGGGCAGTATTTGTGTTCTCCGGAAATATATCCATGTTTTGGGCACACAGAGAAAGTCGGAGTTATGGTAATGTATGGTAAACGGTAGTTGGTCAAAACTTTTCTTACCAAATCGCGGCAGACTTTGGCTGAAGACAGCTTTTGTCCCATGTAAAGGTGAAGAACAGTTCCGCCAGTGTATTTGGTTTGCAAACGAGATTGCAAATCCAAAGCTTCAAACGGATCATCCGTAAAGCCAACCGGCAATTGTGAAGAGTTGGTATAATACGGATTTTCTTTGGTGCCGGCTTGAATAATATTCGGATAGCGTTTTTTATCTTCACGAGCAAAGCGGTAGGTTGCGCTTTCTGCCGGAGTAGCTTCCAAGTTATACATATGACCGGTTTCTTCTTGAATTTTTACTAATTGTGCACGGATGTAATCCAAGAACTTCTCAGCAAAATCTTGACCCCATTGTGTTGCAATGTTTTCTTTGCCATCGGTGTAGTTCAAAATCATTTCATTGATACCATTTACACCAATTGTAGAGAAGTGGTTACGCAAGGTTCCCAAATAGCGTTTTGTATAAGGATACAAACCATTGTCAATCAAGCGTTGAATAACTTTACGTTTGATTTCCAAAGAAGTACGAGCAATGTTCATCAACTCATCAACACGAGCAAACAAACCAGCTTCATTACCTTTATAAACATAACCCAAACGAGCGCAGTTGAAAGTAACAACACCGATAGAACCTGTTTGTTCAGCAGAACCAAACAAACCATTACCTCTTGCCAACAACTCACGCAAGTCAAGTTGCAAACGGCAACACATAGAACGAATTTGTCCCGGTTTCAAAACAGAATTGATGAAGTTTTGGAAATAAGGCAAGCCATATTTGGCGGTCATTTCAAACAACAATTCGGTGTTTTCATCTTCCCACGGAAAATCAGGGGTCATGTTGTAAGTTGGAATTGGGAATGTGAATGGACGACCTTTAATATCACCTCTCATCATAACTTTGATGTAGGCTTTATTAATCATGTGCATTTCTTCTTTCAAGTCGCCATATGTGAAGTCTTGTTCAACGCCGGCAATAATCGGGTGTTTATCACGCAAATCTTCAGGGCATACCCAGTCAAAGGTGAAGTTGGTAAACGGTGTTTGTGAACCCCAACGAGAAGGAACGTTCAAGTTGTAAATAAGCTCTTGGAAAGCTTGTTCAACTTGGTCATAGTTCAACTTATCTACTCTGACGTATGGTGCCAAATAGGTATCAACAGATGAGAAAGCTTGAGCACCAGCCCATTCGTTTTGCAAGGTTCCCATAAAGTTAACCATTTGTCCGATGGCTGCAGACAAGTGTTTTGCTGGACCAGCTTCAGCTTTACCAGGAACACCGTTAAAGCCTTCATGCAATAAGTTTTTCAAAGACCAACCGGCACAATATGCTGCCAACATATCCAAATCGTGAATATGGATATCGCCATTGCGGTGAGCTTCACCAACATTAGCCGGATATACGTGGCTCAACCAATAGTTTGCGGTAACTTTACCGGAAACGTTTAAAATCAAACCACCGTTTGAGTAACCTTGGTTAGCATTGGCATTAACACGCCAGTCTAATCTTTCCAAATATTCATTGATTGAGCTTTCAACATCAACCATTACTTTTTTATCAGAACGCATACGATTGCGTTGATCACGATATAAAATATATGCTTTGGCAGTTGCAAAGTAGTTGGCAGAAATTAAAACTTGTTCAACTACATCTTGGATTTGCTCAATAGATGGCAGAGACTCTGCAAATTTGTGTTTTAATACTTTTAAGACTTGCGCCGTTAAGAGTTGGCTTTCTTCTTCACCAAACTCTCCAGTAGTTGTACCGGCTTTATTGATGGCATTAAAAATTTTAGTGTTATCAAACGGAGCTAAAGTTCCATCTCTTTTGGTAACGCTCTCAATCGGAGAGGATTTGTACTCGGTCTCTGACATTTTTTTTCAACAACCCTTCTTTAATTTTTATGGTTAACTTCATTTGTTAATTTATATCACCTGATATGAGTCATACCATATATTGTGTAAACAAATTGTAAACATTCAAAATATAGTATCCACATTTTTATTTCAGATTTTTTAACAAAGAGCTTTTGTGGACTCTTTCTGCCCTTAATATTGCGTTATCCGAACATGGATAACAAGGGTTTTAAAGTTAATAAAACTGTTTTTTTCTCTATCCTATTATATTTATTGGATAAAAAAAATTTAGGCTTGTAGATAAGATTCTGAATAACTTTTTTTATTGGCAAATAAGGCAAATTTTGTGTCAAAATACGCCAAAATTTATTGCAAAAGTTGTAAGTTTTTTGCGACTCTGATTCTATATATTTGAAAACGGATTCGCTCACATACAATATTTTGTGCCTAACAAAAAAAAAACTCCCGAATCTGATTTCGGGAGTTTTAATGTTGTAAGTTGTCTTTATAATTTTGGTGCTGTTACAACTTCTTCACCAATAACACTTTCTTCTATATATTCATCCGTGCATTGAGGTCCGGTGCAACGTTTTAAGACTGTGGCTTTTCGTCCTTCCGTTAACCCCATGACACGCATGGATGGAACATACACATCAACTACCGTGATTTTGAAGATAACATATGCTACGTTTCCTTCTTCATCAGACATATAAACTTTGATTTTATACTCTTTATTTTCTCCGGGTTGAACTTTACCTGTGAAACGCATTGTTTCTTCATCATACTTCAACCAAGAAGGCAACGGCGAATCATCAAATAATCCGGCTTTGGTTGTTACTTTGCCTTGGAAATCGATTTTATTCATGATTTCTTTAGGAATCGAAATATCAATATCATTCCAGGTTTCAACCGTCATATCCGGAACCAAGGTTGCCGATGAAATATTAACCGGCGGGCGTTTTGCCGGAATGTCTAATAGATATGGACGGTTATCCGGAATAAACTCACCATTACCCCATTTGCGGAAAGTTTTGCGTAAATACATAGCAATTTGCGATGGTTTTTCATTCAACATATAATAAGGAATCGCATCCATACCCAATGTTGCATATAAATTTCCTAAAGAATCTTGCAATTCGACATAAGCGCCATATGCAGCCGTTTCATCTTCGATAGCTTTGGCGGCTTCAAGCTTGCTTTTTTCTGCTTGTGCGCCATCAGCAATAGTCACATCTTCTGCAATATTTTCAGATACATCAGCCAATTCTTTGCTGATTTGATAATCTTCCATTGCAGACATATAACGTGCCCAAGCAACATACACTTGGTTTAAGATTAAAGATGTTATTCTTTGGCGACGCAAATTTTCTAAATCTGCTGCATTGGGATTTTTCAAATCTTCAAAAATATGGATAGCAACTTCGCGTCCTTGTTTGGCTATCAAACGATTGTAATAAGACGGATTGTTTTTGTATTTTATTTCCGACGGAGCTTTATATTCTTTAACATACATTTTCAATGTATCCGGAGATGTAACTAAATCTCTAACACGCAATTCCGGTCGATTGGTTAAAGCCAACCACTCCATCTCTGCTAAGTTACTCTTGATTTCCGGTAATGAAAAATTGCCATATTCGGGCCCAACTAATTTATATTCACTATAGGGGTGCAAACCCATTAATGTTGCCAAACGAATCTCTGAATTTTCAAATTCACGCTTCATTGTGGACAAGGTTTTTACAGCTTCCATATATTTTCTTTTTTGAACCATAACAGACATTGGCAAGTTTTGTCCGGACTTTGCCAACTCTTTGCTTTGAGCATTGATTTCATCTACAGCCAAAGTCATATATTCTATCATATCATCTACGGTCGGAAGAAGTTTTTGCGCTGTTAATGTTTTCCAATATAAAATTCTGGTTTCTTGCAAGATATTGTGGATTACCTTACGGCTTTGTTCATAAGCAATGTTATTTTTATATTCGGCATCCTGACTTTGATAATAAACACTTCCCATATCCAAAATATTCCAAGCTTGCTTCAATTCGGAATTGGAATTTGAGGATGTAATATCTGTAACATATCCGGCAGAAGCAAAAACCTCTGGCATTTGATCATAGGTGGACTGTCCGGCAGCAAGCATGCTTTGTTCATAACCGGCGATACGTCTTGTATAATTATATTTCAAAGATAAAGCCATGGCCATATACATATCTATCGGCTTTTCTATTTTGCGTGGTGTTGCTGCATACATATTTTGTAAATCGGTATCGACACGGATTGCTCGATCCCAATCGCTATAAGCAACAGGAGCTGGTAAACTTTTGTCATCATCTGAGCTAAAAGTTTTGTCATAAAGACTGCAACCACACAACATGACTGTGACTAAAGCTGATAAAAGCAAATTTTTCTTCATTCTTTTTACCCTTTTACAGATACTACTTGCGTTTAAGTTATACTAATTATTTTTAGATTTACAGTATTTATTTGCTTTTATTAACTTTCATATATAAAATATTAATGGTTAGGATTTATTCTTAAATCAGATATTACTTTAAAATAGGTCAAATTTCCGATGTTGGACATTTTTAATACAATTTTTAAATATAAAGAAAAGGAAAGCCCTGATAAGCTTGGTCTTTATCCGGAAAGTGTCCATGTCGATGCCATGCCAGAACGTCGCTATTTGTGGACCTCTCGCATTTTGGTGATTATTGCTAGCCTCAGCATTAGCTTAAATATGATGCTAGCTTCTACAATATATATTATGTTGCCGCAACGATCTGCTTATCCAAGATTGTTATATATTAATGATTATTTTTCCAGATTGGAGCAGATTGAACCTCAGGAAAGACGAATCTCGGCTACGGATTTGATTACTGAACAACATATTTATAACTATATTATGCTCAGGCATGAAATTCCCGATGATTTTGATGAACTGAGAGAAAAATGGGCCCCGTTTGAAACTCTTTATTGGTATTCTAATCGCGGCGTATATGAAATTTTTTCTAAAAATGAAGCCCAATACAGCATGGATCAGTTTAGAAACTTATCTCTCAGACGAGATGTCGAAATTCAATGGATTAAAATTATGAGTACCGGTTTATGGCAAGCTCAATTTTTGACCTATGATTATGTTAAAAACAATCCTAATCCAACCGTTAATATTTGGCGCGCCGTTATTCGTATCGGATATGGTCAGCCTCCGTTCAGAAACCGTAATGACCTTGCCAAAAACCCCTTCGGGTTTATGGTTGTTAACTATTCTCTCGGATATATGGGAACTCCAGAAACTTCTGCTCACTATCTGGAAACAGCTAAAGAGCTGAGAGAAAGATAAATCACTTTCTTTGGCTTATTTCTTCTGAGCTTTCCTTTTTTTGAGTAGCGTCAACTTATCGCTAACAATAGAAGTGTCTCTTCCGGTTTTGGCCAAACGATCATACATGCGCTCTATTTCTTTTTCTAAATATGCTTGCTCAACTTCATTAGCCAGTTCGTTTTTGGCATCTTGTGTTCCTTGTTTTTCAATATTCAGCATTTGCTCATATATATCTTCAACATGCACAGAGCTATCAGTTTTCTTTTTTACAAAATATGGTAACTCATAAATCAACTGTCTGGCTTGAGCATAAGCTTCTTTAGTACTGTCTGTTTTGTGATAACGCAATTTCAAAAGACGGAAAACGATGCTTAATTCATTACTATTATCAACTACAATAAACGGAACAGGGTCTGCAAAACCTTCTAAAGAAATAAATTTCAAATATTCTACAAGATGATGAAAGAACCCGTTAACATTATATAAAATAAATGGTTTTACCGCTAACAAACCATCTTGCATGGCAACACAATCATATGCTAACTCATCCAAGGTGCCGACACCACCGGGAGCAAAAACCACAAAATCAGCATTAAGGAGTTTTTGTTTTCTTTCCTCCAAAGTTTGTGCCACAATTACATCTTCAATTTGTGAGATGATTTCATCACTTTGATAAAGATTGTAATATTCCTTAGTGGTAATTCCTTGAATTGCAGATGCCTTATCTTTGTTATGTTTCCAGCCATCTAATACACCTTTGGCTACAGCACCCATAATACCGCTGCTTGACAGACCAAAGTCTAACTTAAATTCCATTCTGGCAATTTGTCTGCCTAAATTATAAGCTTCTTCGACATAAAGTTCATCATTTCCGGAGCGAGAACCACCGGCAACAAAAACTCTTAATCCTTTTCTGGAATTTTCTTCGGCAAAACTACCGACCATATCATTCATATTTGTATCCATTTAGGTTCTCCTACAACGGTTCAATATCACCTTTGGCTTGATCTGCATAAAACTGCTCTACAAAAGCATCAAAAGTTCCATCAGCTAAAGATTGGCGGATACCTTGCATCAACCTTTGATAATAACGAATATTATGCCATGTGAGCAACATTACTGCCAAAACTTCATTACACTTTTGCAAATGGTGAATGTAAGCTCTGGTATAATTGGTGCACAAAGGGCAGTCGCACCCTTCTTCCAACGGGCGTGGATCTTCTTTATGACGTGCATTTCTAATATTGATGGTTCCAAAACGAGTGAATGCTTGAGATGTGCGTCCGGAGCGGGTCGGCATCACACAGTCAAACATATCAACACCACGAATTACGGCACCAACAATATCATCGGGACGACCAACCCCCATTAAATAGCGTGGTTTGTCATCAGGAAGCATTCCAGGTGCATAGTCCAGAACTTTGAACATGGTTTCTTGACCTTCACCTACAGCCAAACCTCCTATAGCATAACCGTCAAAACCGATTTCTTTCAATTTTTCCGCAGAATAAGCTCTTAAATCTTGATAATCACCGCCTTGTTGAATACCAAAAACTCCATATCCTTCTCTATCGATAAAAGCATCTTTACTGCGTTTGGCCCAGCGCATGGACATTTCAACCGATTTTTTAACTTTATCGTGCGGCGCCGGCAACTTTACACATTCATCCATACACATGGTGATATTAGAATCGAGTTTATGTTGGATTTTGATAGACTCTTCCGGACTTAAAAAATATTTTTTACCATCAACATGAGAACTAAAAGCAACGCCTTCTTCCGTTAGCTTTCTTAAACCGGATAAGCTCATAACCTGAAAACCACCAGAATCGGTTAAAATAGGTTTATTCCAGTTCATAAATTTATGGAGACCACCCATTTTTTCAACCAAATCTGCCCCAGGGCGCAACATTAAATGATAAGTATTTCCGAGCAAAATTTCTGCTCCTGTTGCGGCAACAGATTCAGGCATCATCGCCTTAACGGTTGCACAGGTTCCAACCGGCATAAAGGCCGGTGTATTTACCACACCATGTTTGGTGTACAATTTTCCTAATCTGGTTTTTCCGTGACGTTTTAATATTTCAAATTTCAAAGACATTGTTTTTACCCATTACATAAAATTATAATGCCTTTGATAATGCCTTGATTTCTATTTTTTAGCAAGAAGAATATATGAAGAATAACTAAAAAAGGCATCATTAAGATGCCTTTTTTAGTTATTCTTCATTTTCTCCAATCGGATTTTTGTCAATGGCATATCCAGTAGCTCGAACTGTGCGGATATAGTCCGGACCAAATTCATTTAACGATTTTCTTAAGCGTCGGATGTGAACATCTACCGTGCGGGATTCAACATAAATATTATCTCCCCAAACCGTTTTTAACAAATATTCACGAGAAAAAACTTTCCCTGGAGTTTCCATCAACATACGCAATAAACGAAACTCTGTCGGACCAAGGTGAATATAATTTTCGCCTCTAAATACTTTTTTCGACGTGATATCCATAACAATATCTTCAAAAACCAATTCTTTTTCATCTGCCGGTTCAGGAGCGCGACGCAATTGCGTTTTGACACGAGCCATAAGCTCTGGAATTGAAAAAGGTTTGGTTACATAGTCATCAGCACCGGCTGACAAACCTTTAATTTTATCTTCTTCTTCACCTTTTGCCGTCAGCATGATAATCGGAATACTTTTTATATCAGGTTTACTGCGAATCATTTTGCAGATTTCGACGCCTGAAAGTTCCGGCAACATCCAATCTAAAATAATGACTGAAGGCATATTTTGTTCAACTTCGGCAACCGCTTTTCCTCCACGGGCCTCCCATAAAACATCATAGCCTTCTTTTTCCAGATTATATTTTAACAACAGGGCTAAAGCTTCTTCATCTTCAACCAACATAACCTTATGTTTCATTCCAAAACACTCCTGACTATATTCTATAATCCTGTATTTTAAGTCTATTATCTTAAAATTACCTTAAACTATTAATGTTTTTCTGATATTCGCCACCAACAAAGACTGCTGTTCCGGCAACCAAAATATCGGCTCCGGCGGCAATACATTCTGCTGCCGTCATCGGATTGATACCACCATCGACCTCTATTTCAATGTCTTTTCCGTCAATCAGTTCTTTAACGGCAGCTATTTTTGTTAATTGTGATTCAATAAAGGTTTGACCGCCAAAGCCCGGATTGACACTCATTATCAAGATTAGATCTAATTTATCTAATATATATTTCAAGCAATCTTCATTGGTTGAGGGATTGAGAGAAACTCCGGATTTAATACCATAATCGTGTATTGTTGCTAAAGTTTTATCCAAATGTTTGCAGACCTCTGCATGAACGGTGATGATATCTGCTCCTACTTCAGCAAACCAAGGAATCATAATTTCGGGATTTTTCACCATTAGATGGACATCAAACGGTAACTTGGTTTCTTTGCGCAAGGCTTTTATAACGCATGGACCAAAAGTTAGATTTGGAACAAAATTTCCATCCATTACATCAATATGAATCATATCTGCGCCGGCTTTTTCCAGAGCCTTTATTTCTTTTCCTAAAGCAGAAAAATCTGCCGATAAAATACTTGGAGCAATTTTTACCATCGATAAACCCTCTTTGTTTCATTATGTCATATAATATAAAATTATATCATTAGAGTTTGGTTAATGAAACAAAAAAACCTGCATCAAAACAATTAAATAGATGCAGGTTTTTCTTTCAACGTTTGTTTTGTTTTCTTTTCAGCAAAAAAACCGTAAAATTGTGTCCGTTTATTTTAAACTTTTGCAAATCCCATGATTTTGGTTTGCAGTCAGGATCCAATTTTAACCAAAGGGTTTCTTCATGAGGCGAAGGTAGATTTTTTTGATTGAGTTGCTCTTCCAATTTTACTTTCCATAAATGTTTATTTTCATCATATGCACTACTGACCTTTACATCATGAGAAAAATAAAAATTGTAAAAAGAATCTCTTTCCAAATGTGTGATAATTACTTCATTCTTAAGAGAATCTATTTGCGCTTGCAACGGCAAAACGGAAAACCCGCCCAACATGAATAATGCACTTGTAAAGAAAAAATTTTTCATAATTTTTGTGTAATAATGTGTGAAAATTAATAATATGATTTTTACGTTTTTTTACCATATTTTCTCGGATATCGGCAATAAAAAAAGCTCTCTTTTGAGAGCTTTTTTTTCTACTTTATACCAAAATGAATTATAATTCACCTGCGGCATAACGTTTTGCCATTTCAGACATCGGAATTGCCTTAATTTTATCGGCATGACCTGCAGCACCGAAAGCAACGTAACGGGCTTCGCATACTTTTTGCATTTCTTCGATTGCCGGTTTCAAATATTTGCGCGGGTCAAATTCTTTCGGATTTTCGGCAAACAATTTGCGAATCGCACCAGTAATTGCCATACGACAGTCTGTATCAACGTTAACTTTGCGTACGCCGGATTTGATACCTCTAACGATTTCTTCAACAGGTACACCATAAGTTTGAGGAATGGCACCACCATATGCATTGATCAAATCTTGCAATTCTTGTGGAACTGAAGAAGAACCATGCATAACCATGTGGGTGTTCGGCAATTTTTTATGAATTTTTTCAATAACATCGATTGCCAAAATTTCACCATCCGGTTTGCGGGTGAATTTGTATGCACCGTGAGATGTTCCTACAGCAACAGCCAAAGCATCCAACTTGGTTTCAGCCACAAAACGAGCAGCTTCATCAGGATCAGTTACAAGGCGTTTCTTATCAATTACGCCTTCAGCACCGTGACCATCTTCTTTATCACCTTTACCTGTTTCCAATGAGCCGATAACACCCAATTCACCTTCAACAGAAGCGCCAACAGCGTGAGCTCTGGCAACAACTTCTTTGGTTACTTTTACATTATATTCAAAAGAAGAAGGTGTTTTGCCGTCTGCTTCCAAAGAACCATCCATCATTACGGAAGAATAACCGTTAACAATGGCTGATTGGCAAATATCTACGGATGAACCGTGATCTTGGTGAATACAAATTGGCAATTCAGGAAACATTTCAATTCCGGCTTGAACCATATGACGAATCATCGGGTCACCGGCAAATTTACGAGCACCGGTAGATGTTTGCAAAATAACCGGAGCGTTTACTTTTTTAGCTGCTTGCAAAACAGCAATGATTTGTTCCATATCATTAATATTGAATGCAGGAACACCATAGTTGTTTTCTGCAGCATGGTCAAGGATTTGACGCATTGTAACTAAAGGCATATTTTAACTCCTTTTGATTGTTTGACATATTATTACTGCTGCAAATATATATCCTTCCGTTACTTTTGCAAGAAAATTATGCTGATTGTACAGTTTCATAAAACTGTAATGATTATTTTTGTTTTTTTATGATATTATATAATTATAAAATTTCCTCCCCATAATGGGCATTGAGAGGCAGAATTATCTCTTCGAATTGCAGTCAACGGATTGATTATTTCTGTTTCTTCAATGCCCTTCTCTATTTATTGTCACAAAACTTTCATAAAATAATCATTGATTTTTTTAGATATTTGAGCATTATAGCTTCTTGTATATTGTATTTTTAATTTAAATTATAAGTTATGGAAATTATTTTTTGGTCAGGATTAATCCTGTTAGTGGGGTTGAGCATCTATCTTGCCCCTAAAATCGTTAGGAAAGACTTCAGTTTTTCAATGTTTACAATCATTGTTTTGGCTTTCTATTTGCTTTTATTCAAGATTTGCCCTCAAGCTGTAATTTTGCATGCCTTTTTAGCATCTTTACTCTTGTGTTGCTCCGGTTATGTCTTCTTGTTGAAAAAGAAACATCAGCATAATCCAGATTTGTTGAAAGAAGAAGAAATGGATTCTGAATCTGATTATTTAAGATTAAGAAAAGCTAAAATTCTAAAATTGAGGTACTATCAAGATTGGTATGAGAAGTTTGTAATTATCAATATTGCAGCATTTATTTTAACATCTACTCTTGAACTAATCTAAAAAAAAGCCGTGCGCGAATTTTATTTTTTTCGCGGACGGCTTTTTTTTAATTCTTAGGCTGTAATCCACCTATAAAATAGCATTGGACTACAGATGAATACATTCTTAACTTCTTTCTGCCTTTTGACGACGCCTTGCTATCAGTTCATCTTCAGAAACAATTTCATAGTCATCATTTTCCATTTTTTTGTACGACCAGACTGTTTTGCCTATAGCTTTCCAGTCATGACCAATACCAAACTTTTCAATTCCTGTTCCATCTTTAGGAATGATAATGGCAATACGAGGTGTTTTTCCGGCATAAGCCTTCACATACAAATAACTTGGAACACCATCTTTTTCAACTTCTGCCACAAAGGCGACGTAACCGTAATTTCTTTCATCTTTTGGATAAATTCTACACGGCAAGAAATCTTCATTTGTCAAATTAAAACCCGCTTCCTTAGCTTTTTCTACAGCTTGTGAAGCATACTTAATGTATTCTTTTGTTTCCATAATGATATAAATTAAATTAATAAGATTAAATATGGCAATGAAATTAACACGAAAACGAGCTTTGTCAAATATTTTTTATATTTCTTATTGCAAAAGGGGCTCGGAAATCCGAGCCCCTTCTAAAAAATCATATAATTTACAAGCTTTTAATAGCTTTCACAACAGCATCTACAGTTATGCCGAAATGCTTATATAGTTCTCCGGCCGGGCCAGATGCTCCAAAGCCATCCATACCGATTATCTTGCCTTCGATTCCGACATAGCGCTCCCAACCGTATTTTGCTGCAGCTTCTACGGCAACACGTGGTGCTTTGCCCAAAACTTTTTCTTTATAATCTTTGCTTTGTGCATCAAAAAGCTCTGTGCAAGGCATTGAAACAACTGCCACTTCTATGCCTTCTTCTCTCAATTTTTGTTGAGCTTCAACCGCTAATGATACTTCTGAACCAGTTGCAATAATTGTAGCTTGTCTTTCTTTACCATTACTTACATCAGAAATGACGTAACCTCCTTTAGCGGTCAGATTTTCTGCAACAGAGTTTCTTAACATCGGCAAACCTTGTCTGGTTAAAGCTAAAATACTTGGAGTATGTTCACTTTCCAAAGCAATTTTCCATGCCTCAGCCGTTTCGACCACATCGCAAGGGCGGAAAGTATAAATATTGGGCATAGCTCGATATGATGCCAAGTGTTCAATCGGCTGGTGTGTCGGGCCATCTTCACCAACGCCGATAGAATCATGTGTCAAAACATAAACAACTCTGATGCCCATTAATGCGGCCAAACGCATGGACGGGCGCAAATAATCTGAAAAGACAAAGAATGTGCCACCATAGGGAATAACACCGCCATGCAATGACAAACCATTCATAATGGCACCCATGGCATGTTCTCTGATGCCGTACATCAAATTGTTACCGTTATAATCTCCTTTTACAATGGTTTTCATGCCATTAACAAAAGTCAGATTTGATGCGGCCAAATCTGCCGAACCGCCAACAATTTGCGGAATGTTCGGAACGATTTGTTCCAAGCACATTTGAGAGGCTTTTCTTGTGGCTACTTTGGTCTTTTCATCAATTGCCTTTTGAGCCATAGATAATAAATCTTTATCCCAATGTTGAGGTAATTTACCGGCAATCACATCCAAAAATTCTTTACCTTTGGCTGTGGCTCGTTTTTCCCATGCCGCATATTCATTTTGATGAGCTTTAGCACAATTTTTCCATGCCTCCAAAATTTCTGCAGGGATTTCAAAAGGAGCATAATTCCAATTCAATGCTTGGCGCATGGCTGCAACTTCTTCTGCACCCAACGGAGAGCCATGACATTTACTGGTTCCGCATTTGGTCGGGGCGCCAAATCCGATTTTGGTTTTGCATGCAATCAATGTCGGTTTATCTGATTTTTGAGCCTTCTCTATTGCATGTTCAATTTCAGTATAATTATGACCATCAATTTCAATTGTATTCCAACCAACCGCTTTGAAACGAGCAATTTGATCGGTGGAATTGGCTTTATCAACCGTACCATCAATGGTGATGTTATTGTTGTCCCAGAAAACAATAAGTTTGTTCAAGCCCCAATGTCCGGCCAAAGAAATTGCTTCTTCAGAAATGCCTTCCATCAAACAGCCATCACCACAAATTGCATAGGTATAGTGATTACAAACATCCTCACCATATTTAGCGGCCAAAATTCTTTCTGCCATAGCCATACCAACAGCAGAACTGATACCTTGTCCTAACGGACCTGTTGTCATATCAATTCCTTGTAAATGACCATATTCAGGGTGTCCGGCTGTTTTGGCACCTAACTGACGGAAGTTTTTGATATCTTCAATTGTAATATCTTCATATCCCATTAAATAGAGCAAAGAATACATCAGCATGGAGCCGTGACCTGCCGATAATACGAATCTATCGCGGTCAAACCAGCGCGGTGTTTGCGGATTGAGTTTAATAAATTTTGAAAACAGAACCGTTGCAACATCTGCCATGCCTAACGGCATACCGGGGTGACCGGATTGTGATTTTTCAATAGCATCTGCACTCAAAAAACGGATGGCATTGGCCATTTGTGATAAAGGAAGGTTGAAACCGTTCATGTTTATTCTCCTGATTTATTTTGAATATTTTTTAAATTTTCGGGATCTGCGGGAGTGCCGTCTTCATAATATATTGCAGGCTGTTCTTTTACTTTGACACTATAAGGCTCTGAAGTTTCTTCTTCAAAATAGCCTAGTTCGACATCAAAAATGCGTTGATTGTATTTTCTTTCGCGCGGAGAAATTTCTAGTCCGGCAAATATTTCAAATTCATACATCATATCTACCGGAATTTTAACTTCTACCTGTGCTCCCTTAAATTCTTTACGTCGCTCATCTTTTTTCAATGAGGTTTCTACAAAATATGTTTTTTTACCTAAATATGCCGGAGGGCCTTTGATGGTGTTGGTAAACCAACGAAATTGAACATCTGATTCATCCGTATTTCTCAATTTGTTTATTACAAAAATGGGAGTGATTTTGGCTTTTTCTTGTTTGACACGCGTATCATAATAGCAAAAGCCTTCCATTCCTACGAGCTCGATTTCAAAATTATCTTGATAATTAACAATTTGAATTAATCTGGCATCTTCGCGTTTGATTGTCACTAGAGGACATTGCTTATAGCCTTCCGGAGCTGATGAAACGCACCCATTTAATACCATGAGCATTAAAAAAGCACAAAATATTTTTCGCATTTAGTTATCCTATTTTATTAATATTACAAACACTATATATGGCTTGTTTTATTTTGTAAATAAGGCAACAAGTTCACTGTGATTAGAATAGCAAAATTGGTCAATCACAGAAACTTCATGCAAATGATAGCCTCCTGAAATTAAGATATTGGCATCACGCACAAAACTGTGCGGATTGCATGATACCGCTATAATCTTTTGAGGTTGCTTGGCCGCCTCTACTATCTTCTTTACTTGCTCTAAAGCTCCGGCTCGAGGAGGATCAAAAACCACTACATCAAATGAGGAAATTTCTTTTTCATCCAGCGGATATTTAAATAAATTTCTGGTTATAATTTCAATATTCGGAATCATGTTTTTATTGACAGAATGCTTAAAACCATCAAGCAAACTTGCAGATGAATCAATGGCCGTTATTTTATTATTTTTATTAACCGACAAGGGATATGAGAATGTTCCCACGCCACAGAATAAATCTGCTATTTTTCCTTCTGATTGATCAATATATTTCATCACCAAATTTATCATTGCTGTTTCTGAAGCTTTTCCTGCCTGCAAAAATGTTCCTGCAGGTATAAAAACCTCATATCCGGCAATTTTTATGAATGGTTTGATTTTTTCTAAAACAGTCTCGGTTTGAGAATCGGCTTTGCGACGGTGCGAGATGCGAATGATATCCGAATATTGCTGCCCCAATTCTGAAATCAGCATTCGATAATCCAAATTTAAATCCTTATCAAATTCCAAAACAACATCAATACCGTTATTGGCTTCCGTTAACCATACATCACCGGCTTGCAAATTTTCATATCCGATTACTTTATTTTTTTTACGTAAGGGTATTTTTATTTGGCATAAAGCTGACAACAGTTGGCGAATGTTTTCCAAATTGGCATTAATCTTTGGTGTGAGCAAAAGACATGACGCTAAATTGACAATTTCATTACTTTGTCTTTGATTAAACCCCAAGGTCAAACTGCCCTTTTTGTACTTGAAAGCCAAAGAGGCTCGTCTTCTTCCGCCATCTTCCAAGAAAAAAGGTTCGGCAAAATGGTAATCTTGACTATTTAACTCTGATAATATTTTTTTGATTTGCTCTATTTTATATTTTTTATATTCTTCCAGTGACAAATGACGACATTGACATCCGCCGCACTGTTCTTGATAAGGACAAGTCATCTGATACCTACTTTACTTTAAATCTTCTTCATCAACGCCTAAAATTGGATAATCAATCTCATCTTCCTTTTTATGATCTTCAATATTGGTATTTTCACCTTGGATATGGTTTGCCTCAATACCATCGAGCAAAGAAATTTCAGCATTTTCTTCTTTATCAAAAATCGGATGACGATTATTGACTTCATTTTTGATACGCTCTTGCATCTCTTTATTATCAAAAGCTTCTAAATCATTTTTATCAAATATTTCGACACGATTTCGGCCATTTTCCTTGGCTTTATACAAAGCTTCATCTGCTGTTTTGATTAGGGTATCTATATTATCGGATATTTCATATGAAGATACACCGATACTTACCGTGAAGCGAACTTCTTCACCTTCATCTGAATAAACAACAATATTAGAAATGCTTTCCCTTAAACGGTCGGCAACTATTTTACCTTTAAGAGCATTTACGCCAGCCAAAAAGACAACAAATTCTTCACCACCATAACGAGCCACGATATCATCGTTTCTTAAAGCACGTTCACAAGTTGAAGCTAGCTCGATCAAAACTTTATCACCGGTTTTATGTCCGTAAGTATCATTTACTTTTTTGAAATGATCTGCATCTATCATCAAAACACTAAATGGTTCATTATTGGTTTTTGATTCAACAATGCGCTTAAATACTTCTTCTTCAAAATAGCGTCGATTGTACAATGATGTTAACGGATCTCTTGTTGCTTGATTTTTTAATAATACTTCACGATTTTTACGAGATGTAATATCTTGGAATGCCGTATATAAAGCAACATCATAGTTATAATCAATGATATTAGCTGATGCCAGCAACCAGAAAGGTGTATTTCCTGTCGGTGTTTTAACCAAGATTTCAAAATCTTGTACAACTCTTTCTTTTTCCAACAGTTCTCCTAATATGCGACGATTATCCGCATCGGCAAAAAAGTCTTTAAAATGATAGCGATCTAATTCTTTGGCGGAAATATCAAAAAGTTTGATTGCATTGCTGTTGGCTAAAATAATTCTATCATCACTCAAGCGTGAAATAATAATCGGGAAAGGTGAATATTTGATAATTTCTTCAATTCGTTGATTATCTTTTTCTATTTCGATACAACTTTCATCGTATTTGCGAGCAAAAGAATCTGCTTTGAGCATAACCATTGATAAACTTAACATAATATACAATGCCGGAGTGGTATACCAAACACCATATATGAAATAATTAAAGCCCAACAATTTCAGAAGCATAACAATTGCTGCCGACATTGTTACCAAACCTGCCAAAACAAAAGCGCTGCTTCTTTTTTTATTCATTTGAGAAAAGCAACCGATGGACAAATATGTAAAGCCGGTTAATGGGAAAATATAGCGCATTTGAGCAATCATTTGGTTGTCTGGGTATATGTACAAGAAAAAGATGATGGCAAACAAACCCAAACCACCAAAAACAGAAACAATTGGGAGATTGGAGGCATTTTTAACTAAAATGTGTGATGATGCCATTGCCAACAACAACATAGAAACCAAACAAAAAAGCATTTCTAAAAACACCCATATTTCTACAGAGTTGCCTTTGGCATAAACTTCTGCCGAATGCACGGAAATATATAGAGAGAAGAAATCAATCATCAAGCCCCAAAACAAAAGCCAAATTCCTTTAGCTTGTTTATTACCAACAGAGGCATATAAACAGGTGATGAAAAGTAAAAATATTGAAAGATATGTTACAACTAAATAGACACTTTGATTAAAAATACTGATATTTCCCATCTATCACACCTTAAATTTAAATTGTTACAATTCTTGTACGAGTTTATATTTATACGAATAATATTAATATAAATTAAATTCACTAATTTTTTAAAAAAATCGATTATGATGTGAAAAAATGATGATAATTAAAAAAAAATATTGTACAATTTGTTTGTTCGTTACCACTTAAACTATATTAAGGATATGATATGAACAGGAATATTCCACATCACTATAGCTATAATTATAAGCTTGATATTGATAAACTTCCCAGCAAAGAATCCGATAGAATTAATTTACGTATTTTATTACCGGGTATTTTTTTAGGGCTGATTTTGGTTTTGCTCGGTGTTTTTGAACTGACAAACGGATTGTCTTCTCCGCAAATGCTTTTTGGAACAGATGCTTCTTATACTTATAATTCGTTCTTATCTCCTATTGTTTTTGATATTTTTATCATTGTTTTGGGAATCGGAATCATCACTTCTTTAATTTTATCAAACTTACGCTACAAAAAAATCTTTTTTGATGGAAATACCATCACCATGATTAAGCGCAATTCTTTTGGGAAAAAAGATATTTATAAAAACAAAATCCATGATTTTCTTGGCGTGATGTTGCGAATCGAGTTCGTACAATGTGGTTTTATGACAAAGAATCGTTATATTGTTGAGCTACATAATAAATCTTGTGAAAGAACTATCCCCCTCTATATTTCCACCTCAGAAAAAGATATCCGCAAAATTTGGGTGGATTATGCTAAAAAGCTCAATCTGCCGACCTTGCTCTATACTGATGAAGGAATTTTGAAACGTGATGTTCCTGATTTGGAAAAATCTTTACGAGAAATGGCCGATATATGGGATTTATACGGAAAATTCAATCCGGCATCCAAACATTCTTCTCGCATTAGCGTTAAAGAAACATCTGACAAAACCATTATTAAATTGCGCAAAGTTTTGTGGGATGGATATAATATTCTTGGTGCTTTGAGTATTTTTATTTTAGCTTTGACAATGTTTATTGTAAGCATGAATCATCAAGGTTTTTCTCTAGAATTTTTAGTTGCCTTTTACAGCATTTGTTCTTTAGGCATTGTTTCGGCAATTTTTATCATGTTTCGTAAAGAAAAACTGGTTTTGAAAAAAGATAAAATCGTTAATACTCATAAATATTTTCTTTTTTCAACTAAACACGATGAAATTTTCAAAAAAGATATCAAAGGAGTGTATGTGACTTTTAATCCGGCTACGGAAAGGTATTTTGTTACCATTACATCCTCTGAAAGAAATATCATTTTTGGAAAGAAACTGCCTATTGCCGATTTAAAATGGATTAAAAACTTTTTGGTTGAGCAAATCATCACCTCTGAATAGAATGTTTATTGGCTTAAAATATCACAAATACACACATTTTTGAGCTTTTGCAAAAAATTTGCTTTGCTAAAAATGTGATTTCTATTATACATAGTAGAAAAGATATTTTTTATTGGGAGATAATTTATGATAAAGAAAAAAGCTCCGGAACAGCATAATGATTTTGAAGATGCGTTCATCCGCGAGATTGACGAAGAATTAAAAAACGAAAAAATCAAAAATATATGGGATAAATACGGCTTATATATCATTATCTTTGTTGTTATCGCTGTTTTTTCCGCCGTTAGTTTTGAATCTTTAAAAGCTTGGAATGACAGACGCAATCAAGAAATGTCAGATACTTTTGCTTATGCTTTAAATTTGCAAAATCAAGGTCGTTTTGCGGAAGCAACCGAGGTTTTGGATAATTTAGCCAAATCAGGTCATGGAATTTATACCAATATTGCACAAATGCAAAAAGCCAACTTGCTTTTTGAACAAAATCAACTCGAACAAGCTATTGTTGTTTTGCAAAACATTATTAATGATGAAGATTTTAATCCGCAAATGCGTAATATTGCCATTTTAAAATTAGCTTCTTACAAATTGAATAATGCTCCGGCTGCAGAAATTAAAGACTTGTTGCAACCTTTGACCGAAGAACAAAATGTTTGGAATGATACTGCTAAAGAATTGTTAGCTATGCTTGCCATCAGAGAAAAAGATTTTTCTGAAGCTCAAAAATTATATACAGAAATATCTAATAGTCCTAAAGTTTCTGAAACATTAAAAACCAGAGCTTTAGACATGATTAATGTTTTGGAACAAAAATAGTTCAATAATTTGATAAGGGTGTAACCATGAAATTTTTAACTTATAAAAAAACGATTGTTTTGGGCGCCTTAGCTTTCTTATCCTCTTGTGGAATGTTTGGAAACGAAAGACTGAAACTGGATGGAGAAAGAGTTGCCGTTTTGCAAGAATCCAAAATGTTGGCCCCTGATTTTGAATCCGGAGAGTTAAAAATTACATTACCTAGGCCCTATGTGAACAATTCTTGGAAACAATCTGGCGGAAATTCTTTGCATCGTATGGAGCACTTACAAGCATCTCAAAATTTGAAAAAGGTTTGGGATGCAGGAATCGGCGCCGGAAGTTCTAAAAGAGATTATCTTTTAGCAGCTCCTGTCGTCGCTTATAAAGTTGTGTTTACTATTGATGCCGAAGCTCACGTTAAAGCTTTGCGCTTGGATGATGGTGAAGAAATTTGGAGCAAGACATTAAAGCCCAGAGTTGAAGATGAATATGAAATTTCGATGAAAGGAGCCGGTTTGGCTGAATTTGGAAGAAAAATTTATGCCACGACCGGTTTTGGCAGCGTCTTTGCTTTGGATATGAAAAATGGAAAACAAATTTGGCGCTTTGACGAAAACGCACCTATTCGCATTGCACCAACAGTTGCCAACAATATCGTCTTTGTACAAACTATTGAAAATACTTTAATTGCTTTAGACGCACAAACAGGTAAAGAAATTTGGCGCTATAAAACCGCAACTGAAGCCACAACTTTAGTTGGCGGGGCCAGCCCGGCATATGATCCATTCCAAGATGTGGTTATTGCCGCATTTTCTACCGGCGAGCTTAAAGCTTTCAAAGCCAGCACCGGTTCAGAATTATGGAGCTCTTTATTGGTTTCTTATCGCAGAACAAACGCTTTATCCAGCATCAACGGCATTAAAGCCAACCCGATTATTGACGGTAGCGTTGTCTATGCTCTAGGACACTCAAATATCTTAGCCGCAATCGACTTGAGAACCGGTAATAAAATTTGGGAAAGAGAGATTAGCGGTATTAGCCAACCTTGGGTTGCCGGAAAATACATTTATGTTCTGGACAGCGAGTTCAACCTTTTAGCCTTGGAAAAAGCAAGCGGCAAGATTGTATGGAATACCAATGTTCCGGTTACAAATAATGAAGAAAATACGTCTGGTGTTTTTGCCAAAGGACCGGTTTTGGCCGGAAACAGATTGCTTGTAACAAGCTCAAACGGCTATGTTTTTGCCATTTCTCCGTATAACGGCAAGATTATCGGTTATATCACACTCTCTGACGGTGTGAGTGTTTCTCCGGTTGTTGCCCGCGGAATGGTCTTGTTTACAACTAACGATGCCGAAATTGTGGCTTATAAATAATAGATTAGGATAAAATTTAATGAGTATGAAAGTTGCCATCATCGGACGTCCGAATGTCGGAAAATCTACTTTGTTTAACCGCTTGGCCGGTCGCAAGGTTGCCATTGTGCACGACAAACCGGGCGTAACCCGTGACCGCAGAGAAACCCCGACCAAACTGCGCGATATGAATTTGACCATTATTGATACCGCAGGTTATGAATATTCTAAAGAAGATAACATTGAAAAGCGTATGTGGGAGCAAACCAAACGTGCGATCGAAGATGCAGATGTTTGCTTGTTTCTTTTTGACTCTCGTGATGGCTTGCAACCTTATGATGAACATTTTGCTCAGCTCTTGCGCCAAATGCATCGCCCTGTCATTTTGCTTGCCAACAAATGCGAAGGCAAGTTGCAAGAAGATAGTATCGGCGAGGCTTATAAGCTCGGTTTTGGGCAACCTATTCCCTTCTCGGCCGAGCATGGATTGGGTATGCAAGATTTGTACGAAGCTTTGCACGAACATTATGTTAAACTGAATCCTAAAGATAAAACGGCAGAAAAAGCCGAAGAAAATCCGACTACAGATAACGGAACGGAAGAAATCAGTGAAGAAGCGTGGAAAAAACGCACCATTCAGCTTGCGATTGTCGGACGTCCGAATGTGGGTAAATCTACCCTTGTCAATGCCTTGCTTCAAGATGAGCGTATGCTCACAGGTCCTGAAGCAGGTGTGACACGTGATGCCATTACCACAGCTTGGGAATATCAAGGTCGTAAAATAAATTTGGTAGATACTGCCGGTTTGCGTAAACAATCTCGAGTTTCCGACTCTTTGGAAAAAATGTCAGCCGCCAGTACCAAGCGTGCCGCATTCTTAGCACAAGTTGTGGTTTTGGTGTTGGATGCCGATGCCGTGCTTGACAAACAAGATTTAACTATTGCACGTCAAGTTTTGGATGAAGGTCGTGCTTTGGTGATTGCCGTCAACAAATGGGACGTGGCCAACCGCAAAGAAGCGCTTGACCAGTTGAACTATAAATTGCGCACGTCTTTGACACAGGCTGAAGGTGTGCCGACCGTGACCATTTCCGCCCTCAAAGGCGAAGGTTTGGATAAGTTGATGCGTGCCGTATTCAAAGTTTATGATCGTTGGAATATTCGTATTCCGACATCTCCTTTGAACAAATGGTTTGCCGATGTGACCGACAACAACCCGCCGCCGCTCGGCAAAAATAATCGCCGCATAAAATTGCGCTATATCACGCAAGCTAAGACCAGACCGCCGGCATTTTTCATTTTTTCCAGCAATCCGGAAGGTTTACCTGACTCATATTTGCGTTATCTGATTAATAACCTGAGAGAAACTTTTGATATGGGTGGGATTCCAATTCGCATTACCGTGCGCAAAGGGAACAACCCATATCAAGACAAAGACTAAAATAAAAGCCTCTTCCTTATGAAAGAGGCTTTTTTTTATTTTTCTTTAATTTTATTATTTAGCGGCTTTTTTAGAAGTTTTTTTAGCTGCTGTTTTTTTCTTAGCCTTTTTAGGAGCACTGGCCTTTTCTAAACGAGCTTGTGCCAATGCAATGGCTTTATCCAAATCTTTTTCAGTGGTCAAACCGATGATAACCGGATTTTTCGGACGCAAGGTTGCGCTTTCACGGTGGGTTCCGTTGCGAATGGCATCAATTGTCGGTTTGGTGGTACCAATCAACTTGCAAATTTGGCTGTCTGCCAACATTGGATAGTTTTTGATAACCCAAGCAATGGCTGCCGGTTTATCATTTCTTTGAGAAGGAGAAAGAATTTTTTTAGCTTTAGCATTCTTTTCTTTAACGTTTCTTTCCAACGGATTGGCTACCAAATTAGCAGAAGCATCTGCCTCACAACGATGAATTTCTTCCCATGTCAATTGGTTGTTATCAATCGGGCTCAAACCCATGATGTTGCTGGCAACATCACCATCGGCAATGGCTTGAATTTCAAGTTCATGAATTTCGCAAAAATCTGAAATTTGTCTGAAGGTCAGAGTTGTGTTTTCTACCAGCCATACAGCTGTTGCTCTTGGCATCAACGGCGCTGTCATTTTTATTATCCTTTCTTTAGCAAAATATATCTGTTTGTATATATAGCAAACTATTTATCCTAAAGATAGTTTTTCTTTGCATAATATACAAGTATTTTTTTTGCTAAAGCGCTTATTTCTTAAAATTTGCTATTGCGACTGTAAATATTGGCCATATTCTGATAACCAACCTCCAACATCTGGGCGGTTGCTTGATATTTTGTTGCTTGAATTTCTAAAGCATTTACAGAAGACAAACCACTAGAACTGCTTGTGCTTGTTGTCAGAGGAATTTTGCTTTCAGTTTTATTTTTTGTATCTTCTGAATCTTGCTCTGTCATAACATAGTCGTGTTTAAAGTTTTCACCCATACCGACTTGCAAAGCATAAGAAACTTCTTCGTTTCTTTCAGTGGTATCTTCATTACGAGTGATTTTGAAATAATAATCACCTTTTGTTGCCTTATATTCTCCGGAAAGCATGGCATCCATGGCTTCTCTTTCTGGGGTGCCTTTTTCAGCCGTACTATCAGCAATCAAAACTTGTTTGTTGCCTTTGGTCATATAGACCTGAATATTCAATTTGGTTGAGGTTAATGACAACAAGTTCTCTTCTTCTTGTTTTTTCTTTTCCTCTTGTTCTTTTTGATAGCCTTCCGGATCGGTTTGTTGTTTTAGAGCATCAAGAGCTTCTTCATATTTTGATAAATCTAATACCTTTTCCTCAGATGCATTATCTCTTAAACCAACACCTAATTTACCGTTAGATTGCAACTGAACTTTGTAGATATCTTGAGAGTCATAAGATTCTGCCAATTTGGCAACAGCGGTTACACGAGCATAATTCAGACGCGTATAGCCAAGATCTCGTGCATTGGCAAAAGACTCATCAATATTATTCATATCGGTAAGTGTTTTTTCCCATGTTTGCGCGGTTCTATCTGCCATTACCTCAGAAATTGTAACCATCTTTTGTCTCCCTTTCCACCATAACAAAATTTATTATAGCATATTTTTTTCGATTTCTCAACAAATTCTATTAATATATCAACTTATACAAAGGTACCATTTGTTCTGTTTTATTAAGCTTTTTCTCGCCCAAAAATTCAAAATCATATTTAGTTACATACATACTGTTTTTTATTTTTTCCGTAACCAAAATTTCATTATTATAGGTATGGTCTAAAATATCGGTAATATAGTCATCCAATGCAGTATCTTCATCAGGAATATCTATAATATTGCACTTGCTTAAGAACAGCAAATTTTCATCATTTAAATCTTCTTTATATTGAGCAATATCTCGCAAAAAGTCTGCTGCAAATTTGACTGCTACTTCCGTATTATCATATTCAACACTCATAAAACCTTCTTTTTCACTTGTGTTTACAGCATGATATTTACTTAGCAAATTATATATAATATTTTGTAAATCAGCCTGATATGATGCTTTGAGCGACGCAACCTCGCTACTACTTTCATCATAAAAACGAAATTGACAACTAATATTGACCAAACAAGGGCAACGAATATCTACTTTAGGAAGAGCTTGTTTTTGTTCTTGCACTTGGTACATACCGTTTAATTGGTCTTCCCATTTTTCAAAACTAACTCTCAGAACACTAAAATCTGCCGGTTCCCCATCAATTATCTGAGCCATTAAATGCGCTCCGACCCCGGTAAGAAATATTGCAACTTTGTTGTCTGAAAATGTTTTTTTACAATCATAAAAAGCTTCCAAATCGACATCATCGCCATCCAAGATTTTAAATGCTTCAAAAAGGAGAGAGTTTGCTTCGGTTATTCTTAAACCACAAAAACGAGCTAACTCCATACTTCCACCATAAACCACAAGCTTGATGCCAAATTTTGAAAATGTATCTTCAAACATGGTTTTAGAGTTGAGATTAGCCATAACCTCACGAATAAAATCTACAATATAATGCTTATATTCTGTCGGAGCTTCCGGCCAAGCAGGAGCCAAACTTGGCTCATATTCGTTCATATGATAAAGTTTTATAATGTTGTTTGCTTTGTCATAAAACTTGCTTTCTTTAACACGTACAACTTTTTCCGGTTTGGCTTTGAAAATATACCAAGGAATTTTATTCAACAACAATGGGATGGCCAAACCCAAAAAGATGGCGAAGAAAACAATAAAGAGAATCGGTCTTACATTTTCTTCCGAAGCCAATTCTTCTACAATTGGCAATAGTAAAGTTACAACAATATTGGCAAAAATCAAACTTAAGACAATAATGGAAACCAATTTAAGAACGGCGACAAAAACATCACTCGTGTTGCTTTGAGATTCATTATCTTCATCTTCGTCATCACTTATCTCATAGACATTGTTTATTTTTGGTCCTGCGTTGGTATCTTTTTCTTTATGTTTATTTAATACGCTGACGTATTCTACGGTTTCTTGATAGGTATTATCCTGCACATCAAAAATTTCGCGAATGATTTTAACTTTAATTTTTTCTTGCTCGCGCTCTTTTGCCAGATTTATCGCCTCGTGCCTTTGCTCGCTTGAAAATCTGTCTTCAAGTTTCCACCCGTCGCCTCGATCTGTATAAACTTCGTAATGTGTTATTTTTACCATTGTCTTTCCGTTTTAAAATAAAAAACCTGCATTAAGATTACTCAATGCAGGTTAATAAAAAGCTAAATCAACTAAAACTACTTAGCAGAATCACCGGCTTTAAGACCAAATGCAGCAAATTTGCTGTTAAATTTGGAGATTTGTCCGCCTGTGTCTACCAAACGTTGAACACCAGTCCAAGCTGGATGAGATTTCGGGTCAATTTCCAAACGAATCTTATCACCAGCTTTACCCATGGTTGATCTTGTTTTGAATTCTGAACCATCTGTCATTACATATGTAATTTCATGATAATCAGGATGAATACCTTGTTTCATTCTAAAAACTCCTAAAACTTTTATTTAAAACGCATAATTTTTAAGCCTTTATACATTAGCATTCTAAATAAGGCAAGTGTTAATTTACAATTTTTTAAATTTTTGTCAGTTTATTTCAATTCTTCAATATGAACACTATTTTCTTTGCCGTTGGCTTCATTCAGATTAACCACTTTGATACTGAAATTTTTATACCCTTTATTCAAAAGGTAAGATCTTACGGCAATGGCTCTGTTCAATGAAATTCTCTTTTTACGAAAACTATCGTTTCCATCATCTAAGTTAAATGAAAAAATAGCTATTTTATTTTCTTGAGGATTTTCAAACGTGGCAATTATATTATCAATCTTTGTTTCATCTTCAGGAAGCAAAGCATCACTTTCAGCGGCAAAGAAGATATCAGAACTAACCTCCGTTTGGCTTGATGAAGAAGCATTATCTTGCTTAGTATCAATAAGCAAGCTTGGTTTTTCCTCTGCTTTTTGGAAATTATTTACTGCAGGCTCTGCTGCAATAGCTTGTGCCGGCTCTTTCACAACAGGCTCTGGAGCTTGTTCTTTATTACTGTTGTTTGAAATAGAACTCTGTTCTTGAGTTTGTGCAGAAACTGTAGGCTGTGTATTCTCACCTTTATTCTCTACTGTTGGCAGCGGCTCACTTTTTACAGCTACGCTCGGTGCTGCTTGTACATTTTCTTTTTGAGCTTCAACCGGAGCTGGCTTAAAAGGAATTTTTTCTGCAGTAACTTTACTTCCTACAGAAACTTCTTGTTTCTTAGCAACAGTTTCTTTTTCTTGCTTTGGAGTCTCTACTTTTACAGCTTGTTTGCTGGGAATCTCCAATTTTTTCTTTTTAATAATATTTTTTTTAATTTTGCGAGAGGGATTTTTAACTTTAACCTCATCTTGATGCGAATCGGAAGAAGAAACTATCGGGAAGAGAGGTCCCTGATTGTTTATTGGAAAAGAACTACCTTCCAAACTGTCCAAAACAGATAAGTCTACATAAACATCATCAGCCAGAACAGAGGAAATATTTCCAGCAAAATACAAGGACAGCACACTCATTGTTGTTAACAAATATTTGGCGCGCATTTCTTCCCTCCCCTATAATTTCTAAAATTACTTTTTATTTAATAAATCCGATACTTTTTTACCAATATTGGCATTACAAGCAATAATATCACCAGAACGCAATACGGTATCTAAATTTTCGCTACGAATATCAGATTGATCAATATCAAAAACTGATCCACCAGCTTCTTTAACAAGCAACATACCTGCGGCAATTTCAGTGGTCATATTACCGGAACTTACCACTGCATCCAATTTTCCGGCGGCAACGTAAGCTAAGTCTAATGAGATTGCACCAAAAGTGCGATTGGCATTAAACTGCGGAATGACATTTGCTTGAATTTTGCGGCAACAATCTTTTTCGTGTTCATTATCATAAACCGGTGCTGTCTTGGCTGAAACCATACATTCACCCAATTCTTTACGAACAGAAACACGCAGACGCTCATGATTGCGAAAACCTTCTTTATAAGCACCTGTTCCACGTTCTGCAAAATAGCATTCTTCGGTTGCCGGATTATAAATTACACCTGCTGTAATTTGTCCATTTTCATATGTTGCTACAGAAACAGCAAAATAAGGAATGCCATGAGCAAAATTAACCACGCCATCTAATGCCGAAACGATAAAATGCGGTCCGTTTGGCTGTGGCTTATTGTTTTCGGCAAAAGCATAAGACGGACGAGATTTTGAAAGCTCAACTCGAAGGTTGTTTTCAACCTTTTTGATAGCCGAAGCAACAAACTCTTTATATCCGCGAACAGAAGATTGTAATTTTTCAATCTCACTAAAATCGCGATTCAAAGAAGCAGAGGCTTTTTTGACGGCATTGATGAGCATGTTTAAATTTGCTGATAAATAAGACATTATTTTGCTCTTTCTACATATGATCCATCGGCAGTGTTAACAACGATTTTTTCGCCTTGACCAACAAAAGGCGGAACCATGGTACGTACACCATTATCCAAAATAGCCGGTTTGTATGAAGAAGCGGCTGTTTGACCTTTGATAACAGGCTCTGTTTCTTTAACTTCGCAAATAACTTGCAACGGCAATTCAACAGAAATCGGTTTACCATCAATAAAGTTGATGATAACAGCCATACCATCTGTCAAGAACGGACGAGAATCGCCTAAAATATCTGAAGGCATGCTGAATTGATCAAAAGTTTCAGAATCCATGAAAGTTAAGCCGGTAGCATCTTCAAACAAAAATTGGCAATCTTTGGTTTCAACCATCAATTTTTCAACCATATCTTCTGTTCTGTAACGTTCGTTGGTTTTGGTTCCTTCTTCAACAGACTTCATTTCAACTTGCATAAAAGCACCGCCTTTACCAGGTTTTACAAAGTTTGTTTTGGTTACAGTCCAAGGTTTGTTTTTGTATTCAATTACCCAACCAATTCTGATTGATCCAGCTTGTTGTTTCATTTTTTTCTCCAAACAATTATTTTCATATTTACAATTTTCAAAAAGATTTTATTGGCAAATTAATCTAATCTTTTAATTTTATCAACTAGAATCTTATATGTCGACGCATTTAAAATGACGAAATCGGCCAAATTCAACAAATTTTCATCTATTTTTTCAAAATAGGTCACGGCCGATTGTATTAAAAACAACTCCGAATACCAAAGCATCACTTCTTTTGCGGCTTCTTGATTATCTTCGTTCACATCAAAAGCCACAAAATCCGGTTCTGCCTCAGAAGCTATCATAGCCTCGTGACGAGTGGGATTACAATATATGCCCATAAACTTGTTTTTAAGTTGTTTTTGTATTGGTTTAATAAATTTGGCAAATTTTTCATCTATAGGATGGCGAATCATCACCCCATCCAAATTTTGGTCTATGCTAAAATCAACATTTGTGCCTAAAACCAATTTGTCTGAAGACATTGCTTGCTTCAAAATGCTTTTGTTTGATTTTTCATCGGCAATGTAGCAGCAGATATCGTCATTATTGAGCAAATTTGCATCTTTTTCTTCTATTTTGATGATAAACTTTGGCATAAATTCTCTTTGCTGGTTGAAAAACTCTTCGATATTATTATGATGTAAGCCATCATAGGAGATTAATCCGTTAATTGAAAGAGAAAAATTGTGACTGAAACAAAAAAAATGGAATTAACACAAACAGAGAATGCTCTGGCAGAGCTCAGTAATGTGTTAGTCAAACTCTCTGATATTCTTGATGAAAAGAAAAATACTTTGAGCGCAGAAAAGAAAAAATTGGTCGCTCAAGCCCAAGAAAATTCTGAAAATTTGGAGCTTTTAAAAGCTTCTTCTCAAAATATCATAAAAAATATTGATAATGTAATTGGAAAATTAGATAAAGTGTTGGAAAACGATGGCGCAAGTAACAATAACAATTAATTCTCGCGAATATGCCGTTGCCTGTGAAGATGGTCAAGAAGTGCGAATCATTCAGCTTTCACGAATCCTTGATGAAAAAGCTAAACTTCTTACTCAAGGTGGCGGTCAAGTTAATGAAAATATGCTTCTCGCTATGGTTGGACTCCTTTTGGCAGATGAATTAACCGAGCTAAAAAAGAATAATGGCATTCCTTTGCAAACCCCGTCTCAGCCTCAGTTTGACGAGAAACAAATTGCTGAACTCGATAACTTGTTAACAGGCAAAATTAATTCTTTAATTAATCAAATAAATTCTGTTGCATCTAAAATAGAATCATTGTAAACTGACTTACATAGAGGGAGGCTGTCTGGTTTGTATCTCCGCAGATCTTCCGAGCCAACGTATTTTTATAGGGAACTGTCTCTGAGCAGATCGTGGTCTGTTTATATGGTACCCACCTTGTGAGAAGCGGTTCGTTAAGAATGTTACTACGGCTAAGATGGCTCCCTCACATAAGTTTCAAGCCCCTTTTAAGGGGCTTTTTAGTTGCTAATTTTTACCGAAAGTTTATTTATGAAATTTATCTATTGCGGCGATGTTGTTGCCCGAGCTGGACGAGATGCTGTTTTAAATAATATTGATACACTAAAGCAAAAGTATCAGCCTGACTTTATCATTGTTAACATTGAAAATGCTGCTCATGGTTTTGGAGCCACACCAGGAATCTGTCGCGACTTTTTAGATAAAGGCGTTGACGCTCTGGTTACCGGAAACCATGTTTGGCAACAACGAGAACTCATTCCGTTTTTAGATGAATGTAAACGCATTGTTCGTCCGCTTAACTATCCGGAAAATCTTCCAGGAAAAGGTTTTTGTGAAATAGAAACCGCCAATGGTAAAAAATTACTCATTGTTCAAGTTCTTGGGCGTTTGTTCATGGAAGCTGTTGACTGCCCTGTTGCTACAATCGATAAGTTATTGAAAAATTATACTCTTGGCAGAAATATTGATGCTATCTTTGTAGATATTCATGCTGAAGCAACCTCAGAAAAATTAGCTCTCGGATGCTATCTAGACGGTCGTGTCTCTGCGGTTATCGGTTCACACACCCATGTTCCGACTGCAGATGCTAAAATTTGGCCCGGAGGCACAGCTTATCTTACCGATGTTGGCATGTGTGGAGATTATGATTCTGTCCTTGGGTTCGACAAGCAAGAACCAATGAATCGCTTGGCTAGAAAATATACCGGAGGACGTCTCTCTCCGGCCAAAGGAACCGGAACGCTTTGCGGTGTGTTGATTGAAACAGATGACAGAACCGGTTTGGCAAAAAACATAGAACAAATTAAAATATTGCCAAATTGACAGTTGTTCTGCTTATCCTTTAACCTCTTGTCCAACCAATGGTAATTGCTCTAAATGTACAAAAACAGCTCAAGACTGTTCTACAGATAAATTAGATTCATGCGCTTCCGGATATCAAAAATCTGGTAATGAATGTATAAAAAATATCACTTGTAGCGCAGGAACCCATTTATCTGGAAGCAGTTGTGTTCCAAATGATTTTCGAGTATATATCAGTCTATCTGCCGGAAAAGCTCATACATTTTATGCTTACGTTACTGTGTGGAAAGATACTGGTTCTGGACTACAGCAAATAGCAAAAATAACTGATGGTCAATCGCAGTCTTTCAATGCTGACACTTCTATAAAAAAGTTTGTAATCAGATTTGCTCCTGTTGTATTTGGTTATGATGACGCTTCAGCAGTATATTATGTTTCTCCCTATATAAATACAAGTAATGTTAGCGGTAGTCCGCTTTATTGCTCACAATCTTCAGGATCTATTTATGGAACAAATGAAGCTCAACTTCAATTAAGCAAACTAGGTCATAATTCAACTGTTTCATTAAACTTCACTTATACATTTGCTAGTTATGGTGGAGGCAGTGTTAATGTCAGCAGTAACTGTAGTGTTTCACCATAAAAATATATTACTTTTATTTAAGCCTCTAATTGCTTAGAGGCTTTTTTTATATCGGTATAACTATGTATATCTATATTTTATAAAAAACATAATATTTAATAAATTTGGCATATAAAAAAATACTCTTCAAACAATCAATACCTCTTGAAAGTGCACAAACCTTTGGAGTTTTTAGACCTGATTCAATCCAAAATTATGAAAATAGGAATAGAAACGATAAACGACACAGTAGAGATATAATAAAAAAAAGGACCATCAACCGGAGCAGAGGATAAGGATAAGGATAAGGATGAGGAGAAAACGTATCAGAAGCAACAAAAAAAACCCTCGTTATCTTTGGGATAACGAGGGTTTAATATAAACAACAATAAACAAGAAGGGAAAACAGTGTAGTTTGAAGATCTGGCAAC
>CASFJK010000017.1 GCA_949295025.1 uncultured Pseudomonadota bacterium
TGCCAGACCGTCACTTTATTTTAGCAAAGGAGTTTTTTATCTGTAAAGCTGTAAGCTCTTTGGAACTACCGGCCTAGCCGGTAGTTTTCTTGTTACAAACAAAAAACCCTCGTTGAGAAAAAGCTCTGCGAGGGTTTTGTTTTTTTTATCAGTTTATTTCAACTTTTGCACGTTTATTGTTGCCGATATGGTGTGTTTGCCGTGAGGAGCAAGCTTGACACAATATTCACCAACGTTTGAAGGTTCCACGCAGACAAAGGTTTTATATTGTTCGGGACGCATCTCGGCTAAGTCTTTGTTGGGGTTCCAGACTACAGTGGTGTGAGAGCCTTGCTTTTCCATAACAATCTCGCGATTATAAGCTTTATCAACGATTTTGACCGGTTCAACCTGATTTAAAAATATAGAGTCGAACTCGCCTTTGATTTGCAAATCTTTATCCAAAGTATAAATTTTGCTATCTAACGAGTTCTTATATTGATGACCTCTCAATCCCTGAATGACAACATCATTAACGGAACTTATATTAAAATAAGCATGCAAAGCCTCACTGAAAATGAATTCTTCATCGCCCAAATTGGTGGTTTCCAGCGCATATTCCAATTTGTCGGTGATTTTGATTAAAAGCCTTACCGACATATTGAGATTATATTTTGCATCGGACCGCAAGGAAAGTTCAGCTTCGATTTTATCTTCATCCACATTCACATTTTGCAAAGACCAAGTGGAAAGACGAGCAAAACCGTGACGCGGCAAATGATTATTCAGCGCTTCTTCAGCAAAACGAGGCCAACAAACCGGAATGCCGCCGCGAATGGCTTGCACATTGTCAAACTTGTTCAAATCGCCCAGCCAAAAAACATCATGTTCTTCATTTTTGGGGCGATATGACAACAAATTTCCGCCCCAGAGCGATATTTTGCATTCTGCTTTGGCATTGCTCAAATAAATAAAGCCTTTATCATTCATCTTTCTTGTCCCTTCAAAATTATTTTTTCTCAAACTAGCATAGCCACCACAAAACATCAATATTGATTAGGCTGTTGTTACTTTAGTTTTAATTTTTTCAAGTGGTCGCGTAATATAATCAAGGTTACGCCGCTGAGAATCAAACCAATTCCAATGATGCGATTGAGGCTCAGGCTTTCGCCAAAAATCAAAACACCAAAGAAAATGGCCGTTAAAGGCTCCAATGCCCCCAAAATGGAGGTTGTTGTCGGACCAATGAGGCGAATGGCGATATTTATGGTTTCCAAAGAAATAATGGTTGGAAAAACCGCCAAAGCCAAGGCACAAGCCAACATTTTCCAACCAGAGAGAGGTTGCAAATCCATCCCAAATTTCAGATTGATAATAAAGACACTCAAACCAAACAACATGACGTAAAAGCTCAATTTGTCATATTTCATGTGTTTTATCGGTTTCAAATTTTTAACCAAGACAATATATGCCGCATAAACCAGGGCAGACAACAAAACCAGCGCTATGCCATGCGGGTTGAGATGACCACTTAATCCGCCGTTGAGGGTGAAGATGCCGCTTAAGGTAATAATCATCGCGCCAATGGAGATTTTAGAGAGCTTTTCTTTGAAAAACATGGCTGAAAGTAAGGCAACCATGACCGGATATACAAACAATATGGTGCAAGCCATGCCTGAATCCATATAGTTAAAAGCTGAAAACAAAGTTATTGATGACAAAGCAAATAAGACTGCTAACAGCAATAAACAATAAAACTCTTTTTTTCTTAAATGAAAATTAGTTCTTTTATAAAACTTCAAAAGACAACCGTATATCAATGCTGCAAAAACATAACGATAAAACAAAACAGAATTAACCCCCTTGCCCATTTCATACATCGGCAAAGCAAACAAGGGGTTGGTGCCGTAACTAACTGCAGCTAATATGCCGTTCCAATACCCTTTTTTGGTATATTTTTTCATAACTTTATACCTCTTTTCTTTATTTATTGAGCGCGGTATAGCACGAATGTAAAAAAAATCAACCATGATTATAACATTCTCAAAAAAATTAATGTTGCTTATATCTCATTGTTCTTTCTAAAAAAACATGATATAATCTTGCCATAAGGAGATTTTTTTGATGTATAGTCAGCAAGATTTTAATCAAGATGTGTTTAACGCCATTGTCAAAAAAACACGTTATCGCCCATCCGATGAAGAGTGCCGTGCTGTGGCTCATCATATGGAATATAATGTGCGAGCGAACCCTAAGTTTGCCAATAATGGACATTTGAAAATTTCAACCACC
The DNA here is from genome assembly GCA_949295025.1 of uncultured Pseudomonadota bacterium. GTDB lineage: Bacteria > Pseudomonadota > Alphaproteobacteria > RF32 > CAG-239 > CAJLXD01. The sequence continues at coordinate 2,272 of CASFJK010000017.1, forward strand.
GATTTGCGCAAACTCATTATCTATCAGATTAATCAAAACCTTCATCAAAATGATATTGAACGCTATACCGACCAATATCGCAGATATAAAAGAGCACAACAATATTGTTTGCTCGGACAAATTGAAAAGATGGATATTAAAAATATTGCTTTAGATAAAGAAAAAGTGGCTGATTTTGATAAAGAATATCTAAAAAATATTTATATGAAATATTTTAACCAAATGTTGAGACCGAGAATTGAAAAAATATCTTGGCAAAAAAAGAACAATCTACAATATCATGGTTTATGGCACACCGAGCAAGTGGCGATGCTCTCAATTGATATTGCACTCAAAGAAAACCGCAACCCTCTGCCGATTTTGTTAGCGGCAGCTTTGCATGACTGTGCACGCAAAACCGATGGTAAAGATGCTGACCACGGCATAAACTGCAAACCGATTGCAGAAGCCTTTTTCCAAACTTATCCGGATAAAGATTTGGTATCTCCAGAACAACAACGCCAGGTTATTGAAGCCGTTGTTTTTCATAATTCATCTTCGCGTCCGGCAAACAACCCTATTTTAGATTGTTTGCAAGATGCCGATAGCATGCGTCTGCTATGGTCTGGACATCAGCGTTTTACCCCCAATACCCGCAGCGGACAAGATTTGGCACAACTTTCTTCTCATGAGCAAATTAAATATATGGCGCGCCTGTTGGAAACCCTGCGTGCGACTACCCCTCCTTCTGGTGGAAACAGCGGCAAAGGTATGACGCGATAACAACAAAAAGAGCCCTTTTTCAGGGCTCTTTTCTATAGAAAAAAGGCTTAAACTATTGAGCTGCTCGCAAACCATTAATGATGCTTGAAGCAATATTTTGCGCTTCTGAATCAATACCTGCGGCTTGCAAAGCCATCTTTTTCAAACAAGTGTTAACAATTTCATTCTTGGTTGATGTCATATCTTGAGCAAACAAAGTACCGTTTTTCAATTTAGCTTGAGCTTCGACCAACGCGCAGGCTCGGAATTTTTCTTGAGCGGTGGCATTTTCACCAACATTAACATATTTATCCAACTCGGCGCAGCAACTCAAAGCAGCAACCATTCCTAATATTAAGCAATATTTTTTCATGTTTATCCCTCTTTTGGTTATCTGATAAAACAGTTATAGCTCAAACAATTTAATTTTTGATAAAAAAAACAGCCTCATGATTTTTATTATCAGGGGCTGTTTTAATTTTTAAAGTCTTTCAATTTCTTCGCTACAATATTTTATAGCTTCACTCATTTTGCTATCTTTACTAAAACTATACAAAACTTGTTCTTGACCAATAGATATGGGTTCTTTTACTTTAACAAAACGCAGCGGTTTCAATGAGCCTTGAAAACGATTATATTTTCCAATCAAAGCATAGCCGTCTTCGCCTCTTCTTACCAAAGGAATAAATAGTTCATCCGTTTTTTCAAACTTAAACGCCGTTGGATAGCAGCAAATGATATCCGGACCGCCAACAATATAGCCGTAATATTTTCCTTCCTTGAAGACCCCGTAAAAACTCCCGACAAAACCGCCGTGGTCTAAACTTATCAGATTATATAGCCTGACATCGGTTGAAGAAAGGCTTACCGGACCGGAAAAATCGAGAACAATCGCTAAGCTCAATTCTTCCATAAAATCTGCCGGATGAATTCCTGCGGATGGTACGCTTAACAACTTTTGAACCATGCCGATTTCATCAGACTTTGGTGAAGGATTTTTCGTAACTTTGTTTTTAGAAAAGACTTTTCCTAATTTACTTAAAAAATTCATAAGCATAAAAATTTAATCGTTAATAATATTTATTTGTTATTAACTATAAAATTTATCATTATTTTTGCAAGAAATTTTTATTTTCTTGAAGCTTGGTGTTTGGCTACCATGGCTGAAAGTAGTTTTTGATTAATGCGAACCTTAGACTTCTTTTTAGTTAAGATAACAAAAGAATATGGTTTCAGTGCATATTCACTTCCTGCCTCAAACTGGCGTACGTTTTTACTAAACTCACCTTCGGAAGTATCTAACAACAGCTGCCATTTGCCTCCAGATGGTGGTGTTGGCAACTTATAATTGATGGTATGATAATTATCTCCAGACACCATAATCAGAAAATCATCATCGGCATCGCGATTTGGGGTGGAGGCTCCGTTTAACATATAAGCACCTGTTTTGTTATACGGATATGTCCATTCTGCTACAGTCATTTCATTACCATCAGGACGCAACCATGTGATATCCTTAACTCCGTTTTCAGGATTTTCTTTACCATTAAACAAGCTTAAATCGGTAAAAATAGGATGACTGCGACGCAATGCATTTAAGCGACAAATTTGCTTAAACAATTTCTTTTCATGGTCGTTCATATTTTTCCACTGCAACCAAACGGTATGGTCATCAATGCAATAAGGATTGTTATTGGGGCTGGCATAGCTGCGCTCATCTCCATTTCTCATAAGAGGAATGCCCTTGCTTAAAATATTCATGGCTGCCGCTGTTGCCGAACGACGATATAACTCTTCTTCATCATAAGATTTTGCATAATGATCGGCACTGCCATCACGCCCCTGTTCACCATTATCTGTTGTATCTTTATGATATTTAAATGCTCCAACCAAACTAAAGCCATCGTGAGTGAAGGCTGTTCCGACCATGGCTGTTTCTCTTTTAATTTGATCTGAAATGGCAGAACCTGAAACCTGACGACCAAATTCTCCGACCATATTTTCTCTCGCGCTGAAAAAATCTGCCGTAAAATCGCGTCTTTTATCACTCCACTCTTTAACCCCAGGGACCAAACTAGAGAAGCGTCCGGTATAATTTCCACCCATTGCACTCCAAGGTTCTACATACATCTCCATTTTAAGTTTGTTGGTGGCATATTTTAACTCTTGAATGAATGCCCCATTATCTTGAAATTGACCATATTGATTAAGGGCATTATCTCCGGCCAAATCCCAACGGATACCATCAAAACCTAAGGAATGCATATGGTTAATATAATCATGTAAAAGTTGGTGACCAAACTTAGAATCTAAATTAAAATTGTTGTGACAACCGGTTGTGTTCATATAATCTGCTTTTTTATGTCCATTCGGACGATAATAATTGGGACTATCTAACAATTTGAATGACAAGGCTCTGTTCCAATAGCCTCTTGCGGCATGTTCTCCGGTATGATTCAATACAGCATCTATCGTGACCTTAATTCCATTTTGATGCAGTTTATTTATCACCTCAACCATATCTTGCAAGTTGCCATAACGTGGATCTACAGCAAAAAAGCAATAAGGGTTATACCCCCAACTATCACAACGACCTTCCGTTTCAGGAATTTGGCGTCCCGGACAGGTCGGTGTTATGGGCATAAGTTCAATATTATTGATCCCAAGCTGTTGCAAATAGTCAATGGTCCAATCATCACTCAAAGCTAAGAGACGACCTCTTTTATCCATCGGAATATGGGCATTAAGATGAGAAAAATTTTTAATATGCGTTTCATATATGATATTGTTGCCAATTTTGAAATTGGGATGCTGAGAAAAGTAAGGATATTTTTTCTTATCAAAAATGGCTTCTTTGTCCACGACAACTGCTTTGGGCATGATAGAAGCCGTATCTGCATCATTTTCAACACTTAAATCTTCTGCTCGCCAATGTTTGAATGTTGAAGAAACTTCCAATGCATATGGATCCATCGCCAATTTGTGAGGATTAAAAAACAAACCTTCGTCAGGATTATATTCTCCATGAGCACGATAACCATATTTTTGCCCAGGCTTGATTTTGTTCACTGAGGCAATCCAAACATCTCCATCTTTTTCCATTGGAATACGCTGTTCTTCTTTTTCATCTGGAGAAAACAAGCATAGTTCCATTTTTTGAGCATGTTCGGAAGCCACACTAAATAAGGTTTGAGAGGGCGAATATTTTGCACCATATTTCACAGAATCGACCATGACTTTTCTCCTTATTTATTTTTTATTTGATTTTATTATATATTTCAATCATTATCCTTTTATTAATTTGTTTTTGTATTATGAATTATTCATAAAAGGGGATAAAAATGGTTGAAACTCAAAAAAAAGAAAACAAAAAACGAGCTGAAATTCGTTTTGAACGAGAAGCAAAAGCTTTGCAAAAAAATTTGGAAAAAAGAAAAAAACAGCAAAAAGCTCGAGATGAACTGAAAAAGTCTGCCGACAAATAGTCGCAGACTTTTTTTCATCAAAGTTTTGTTTTTATGTTTTAAATTGTGAGAATTATTTTAAATATAGAAAAAAATTAAGAAATTATTCACTTTCTAAGTGATATATTTTTAATGCAGTGAAGAATTTTTACTGTAGACTTTTGTTAGCAAGAACAAAGGGATATAATAAAATGAGGTTTCAAGTATTGAAACATAGTCCCTTATTCTTTAGGGAACTTGGCTTTTTGCCTATTAAAAGGCAAAAAGTTTTGTTGTACCCAAAACACACGTATGGAGGTGAAAAATGAGTAATATCTCATTAACATCTTCAATGCGCACTAACCTCCTTAGCTTGCAGCAAATTTCACAAAAGCAAGATCAAACCCAATTGCGACTCTCTACAGGATTGAAAGTTAATTCTGCACTTGATAATCCCAGCTCATATTTTACAGCTCAATCTTTATCAAACCGAGCTAATGATTTAAATCTGCTTTTAGATGCCATGGGGCAAGGAATTCAAACAATTCAAGCGGCCAGTCAAGGAATTGAAATTGCTGAAAGAATGCTAAGCCAAATGAAAGCTATTGCCGAACAAGTAAGCAGCAATGGCAGTAGCGCTTCTTCTGCAATTGGAGATAAAGCATATTTTATTGATAAAGTGGGAAGCAATGGCGCTGTTGTTTCTACAGCGAAAGAACTTCAAGACGCCATAAATTCTGATAAAGAAACTATTTGTGTTTATGGCAATATAGATTTGGGGGATATTTCCACCACAGGCGGTCTCCAACTTAAAGAAAATCAAAAACTTGTCGGTATTAACTATTTTGGTAACTTTAATGACGGAATGGCATTTTCCAGTATTAGTGCCACGGCTTCTGCCGCTAAACAAAATATGATTGTTATTAGTGCTGATAACTGTTTGTTGAGTGATTTGAGTATTAATTATGAAAACAGCATTGCTCAAGGAAGCTCTTATGCTATTGAGATTAAAGGTTCCGGTATTGTTGCCAACATTCGAAATTTAAATTTAAAAGCCAATTTTTCTACCAATGAAGATAATACAAAAATTAGAGGTGGCATTGTATGGAATGGTGCCACAACCAACATTGGCGGAAATATGAATATTGAAGTTTCCGGGACCTATGGTGCCGGTATTGCGTTCCATAGTAACGCTATTGCCAATATTTTATCTGATGCAAATATAAATATCAAAACATCTGGAAATTCAGGCCTTGGTATTTATATTGATAACAAATCTATCTGTAATATCATTTCCGGTGCTAATGTTAATATAAAAACTTCCGGACAATCCGGATATGGAATACTTACAATCAATGGCTCCATTAATAATATTCTAGCTCAAGCAAATATTAATATTGAAACAACGGCAAACAGCGGGCATGGAATTTATACCTATAGCGGAGCAACAAGCAATCTGAGTGGAAATATATATATTAGCACTTTAGGCAACAACGCTTACGGAATTTACAATTCTTTTCTCAGTAATAACCAGACACATATACTTTCATCTGCAAAAATTTATCTAAACACCCCTATAGGTGGATGTGTCAATGGCTATAATGACGGTTCCGGTAATAATATTTTTACTATTGATTCCGGAGCAAAAATAGCATTTGAAAAAAATGGGAATACAAAATGGTATGAAGTTAAGAAAAATTATTGTGACGAAAATTCTTCAACATCCGCCATCAATTATATTGCCGCTGATGATGCTGAAACAAAACTCAACGTTACGGCAACAGATTCTTGGGAAAATGCAAAAGAAATTATAGAAGGAGGGCCTAAAGAAACAAAAGAGGAGCAAATAACAAGATCTGCTTATCAGGCCCAATTTAATAATGCGCTTACACAATATAACAGTTTGGTTAAAGATAGTTCCTACAAAGGAATTAACTTGCTTGAAGAAGATACATTAAAAATTAATTTTAACGAAGATAAAAGCTCTTATCTTTGGATTAAAGGGGTTAATGTTACGGCTCAAGGACTTGGTATTCAGGCTGCTGATTGGAGCACTGTGAGCGACACCGACAAAAGTTTATCTCAAATTATGGAAGCACAAAGTCAACTCCGCAGTGCTGCTTCTAAACTGGGAAATTATTATTCCATTATCACTGAACGTAATCAATTTACCGATAAGATGATTAATGTGCTGGAAGAAGGGGCTGATAAACTTTCTCTTGCCGATATGAATGAAGAATCTGCTAATATGCTTTCTTTACAAACCCAAGAGATGTTAGCTATTAAGTCTCTTTCATTAGCCTCACAATCAGCACGCAGCGTTTTGCAGCTTTTTGTAAAAAGAGAGTCTGCTTCCCAAGAAAAAGATACTAAAGAAAAAAGTTCTTCCGATAAAAAATCGGAAGAAACTGATTCCTTAAAAAACTAGTAATTATTTAAACTGAGCATTATACAAAGCTTTATACGCTCCGTTTTCTTTTTGCAACAATTCTTCATGAGCGCCGCTTTCAACAATTTTCCCTTCATTGATTACAACGATTTTATCGGCATTCTGAACAGTGCTCAAACGATGCGCAATTACAAAAACTGTTCTGTCTTTCATCAGATTTTCTATTGCTTTTTGCACCACAGCTTCTGATTTATTATCCAGAGCCGATGTTGCTTCATCTAAAATCACTATAGGAGCATTTTTGATAAAAGCTCTTGCTATGGATAATCTTTGACGTTGTCCACCTGAAAGCAAAGACCCTCTTTCGCCAATATCTGTATCCAGGCCTTTTTCTTGCTCGGCAACAAATTCATCTAAGCAAGCCATTTTAATGGCTTTGTTTATCTCTTTTTCCGTTGCATCGGGTTTACCCAACAAAATATTGTCTCTAATTGTTCCACCAAACAAAAAGTTGTCTTGAAAAACAACGGCAATATTGTTTCGCAGACTTTCAATACTCAAATCTTTAATATTGATACCATCTATTTTAATGGCTCCGGATTTAATGTCATAAAACCTTGGCAACAAGTTGACGATGGTACTTTTACCACCGCCCGAATTGCCAACCAAAGCAACCGTTGTTCCGGCTTTGATATCTAAGTTGATATGATTTAGAACCGGAATATTTTCATCATATTCAAAGCAAACATCTTCAAAGCTGATACCTTGTTTGATTTTGGGAAATTTTTCTACCTTTTCTTTGTCTTTTATCTGAGGTTCTAATTCTAAAATTTCTGAAATACGTTCAATCGCCATAAAAGATAATTGTACAGCATTGTAACTTTTGCCAATATTTTTTATTGGATTATACAACATAATCAAAGCCGTGATAAAAGATACGAAATTACCGCTGGTAATGGTGCCGTTAACAATTAAATAGCTGCCAAAACCAATAACCGCACCAACACCGATTGATACAATGATATGCATCATTGGTGTAAGCCATGCTGTTTTTTGAACCATTTTAATACCTAAACGGAATAAACGGCGCAAAATACCATCATATTGATCATACATTTTCTTTTGCAGATTATAAGATGCAATGGTTTTATTACCGGAATAGGTTTCATTATATTTGGTTAAAACGATACCATTTTCTTTGACTTGTTCTTGTACCACAGTTTTTATCATTCGGCGAACATAAGCCAACGGCAATAAGGCTCCACCCAATACTACAATAGCAATAATGGCTAATTGCCATGAATTATATATTAAAACAGCAATCAAAGATATGGATGAGAAAATACGAGATGTAAATAAGCGGACATTATCTAACAATCCCGTACAAGCCGTATCTGCATCCGTTGAAAAACGTTGAATAATTAATCCAGAATCATTTTTATCAAAGAAAGCAGACTCTAGAACCAAGAGCTTTTGATATAAGGCTCTTTTAACATCTTGAGTAATTTTCATACCAACCCAAGAGTTCATATAGGTTGAAAGATAAGTTAATCCACCTTGGAAAACCGTAAATAAAACAATGACTAACGGAATTATAGCCGGGGATTGCGCTGACTTATCAACCAAAACGATATCCATGTATGGTTTTAGAGCCCAGGCTATGACTGCATCCAAAGCACCAATCGGAATACTTAATGCAACGGCAAATAAAGCCCTCCAATAATAGGGCTTCACATAGGGAAGAATTTTTTTATAATGCGCCGAAAAGCTCATTTGCGGAGCTGAGGCTACAGCTTGTAAATTAACAGTCATTTATTTTCCTAAAGTAATTTCAAATATTTTAAAATTATCCAGACGGCAGCAAATTCCATTACTATCATCAGCCAAAATATAGCGCGGAAACTTTTTTTGCTTGTTTTATGACGGAATAGTTTTTGCGCACATAAAGCTCCAGGCCATCCTCCTAAAAACTCCAGTGTATGCAAAGTATTTTCCGGAACGCGCCAAGCATGGTTGATTGCAGCTCTTTTGTCAACATAATAAGCAATGATTGTGGTTAAATTGATTGAAACCAAGTGAAAAACCAAAAACAACATAAATGTTTTGGGCACAAAAGGCGTTACAACAAAGTAATGCGTTTGGACATAATAGGCTGAAAGTATAACAATAGCACTATGCAAAATATAAAAATTGTTTTTTTGCAAGGGCTTTATCAAAGCCAACAAGCCTATTAATATTGCTGTGAATGTTAAAACCATTTTACATCGTCCGTTTTGTCTTCAAGATGAGAGTTGCGTTTAGCAAAATCGGGCAACAAAGGCTCTTTGAAAGCTTTTTTCATATCAATTTCTTTTGCTGCCTCAATCATTAATGCCGTTCTTTCTTGCGGCTTGGGATGTGTGTCTGATGAAAAATAGATACTTTCTTTGAAGCGGGCAGATAATCTTTTCTGCATGCGGCTCATTTGTTTATAATCATAACCGGCGCGAGCAACATAATAGACACTTAAATAATCTGCCTCAAACTCAAAATCTTTAGAATATATTTTGCGCCCCAGTTCTGCGCCGACATTTGCCGTGCTGCCTCCAGGATTGTTGGCCAGTCCATCTAAAATGCCGCCGGCTATGGCACCAATTGCCGCATTTAGCTCTTGAGATTCACTATGTCCTAAGGTATTGTGAGCCAACTCATGCGCTAATACAGCTGCTAACTCAAGTTTTCCTTGCATATAATCGATCATAGGTTGGGTCAGATAAACATCTTCACCATCGGCGTAGGCATTGATATCCGGATCATCTTTGGCAATTTTTAACTTATAAGGACAAACACTATCCGGTTTTATGGTTATGGTTTGGAGTTTTCCTTTTCTTTCAATTTGAACCTCAACAGGCATACCAACGGTAGAACTGGTTAAATTTTCCTCCAAAATTTCATCATAATCTTCTTTGGCATCAGATGTATTTGGTGCGGCTATACCAAAAATTGAGACTATTCTATCCATCGGCTTTATGCCGGCTTTGTCCGCAGCAGAATTGGGGATGACATAACGCACATAAATGACATTTTCATCATCAAAATAGTTGAGGTTTTTGATATCTTCCTCTTCTTCTCGAGCTTCTTTACTGCGAATTTGCCACCAATGTGTTTTGGGCAGATAAACCCCGACATCAAAACCCAATTCAGGTTTTAATTTACGATCACAAAGCTCTTCTCCGGTATTTTTTTTCAAATTATAAAAAATGGTATTGATTTTTTTATCTCGCGCAACAGCATAGTTTTGGGCAAATTCGTAATGTTCTTTACGCATTTGCGCTTTATCATACCAATTGGTAGAGGGCAAATTTGCGGTTGGAGATGCACACCCCGATAAAAACAAAAAAACTACCCAAAAGAATGTTTTTTTCATACGCGGTTCCTTTTATTTTTATTGATTTCTTTCATCATATCTTCATATTGAGGACAATTCATGGTAGAAATATTACGTCTGCGAAATTCAATCAAAATACGATTTAAAATAAAAGAATCTTCCCTGTATTCAAACATAGCATCACACAGCTCTGTCATATGAGCTGTGGCCGCCCAATTATTCATTCTCTCGGGATTACGGTGAAATTCTTCTAAATTAACCCCCGAAGAACAGCCGCTTAAAACAAGCAAAACCAACAGGAATATTTTTTTCATTAAAACTCTCCCTCACATTTTTTTCATAAAATAATGTATTTTTTTATAAAAAGCAAATGAAGATTATGGGTGAATAAGTCAAAAAATTTAATGTGTTTTTTTTTAATCCGTTTATATTGAAGGAAGATTAATCTAAAAATAAACGGATTTTGCATTATGATAAAAAATAAGCTTATTTTTTCAATTGCAGCATTGTCACTAAGTGCCTGTCAATATTATAGTGATGAAATGACTTTTTATTATGAAGATGAGAATGCCACTCCTGAAGTTACGGCTGCTCCGACACAAAAAGTCACTTCTAAAGAATTGGTTATTCCGGAAGAGCTTAGAACATCTTCAGAACAAAAGGTTTTAATAACTTATCGCGCTTCCAAAGATGCTACCACTATATCAACCAAGGAAAGTAGTCATAACATCGAAACACAAAAGACCATCACCGAAGGTGCTCCGCAGCCTTTGCTCGGCAATAAAAAAGAGAAAGATGTCAATGTTTTGCCGCAAACCGATAAAATTCCGATGACTTATGGTGAAGCAAAATCTACTGAAAGCATAGAAGAGATTAAAGAAACAAAAACATCTACTGTTCAATACAACAGTGATGATATTACTCCAAAGGTTTATGCGATTGCAGCAACAAGAGCCACAAACAAGATGCTTGATGATACTCAAAAATTGTATCAAAAACAAAATAGCAAACCCAAACTTTTGGTTCAAAAATCACATAAGGTTAATCAGCAACTTCCTGACGGTTTTCATTATGCCGATAAAGTGATTTATGATATCATTGACGGTTCTCAAAACTTTACCATGGTTTCTAATTTGGATGAAGCTGATTATGTTCTCAATGTGGAAGTGGATGCTTATCCTAATAAGGGAATCGACACCCCGATTATTGAATATAAGCTTATTCTTTCTGATACAGAAGATAATGAAATTGATTCATGGACGCAAGATATCAGACAATTGCAAAATGACGATAAAAGTTGGTGGTAACATTGATGAAGTTTCAAATTTTTTACAGACATTTTGTTCTTGGAGCAAGTTTGGTTTTGCTTACTCCCGTTTTGGCATGGGCTGAAACAGATTTGGGGACAGAGAATCAAGAAGACGTACAAATATTGTACGGAACAGCTTGTGAACGTGTAAAAAATCAAGAAACAATCTCATCTATTCGTCTTAGAGCCACAGATAAGGCCACTTTTGATGCTATAAAAAATTTGGATATTATTTCTTCCATTCAAGAAAAGTTGAATGAACATGATTTAAATGTTTTGATTTATAACATTGTTGATAACTATGTTGAGGATTTAGGGGTACAAACGACCCAACAAGATGCTCAAAAAATTTGTGTTGAAATAAGCGGTTATGTTAATACGGATAATATTATGAACGCCATGAACACATTGCAAAATGAAGTAAATCAGCCTCAACAAGAAAGCGCGGATATAGCTTCTGCTGAACCTGTAGCTCCGATCTCTACTCCTACAGAAGAAAATCAAGAAACATTATCTGAAGCAGAAAATACACCTGAAGAACCTGTTGTACAAAATGAAACAGAAGCTAATGATATCAACGATAATGTTTCTGAAAGCTTACTTTATATTGCACCTCTGGAATTTTTTAACAACACTTCTTCTCGCGAATATAGTAAAATATTGAACCGTGTTTTTGATAACAACGCATATTTTCAGCTAACAGAAGACGAAAGTAAAGCTGCTTATATCATTAAATCAAAAGTTTTGAGAGCTAAAGTAGATGCCATTAACAGCAATACAAATCGCATGCAAATGGTAATATCTGTTACTGTGAAAGTTCAGAGCAGTGGAGAAGAAATTACGGAGCATCAAAATAGATTTATTTTGTTTGCGAGTAAGGAAGACGAACAAAAAGTTGCTTCTGGTCTGATGCAAAAACTTTTGACTAAAGCTGGAAAAATAATTCTCAATAAGGTAGAACGCATGGCTAGACGTCAGGCTGAGTCTTTTGATAATACATCTGATGCATTTATTACGCCCAAACAGTCTAGTACATCCGTTCTTTTAGATGCTGAGAAATAGAATAAAGCGAAATTGAAAAATTGTCTAAGCCACTGATACCAAACTTCTGATAATAGTCATTGAATTTGGCTTGCAAATCGGAATTAATTTCGGTTAATGTTTCGTCCTTTTCCGGAATATATAAACAAATATCTAAATTTTCCGGTGTAATTTGATACTCGCAAGCGCAAAGTTTTTCGCCCAAATGCTCATGCACAATTTTCATGATGTTTTTCAAATGGTTATCATAATTTTTCTGTTTATACAGGGCAACTATTTCTTTACAGCCCATATCAATATTAGGAGCTTTTGGGTTGGAAAGCAGACGTTCTAACAGATATAAATTTCCAATCATGGTTGAAAATTTTATCATCACTTTAAAAAACTTATCAATATCTCGACTTAATTGCTCAAAATGCGGTTTTAATAAAATGGAAGCCATTTTCCATAAACCTAAATTGATTAAGGCTTTGATATAAATATATTCTTCCATAGCATCAAGTTGCTCGCCTTTATCCCATAAGCTATAGGCAAAATCTTTTGCTTTGTCACGATTACCCAGCATTAATTGGGTTTGCATCAAACCTAATATAGCTAAATTATCATCCGGTGCTGCATTTAATTCTTTATACAAAGAGATTTCTATTTGTTGAATATTTTCTATGTCAGCATAATCTAAATTAATCAATTGATTATAAAGAAAGAAAACTTGATCATTTTCATCTTCTTCTAAAACATCTTCTTCTGCAATATCTTCATCTTCAAAAATATTTTGATTATCGAGCATTATTTACAATCTCTCTTTTCTAACATAAATGTGACAGGACCATCGTTTATCAGTTCTACTTGCATATCGGCCTGAAAAATGCCGGTTTGCGTATTGATACCATAATTTCTCAAGCATTCTACAAAATATTCGTACAATGGTTTAGCCTCTTCGGGACGAGCGGCGGTTTCAAATCCCGGACGATTGCCGCGGCTGGTATCTCCGGCTAATGTAAACTGAGATACGGCCAACAATTCGCCTTTAATATCTTGTACGGACAAATTCATTTTGCCTTCCGAATCCTCAAAAACGCGCAGATTGACAACTTTCTTTGCCAAATATTCGGCTTCTTTTTGTCCGTCGCCTTTTTCCACACCGAGCAGAATCAACATGCCCTGCCCGATTTTGGAATAAAGTTTGCCTTCAATTTCTACCGATGCTCTTTTTACTCTTTGTACCAATGCTTTCATGTTTTTTTATTTTCCTTTTATTTACCAATGGTAATTATGATAAAACATATTATATTTAAGATAGTTTTAATTGTCAGGCATAAATTGATGAAAAAAATATATTCTCTTTTACTTTCTTTGTTAGTTGTATCTGGTTGTTCCTCGGTTGGCAAAGGTATTGCCGAGGCGGTACTGGAAAATGATGACAAAGTGGACACCCGTCAGTGTGACATTCGCGGTGATAAGTTTGACGGTATTAACCAATATTTTGCCAATGGTAAAGAAGTAAAAGTTCTTATCATTCATGGTGTGGGCACACACCAATCCGGATATTCCGGTAGAATCCGCGATAACTTATGCAAAAAAATCGGACTTCATATTGTTTCACGACGTCCTAAAAATATCACACTTATTGACCCGAATGACAAGAAAACAGCTATCGGCACCTTACGCGTTTCTCGAGCTCAGAGCATAGATAAACAAAAAACTATCCTTTTTTATGAATTGGCCTGGTCAGAAACTACCATTGCACAAAAGCAAATCTTGAAATATGACATGGCAAAAGAAAATACCTATAAACGCGCTGCCTTCAATAATGTGGTTAAAGGTTTTATGAACGATACCGTGCCTGACCCGCTCATCTATTTGACCGATGAACATAATTATATTTTGAATGCCACCAAACAATCTACCTGTTGGATGCTTGGCAAAAGTTGGGAGCAATTAAATGATGGCGATAAAACTCCTTGCAAAGTTCCTCCCTATAAACAAATTAAAGGCTTGAGCGAAGACAATATTATCTTTGTTACGCATAGTTTGGGCAGCCGAATCTTTATCGACTCAATTTTAAGTTTGGCCGATGATGTAGCTTTGGCAGAAAAAGCAAATCCGCAATCGCGCTATTATATCGACCAACTTCAAAACAAAGAATTGACCGTGTTTATGCTGGCCAATCAATTGCCGTTTTTGCAAATCGGACGCAAAGTTCCACAAATTCATGGACAGATGGCCTCTTATTGCAAAGTTGATGGAAAGAACTACAAAAAACGTATTTTCAAACGCTTAAATATTGTAGCGTTCTCGGACCCGAATGATATTTTGAGTTATACCATTCCGCAAAACTTTGCAGACAATTATCTCGACTCTCGTATTTGTCCTTATGTTACAAATGTGAACCTTAACATTATTGAGCCTGTTTCAGCATTCGGAATCAGTGCTGTCAATCCGTTGGCTGCACATACCAACTATGATAATGATGAACGTGTTCTTGAAATCATAACACAGGGCACGCAAGATGATGCTAATGAAGCAATTGCTTCCGGTAAATGTTATTTTTATGAAACTCAAGATTAGGAGGGGAAATGGCAGAATATAATCTTTATGACAACAAACGCTTTATCTTGGACGGTAACGGCGGACTTTCCAACGAAGATAATGGTAAATATGCCATTTGGCACAATTTGGATTATCAAAACCCCAATACCTATCAGATTTTGATTGAAGATTATCAGCTTGATCCTTTGGTTGTGGATGCCCTTTGTGATACCGATACGCGTCCACGTTTTGTTTGCTATGATACTGGCATTTTGCTTATCTTACGCGCCATCAACCTCAACCCAGGCAGCAATCCCGAAGATATGATTTCTCTTCGCTTTTGGATTGATGAAAATAAAATCATTTCTCTCCAACACCGTAATCTAAAAAGCATTAAAAAAATTGCTGATGCCTTGGAAAACAAAGTTGGTCCTAAGACACCGATGCAATGTTTTCTCACTTTTGCCAATGCCATTGCCGATGTGATTGTAAAAACCACGAATGATTTGACTGATCGCACCGATGACATTGAAGAAGAAATAATTGATATCCAAGATATGGACGACCTCAAAATTCGTGGTGAAATTAATGACCTGCGTCATGAGATTATTGCTTTGCGCCGCTATATTGCGCCAATGCGTGAGGTGTTCCAAAACCTGCAATTAGAGAAAAATGTTCTCATTACACCAAAAGCCAAAATTCGGCTCAAAGAAGTGGCCAATGATGTGGTTAAATCTTTAGAAGATTTGGATTATTGCCGTGAGCATATTTCTTTTTATCATGAAGAACTGCAAGGCCGCATCAGTGTTAATATGAGCCGTATTATGTACATCATTTCCATATTCACGGCTATATTCTTGCCGTTAACATTAATCACCGGTTTGCTCGGAATTAACGTGCAAGGGATTCCGATGGCAGATAATGAACATGCATTTTGGATTGTTTGTCTGATTATGCTCGTTATCAGCTTGATATTGGTTTACTTTATGAAAAAGAAACGCTGGATGTAAACAATTTACCCTTGATAAAACATATATCCAAAACAAACAGCGGCAACAATACCTGCAAAATCGGCAAGCAACGCACATGGTAGAGCATGTCTGACCTTGCTGATTTTGACTGCTCCGAAATAAACTGCCAAGACATAAAACGTGGTTTCGGTCGAGCCTTGAACGATGCAAGAGATAAAGGCTGGAAAGCTATCTGTGCCGTAGTTTTGCATGGTTTCAATCATCATGGCTCGTGCCCCGCTTCCCGATAATGGTTTGAGCAACGCAGTGGGTAGTGCAGCAACAAAAGCTGTATCCAAGCCACAAAGAGCAAAGAATTTTTCAAAGCCAAGCACAATCAAATCCAGAACACCGGAACTTCTTAACACAGCTATTGCAACCAACATTGCCACCAGATACGGCACAATGCGAATGGCAATATCAAAACCTTCTTTGGCACCTTGAATAAAGGTTTCATAAACATTGAGCTTTTTGATGACCCCTGCCAAAATAAACAGAATGATAAAGCCAAACAAAATGGCATTGCCCCATTCGGCTGAAGCTTTCAATCGGACATCTGCCGGAAGAGAAATAAAATACCAAGCCACTCCTCCAATCAGCAAAGCAAAAGCGGCCATATAGCCTAAAACAACGCGGTTAAAAATATTGAGCTTTTGCACAAAAGCGACACTCAAAAAGCCAAACAAAGTAGAAATTGAGGTAGCAAACAAAATCGGCATGAAGACCGCTGCCGGATTGGCACTTCCAAGCTCGGCACGATACATTAAAATGGTAATCGGAATCAATGTAACGGCAGAAGCATTAATCACCATAAATAAAATCTGGGCATTGGAGGCTTCATCTTTTTTCTTGTTCAACTCTTGTAGTTGCTCCATGGCTTTTAAGCCCATCGGCGTGGCGGCATTATCCAAGCCCAAAACATTGGCAGCCATATTCATAATCATGGATCCCATAGCCGGATGCCCTTTGGGCACTTCGGGCATAAGTTTACAAAAAAGCGGTTCTAAAATCTTGGCTAAAACCTTTGTTAATCCTGATTGCTCGGCAATTTTTAGCAATCCCAACCATAAGCACAAAATGCCGGTTAAGTTCAAAGAAATGCTGAACGCGGTTTTGGCGGATGTAAAAATATCGCCAACAATATTACTCCAAACATCACTCACTCCAAAATACAAACTTTGCACAATGGCGGCAATAAAACCTAAAATAAAAAAAGAAACCCAGATGATATTCAGCATTTTTTTCTCCCTTGTTTTTAATCTATCTTATTATTTTTAATAAATCTTAAAGATTGTTTTTTATAATTTGCCTATCATTTTTAGGAGATTTTACTATGGATAATTATATTTTATGGATTGTTGTAGGCGTTGTTGTCCTTGGTTTTTACGCTATTTATGTTTCTCTCATCAAGAAGAAAAACAGACTTAAAGAATCGGCTTCCGGTATTGATGTTCAACTCAAAAAGCGCTATGACCTCATTCCCAACCTGATGACCATGGCTGCAAAATATATGGAACATGAAAAATCGATGATGGAAGAAATTGCCCGTCTGCGTAGTGAAGCCATGAATGTTAACTTTATGACAGATCCCAGCAAAAAGATTGAATTGGAAAATATGCTTTCTTCACGCATGAACGACTTCAAACTCTCTGCCGAAAATTATCCGGATATGAAGTCGAACGAGGCAATGCTTAATGCTATGGAAAGCTTGAACTCTGTAGAAGAACATATTGCTGCTGCGCGTCGTTTTTATAATGCAAATGTTACTGACCTTAAAAATGCGGTTGAAATTTTTCCGAGCTCTTTCGTGGCTAAAATGATTGGCATTAAAGATGAAATGCCCTATTTTGAAGCTGAAGAACAAGCTAAAAAATCTATCAATGCGCAAGACTTTTTTAAGTAGGAAGCCATGGAAAATCGCAGTATTGAAGAACTGAAATCCGGTTTTGAACGTTTTTATACCGAGCATTTGTTACCGATTGCCCAAGTAACCGAAAAAATTAGGCAAAAATATTTGCATTATTTTATTTTTGGTTGCTTGTTTGCTTTTGTAACTGTTCCGGCAATTATCTTATGGATAATTAACTATCAAGAACAATTACGCAATCAGCCGGTGCAAGATGATTGGAAAGTTCCGGCAGCTTATTTTTTGATTATGCTTATTGTTGCTATTGCAGCATCTCCTTTGTATCTCTACCGCAAAAAGTCAAAAAACCAATTGATGCCGGAGTTTATCAAATATTTTAACGGCTTTTCTTATCAATTTGAAGGAACCATTAACTCCGCAATTGTTCAAAAATCACGCTTGGTTGGAGATTATAACTCTCACTCCGGAGATGACTATTTTTCCGGCACATATAAAAATGTGGAAATGGTTGTTTCGGAAGAAGAATTTGAAAAAGTAACCACAACCTATAATAATGGCAAAAGACAAGAGCATCGTTCGACTGTTTTTGACGGTATTCTGATTTTGTTATCCCTTAATAAAGATTTTTCAGGACAAACCGTGGTTTTTCAAGACAAAGGAATGTTAAATAAAATCGTTTCTTTTACGCGGAATCTTTCAGGCTTAGAAAACATTCGTCTCGAAGACAGCATTTTTGAAAAAGAATTTGAGGCTTATGGCTCAAACCAGGTAGAAGCACGCTACCTTCTGACCACCGCTTTTATGGAAAGAATGCTAAAACTACGCGAGGCCTACAAAGCCAACCGCATTGAGTTCAGCTTTTTTGATAACCGCTTGTTCATCACGCTGAAAACATCTGAAAATATGTTTGAGGCCACGTCGCTTTTCAAAAGCTGCTTGGATAGAACTTTGATTGATGAAACTTTCAACCAATTTCTCTCCATTATGGCAATTATTGATATTTTGAAGCTGGATAAAATTCAATATACGGGGTGATACAGAAAAAGGCTTGTAAAAAATTACAAGCCTTTTTTAATTCTTTCTTTTTAGCTAAAGAGATTTTCCCATAGATTGGCGGATTATCTCTGCTTGCAGATTTGGTTGCAGGTTTTGCGTCGTCGGCTGTCTGACCGCTGTTTCTTCTTTGGCATTTGCTAAAGATTTGATATTAATTCCCATTCTTAAATTATAGAGAAATCTTCCTTTTTCTTTGTCCGAATCTTCTGCGGCATTTCTACTTTCTGCGGTGTTGCCTTCTTTAACTTTGGCCCCCATCGCATTTTCTTGTTGCATTTGTTGATAGATGTTTTTTTGTTCCGCCAATCTGTTTTTAATATGGGGTTTTCTTTTAGCGAATGTGTCTGATATGTCTGCTTGCCGAGATGCCAATAAAAATTGTGTTAATTCATCTTGATTTTCAGGTACTTTAAAATAATATTCACTTTTGTCAAAACGAATGTGCATATATTTAGCAACCAAAGGATTTTTATCTTCTGTGACATAAGTTTCTGCATCTTTTACCGGAACCGGATTACCCTGAATATCAACAGTATTTGAGATATAACCATTCAATGCTTCTTGTTTAGAAATTTGTAAATCTGAAGACCTTCTTGCATCATCCATACCGAAGTTCTTAAAAAATTTATCATCTTCACTTTGACGATAGACATTGATAAAGCCAATATGAATTGGCTCTTCACTACAATGTCCTATAATAGAAGATTTATAAACATCCCCAGTTACACTAGCCCCGCCATTAATATTACCACCTGTCAAATCGTATATTCCATCATATTTTCTAGCATAATCAATAAATGGCGTAGCATACAATGTTCCATTGCGTCCTGCTCGAGGACTCATAGCAAAATAATCATCTGAAACCATGGTTCCAGAAAATAAAAATTGATCTTCTGGAAATTCTTTTTTTATTCCATCAAGTGTTGTTGCATTTGCAGCAAATTCTTCAGGCATTTCGGTAGATGTTGGAGAATGTCCGAACAGTTCATTTACAAACTCTTTATCATCTTTGCTATAAAATTTCCAATCATTTGGGCTACATTGATCATAATCACCTTTGGTCAATACTCTAATTAATTGTTCATCAATCCAGCTCTGCTCTGGTGTTTTATACTCTTTCAAATCAGAAAAAAGATCTTTGGCTTTCATCGGAACAATTAAATTAGAACTGATTTTTTGCTTATCCATTTCTTCAACAATTGAAGGCATGATTTCTTTTGCCTCTTTGGCCGTCATCAACGGTGACCAGACATCATACAAATGAGAATCTGATTGCTCTCCTCCTTGTTGTTTACAACACCATTCTTTTGCAGTATCTCCCAATGTAATATTTTTTTGTTTTAAAATATCTTCAAATTTTTCTTTATCTTGGACTGCAAAATTAAATAAAACAATTTCCTCATCAGGTATTTTGTCTAAGCCTTCAACATATTGATTCAGTTCCATGATGCACCTATTTTTTTATTTTATCATATTATAATTTTTGAGTTTTTTCAACTCTCTTTTTTTATAAAAAGACTGTATATTAGACAAAACCTGAATATAGTTATTTTTCAAATTTTCTTTATGCAAAAATTTATCAATCGCCTTATCACCAACAGAATTATGGTCATCAAAACCCAAAACTTCCGCACAGATTTGGCTGACCAAGCGTTCTTTTGCCAAATGAGGCAATTGATATTTTTTTACATCATCTTCCACGCAAATATGGGTGAACTCATGTGCAAGCAAAAGCGGCATAAAGTTTGGCGTGATACATTGCGGGCTTATGGTAATTTCATTTTTCTCGGCATTATAAAAACCGCCACTCATCGCTCCCGATAAATTGATAGTTAATTTTTCGGGATGTTTTATCGGCAATTTTTGCAAAAGCTCATTCTTTGCAGACAAAAACGGAATGGCTTTTTCTTCGACTAACTTTTTAGTTTCTGCCAATTTTTCTTTATCATAAATTTTTGTTTTAAAATAAGTTTTAACTTCTTTTAATTCTTCTGCACACAAATTTGGTTTAAAAAATTTTTCCAATAAATACGGATGATAAAAGAAATTTTCAGCAGGATAAATCTTGGCATATTTTTGATGATAGGCCTGATAAACATTCAACTGATGTTGCCAACTTTTTTGTTTATCAAATATTTTGACCTCGACTTCCATATCTTTCTCCTTATCTGCAATAATAAAATATTTTTATCTTCTTTGCTATCTTTTTTATTTTAGCTGTTCTATACTTTGTTCAAATTGGTATTTGAAGGAGATTAAAAATGAAAGTCGGAATTATCGGTGCCGGATTTGTCGGCAGTACCACAGCTTATACTCTCGTCTTAAAAGCTTTGGCTAACGAAATTGTACTCATTGACCTTAATGAAGTAAAAGCGGAAGCTGAGGCTTTAGATGTTCTGCATGCGGCAGCACTCACCAGCCCCTGCAAAGTATATTTCGGCGGTTATGAAAATTTGCAAAATGCGGATATTGTCGTTATTACCGTTGATGCACAAAAATCTTTGAACGGCGACAGATTAGAGCTTTTGGATAGCAATAAAGCTATTATGAAAAATATTGTGCCCGATATTGTGAAATATGCCCCGAACTCCATTATCATTATTGCAACCAACCCCGTAGATATTATCACAAAGTTGGTTTTGGATTATTCACAATTTCCTAAAGAGCGCGTTATTGGCTCCGGTACGGTTTTGGATACGGCTCGTTTTCGGACTATTTTAGCAGAAGAACTGAATGTGGCACCACATTCCATCCATGCTTATGTCATGGGTGAGCACGGAAACTCTTCTTTGGTTTCTTGGTCCACAGCAACCGTCGGCGGTGAAAATATTCTCTCTTATGCCAAAAGAATCGGCAAACCCATTTCGGAAGAAAGACAAAAAGAAATTGCCGCCAAAGTTATTGATGCCGGTTTCAAAATCTATCGTGGCAAGAAGGCAACTTATTACGGAATTGCTGCTTCTATAACTAAAATCATTGAAGCGATTGTTAAAAACCAAAAAGCAGATTTGACCGTTTCTTCTTTGCAAGAAGATGTTTTCGGCATCAAGAATATTTGCTTATCTTTGCCCACAATAATTGATAGAAATGGCGCTCACCAATCTTTGCTTCCAGATATGTCTAATGAAGAGGCTTGGGCATTGAAAAACAGTGCCGAAATTATGGATAAATTTGATAAAAAGTAAAACACTTTGCTTAAAGCACTAAAAAACAGCCTTTCTAATTAAAAGGCTGTTTTTTTTATTTTTTCTCATTCTCTATATTTTGTTAACCAATAGCTTTTATAATTAAAATAATTTAATATTTACGGAGGGAAAATTATGAAAGTCGGAATTCTCGGTGCCGGATTTGTCGGCAGTACAACAGCTTATACTTTGGTCTTAAAATCTTTAGCCAGTGAAATTGTCTTGATTGACCTTAACGAAGCTAAAGCCGAGGCTGAAGCCCTTGATGTACTCCATGCTGCAGCCTTAAATAGCCCATGCAAAGTTCATCATGGAACCTTTACTGATTTGAAAAATGCAAATATTGTTATTATCAGTGTAGATGCTCAAAAAACTCTTTCTAATGACGCTTTTGACATTTTGGACAGCAATAAAGCCATTATGAAAAAAATTGTGCCTGAAATTGTGAAATATGCTCCTAATAGCATTATTCTTGTAGCAACAAATCCGGCAGATATTATTACCAAAATTGTTCTGGACTACTCTCAATTTCCGAAAGAACGCGTTATCGGTGCAGGAACGGTTCTTGATTCTGCTCGTTTTCGTGCCATTTTGGCAGAAGAACTTAATGTGGCGCCCCACTCTATCCATGCATATGTGATGGGAGGAACTGGCAGTTCAGCTCTTCCTTCTTGGTCAACCGCAACCATTGGCGGAGAGAAAATTTTATCTTATGCAACTCGTATCGGCAAGCCTATTTCTCCTGAAAGACAAAAAGAAATTGCAGAAGAAGTTGTTGCTAGTAGCTCGCGTATTAATCGCAGTAAAAAATCTACTTATTACGGAATTTCGGCTTCTTTAACTAAAATTATTGAAGCTATTACCAAAAATCAACGTGCAGATTTAACTGTTTCAACTTTGCAAGAAGATATTTATGGCATAAAAAATATTTGCTTATCTTTGCCTACAATTATAGACAGAAATGGAGCTCATCAATCTTTGCTTCCGGATTTATCAAGCGAAGAAGCTTGGGCTTTGAAAAATAGTGCACAAGCCTCTGAAAAACTTTGCAAAATGTAATTTCATTTTTTTCATTTCAAAACTCTGTTTAATATTTATTTATGTTAGACAGAGTTTTTTATTGACAAAAAAAGTTTCAGGTATATGTTCTTATGTATCTTTTTTATTTTTATGAACTATAAAAAAAATTTATTATGGGAAAAAAAGTTATTAATTCTTTTGACGCTCAGTCAGCTTTGAGAAAATCACAGTTAAAATTTGCTGCCGGTATGTCTAATTTTAAGCCGGAGTTGGTTAAAGTTCAGCAAGGCACTAAACAGCCGTCTTTCTTTTACTATTGGAAAGATAAGAACTATGCCTATAACCCAGAAAACGGAATGTGTGGGTGTTCATCCGGTGTAAACTATAAACCGGCGCAAATTGGCGACGAAAATTCCAATGTTCGCGTTGTGACAACCCCTCTCGGACTGGCTATTGAAAAAAAGTAAATATTTAATTAACGGAAAGCAGTTTTTTCTTAAAGAAAAGCTGCTTTTTTTATGTTTTTTCGAGGTTTTGAGTTGCAAAAATGCAAAAAATTTATTATTATGGAAGATGTATAGGTTTAATTATTTTGAGGTGTGTTATGTTTATTCGTACATCAATACGGATGGCATCAGCTGTTGTTTTTATGTTTGGTATGATGTTGGTAAATTGTTCAGAAACCCAAGCTCTGCAATTTGGTTCTGAGCACTCTTCAATCAGCATAAATAATGCTTTGCCTTCCGAATCTTTTCAATTAGCCAAAGCTACTTTTTTACCAAACTTAAAAGATAGTGAAATTGGTTTTAGTGATAATGAACTAGACGGAGACTATAATAGCAAAAAATGCCGAGGATATGATGCTACCTCATGTCCGGCTGGTGCTGTTTGTAAAAGATGTCCTTTTGATTATACTAAAGTCAAAATTATTCGTTGTGGCGACGGCTGGGCTAAAAATGGAGATATTTGTACTCCTGCTTCTTGTAGCGCAATTAACAGCAAGTATATTGACAGCGTTCCTAAAGGAAAAATTTGTACAGC
This sequence comes from uncultured Pseudomonadota bacterium, assembly GCA_949295025.1. Lineage (GTDB taxonomy): Bacteria > Pseudomonadota > Alphaproteobacteria > RF32 > CAG-239 > CAJLXD01. Next base: position 26,270 of record CASFJK010000017.1, read on the forward strand.
TGTAACTGAATACAACAAACTGTGTTATAAAGATTGCCGTGATGTATCTTGCGAAGGATACACCTTAGATTGTGATGATTTGCCCGCTAATGCAGAAAGCATGACCACATGTAAAGATTGTACAAGCGCCAATGCTAATTGCGAATCAAATATGTGCAAAATATCGCAATGTGCTGATGGATACAAAATTGCCAATAATGGTACTGCATGTGTTGCATTAGACGATACTTGTCCTGAAGGATATTATAAAGAATGTGAAACCGGATTTGAAGGCTCCCCTCAATATACAGAAAAAGGCACTGCTTGTTATCAATGTAAAGCTAATACAGAATCTAATTTAATGCCTATTTTATATGCAAATAGACAAATTTCTCGTGAGCTTTTACCTGACATTCCTGCAATTGGTATTGTAGTTAGCGAAGAGAAAAAAATTGCCATGGCATTGGAAGAATTCGATGGTATTTGGTGGGCAGATCCAGAATTTGATATTCCTACTTTAAATAAATATCCAGAAGAAGAAGATGCTTTATTAGATTGGAATGGTCAATACAATACTGAACAAGTTATGACATATTGTACCGGAGAGAATCCAACCAACAAACTTCCGAGATGTTGGGCTGCAAGTACATGTTATGAATATGCTACCGCAGGAACGAATCCGACTGAATGGTATTTACCTTCCGCGGCAGAATTAAACGAAATGTATAAGAACTTTGATAAGATTAATGCGTCTTTAACTTTAATAGGATCCCCAACAATTGACTATACTGATCGTTGGAGTTCAACAGAATCTGTAAATAAAAATGCATGGCAAGTAAGCAGCTATAATGCTTTGTGGGCAGGTTCTAAAATTGATTTTCACAGAATGAAAGTTCTACCATTCTTTAAATATGGCGAAGCTGATGTGGATATTCCAGAAGGAGAGTGTAATGTAGACAACTGTCAACTTTGTGTCTTCGGTCAGCCAAATGTATGTAACACTTGTAATCCTGGATATTATTTAAGTGACGGCTTCTGTTATGACTGTAACTCAGATATTAATATAGAAAAAGAACGTTATGGATGCAAAGGATTTCCATACCAAGGACAAGAACTGCAATATTTAACTTGTGATGGAATTAAATATTGTACTGCAGGAAAACCTTCTAATTTGTCTACGTGTTCTTATGTATATGGAGGAACAGGAGGATGGCAACCTGTAAATCAATGTTCTACTTCCACCTATAGATATGCTTCATCTAACTGTAAAAGTGGATTAGGAGGATCTCGTTGTGGTAACTTATATACAAGTTGCACCGAACCTCGTGAAGAATGTTTTAATAAACTAACTTGCCCATCTATCACTTGCCCTGGATATACGTTGAAATCTTGTCCTGCCAACGGAAACTGTTCAGGTTGCGGACTTGTTAACCCTGATTGTTCTAGCGATGGCACAAGATTTAAACTCACCTCTTGTAAATCCGGTTATAGAATGTCAGGAGACACTTGTGTGAAAGATAATACATGTGTGAACAATGCTACAACAATTCAATCAAGAGTAAATGAATTTAATAGTTTGGTATCTGACCCTCATCACATAGAATTTTGTGATGCAACATGTATGAATTGCTACCAATATTCTTATCTTCCTAATTGTGAAAACAGAAGAAAAGATTTGCAAAACAACATAACTGACCATAATGCGAAATGTCCTAGTAACAAAATCACAACATCTCTTGGATGGTGTAAAGGGACAGGACTTTGTGGAAATGGTAGTGGTAGACCTGGACAATGCTACATGTGCTACAGATAATTATTATTACGCAAAGAACCTCATCAATAACCTGATGAGGTTCTTTTTTATATGATTTTTAAAGCTGTCATCTAAAAATATGGATTTTATATAAAGGGTAGCTGTCCTCCTGGAAGAACAGAAGAACCTAATATGTGTGGAGCTCTAGGACAAAGTTCAACTACATGCTGTTATTGCAAAGATGCTAATCCTTGCCCTTCTGGATATACTACACAATATCCAACATATTGCCCTAGCGGATGGAAGATATGTAGAGCAAGTGGACGATCTGATTGTTATACATGTTCAAACGTATGTAGATAAAAACAAGGCACCTAGAATTGGTGCCTTTTTAATTTATAATTTTTATACGTTGACTATTTTCTTATATCAAAAATTTCAAAGGTATTATGAAGATATTCTAATAAGGCTTTATCTTCAAAAAATTTATCACACCCGCTATCCGGTGCGCTACCTCCTTCGACCTGATGATGGCGATTTGATCCAGCCAGATCCAGGATTAAGCTGTCCTGGTGGAGCACAAGGTTCTTCATGTAACTGTGGAGGTACGCATAAAGAAATTGGCTACACACCGGGTCACTATTGTACCGGAAGATAGCTTTTTAATATAAAACAAAATTCCCTTTCAGTGGTTTTATCTGAAAGGGAATTTTTTATTTGAGAGAAACACTTCCTGCCACACATCTTTTTGATTGCATATATTACACAAATTTATTATAATAATAATTGTGTAGGTTTAATTATTTTGAGGTGTGTTATGCTTATTCGTTTTTCTAAGCGGATGGCATCTATTTTATTTATGATGCTGTTCGCTTCATCTTTCAGCATATCTCATGCTGAAGCTTTTTCTTTATCCCCTAATAATATCAATCAACTTCCGCAAGATGCTTATCAAATTGCAAAGATTACATTTTTACCGGAAGTAAAAGACAGCGACTTAGGTTGGGGTGATGATTCTCTTAAAGGAGATTATAACCCT
>CASFJK010000018.1 GCA_949295025.1 uncultured Pseudomonadota bacterium
AGAGTAGGTCGTTGCCAGATCTTCAAACTACACTGTTTTCCCTTCTTGTTTATTGTTGTTTATATTAAACCCTCGTTATCCCAAAGATAACGAGGGTTTGCTTTTTTGTATATTATCTCCCTTTATTAGTTGCCTTACAAAACACCCCGAGGAAACTCGGGGCTGAATGCAAAGGTGTTGGCACAATACCGCCCCACGCCATCGAACGTGGTCAAACCGCAAAGTTTGTAGCTAATTTAGAATCCCAAGTTTACAGGGGGATATTAGCAAAATTTTCTTTCACGGCTCTGCTTAAGTTTTGAGAACATAATGCCCGAATAGTACTTCGAATATAGATAACTAGATAACCTCGCATCTAAGCTTGGTTCTGTCATGCTTAATATGAAGAACCCATCTTTTCAGGATACAGTTCGTTTTATGTGGGTATCTTCTTTCCTCTGCCTAACTACCTCATTTATTTCCTTGTTCAAAACGACTGTACCATAGTGCTGAAATAACCGTAATCTGCGACTGCGACCATGGTCAATCCACAAAATTTTTTGCTCTTTATGAACTCTCTTCTTATAAAGATATATATCTAATTAAATGATTGAGAAAAGTGAAAAAATATCTTAAAGAGTAGTAAATAATGCAAACAGGTTACTCCTTACTTGTTGAATGCTAATATAAAAAAATCCCAAAGATTTTTATTATAATTTTTGGGATTTTTTTTACTTTCCGATCTTTTATGTGCAGATTTAACTAGTAGAGCTTTTCTTATTAGAGTTTTTTTCTAAAAATCATGAACGCAGCGCCCATATCCATAATTTAATTCATATTCTTCTGTCGTTTTTCCTGTATTAAAGTCTATTTGATAATAGGAAGAACTCATAAAAGGACGAGAAGATGTCCAATATTCGGATTCACTTACTATTCATAATAAACCTTTTTTTTTGCAACCAAAATATGTAAATGTGTAAAATATTATGTTAAGGCGGTGTAATTAGGTGATTTTTTATCAAGAAAAAGTCCCAGATAAATATTATCTGAGACTTACGAATATGATGTGTTTTTGAGAATGTTTATAATTGGAAAATGATGCCAATTCCGGCAGAGATAATGATATAGAAAATGGGGCTTCTTTTATAAAAATGGATTGCCAGCCAAAAGCTTGCAAATATTAGTCCGGTTTTCCAATCGATTATAGCGAGTTTAGCAACTTCCCATCCGGCAAAAAGAATGAGAGCAATAACAGCCGGACGTATGCCTGATAATAGGCTATCTACCCAGATATTATTGCGAAATTTTTTTAGTATTTTAGAAATGAGCATGATGATTATGACAGAAGGAGAGACTAATCCTAATGTTGCAATTATGGCGCCGCTAATACCAGCAGCTTTGAAACCGGCAAAAGTGGCCATGTTGACCCCAAGAGGTCCGGGAGTTGATTCTGAAATGGCAATCATATCGGCTAAATCTTTGGTGGTGAACCAAGGATAAATTTCTGCAAGATCAAATAAGAAAGGAACGGTAACCAAGCCTCCACCGATGGCAAATAAACCGATTTTGAAAAATTCATAAAACAATGTTACATATATCATCTGCTTTATTTCCTTTTTTCTATAAATTTATAGATAAGAATTCCGGCAATTGATGCTAAAACCACAATCCATATGGCAGAGAGGTTGAGCAAAAGCAATAGCACAACGCTTGTGAGAAAAATGGAGATTCCCCATTTATCTTTGATGCCTTTTTTCCATAATTTCAGCAGCGTATCTGCAATTAGAGCCGTGACGGCAACTCTGATTCCTGCAAAAGCATATGAAAGGTAGGGATTATGCATGTATTGAGATAAGATGGCGGCAATTAGAGTGATGATAAGCAGTGAAGGCATGATCATGCCTAAAGTGGAAACGCAACCGCCGATAATGCCTTTTTGTTTGTAGCCGATGAAGGTGGATACATTGACGGCAATTACGCCCGGTGTGCATTGACCGATAGAATAATAATCTAACAGATCTTCATCGGTGGTCCATTGACGACGACGAACCAATTCATCTTGCAACAAGGGCAGCATGGCATAGCCACCGCCAAAGGTGAATAAGCCTATTTTAAAAAATGAGCAAAAAAGATTTATAAGCTGTTTCATTATAGTATTGCTTTCATGTATTTTTTTTCCTTTTATTTTTAATATAAATAACTCGGATGTAAAGGTTAAAATCGGAGTATAATCTTATTGTTGATATCTGAGGGATAATTTGCTAAAATAGTTCTTAAGTTTGGAGTTTGATATATGAAAATTTTGAATAAATCTGAACAAAAAGAAATTTATGTAAATTTGTTGAAAGAACAATTGGAACAAGCAAGAATGCTGCTAAAAGAAAGTGGCGTTTCTTTTTCTTTGTCTGAGCAAAAAAAAGCAGAAACATTGTTATTGCGTGTGTTTAATACGGCTAATAATTATAATATCTCCTTAGATGATTGTGTTAATGAAGTTAAAACGGTTCTTAAGTCGTCTAAGGCGATTGATAAACTCCATGAATATTGCCAGAATTTTTTTGAAAGAGCTCATAAATATAAAAATATTTTACAGAATACCATGTCGGAAGGGTTAAAACAACGACAAGAAGTGCAGCCTAATTATCCGGCTTGTTTTGATAAAGCTCAAACTGTTTATGTGCATATTGATACATCTCTTTCGGCTTTTGATATGATTACGCAAAGATTGGAGCAGATAAACGAGGTTTTGCCGCGTGAGGCTCATTTGCGATACAATGAGCAAAACCATAAGTTGGAAGATGGAAAACAATCTTTTTCCGTTGGTGCTTTTTTCTCCAGAAGAGCATTACAACTAAAGGATATTAATCAAAAAGATGAGATAGCTTCTGATAAAGAATTGGCAGAAGTGCTACAATCACGAGATTTTTCCAAATTGATAGAGCTAAGAAAAAATCGCTCAATTGCGGATAATCAATTGAATAAAAAATTGGTGCGTTTGTTGGGAGATAAGGTGTTATTTTATCAAGTGGCGGATTTGATACAAAAGCAACATACCGATAATTTTGATGAAAAATTAAAAAATGCCTTGTCAAGTTTGGAAGAAACATATTCTCGTTCTGAAAAAATGATTGATTTTGCGCAGAAAAAATCAGCCGTTTCTTCAGACTCTCTTTCTGTTGATACCTTGGTGGTTTCTATAAATCCACATCTTTTGGCAACACAGTCAGAATATAAAAATTGGCGTAATTGTACTTCGGCGGATGATTTTAATCATTATCGCGTTATTGATGGTATTGCTCAAGGAAGTATTGTGGTTTATGGCATAAACTCACAACATCCGCAGAAGAAAGTGAGCCGTATTCTTTTAACTCCATATACAAATGAAAATGGCAATGTGATTTATCATAGTAATAAAAATTATGGAGAATATAATTTAGGTTTTAGAAAGGCGGTAGAAAATTTGGCTGAAGAATTTAGTTCCAAAGAAAATGGCATTTATCGGATAAATCCATATATTTTGCCTGATAATGCGCCGCAGAAGCTACTAAGATTTTCTTCAGCAGAAGAGTTTTTGCAAAATCAAAAATGTGAATATTCTTGCGATGAAAATGGCAAGTTTTTGGTCTCTGATTTAAATTTGGCTCGGTTTGGGTTAAAAAATTTGCCTGAATTTTTTAAGCAGATACGAACCAAAAATTTGAATTTATCCTTTAATCCATTGGAAAATTTATTGAATTGTCCCGAATGTGAAAATTTGGATATTTCTCATTGCAGTGAATTTGATAAAAACATCGGAGAACAAATTCCACCAAGTGTTAAAGTATTAAATGCCCGTTTTTCTAATTTTAACGGGTTGGGACTTTCAAAAGAAGCTGCATTGGAAGAAATTAATATCAGTAATAATGATGCGTTGGATGAAAAATTTTTATCGCAATTGCCACCTAAGGTAAAATCAGTGAAAGCAAATTATACTAATCTGAAATCACTTAAAGGGCTGCCAAAGCATGTTGAGCAAATTGCTGTTGAAGGTTGCGATATTATTGCAGATACAACAACACTTTCAATTGAAAAGACAAGAATGTCTCGTTAGACAATATCCAACCAGCTTAAAAATAAGGCTCCAAATAAGACAAGATAGAGAATCACACCTAACCAATCGTGACCGGCTACACGCATGTCTTGTACTGAAGGAACGGCATTTTCAATGATAATTGTTTGCAATAAGACATATAAAAAATAGTTTCCGAGGGTGGCCGGCATAATGGGGAGTAAAAGTTTATCAATGTAATAACCTATCGGTAAAAGAAGTAGTGGTGCTAGGGCTGCCGGTACGGCATTGTATCCGGTGATATTACGAAAAGCAACCGAACCCATAACGTATCCGCCATCCATTGAACGTCTCGGAAAGATAGAAAAATTGCATGGCTGGGCATTTAAAATTCCGCCAACGACGGCATGCATCGTTTCATGTAAGAGTGTTCCGGGGATATTTACAAGTGCACACATCCACATGCTTTTATAGGTGGCATATTTGAAACGACTGATAAAAATGACCATCAAAATTAAGTAAAAACGATTATCCAACACACTTTGTAAGAAAGCTTGTGAGCTTAATATGTTGGAAAGACGATAATATATTGTTTCTATGTGTTCTAACATTTTTTTACTTTTTTAAGACGCTTAAACCGGCAAGGTAGGTGTTAAGGAGGAGTTTGCATATATTTTTTTTGTTAACGCGGTTCATTTTATCAAACGAACTTAAGGTTAGATAAGAACTTAAAGAAAACATTGATAACCATAAAACCTGCAATGAAATTTTTCTCTCGGCCGCACTCAATGATGTAAATATTTTTACAAATTCTTTGCGCCATAGGTTGATGATTTTTATCAAGCGGCGAAGATATGGTTTGGGATATTTTTTGAGGTTGCTTTTGATATGAAAGTTGAATAATAAAAACCATAAATTAGGCTGATTTAACACAAAAGAAACAAACGCATCAATGTAGCGGTTGAGATTTTTATAGGGGTTGCTGTCAGGTAACAAAACAGATAGGTGCTGATAGAGCGAATCTAATGTTATCATATTTTGTTCCAGAATAAAATTGTCCATATTGGCAAATTGATTGTAGATGGTGCCGATAGAGGCTCCGGTGGCATCGGAAAGTTTGCGTGCCGTAAGGAAATCTGCACCTTTTTGCACAACCAGATCGCGTCCTTTGAGTAACAATTCTTGATGTATCTTGTCTTTTATTTGTGTCATTGTTATATATTAGTTAATAAAATTGGATTATAAAATTTTACAAGCACTATAAAACAAACTTGAACAGTGTTCAATTTTTTTCTTATGTGAGGGGAAATTATGTTAAAAAAAACGGCTTTGTTAACATTGTCATGTCTGCTTCCGATGAGTGATGTTTATGCTCAGAGTAATGCTGATTTTTATCAAGATTTGTTAATCAGTGATGAAGTGAAACAAAATGAGGCTAAACAAAAAGAACAGCAAAAATTTGAACAACAAATGCAAAATGCTCAAGATTCAGCCCGTTCTTTATTAACTACAAAAACAAAAAATTTGAAAATTGATGCCCCGAAAATTGAACGAACAGCCTCTGCTCCAAGTGATAAAGAAGTTGCTCAAGAAGCACAAAATTTGGACGCTGCTCCTTTTGGACTTTTGTGGAAAGCAAGTGTTGAAGTGATTAAAAATATGGGTGTGGTGTTGAAAAAAGCAGAGCAAGAAGATTATGTTAATTCTTATTTTGCCAGCCAACTTCCGGTTGATGCCAAAGGTTTCAGAACCATTCAATTGACATTTGGTGAAGAAAATGAGTTGTGGCGAATTGTTGCTTATGGAGATTTTATAGAAGATAATCCAAATGCCTCTAAGGGATTGCGTCAATATGAAATGTATGCTCGCTTGCTTAATAAAAAATATGGAAAACAAAAAGATTTTTATACGCCGGCAATGAAAACGGTGGAAAAAGAAGTGATGCAGAACGGAAGAAAAACAATTCAAACAGAACAAGTTCCCGAAAAAATGGGAAACCCGAATTTCTTGTCTCAGTTACAACAAGGTACAGCTACTTTGTATAGCACCTTTGAAGGAAACGGAATCGGAGCTGCTCTGGCTTTAAATGTTGACGGAGAAGGAAAAAGTTATATTGTCATTGACTATAAAAACTTAAATATTCTCCAAGAAAGAGAAAATGAAACGTTAAATATTTTATAAATGAAGGAAAAAGCAAAATGGCTAAAATAAGTTTCTGCGGCATTTCCGGTAACGGAGTGTGTGCTTTGGCTCAGATTATGGCATTAAAAGGAAACGAAGTGCGCGGTTCAGATCGTGCTTTTGATAATGGTTTGGATGAGGATAGAAAAAAGGCTCTCGAATCTTTAGGAATCAAGATATATCCCCAAGATGGATCCGGTATTACCGATGATTTGGATGTTTTATATGCATCTACAGCGGTTGAAGATACTATTGCCGATGTTAGAGTGGCTAAAGAAAAAAATATTGTTATCAAAACTCGTCCCGATTTGTTAGCAGAGCTTTTTCATCAATATAAATATAATATTGCCGTAAGCGGAACTTCTGGTAAAACAACAACCACGGCTATGGTCGGATATATTCTGGATACTCTGGGCAAAAAACCTTGTATGATTGATGGTGGATATCTGATTAATTATATGGATAAAAAAGGTATTCCAAATGTCATTTATAATGAAGGTGATATTTGTGTGATTGAAGCTGATGAAAGTAATGGTACTATTGAAAAATATAATCCTTATATTGGTTTAATCAATAATATCGGCGAAGATCATAAATCTATGGATGAACTTAAGGTCTTGTTCCAAAATTTTGCAAATCGTTGCAAGTATGGTTTGGTTGTTAATGCTGATTGTGAATTTTGCCGTGATATTAAAAATCCAAATATTAAAAATTTGACATTCTCAATTGAAAATTCTCAAGCAGATTTTTATGCAACCGATATTAAGGCTATTGCCGGTGGTACAACATATGTATTGGACGGCAGAACATTTAAGCTTAATCTTATTGGACGTTTTAACGTGGCTAATGCATTGGCTGCAATTGCAACTTGTTCTTTGCTTGGGGTTGATAAGTTTGAAGCCGCTCAAGCTTTGGAAGGATTTTTAGGTACTAAACGTCGTTTAGAGTTAGTTGGAACAAAAAACAACATTACTCTTATTGATGACTTTGCTCATAATCCGGATAAAGTTGCTGCTTCTGTTGCGGCGTTGAAAGATTATGATGGACGTTTGATTGTGATGTTTCAGCCACATGGATTTGCACCGATGAAGCAGACAGGTAAAGATATTATAAAGGCTTTTGCTAAGAATTTGGGCAAAAATGATATTTTGGTTATGCCTGATATCTATTTTATCGGCGGAACGGCAGATAAATCTATTTCTTCTGAAGATTTAATTAAAGTAGCTCAAGAACTTGGTGTAAACGCTCATTATATTCCGAAGAGAGATGATGTTGAGAAGTTTATCTTGCAACAAGCAAAATCAGGCGATCGCATCATTATTATGGGTGCTCGTGATAATACATTACCTGATTTTAGCCGCAAAATTTTAGGAGAATTATAATTATGGTACAGCTCCATCCCAAAGATAAGGTCGGTATTGCATCTCCGGCAGGTTTTATTGATAGTCTGGATGAAATTGCTCCGGCGCTGGAATACTTGAAATCTTTGGGATTGAAGCCGGTTATCGGTAACCATGTTTTAGATAAATATTTCTACATGGGCGGAAAAGATGTTGACCGAGCCGCTGATTTGAATGGCTTTTTTGCCGATGATGAAATCAAAGCTATTTTTACCACGGCAGGTGGTTGCGGTTCACAAAGAGTTTTGCCGTTTTTGGATTATGATTTGATTAGAAAAAATCCTAAGCCGATTTTTGGATTGAGTGATAATACTTCTTTGCAAAATGGTATTTATGCGCAAACACAATGTTCAAGCGTGACCGGATTTTCTTTGAAATATGATTTTAAAAATGGGCATTTTTCTGATTTTACCAAAAAGTCTTTAGAGGCCGTTTTAAGCGGAGAAAAACAGAAACTAAAAAACGGAAAGACGCTGATTTCAGGTAAAGCTGATGGTATTTTGGTCGGTGGGTGTTTAAGCACTTTTCGAAATCTTTTAGGCACGGTTTATATGCCTGATTTGAACGGCAAAATTTTGCTTCTGGAAGATGTGGGAGAAAAGTCTTATAAAATTGGTGTGATGCTGACACAGCTTTTGCAACAAAAAGAGTTTGAAAATGTGGCAGGAATTGTTTTTGGACAATTTACAAACTGCAATCCTTTTGATGCACAAGATGGTGCGGTGGAAGATATATTGCAAGAATTGCCATTGCTCTTATCAAAGCAAATTCCAATAATCACAGATTTTGCATATGGTCATATTCCCGACCGCTATGTTTTGCCGCTTGGAGAAAAAGTGCATTTTGATGCGGATGCTTGCTCTTTAGAATATATTTGAAATATATCTTTGAGCCAAAATGATATTTTGGTTGTTGAGCTGAGATATCAGATTTTGATAAATCCAAAAACCGTCCCAACCGCGGCTGTTGAATGCAGCCATGGAACCAATTGCCCAAAGATTTGCTCCCGGAAGAAATACAAAGCAAAATTTGTAACCAACTTTGGGTAAATCAGTTTGTTTTTCATGAATTTGAGAAGTGACGGTATCTACATGATAGCCAATAAAAAATCCCATAATTAGGCTTAAAATGAAATTTGTTTCCCAATAATGTGTGTAGATTGAAATGCCAAACATGACACACATTCCAAAAAGCGGAAAAAAGTAGGGCGCAATAATTATCAACCAATTGGCCGGACCTTCAAAGGTCATGGCTCCGCCGTCATTTTCCGGATTAACACGCAAACTTTTGACTTTGTGCAAAGTTAATAAGGCAAAAAACGCATGGGTCATTTCGTGAGCAGCAATTTCCATGGTTGTTTTGGTTTCATTATCCATAAAACCGCGGATAATGAAGAAAGCTAAAAAACCGCCAATCAGAGAAATGGTTGGAATGTTATTGATGCGAAAATATGAAATGGATTGAACAAAGGCCGGCAAAGACAGCAACATATATATGGCAACAGGCCATTTGAGCAGTTCAACAATTTTATTTAGTAAAGTTTGCATGCGAAAAAATCCTTTCTTTGCCCGTATGATAATTGATAAAGGCAAAGATTTCATCTTTTTTTATCTAAATATTAACATATGAGTTGTATAGTATGACTAAACAAGAAGGTTAATTCCACATATGAGGATGGAAAAATGGATGAAAATGAATTGAACACTTATGATTTTATTGTCAATGAAGAAGATGAAGTGATGTTGTTGCTTCATGCTCAGGAAAGTGAGCCGCATGACGCCCGTTTTGAAATTGATATGAATGAAAAATCCGCCGTTTTGGTTCGTAATGAAAATGACGAGATTTTGCTCGAAGGCATTGACGATAATATTTTAGACAGTTTGCAAGATGAAGATAAATTATTGGTTTGTGAATTGAAAGTTGGCGAAACTGATGAAGACAGCCAAATTGTTTATGCTTATGAAGCTGATGTCGTTGCTTAATATTTTTTTCTAAAAGAACACAAAAAAAGCCGTGATGTTTTAAATCACGGCTTTTAATTTTATGGGAAAGTTATTTGTTTACTTCCGTAATGTTTTTAATGGGGATTTCTTTATCCTCACTCATACGGAAATCAACTTTAACTTTAGAACCTATTTTGTCAATCCAGCGAACTTCCGGAACAATTTCTGAGAAAGCATAGAAGGTTTTTCCTTCATATTCTTCAAACAAGAAATTATAGCGGCTGCCTTCCTGACGGATTTTCTTCACGGTCAGTACTTCACCGGCAATATCGTTACCGTCTGATGGTAAAGAAACTTGTTGCATACTCATATGATAAGCACGCATATAAGCAGCATAAGCTTCTTCTTTGGTTTTACCGGCACCGACAACGTTAACGTTTTTCAGATAACAGAAACCATGTCCTACTATCTTACGACCGCTGACGATTGGAGCATAGTATGTCTGTAGTCCACCGATATTGTACATAACGGCTTTGCCAACCTCATACGACGGATATTTCGCCGTCCATTCGTGAGCTTGGATAGCGCTTTCTGCTCTTTTTTCATCAATACCAGACATTTTGTAAAATGTTCCGATACCTGTCTTGGCATTAACCAAGATAAAGCCTGAAGTTGAGCCATCTTTGCCAACGGAAGTCAAACCGCTGTAGTAGCAACACTCTTTCTGACCGTAAACGACTTGCATGTCGTCACTTGGACGCAGGCGGTCTTTATCAGATAAGTCTATAAAAGCATGAATCAAATCATAGCGTTTATAAACTAAAGACCATGTTAAATCTTCCGGCTGAACAACATCGATAAAATCTGGTGTTTCATCCAAAGAATATTCTTTGATTTCACCACTCTGCATATCAATGACAATACTACCAACCACCTTATCTCCGCTCCAGCCAATCTGGTTCTCAATTTTGGCGAAGATATTGTATGGGCGGCCGTTTCCGTCAATTTGGATACCGTTATCGGCAATCTTGCCCATGAATCCGGAATAACGTATATAACGACGCAATTCCTTATCAAAACAAGCTGATTGCAAATACTGCATCTGCAGAGTTTGACCGTTGACAGCTGTTACCAAATGATACATATTTTCATTGGTAGCGCTTACAATGATGTACGCTTGTGAGATTCCGTTAACCTCGCTCCATTTCCAGTAGCTTCGAAATTCGAGCGGAGCAACGTAAATAAAATCATTGTCAAAAGACAAATGATAATTTTTGCCTAATCCATCGGTAATATCAAATTCACCGGTTATGGATTGCAATGACATTTCACCAATCTCGTACTGAGAACCGTAAGCGGGGATTTGCCCCATGACGGTTTCAGCTAGTTGATAGGCAACATCTGGAGACACTACTCGCATTTTCTCCAAAGAAACAGGAGAAATGCTTTCATTGAAAAGAGAATCCTGATTAATGGAGATGCTAGCAGAATCCTGCATAATCATCGCATAATCATTGTTGCTCATTTCAATGAGAGAGTTGTGTCTTTCTCTATGTACCCATCTTCCAGACATGATATTTGTTGTACACATGCCCAGAATAGTAACAATCAGACCGATTGCGGCACTACTGTTTATGGTGAAGTCCTCATCTTCATCCAAATGTGGAAGACAAAGCACCAATACTAAGAGCAATTCCCAATAAATAGCGCTTCTATCCCAGGCTAATGCAGGGGTAAAATACCAGTTTATCAGTAGCAAAATCCCAAATGTTATGGCAGTGCGGATTGCACCGCTTATCCATGTTTGGCTGTTTTTTAATTGCGATAAATTACCTGCCATAAAAAATATGGCAAAAACTACTGACAACAACGCTGAAACTGTAATATAAGTTCCCATTTTTTTTATTTTTTTCGTCTTTATTTTCTGAGGCGCGTGGGTTTCCTAGGCCCTTCCTCTATTTTACAATAATATTAATAATTCTTATTTAGCAGAAATAAAAATAGCACATTTTGTCGATTGTGTCAACAAGGGTTCGAGTGCAAAAAAAAAGGATAACCGGCGGTTATCCTTTAAATTTTTTTTTATTTCTTTTTAGATGTCTAATGCTTTTTTGTATACATCCAACAAATATTCTTGTTCATCGCGGTCGGCAGCATTCATTTTGCGCAACTTGATGATGGCACGCATGATTTTGACATCAAAACCGGCTGATTTTGCTTCAGCATAAACATCGCGGATATCTGAACCGATAGCGGCTTTTTCTTCTTCCAAACGCTCAATTCTTTCAATTAAAGAACGCAATCTGTCAGCGGCAATTCCGCCAACTTCATTGTTGCTGTTTTCTTCATCAGCCATGTTAAATCTCCTTAAAAATTTTTTATCCACATTGGCAATGAGAATAGCAAGCATTTGTTTTTTTGACAAGTAAAATCTTTTTTGCATAACTTAGCTAAATTTTAATGCTTTTTTTTTAATTTGCTGTATAGTGCAAACAGTTATATTTAATTGTGAGGGATAAAATATGCCGCAAAGAACTAAAACAAAAATTTTGGCGACAATCGGTCCATCTTCTGCAAGTAAAGAGCAGATTGAAAAGTTGATTGATGCCGGCGTTGATGCTTTCCGCGTTAACTTTAGCCACGGAACGCACGAAGAACATAAAGAACGCGTTAATTTTATTCGTAAACTGGAAAAAGAAAAAGGTCGTTTCATCTCAATTTTAGCTGATATGCAAGGTCCAAAATTGCGTGTCGGTATTTTTGATAACGGTAAGGGTGTCGATTTGAGAGAAGGACAGTCTTTCCGTTTGGATTTGGATAAAACCCCAGGTGATGAAAAACGCGTTAATTTGCCTCATAAAGAAATTTTTGAAGCTCTTAAAGTCGGTGATGATTTGCTTTTAAATGATGGTAATATTAAGCTTCATGTAGATAAAGTTGGAGCAGATTATGCCGAGACAACAGTTGTCGTTCCGGGCTTTTTGTCAGCTCATAAAGGAGTTAATCTTCCCAATACACAGCTGCCGATTTCTGCCATTACCGAAAAAGATAAAGAAGATTTGAAATTTGCTTTGAAACTTGGTGTCGATTGGATCGGTTTGTCTTTTGTACAAAAAGCAGAAGATGTTCGTGAAGCTAAAAAACTTATCGGTGGCAAAGCCATGTTGGTTAGTAAATTGGAAAAACCGAGCGCCATTGATGAGTTGGAAGATATTATCAAAGAATCGGATGCAATTATGGTGGCTCGCGGTGATTTGGGTGTTGAATGCCCGATTTATACCGTTCCGGTTTTGCAAAAACGCATTGTTTCTTGCTGCCGCAAATATGCTCGTCCGGTGATTGTGGCAACACAAATGCTCGAATCGATGATTAATAATCCGACACCGACCAGAGCAGAGGTTTCCGATGTGGCAACTGCTGTTTTTGATGGTGCTGATGCCGTTATGCTTTCAGCCGAAACCGCTGCCGGAAAATATCCGGTTGAAGCCGTGCAAATGATGAATAATATTATCACGCAAGTGGAAAAAGATGATTTGTTCTATTCTTTGATGGAGCGTTCTCGTCAAAAACAATGTTGTTGCGGCGAAGCAGATTCAATCACTTTTGCCGCCAGCGAAGTGGCTTCTGTTTTGCAAAATGTTGTTGGTATTGTTACTTTTACGTCTTCCGGTTTTACAACATTTTTGGCAGCTAAAGAACGTCCGAATTTGCCGATTATTGCCGTTACACCGGATGAAAAAGTGGCTCACCAAATGGCGCTGGTTTGGGGCGTTAAAAGTTTTATCAATAAAGAAGGTTTCAAAAGCTTTGATAAAATTGAAAATGTTGCCATTAAAATTGCCAAAGAAAGCGGTTTGGCAAAGTCTGGCGATCATATTATCATTACAGCCGGTTTTCCTTTGAATACAAAGGGAAGAACCAATATGCTGCATACGGTTTATATTCCATAAGCCTTAAATGTTCAAAAAAAATCCCTCGGAAATTCCCGAGGGATTTTTTTTGTGTTTGCTCTTGTTTATTCAACAGCCAATGCTTTGACATCTTCACCATATTCATCTTTAACGGTGGTTTTAATCTTCATCAGCTTAGCCCATTTACGGAAAGCTCCGACTAAAACGATAACCATTAAGAACATGACAATCATGCCAAGAACGGCAAGCAAGGTTTGTCCTGCCGGCAAGTATTGGGTGAATACTTGTAAATAACCGGCCCAGAAAGTTACAACAACCATGAAAATTCCGGGGATGGCAACCGTGAGGGCATATTTGCCGCGGTTGAGGCGGAGTAACATGGTGGTGCAAACAATCAGAGCGCAAGCAGCCAACAATTGGTTGCTCAAGCCAAACAAAGGCCAAATGCTTGAAATGTTGCCGGTATAAACCAGATAGCCCCACAGGAAAGTGAAGACAGCACTGGTTAAAATAACACCCGGCATCCATTCTTTGTTGTTGAATTTAGGCATTACTTTACCGAGCATTTCTTGCAAGAAGAAACGACCAACACGGGTACCTGCATCAACGGCAGTTAAAATGAACACAGCTTCAAACATAACCGCAAAGTTGTACCAGTAGGCAACCAAGTGATCCATATACGGAATGTTTCTGAAAATGTGAGCCATACCAACAGCCAAAGAAACAGCACCACCAGTACGACCATGCAAGTCGATACCAATGTGTTCTTCATAGTAAGGTAAGTCTGTTACGGCAAAGTTCGGGTGTGCAGCAAGCAAGGCTTGATAAGCATCATGAGAAGCGTTGATGGCAAAGTAGTCGCCCGGCATCATGGTGCAGGCAGCAATCAAAGCCATCATGGCAACGAAGCCTTCGGTCAACATTGCACCGTAACCAACGAACAAAATTTCTTTTTCATTACCAATCATTTTCGGAGTTGTTCCGGTACCGATGATGGCATGAAAACCAGAAATGGCACCGCAAGCAATGGTGATGAAAATGAACGGTAATACAGGTCCATTAATAACCGGTCCGCCACCATAAATAAACGGGGTGAACATGTGCATGGTGATGGTTGGGTGTACACAAACGATACCTAATGCCAACATGACAATGGTACCGATTTTAAGATAGGTGGACAAATAGTCTCTCGGAACCAACAATAACCAAACCGGCAAAACAGAAGCCACAAAACCATAAAGCGGAATGGCAATGGAAACAGTGTCTTTGTCCCAATCAAACATCCAGCCCAAGTTTTCGGGTTTCATCAAATCGTGACCGGAGATAATACCAATGACCAATAAAACAATACCGATTACACTTGCAAGTGTAACACCGCCGTTCTTTTTGTAGCGCATAATCAAGCCCATTAAAATGGCAATCGGCATGGTGATGGCAACAATGAATAATGACCAAGGAGCATTGTGCATGGCGCTGACGCAAGCCAAAGACAAACCAGCTAAGGTCAAAATCAAGATGAACAAGACGGCAAAACCGGCAATGGTTCCGGTGAAAGGATCAATTTCTCTTTCGGCAATGGTTGCCAAGCTTTCGCCTTTGTGGCGGACAGAAGCAAATATAACAACCATATCATGAACGGCACCACCTAAAACGCAGCCGACCAAAATCCACAATGCGCCGGGCATAAAACCAAATTGAGCAGCCAAAACCGGACCAACCAATGGACCGGCAGCAGCAATAGCGGCAAAGTGGTGACCGAACAAAACGTTTTTATTGGTCTTGACGTAGTCGTGTCCATCGGCATATTTAACAGCCGGAGTAACACGGTTGGCATCAAGACGCAAAACTTTACTGGCTACGAAAATTCCGTAAATACGATAAGCAATGGCAAAAACGCATAAGCTGGCAAAAACTACCGTTAGAGCGTTCATTCCCTCAAACCAGCTCCAAAAACCGGTTGAACCAGGATAATTTGTCGGAGCGGTGGTTGGAGCGGCCATGGTTTGGCTTATTGTACTTATGGAAAACAGTAGACTAAGCAACAACTTTTTCATAGTACAAACCCTCCCAAAAAGTTAGTGTCGAGAATATTATATATGAAACTCGCCTTCCTGTCAGCAAAAAACGGGTTGCTTGCCGCTATGATAACAGATGCTCATATATTCACTCATATATAATGCCTTAAATATAGGCAAAAAGTATTTAGGAGTTATTAATATTCATAAAATTTAATATAGATAAATGTTGTTGACCACAGGTTGCTTTTATGGTATTTTGTTTCGGTTTTTAATACCTTTATGTTTAATTAAATAGTTATTTATTATGAAAAGAAAATTACCTTTTTTCGTTGTAGCAGCAGGTTTATCTTTGTTTCTTTCTGCATGTACTTCAAAGCCGTTTCTTCCGCAAAATCCAAAAGATAAGGAAGAAAAAGAAGATGAAAATGGTAACAGATGGGTTTATAACTCTGGTGGCGGATATTGGATGGTTTATCCTTATCATTCTTCAGGTTACAGCAGCGGGGCTGCTTATAACTATTATCCGGGAACAGGTTCGTGGACAAACTCAAGCGGAATAGCAACGACTCCGCCGGCAAGTATTCCTCAATCTGCATATAAACCTTCTGTTAAACCAAACTCAACTAGTTCGGGAAAATCTTTCAGTCCAAGTAACAGTTCCAAACCTTCTCCTTCAGGAAAAGTGTTTAGTTCAGGTTCTCGTTCTTCTTTCAGTGCTTAATTTTTTTTGATTGTATATGGAAAGAATTCAGATTAAACCTCGTCAAAATTACGAGGAAAAGCTAAAAAATGTTGGTTTTCAGTTTTATCAAGATTATTGGTTAGAGGATGCATATTATCGCTTTTCTATGGCCGAAATAAACGAGCTCGAAAAAGCAACCAATGAATGCTATGATATGTATTGTCAAGCAACTGAAGCTTGTTTGTATGATGATGTTAAGCTCAATATGCTTTGCATTCCCAATGAAATGCGCGAAGCCATTCGTCGTTCATGGGAAGAAGACGACTTGTCATTGTATGGGCGTTTTGATTTTGCTTGGGTAAACGGCGTGCCAAAACTTTTGGAATTTAATGCCGATACACCAACGACGTTGATTGAGTCTGCTTTGGTACAATGGCAGTGGAAAGAGGATGTTTTTCCAGATGCCGACCAGTTTAATTCCATTCATGAAGCTTTGATTCAGTCTTGGAAAGATATTCATGAGGTTTACAAGTGTGATACCTATTATTTCGGTTCACTTGTAGATTGCTTGGAAGATAACAGCACAACGGAATATATTCAACATACGGCAATTCAAGCAGGGTTGCATACGGTTGCGATGGATTTTGAAGAACTTAATTTTCAAAATGGTTCACTTTATTGCGGAACAGAACCGGTTAACTGTATGTTCAAGCTCTATCCTTTAGAAACAATGTTTCATAAGTGTATGGAGGCTTGTAAAACCGAGATGTGTTGGATAGAACCGTTATGGAAAGCATTGATGAGCAACAAGGCTATGTTGCCGATTTTGTACGAAATGTTCCCCAATAGTCCTTATATTTTGCCGACTTATCGCGAAGAAGATAAAGCTAAATTGCGTTCATATTGTAAAAAGCCGATTTTTTCTCGCGAAGGCGCAAATATTGAGCTGGTCAAACTCGGTACATGTATTGAAAAATCGGATGGAGAATATGGAAAAGAGGGGCATATTTATCAGCAATTGGTAGATATTCCGTCTTATCAGGGAAAACATCCTATTCTTGGTAGCTGGGTGATTGGCGGAGAGGCTTGCGGATTAGGTATTCGTGAGACATCATCTCGCATTACCGATGATATGGCTCATTTTGTACCTCACATCATTTTGTAAACCTTAAAACTAAAAAAAAACGTCATTCAGAATTTTTTTCTGATGACGTTTTTTTGTTTTTAAAGATATTGTTGCATCTCTTTCTTAAATGCCGCAAATTCTTGTTTCCAGCTATCTTCACCACCTCTGTTAAAAGCCAGTAGCTTTGCAGTGTCTTTTAAGGCTGAAAAAATATCCATTTGACCAGAAATTATTTTTTCTCGATAGTGATTCATTACTTTTTGCCGTTCATTGGCGTAATAATCTGAGCGATCACGGATGAATTGCTGCAATTCTTTTTGATACTTAATTTGTTGTCTGTATTGGGTTATTTTGCGTATGATGATAATAAAAAGCAAAATTCCCAAAGAAATAATTATTTTTTCCATCATAATTTGTTTTTTAATATTAAATTGTGGCTTTTATATCTTAAAAAATATATTTTGTCAAATTTTTGTCTTGCGTGTAGAGCCTTTTTGATGTATTTTATGAGAAGTTTGTAAAATTTTTAATTTTTTTATTATGGATGAAATATTAAAAGAAGCCTATATCAATGGGCTTGAACCTCAATTTAAAAACGTTGCTTATCAGATGTTTAATGAAGGAAAAACCTTTGAAGAAATATACAGACATATTTCAAAACTAAGACATCCTGACAGAGGAACAATAGAAGTTACACGAAGCTTGACGGCTGAAGAACGCAAATTTTTATCTCAGTTGTCTTCTGATTTGCGCAAAAAATCTTTTGCATCTTTGATGCAAGGTAATGATTTTGAAACGGTCAAAAGGTTTGTTAAACAAGTTCAAAGTTCTGAAAAAATTAAAGAACTGAAGAAGAAAACAATAGAACAAGCCTTAGCCGCAGTGGCAGAGATGCAAAAGACAGATGTGCCTATTCCCATGAGTTATTATGAACTTATTTTTGATTGGGATACTGTTACAGCAGATTATGAATTTTTCGGGAAAGTAGCTCTTGCTATGCTTAACACTTATAATGAGCATGGAAAGGGGGAAAATTATCAAGCTGTTCGAGCATTCATGTTCAAAAAAATTGAAGAATGTTTTGAGCGAGGTGTGATGCCGCATCCTCTGATGTTCGACTTTATGTTCAAGGGAGATTGGATAAGCGAGAAAACATTTATGATTTTGCACGTACATGCCCAAGAACTGATTGATGCCGGTTTGAGCGGAAAATTGGTTCTTCCTCTGGAGCGGATGTTGGAAATTCGTCGTAAAAATGAAGACCCGAAACATCCGTTCTCTTTACGAGAGGAACATTATTTTATATCTTTAATTAATTTGTTCTGGCGGTAAAAGACAAAAAAAAGAGGTTAAATCATTTTGATTTAACCTCTTTTTTTATGTTGTTTTTTTATCTGGTGAAATTGTTTTTGAACATTTTATTGGCGATTTCTTGTGGACTTAAAGTGCAATTGAAGTTTTTTAAGTCTTCGGCATTCAACTGATACATCTCGGGTTCTGGTGTTTTTTTCTTGGTCGTTCCTGAGGCCACAATGGTGCAATTTGAAAATCTTTCAATATTTTGTTTCATGGCTTCATCCAAATCGGACGGTTTGGATTTGGCTTTTATGAAAGCCTCTAATAGTTTTTTTGCGGCAGAACCAACCACCGCGCCAACTACAGGATTGCCGAAAGCGGCACCGATGGCGGCACCGGAAATTTCGGGAATAAATTCTTTTAAGCCCTTGGCAATTTTATGGACTTTTTGTCTGAGCTTTTTTAATCTTTCTTCTTTGTTGTCCATGGTTTTACGTCCTGTTTAATATAAACCATAATTTTATAATAGCATATTTTGACAAAAAAACAATCTTTTTTGTTTAATTTAAAATCCTTCTTCTTTGTAGGGGCGGGACATGAGTTCTTCCATGGCTTTGTTTATGGATAGATTTTCAAATAAAATTTGGCAAACAGCATGGCATATAGGCATGTCAACATTTAGCTTTTGAGCTAAATTTAAGACTGCTTTGGCGGTATAAATACCTTCAACCGTACGGGTGTTTTTTTGTAACACTTGTGCGGCATTGCCACAGCTTCCGATTTCGTAACCTAAACTAAAATTGCGTGATTGAGGGCAATTTCCTGTTAGAACCAAATCGCCTAATCCACACATTCCCATAAGAGTGGTTAGATTACCACCTAATGATTTGGAGAGACGAACCATTTCAGCCAAGCCGCGAGTGATGAGCGCAGCTCTGGCACCATCGCCGAGATGAGCTCCCTCAACAATTCCGGATGCGATGGCTATGACATTTTTGACGCTTCCGCCGATTTGCGGGGATATAATATCTTTAGTGCTATATGGGCGAAAATATTTTGTGCCTAAAATTTTGGTTAGATTTTGAGCTATTCCTTCTTCTGCGCAGGCTATGGTGACAGAGGCCAATTTGCACTCAGCAATGTCAACGGCAAAGCCGGGTCCGGATAAAACGGCAATGGTTGTGTCTGGAATGATATCTGCGGCAATTTCAGAAAGCATTTTACCACTTTCCATCTCAATGCCTTTGGCGCAGAAAACAATAATCGTGCTCGGTTTGATAAAAGGTTTGATATTTTGCAAGACCTGACGGGTGGCTTGGGCGGAAACAACCAGTAAAATAATATCGGCAAAGTCAAAAATGTCTTTAATATTGTTTGTGGCATCAATATTTTCGGGTAAAGGGATATTAGGGAGATGGGTTGTGTTAAGGTGTTTATTTTTGATTGAAGCTACAACTTCTGAATTTCTATCCCAGCAAAGAACATTGTTCCCAGCTCGAGTGGCTGTTAATGCTAATGCTGTGCCAAATATTCCGGTACCGATTATGCCGATGTTTGTCATGTTTTCTCCCATTGCTTTTTTTTCATTTATCTATCTATTAAGGCAATTTTGTAAATATATAGTGAAAAATTCTATCTTTTTTTTGCCAATATTATTTGATAAATGTGTAAGTTAGTACATAGCCTAAGATAATGAGTATGCCAAACAAAATGGAAGCCAATAGCAGAGGTTTGACGCCGGCTTGACGAATGGCGCTGATATGTGTACGCAAACCAAGGGCACTCATAGCCATGGCTAATAAGTAAGTGCTGATAATTTCAATGATTTTGATATGTTTCGCCGGTATGATTTGTAGTGAATTAATGCCGCTGGCAACAATAAACATGACAGCAAACCACGGAATACTCTTCAAACAACCGGATTGTTTGTTGGCAGCTTTTAATTTGAATGTGGCGGAAAGAATCAGCAAAAACGGCACCAAAAGCATGACACGGAACATTTTGACAATAACAGCGGTGGCAGTGGCAGTTTCGCTTACGGCATTTCCGGCCGCCACAACTTGGGCCACCTCATGAATGGTGGCGCCGGCATATACGCCGTATTGAGCCTCGCTCATCTGTAAATAAGGAAAACATATGGGATAAAGAAACATGGACAAAGTGCCGAAGATGATAACAGTGGCAACGGCCAAGCTGACCTTGTGGGCTTGAGCACGAACCACAGGCTCGGTAGCCATGACGGCAGCGGCTCCGCAAATGGCACTACCGGCACCGATTAAGGCTGCGGTTTTCTTGTCTAAGCGGAAAAGCTTATAGCCCATGTAAAAACCACTGCAAAAAATGACCGAAACAACGATAATGTCCATGACCACGCCTTGCCAGCCGATGTTATAAATTTGCTGAAAAGTGATGCGAAAACCATATAGGATGATGCCCAGACGCAACAATAAGTTTTTGGAATAATCCACACCGATACCGCATGTCGGCGCAACGAACTTAAAACAAGTGTTGCCGAGAATGATGCCTAAGATGATGGCAACGGTTAAGGTGCTTAAACCGAGTTTGTGCATTAAGGGTGTGCCTGAAATATAGGTTGCGGCGCCGGCGACAAACGCGGTTAAAAGAATGCCGAGTCACCAACGATAATTATTTATTTTGGGGAGCAGTGATTTGATATAGGTCATTGTTTTCTCCATTAAATTTAAAATCCGGAGCATCATAGAAAGGGTTTTTTATTTTGGCAATAAAAATTTGTGACTTTGTTTTATTTTTTTTAATTAAAAAAGTATATTCTTTAATAAAAAGGAGGTTGTTATGAAATATATTTATTTAGTATGTGTGTTTTTGCTTTGCGGTTGCCATATAGGGCACCATTATGAAGTTTATCATTATGATAATGGTGAGGATTATGTGCAAGATGGTTTGGTGCGGATTGTTGATCCAAAAACACAAAAAATCGGGTATGCAACGCCAGACGGTCAGGTTGTGATAGAACCCAGATTTGCATTTGCGCATCCTTTTCATAACGGAACCGCTAAAGTAACGTATGAAGGAAAGCAAACTGAGGTTTCCGGTTCACACGGAGAATATCACACTTGGCAGAGCCCACATTGGTTTTATATTGATAAACACGGTTATGAAGTTAAAAGATAAAAAAAGCCCCGATTGATTGTCGGGGCTTTAGCTTATTTTTGCATTTGTTTGATTTTGCCTTTGAGCAAGGTGATAGCTTCCTTGGGGTTTTGAATGCCTATCACGGTTTGTTCCATGGGGCAGAGGCCGTCTTGGGCTTGGTTCAAAATCTGCGGCACAAGCTGGCCATAGGTTGCCGGAATGTGATGTTGTTGTAACAAATGTAAGGCTTCTTTGCTCATAATGTCTCCATAAACCGTGCGAACTTTGCCTTCAATGGCGATGAAAGCTGCTGCACGACCAATGACTTTGTCAATCAGGGAGCCATCTTCCAAGCTATCCGGCTGATTGTCATAAATTTCTAACACCGGCATAATGCCTTTGCCGTTGGCTTGAGCTACTACTTGATTGTCTTTGACGACTAAGGCCGAAGCCTTGCCGTTTTTAACAGCTGTAATGGCTTGGTCATAGCCCGAAGGTTTGGTGTCTAAATTGATGAGCTCATAATTTCTTGTTCCCAATCCTATTTCTTCGGCATAATCCAATTGGTGAAGGCCTTCGCGGCTCAAGATGCGCTCTTTAATATCATGCAATTCGGTCTCAGGCTGTTGCATCAATAAGTCGATTGAGGCTTGGTCAAGCGCTACAATATCGGTTGATGCCAAAATGCCTAAATCGCGGATTTTGACCTTGGCGGCGGCGGTCCCCATGCAATCACAATCGACCGACATATTGCGCAACACGTTAATATAAGTGATTTTGTTGCCAAAATGGTCGAGCGTGGCTTTGGCTGATTCAACCATGTTTTCCATTAATCTCGATTGAGTGGCGTTCCAAAGGCTATGTTCATCTGCGCCGTGAACCATGGCTTTGCCGATTTTGCCATCCGCGTTGCCAATGGCAATGTTTTTAATTGAGCCGCCGAAACCACCCATCGGGTGTCCCTTAAAGTGGGTCAAAACGAGCATAGAATCATAATCCAAAATGCCTTTACCCATGGACATTTCTTTGAAATGTTTGCCACCTTTAACCGGCAACATAACATTACCAAACTCGTCCATAATATCTACTTTGCAGAAATCCCAACCATTGATTTTTAAGGTTTTTCGGTGTTGTTCGGTAGTATGGCGTCCGCCTTCATAAAGCGTGTTGGTTTCTACCAAATTGCTGTTAGGAATAGCGGCTTGAATGGCTTTTACCATCGGAATGGGTAAAATATTCGGGCCGTGAGGCTCGCCGGAGTGCCATTTGATGGCAACTTTGCCTTGGATATTTTGATTGACTTTATTGTAAATGTTGACCAAAGCTTCAGGTGTGATTTCGGAGGTGAAATAAACTTTGGCTTTTTCTTGATTGTTTTTCATTATTTTATTCTCCTCAGAAGCTTTAAGCTCTAAAACCGCAATTTCAGACGGAGCCAAAAAGCGCATTTGCGGCCCCCATTGTCCGGCACCTCTGGAAACATAAATCTTAGCAGCATCATTCAAATCATACCAGCCGGCAACATAAGGCGCATGGGCGTAGATGAAAAAGACAAACGGAAAAATTTGACCGCCGTGGGTGTGTCCGGAAACTTCCAGGTCAAACGGGGTTTCTTTAAAGTTTCCGGGGGTGTGTGACATCAAAATTTTATATTGCTCTGGTTTAGCTTGAGCAAAAGTTTTATTCAAATCATAATTTTTGCCGCTTAAGTAACGCGAATGAATATCGGGAATTCCGCCCAAATATAAGTCTTTGCTCAAGCTGACGCCTTCATTTTCCAATAGTTTGAAGCCCAAATTTTGCAAGGCTTGAGTGGATTTTTTGAAATCGTGATAAAACTCGTGGTTGCCGGAAACAAAATAAACACCATGTTTGGCTTTGAGGCCTTTCAAAACATTCAGTTGTTCAGAAACGCGAGCAATTTCATCATCAATCATATCGCCAATGAGCAAAATGACATCGGGATTTTGAGCATTGGTTTTATCGACAATGCCTTGCAATTTCTTTAAAGACAATGCACGATGTAAGTGCAAATCTGGTAATAGTACGATTTTTTTATCTTGCAAAATTTTGGCGCTGGTTTGAGAAATGTATTTTATCTCGGGAACTTTGGTTCCATCATACAACGCAATTCCGCCAACAATGAATGCCAGTACAATGGTAATCAGGTTGATTTTCATTAAATTGGGGGAGGAAAGGGGATGAAACTCGCTTGAAAACAGTCTTAAAAATCCCCAAGCCAAGTCACGAAAGACCGTTAGGCTGAACAAAATGACCATGGTGATGAACAAGAAATAGAGGACATAGCGGTAGGGAATGTAAAATTTACCGACATATTGTTCAAAGTTGTATTCTGCAAATATCGGTAAGCAGCCTATCAACATAAATAAAACAAAGTAGGCAACCTTTGCCCAAATTGCAAAAGGCAAAAAGGCGCAATATCTCAAAAAAAGCAGTAAAGCAGCCAAACTTCCCAAAACAGAAGTGGTGATAGCGCATCCAAACATATTGTTTCTCCCCAATAATTTTAAGAATCTGACTTATCATAATCTTTAGAGTGTACTCTAAGTCAAGAGTTTATTTTTTGATTATTAACATTGAATTACTACTAAAAATAGATGTTTTTTTATTGATTTTTAGACAAAAATGTAATATATCTATTTAGTAATAAATATATAATTATGTCTTATTCAAAATATAAAATTTATGAAACAGTTTAGCACAAAAAAACCAGTTAGTTTTCGTGATGGACAAATCATTGTTGAAGATTTGGCGTATAATCATCCTTATAAAAAAATCAACAATCAGTTGGTGATAGAAGGGTATGATAAAGAAACACAGTGGACATACAAAGTGTTCTATTCATTAGAAGGAGAATTAAAACTTGTTGTTCTAAACAAGGTTCAGCATTCATATATTTTAGAATTTTTTAAAAAAGAATATGAATTGCGAGAAATCCAAAAGATTAAGCCAAATGGCGATGTTTTGTCGGTTGTTCGGAAATATGTTACCACATCGGTACATAAGAATAAACTTATATACCAAAGTTTTTTGTTACAAATCGGAAATAAGCAACAAAACAAGGATTTTATTCTTGATGGCGAGAAATGGGAGACAAAAGGTCATATTTCACAACAACAAAGATTAGCATGGGTTAACTAAATGTATAAAAACCTTTATCAATAAAATTGGTAAAGTTTTTTTTGTTTTTAAATATATAAATTGCATTACCATTTGGCAGAATATTTATTTTCAATTTTTTTGTAGAAAAAAAGCAAATGAATTACGGCTGCAGATATTAATATAAATTGTAATGAGACATATTCAGAGATAAGACCTATTAGAAAACCAATTATAGATAAACATATGCCATGCTTATATTTGAACGTGGTTCTGAGGCAGAAAAAGAAGAAGTTTTAACTTCAGTGGCTCCTTTTTCTTTAATTAAAAAAAGAGGAAGAGAAGATGTTCTTTATTATTTCAAAAATGGCTATCAAATTGGCAGAAATAAAGAAGCCGTTGCTTATCTTTTGCAAGATCAGGATGCTTTGCTAGCGTATCTGAAGAATAAACATAATTCAGAAATTCCCGATGATGTTGTTGATAAAGCAATATCCTTGCGCTTTTGGAATAGTTTATTTTTAGAAAAAAATGAAATTTCTGAGAGAAAACTTAAGGAAATCTTTAATTCTGGAAATTTAAAATTGATTTTTGCATGCAGATTAAAATTTTCTTCTTTTGCAAGAGCAAAGATATTAAAAGAATTCCGGAAAAGTTTAACAAAGAATGATGTATACGAATTAAAAAAAGTATATGTGAGCAAAAGAATGGAAGAAATAATTTGGGGAAAGGTATTTGATGAGTTTAATCGCATCAGATAATAAGTAAGATAAAAAAGGGGAGGGTTTTAGAACTCTCCTTTTTTTTGTAAGCAAAGGATTAAAGTTTAGAACATATTGTTAAAAGTCATAAAAATCCTATTTTAACGGACTTTTATTATATAGCTAGAGACAATGTCAGAATCCGAACCAAAACAAAAAAGTTAGCACAAAATTTTGGACTTATTTACCTCAATGACGATAGGTTACAATTGCTATTTAACCATATTTTCAATTTTGATATTTATACTTTATTCATCTTAATCTTGGGAGTTTAAAGAATGAGAAAAGGTGTTTTGGTATTTGGTGTGATTGCTTTGATGACAACCTCTTGTGTTTTGTTTCATCAAAATAAAGAAGAAAAATTTGTTAATCCTCTGTTTTACAAAACACTAATTTCTATTTCTCATTTTACGAATAAAGCTAAAATCACGCCTTCAAGTGTGAATATTGTAGAAATGGGAGGATTTGAACGTAATTACAAGTGTAGATTGGTTAATAATCAGATGGATAGCATCACGTTAGATTGCCAGAAATCTGATAATGATTCTCAAAAAGATAAAACAGTTTCTTTTACTTATAGTATTAAACCCTGTCGTCAAGAAAACGCTTGTTTGGATGAAGGTGGTTGGCTTGTTTATCAAAAAATGACTCCCTATGTTCTTGAAAAAATAACAACTTATATTATACCATCTCAATCTGATGATGCTCCAAAAGATAAATTTGTAAATCCTTTATTTTATAAAAAATTATCTCCTATATCCCGAGGTGCGAGACCAACATTTTTAACCCCTACATCGCAAACATATTTTGACTTATATAACAACAAAGTGGTTAGACATTGTAAAATGCTGGAAAATACGCCGATGTTTATCACATTGGAATGTTCTTTTTATAATGATTTTCTAAAAGATACACAAACAGATGTATATAGATATACATTGAAAAAGTGCGATGAGCAAAAAGAATATTGTTTTGACGGAGAATGGTTTGTGCTTGAAAAAATGAACGGAGTTTCAACATTTGTTATAGATAAAAAAGATATGGGGCAGTAAGAACTGCCCCTTTATGGCTACCAAGATTTGATGTTTCTAATTTGTTGTTCTGCCCATAAGTTTCGGCCTTCTCCAACATCTTTGCGATGCACATTATCGATAATTCCTTCATCTCCAAACAAGTTTTTCTCGGCAATGGCTTTTCTGAGTTTTGGCCAATTTTCTTGGGATACATTTCCAGTATTGAACTTAATATCCAATAACACATTTTGCAATTCCGGTGGATAAGAAGCAAAATCAGGAAATTCCTTCTGAAGATATTTTATATCGTCTTGTAAATGTTGTTTGAGTAATTTGTTAATTTCCTCATCATTTAATGCCAATTGGCTATAACTCTTGTAAGCATCTGCTTTTCTATTATTTTTAATAACATTTCCTTTAGCGTCTTTATTTTTCAATCCTATATCAATATCTTTTTGATAAATATCAAAAGCGGCTCTTTTTTCTTCTTCTGTTGCGGCTCTTCCATTAATTTGCCAATTTATATTTTTAAAAGTATCCCAATCGTTTACATTAGCTCCAATACCACTTGTTTTATTCCACGTTGTATCAATATAAATATGATTTTTAGGTTCTTCCATTTGGTAAAGAACTGGTGTCATTCTTTCAATTAATTCTTCATCTGTATTTTTTTTAATTGATGAAATGTTCACATCATTTGCTATATTAGGTTTGTTATTTTGGGCAATTTTGTAGGAAGCATTATCATTTCCGATTGATTTTGGAGACAGAACATTGCCGATTTTGGAACTTTCTTCAGCCGTAGTTTTAGCAATGGATTGAGGTAAAGATGCGTTTGAAGAAGATTTTGTATCAGATTTAATGTTGTTAAAGATATTAGAAATTCCGCCCATAAAAGAACCATTATCTTTACTTTGTGAAGATTTGTTAGA
>CASFJK010000019.1 GCA_949295025.1 uncultured Pseudomonadota bacterium
GTTGAAGGTCGCGCTACCAACCCTGATTTGCACTTGGGTGTTTGCGGTGAACACGGTGGTGATCCGAAATCTATCGAATTCTTTGATGAAGTAGGTTTGGATTATGTATCTTGCTCTCCG
Organism: uncultured Pseudomonadota bacterium; assembly: GCA_949295025.1. Classification (GTDB taxonomy): domain Bacteria; phylum Pseudomonadota; class Alphaproteobacteria; order RF32; family CAG-239; genus CAJLXD01. The sequence continues at coordinate 121 of CASFJK010000019.1, forward strand.
TTCCGCGTACCGGTTGCTCGTTTGGCTGCCGCTCAAGCTGCCGTTAAACACAAAGGCCAAAAGAAGGCTGTTGACGGTGCTTGTCATGGTGGTTGCAGCAGCAAAAAATGTGCTTAATTTTTAAGCAAATTGATTGCTACATAATTTGAAAAAAATGCCTGATGAAAGTCAGGCATTTTTTTGTTATATGAGAGGTACACCGCGTTCGAAAATTTCTGCGTAACATAGCCCCACCAAATTTTTTCTTGTGCAACAGCAAGTTGATTGCAACTAAGTTAGAAAAAAAGCGTCTGATAATTTGTCAGGCGCTTTTTTTTGACAAAACTTTTATTTTGCGCTAGAATGTGATTATTAAAGTACTTGGGAGAAAATCCATGAATAAGGCAAAACAATTTTTTCAGAAAGAATATTCTGATCACAAACAAAAACCTTTATTGATACAACTCAACGGAAAAGAATATGTCGTCCCGCTGGCTTATCTTAATCAGACATCTGATGAGCAATTGGCTAAAGATAATTTTATTGACGATTTCTTTGATGCTCAACAAAAAGATCTTTCTTTGTATGAAAAATATAAAATAGAGCCTAAGGAAGTTGAGTGGACGGATGGACATACAAAGTATACATTCTTTGTTCCTTTTGCCTTAAGAAACAAAAATCTTTCAACTAGTGAAATTGTTTCTACAGTTTTTAAAAAAGCAGAAAAAAAGTATAAAAAATCATCTCGATTATCTTTAGCATTGTACCAAGTATATCCTGATTCTCAGAAGCCAGTCGGGGTATCTTCTCGAGATGTTAAATCTTTGCGAAAACAATATGATTCTTATTTATGGAACAAAACGAAAAATCAGACAAAACAAGGTGCATTGCTTTTAGCAAACTTTGTTAAAAAAGGTATAAAAAAAGCAGTAGATAATACAACAGCTCTATCTCCTCAGCAGTTTAAACTTTTGGCTAAAAGATATGCTCTTGCAACTTTGCTTGGGGTTTCTACTTATGGGGCATATAAATTATCTATGACGGAGTTGTTTGATGCATCGCCAAAACAAGAGCTTTTATCTGATAAAGATAACGTTTCTTTATATAATCAGCAGGTATTTCTAAATAATATTAACGAAATGAAAGCTGTTTTGTGCTTTATGGAAAATTTTTCTCCTAAAACTTTTCTTGATGGTAAAGGCGTGCCAACCATTGGATACGGATGTACATATTTGATAGATGAAAAAGGAAAAGGAGATCGTAAAATATATCCAATTACAAGTGATATGACAATGACAATTAGTGAAGCTAATATTCAAAAAGACAGATATCTTATGTTTAGAGTTTTGCCTCAAATAATGAAAGATGTTAAAGTTCCGTTGTCTAAAGAAGAAATGATTGCTTCTTGTACATTTGCTTATGTGATTGGTCCTGATAATTTTAAAGGTTCTGAGTATTTGGCAGCGTTAAACAAGGGGATAAAAGGTGCTGAATTGGGACGTTATTTATTAGGTTTTGCCCAAGATCAAGGTGTTGTTAAACGTAATTTGTTTGCAAATTATATTTTAACAAAAAAATTGAAACCTATAGATTTTTTGGATTTGCGTACAGAAGGTTGTTATACGTTGGAAATGGATGATTGTTGCTTTATGAACAACGGGTGTGTCCAGAGAGATGAGAATGGTTTGGGATGTTTCAAAGATGATAGATTGGAAGAGCATATACAAACAGCTAAGAAAAAGAGATATTCCAAACATATTGGTCCATGTAAGCTTGTGCATGAGGTCTTGTCTAAAGAAGTTGTTGATATTGTAAAGAAACATGCCCAAAGCAAAAAAATTAACTTCTGGCAATTGGTTAATAATAAAATAAAAGAAACTCGATAATTGGTTTTAATGTTTTTTGTTCTTTAGAGCTTTTTTGACTTTGCTGAACATTCCGGCATCTTCAGTTATGTGTGTGAAAATGTGCGTTGGTGCCAAAGGTTGCGGCGTTGTCGGGGTGTTGCTGATGTAGTCAACATCTTTGGTGGCAATTTGTCGGAATGTGAAGATAATGACTGCGCCGGTAACAATTGAAAATGACAATAAAAAGCAAATGTTGCCGAAAAACTGCATCATTGCAGAAATGATAATTGGTCCGATAATCAATCCCATACTTTGCAACAAAATCAGCATGCCGCTGGCTTGAGTTCTTTCAGCGTCCTCTAATTTGTCATTGGTATGAGATACGCTAATCGGATACATTACAAAAATGCCTGATCCTAAAAATATGGCTGAAATAGCCAAGATAATCATATTTTCATCAAGCAAGAGGTGCATCCATGGGGCAATTAGAAATAAAAATCCTGATGTCCACATCAAAACAAAACGACGGTCGAATTTGTCTGATAATTTGCCGATAGGAAGTTGAGCTAACATACCTCCAAAAATACCGCAAAACATAAAGATTGAAGTTTGTTCAATGTTTAATCCCATGTTCTTAGCAAAAATGGCACCCAAGGTATAAAAAGCACCAACAAGAAAGCCACTGGCAAAACAACCAACCACGCCAACTGGCACTTTTTGATAAAGTTCTTTTAAGGGCATGGATTTGTGTGCCGTGATATCAGGAGCGGGTAGGGCGGTTAAAGAAATGGGAACCAAAGCAATGGAAAAAAGTCCGGCAACAATCGCATAAACAATCATGCCGTTTTTATCAGGAATATTTAACAATAATTGTCCCAGACTGGAGCCAAAATAAGTACTGAGCATGTATAAAGACATGATGATGCCACGGTTTTTGTTATTGGCACGGGTATTTAACCAACTTTCCAAACACAAAAAACACGTGCCGATGCAATAACCTTCGAATAAGCGTAAAATTCCCCAATATATGGCATTGATGTCAATATAGTGCATAGGAACAACGGCTGAAAAAGTGGAGATGAATGCGCAAAATGTGCGAATGTGTCCAACTTTATTAATGATGCGGTAGGAAGTGAGAGAGGCAATGACATAGCCTAAATAATATAAAGAAAGTACAATACCTGCTTTGGCGGTATCAATTCCATTTCCGGCCATGCGCAAAGCTAAAGTTGATGATAAAAGCGAAAAAGCACAGCAAGTTAAACCTGTTCCCATGAAAAATGCTGAAAGAGGGCTAACGATGGTTTTGAATGATGAAAAAACGGCTTTTAATGCAGACATTATTTTATCCTCTCATGTTTTATGAAATAGTGATATCTTATTCAAAAAAATAGTCAAGTTTTTAGGTGTTAGGTATGTATAAAAGATGTTGACTTTTATGTTATTCTGCATTGTTATAAGGACAAGTCGACTTATATTTATAATTGGAAAGAGAATATGTTAAAAAAGATTATTTGGTTTCTTATCGGGGCAGGATGCATTGCTGCCGGAACTTATTTCGCTTGGCAAAAATATTTGCTTTGGCAGGCTGAAAACGAAGCTCAAGAACAGGCAAAATTGGCTGATGGTTTTAATAAAAAGCAACTTGTTGAAATTGCTAAAACTTTAGCAGCTAAAGCTTATGAAAAACCAGCAGATAACTTGACCGAAGAACTGAAAAATCTGGATTATGATCAACATCGCGATATTCGTTTTGTGCGCGAAAATGGTCCGTGGTATAATAAAAAATTGCCGTTTGAAGTGCAATTTTTTCATTTAGGTTCAATGTTCCAAATTTCGGTGCCGATTAATGAAATCGTAAACGGAAAAGTCCAACCGATTAAATATTCTTCCTCTTTTTTTAATTACGGAAAAAATAAGCTCGATACAAAAGCTTTGGAAAACGTTGGCTATGCCGGTTTTCGCCTTCATTATCCTTTGAATACGCGTCAATATTATGATGAGTTGATTTCTTTCCTTGGCGCCAGCTATTTCAGAGCATTAGGCGTGGGACAAAAATATGGTCTTTCCGCACGCGGTTTGGCAATTGATACCGCCGTACAAACCGGTGAAGAATTTCCGATTTTTAAAGAGTTTTGGCTTAAACGTCCAAAGCACAATGACCAAAGTATTAAGGTTTATGCTTTGCTTGATAGCCCAAGCGTTACAGGGGCTTATGTCTTTATTATTACTCCGGGAATGAATACAACCATTAAAGTTGATGCGACACTTTTTCCTCGTAAAGACATTAATAAGCTTGGGGTTGCTCCTTTGACATCTATGTATCTCTTTGGTGAAAATAGCAAAAACAGATTTGATGACCATCGCCCCGAAGTTCATGATAGTGATGGTTTGTTGATATGGAACGGAAATGATGAGTGGTTGTGGAGACCTCTTGATAATTCCAAATATTTGCGTATCAGTTCTTTTGCCGATAATAATCCTAAAGGTTTTGGCTTGATGCAACGCGATAGAAATCCTGAGCATTATATGGATTTTGAGGCTATGTATGAACAACGTCCGAGTGTGTGGGTTGAGCCTTTGGAAAATTGGGGTAAAGGTGTGGTTCAGTTAGTGGAAATTCCTTCCGTTCAAGAAATTCATGATAATATTGTAGCCTACTGGATACCGGAAGAGAAAATCAAGGCCGGCAAAGAATATAATTTCAAATATATGTTGCATTGGGCAAATCGTTTGCCGATTGATAATGGTTTGGCTAAAATTGAAGCAACATATACCGGTGTTGGCGGTGTTTCCGGTATGCTTGAGAATGAAAAACGTAAATTTGTGGTCGATTTCCAAAACGTTAAGGTTAAAAACTTGAAGCAAGCCATTGAAAAAGGCGATGTTAAAGCAAATATTTCAGTGAGTGAAGGTGATGTTAAAGGGCATCATTTGATGTATAATCCTCTTAGCGGTGGTGCTTTGCTTTATATGGATTTTAAACCTAATGGTAAAACTTCTGAAATCAGAATGAATTTGGAAGATAAAAACGGAAAAAGACTTTCTGAAATTTGGAGTTATCAATGGTTGCCTTAAAAGTTCAAAGCCTTGAAGGTATTGTAACCGCATATGTTCAAAGTTTGGGTTATTGCAGAGAAAGTTTACAAAAAACAGTTAGCTTTCTGATGGAAACGTATGCTGAAAAACTTAATCATGAAGATGTGATAGCTTCTTTGGATGAGATTTTATATGCAATTGTGAAAAAATATATTCCAACACCGCGCGGAGAAAAGACTCAAGCTTTGGCTTTGTTTAAAGCTGTTTTCCTTTTGAATGACGGTGCTGAAACTTGTGGCTTATCTCTATGGGAAAAGGGAGAAATTACTTCCGAGTTGCAACAGCTTCTGAAAGATAATATGTTGCAATCGGCGCCTCAGATTAAGGCAACTAAGATGGAAGCTCAAAAGATTGAAACAATTGATTTTTTTGCTTCTTTAAATAAAATTTTCCATATGTTCCGTAAAGGCTGATTATTAATGAGTGCTGATATTTTTGAAAATCTGATTAATCTTAATCCGGAAAGAGTTCGTCATCGTCGTATTAAAGTTTTTGGTTTGATGATTGTTTCAACTCTGATAGCAACTGGTAAATGGCTTTCTTCTATTCCGACCGATAGTTTTTGGCTAACAAAAGTTTTGATGACAATCTTGTTTATCTTGACATTTGCGTGGATTGCATTGTTTTTCTGGTCCAGTATTTTCGGTTTTTTTGAATTGATGGCAAAGCGTAAAGTTCCAGGAATTAATTGGTTGCCGAAAGATGCTCCTCTTACTACTAAAACCGCAATTTTGATGCCGGTTTATAATGAATCTTCAGTGAATGTTTTTGCTAATCTTTTAGCTATGGCTGATAGCTTGCATACAACAGAGCAAGGCAAGTATTTTGATATGTTTGTCTTAAGCGATACGACTAACCCTAAAGTGTGGGTGGAAGAAGAGCGTGTTTGGTTGGAAGCAAAACAAAAAATGCCTAAAGAAATTAATCTATATTATCGTCGTCGTGCAAAAAATACGGCACGTAAAAGCGGAAATATTGAAGATTTTTGTACCAAGTGGGGCGCTTATTATGATTATATGATTGTTCTTGATGCAGATAGTTTGCTTGAAGGAAGTACTATGGTAAAAATGGTACAGCTTATGCAAGCTAATCCTAAAACCGGTATTATTCAAGCTCCGCCGATGTGTTTAAACGGACATAGTTTATTTGCTCGTATTCAGCAATTTGCCGGCAAAGTTTATGGCCCGATTGTTTCAGCCGGATTGGCTTATTGGCAAGTTGGGGATAGTAACTATTGGGGGCACAATGCTATTATCCGCGTGAAGGCATTTATGGAGTGTTGCGGTTTGCCGGTTTTGAAAGGAAAAGCTCCTTTCGGAGGTATGATTTTGAGTCATGACTTTGTGGAAGCAGCACTTATTCGTCGTGGCGGTTGGGCAGCATGGTTGTTACCTGAACTCAAAGGCAGTTATGAAGAATGTCCGCCAACCATGATTGATTTTGCTATTCGTGATAGGCGCTGGTGTCAAGGTAATATGCAGCATTTGAAAATTTTGATTTCTAAAGGTTTGCATCCGGTTAGCCGCGTTCATTTTACCATAGGAGTGATGTCATATCTGTCATCGCCTTTATGGTTGGCATTTTTGGTTGTGGGTACGGCGATTGTACTTGGTCGCGGTATTTTTCCGCCGGTTTATTTTGAAGAGGTGCGTACACTTTTCCCCGTGTGGCCGATTTTTGATAAACTTGGTACAATTACTTTGTTTGCACTTTCTATGTTTATGCTTATTTTCCCAAAATTTTTGGGCTTAATCGTTTATTTGCGCGATAATAAAAATAAAAAGAAAATAGGTGGTGCTTGGTCTGCTTTTAAAAGTGTGATTGCCGAAATTGGTATGAGTGTTTTGACAGCCCCGATTATGATGATGTTTCAAAGCAAATTTGTTTTTGATATTTTTGCCGGAAATTCGGTTTCATGGAATACGCAAAACAGAGATGATACAGGAACATCTTTCAGCGAAGCGGTTGCTCGCCATTTATCTCATACTATTTTGGGTATTGTTTCCACAATTGTAATTTGGTTTTATGCGCACTCCATATTTTGGTGGATGTTGCCAATTACGGTGGGGTTGATGCTTTCTATTCCGATTTCAATGTTTACATCGCGGGTTACAAATGGTGAGTGGTTTAAAAAACATAAGTTCTTTTTGATTCCGGAAGAAACCGATGCACCCAAAATTTTGCGTGAGGCCAAAGCTCATTTGAAAAAGCTAGAGAGTCATGTTCCGGCTTTGCAAGGTGTGGCATTGCTCGTTGATAACAATGTTTTGAATGCTTTGCATATTTCAATGTTACAAGTGAATGGTCCGGCTCCAGATTTTACGCGTGAAGTTTCACAAAATGCCGAAATCAAACTTGAAAACTATTTGACTTATGGCAAAGAAATGGATTTGAGCAAAGAAGAGGAGCTCTCCTTGCTCTATAATCCTAAATTGTTGTTACAAGCAAATATTGGAAAATTTTTAAAAGATTAAACCGGTTTGTTGCAATCTTTCTAAAATCGGTTTATCTGCCGGCGGAAAGTCATAATTTTTGAGTTCGGAAATTGAGACCCAACGAGTTGCTTCATGCGAATCCATGTAAGTGACTTCTTGGGTCTTACTTTCAGCAAAAAAGGCGTTGAGGCTGATGGTGCCGAAGTCATATGAAAACTCTGATTTCATGAAAAACTTTTTAACAGTGATATCTAAATGCAGTTCTTCTTGAATTTCTCTTTTGAGGCATTGTTCCAGAGTTTCTCCTTCTTCCAATTTCCCACCCGGAAATTCCCATTTTCCGCCTAAAGATTTGTTTAATTTTCTTTGAGCAATTAAAATTTTGCCATTATTGTAAATTATACCAGCTGTTACAATTTTCATTTTACAATTCCATTTTTTAGAGTGTATGATAAACTTGTTTATCTTATAGGTCGTATTTAACCCGATAGCAAGAGGTTTGTTTAAATGCAAAAATTTATGATGATGACCGGAATGATTTCGATGTTAATGGTAGCTTCTGCTAATGCACAAAATGTTACTGTTAAAGATGAAGTTTTCGGTGAAAACGATGAAATCGGAACAAAAACAGTGCAACCGACGATTAATCGTGTGTATAAAATTGATAATGTTGCTAAGAAAAAAGCTGAACTTGAAAAGCAAAAAGAAGAGCAACTCAAAAATGCAAATTCTTCGTCAGAGCAATCTGAGGGCTTAAAAAAAAACGACACAGAAAACGGCACACCAGCCACCAGCTCTGGAGGTGAGGAAGTAGAAAATAAAGAGTTTCAACCTTATCTCGGTGGATATAAAAAAAGAAGTTTAGATGAAATTGAAGATAATTTGAAACTCTCTCCTCAAGAACTTTTAGATAAGGTAAGAAAGGAACGTCAAGAAGCTAAGGAAACCGCAGCAAAACAGCCCTTGCAGTCAAGCAAAGCTTATAACAAGGGAGTTAATGATGCATTGAAAGCTCGTCGAGATGATCGTCGCGAAATGACAAAAGAAGAACGACGAGCCGTGAAAGAAGAACTTAAGGTTTTGTATAAAGCCAGAAGAGATGAAAGACGCAATATGACCAAAGCTGAGCGACGAGCCATTAAGGAGGAAATGAAAGCTAAAGAAAAAGCTCGAAAAGAAAAACAAAAAGCAGATCGAAAAAAACGTAAAAAAATGCGAGATATGGATTAAAAAAAGGCGGAATATTTTCCGCCTTTTTGTAATTTTTAGAAATATTAAGTTATATGAAAAAAAGTCTTTTTTAACTAATAATTTGCAAATTTTCTCTTATATTTTTTCCTAGGTAAATTTTTATAGGAGTTTATAACGCATGAAAGAGAAAAAAACTGAGGATAAAGTTGCTCAAAGCTTGGATGATTTGAACGAAATTATTGCCCGTGTTCAAAAAGCCCAAAAAGAATATGCAACTTATTCTCAAGAACAGGTTGATAAGATTTTTGAGGCCGTTGCTATTGCAGCCAACCAAAATCGAATCCCACTTGCCAAAATGGCAGTTGCCGAAACAGGTATGGGCGTGGTAGAAGATAAAGTCATTAAAAACCACTTTGCCGCAGAAGAAATTTATAATAAATATCGTCATACCAAAACTTGCGGCGTGATTGAGCGCGATGCTACAAATGGTTTGACCAAAATTGCTGAACCTTTGGGTGTGATCGCCGGTGTTATTCCGACCACAAACCCGACCTCAACTGCAATTTTCAAAACCTTGATTGCCTTAAAAACTCGTAATGGTATTATCTTTTCTCCGCATCCGAGAGCTAAAAAATGCACAGTCGAAACTGCAAAAATTTTGTTGAAAGCAGCTGAAGAAGCCGGTGCACCAAAAGGTATTATCGGTTGGATTGAAGAACCTACCATAGAAGCTACACAACACTTGATGAGCCACGAAGGTATTAACCTTATTTTGGCAACAGGTGGTCCGGGTATGGTTAAAGCAGCTTATTCTTCAGGAAAACCTGCTTTGGGTGTTGGTGCCGGTAATACTCCTGCCGTGATTGATGAAACAGCTGATATTAAAATGGCTGTCAGCTCCGTTTTGATGAGTAAGACTTTTGATAACGGTATGATTTGCGCTTCTGAGCAATCCGTTGTCGTTCATAAAAATATTTATGATGAAGTTAAACAAGAATTTGAATATCGCGGGGCTTACATTTTGAACAAAAAAGAAAGAGAAAAAGTTGGCGCTACCATCATTCAAAATGGCAAACTTAATGCCGCTATTGTTGGTCAACCGGCATATAAAATTGCTGAAATGGCCGGCGTAAAAGTTCCGGAATCTACAAAAGTTTTGATTGCCGAAGTTGAAAAAATCGGCGTGGAAGAGCCATTCTCTTTTGAAAAACTTTCTCCGGTTTTGGCTATGTATAAGGTTAAATCTTTTGAAGAAGGTGTTGACCATGCTGTTAAGTTAGTTAACTTTGCCGGTCCTGGACACACATCTGTTCTTTATACAGCAGACCACAATGCAGATAGAATCGCATATTTCAGCAGCAAAGTAGAAACAGGTCGTGTACTCATCAATACCCCGTCTTCTCAAGGTGGTATCGGTGATTTGTACAACTTCAGACTTGATCCGTCATTGACTTTGGGTTGCGGTTCTTGGGGCGGAAATGCCGCCAGTGAGAACGTTGGCGTTAAGCACTTGATTAATATTAAAAACGTTGCTGAAAGAAGAGAAAATATGTTGTGGTTCAGAGTTCCTCCAAAAATTTATTTCAAACAAGGCGCAACAGGCTTTGCTTTGAAAGAACTCATCGGTCATAAAAAAGCATTCATTATTACCGATAAATCTTTGTTTAACTTAGGTTATACCGACAAAATTACATCCGTTTTGGATGAAATGGGTATTGCTTACCAAATTTTCTCTGATGTTAAACCCGATCCGGATACTGATACCATTGCCGATGCTTTGAAATTGGTAAAATCTATGGAGCCTGATGTCATTATCGCATTGGGTGGTGGTTCTCCGATGGATGCAGCCAAGATTGTTTGGTTGATGTATGAACATCCAGAAGTTAAGTTTGATGATTTGGCAATGCGCTTTATGGATATTAGAAAACGTATTTGCATGTTCCCTGATTTGGGCTCAAAGGCTTATATGGTTGCTATTCCGACAACATCAGGTACAGGTTCTGAAGTAACACCGTTTGCTGTTATTACAGACTCTAAAACCCACATTAAATATCCGATTGCAGACTATGCATTGACACCAAATATGTCTATTATTGATCCAGATTTGGTTCTCTCCATGCCGCGTGGTTTGGCTTCTGCTTCAGGTATTGATGCGTTGACTCACGCTTTGGAAGCTTTGGCATCTATTTATGCAACTCCGTTTACCGACGGTATTGCTTATGAAGCTATTCGTTTGATTTTTGAAAATATTGAAAAATCAGTCAACGACGGTGCCAACAACCCGAGAGCAAGAGAAAATATGCACTATGCCGCAACTCTTGCCGGTATGGCTTTTGCTCAAGCTTTCTTGGGTGTTTGCCACTCTATGGCTCACAAGCTTGGCGGTGAATACAATATTCCACATGGTATTGCCAATGCTATGCTCATTTGCCAAGTGGTTAAATATAATGCTAATGAAAAACCTGCTAAACAAGGTACTTTCTCTCAATATCATTATCCGGAAGGACGCGCTCGTTATGCACGTGTAGCTGACTTGTTACATTTGGGCGGAAAATCTGATGAAGAGAAAGTTCAAAAATTGATTGAAGCCGTTGCAAAACTCAAGAAGAGTATCGGTATTCCGGCTTCTATCAAAGAATGGGGCGTTGATGAAAAAGTGTTCTTGGATAATTTGGATAGCTTATCTGAACGCGCATTCGATGACCAATGCACCGGAGCTAACCCTGTATATCCGTTGATTTCCGAAATTAAACAAATGTATTTAGATGCATTTTACGGAAAAATTTAATGGATAATTAGTTGATAAAAAAAAGCGCTATCGGTGAGATGGCGCTTTTTTTATTTTGACAAATCTATTTTTAAGGATAAAATTATTGCTATATCAGATAACAATAAAACAAGAGGAGTTATCATGTTAAGTATTATAAAAGATAGTTATTTTTCTTTTTTCAAACAAATTCATAAGTGGATTGTGGTTGTTTTACCTTTAGCAATTTTTTCTTATTTGGATGAATATTTACGTGGTGAATATGGATATTGTTGGGGAATGAAATTGGCAGGGATTGTCTTGCTTACACTTACAGAGTTATTCATTTTCAAAAAGGTGGCAGCATTAGAGTTAGGCAATATTTGGAACGTTGTCAAAAAAGTGGTTCTGATTTCTGTATATCAAGTTGTTATCGGTTTGATTATGTTGGTTCCGGTATATATTGCTATTAAAATAGCTCAACATCATCAGATTTTGTCTTTGGGATATATCTTTTGGGCTTTTGTTATAAATATTTTCTTAGGTGGTTGGCTTTTTGCAAAAACAAACGCAATTTTGCCTTCAGTAGTTGCCGGAGAAAAATTGAATATATCTACCTTTAAATCATATACCAAAGGAAGCTATATGGATTGGGTATGGGTTTCTTTATTGATATATTTCCCATATATTATTTCTTTGTATATGGTAGATTGCGTTGTATTAAGTATTGCAATAAGCAGTCTGTTTGTTGCCGTATTTAGCTTGTTTAACATAAAATATTATCAATCTAAGAAATAAGTTGAGTTTTTTTATAAATGGCTCAAAGTTTTCGACTTTGAGCCTTGTTTTTTTGAGAAGAGTATATATATGGATAAAGATTTAGAAAAGCGTTTGGTTGAGATAGAAACAGCTCTGACGTTAAATGAAAAATATATTGATGATTTGAATGCCGTTGTTATAGAACAAGAAAAAAAGATTGATTATCTGACAAAACAAAATCAATATTTGTTGGCAAAAATGGAAGAGGATGTGGTTAAACCTCTCTCTGAGGAAACTCCGCCTCCACATTATTAGGAACATAAAAATGTTTAAATCTTGGTTGAATGAATTTAAGAAATTTGCTCTCAAAGGCAATGTGATTGATATGGCTGTTGGTATTATTATCGGAGCTGCTTTTGGTAAAATTGTCGACTCTTTAGTTAAAGATATATTGTTGCCACCTATCAGCTTGTTGATGGGGACTGTAGATTTTGGTAACTTGTTTTTTGTTTTGAAAGAAGGTGCTAACCCTGCACCGTATTTTTCTCCTGATGATGCGCTTTCAGCCGGTGCCGTAATTTTGAATTTGGGTTCTTTCTTAAATACTTTAATTAGCTTCTTGATTGTGGCGTTTGCTGTTTTTGTGTTGATTAAAACCATTAACGGCATCAGAGAAAAACTAGAAAAAAATGCCGTTAAACAAGCTAAGCAGAAGGAATGTCCTTATTGCTGTTCCCTTATTTCCGAAAATGCAACACGTTGTCCTTTTTGTACTTCTGATTTATCTGAAACTAAGGCAAAAAAACGCAAATAAGTTTATTTGATATTGTCTGGAGATATTCTTTGGACAATATGGTCTTTTTTACGAAAACCAAGCAAATGTTTGAGCCATTTAACGCGATTGTACATACGCTGATGTCTGATTTGGCGTAAGGTATAAGCATATCCCAAAGCAACAACGGTTGCCGCACCAAACCATGCAATCGGGCTGGCATAGCAAAGACCTAAATAGCCAATGTGTTGAGCTAAATATACGGCGGCAAATGAACGTACTACCAACTCAACAATGCAAGCCAGAAGCGGAATAAAAGTGCGCCCCATACCTTGCAATGTGTTACGAAAGATAAAAATTTGTCCTAAGAAAATATAAAACAAGGTACTGATATTTAAATAATCATGACCAATTTGGATGATTTCTTCATTATTTTCTTTCAAGAAGATATCAATAAAGTTTTCTCCGTAAAAACGAACCAGCAATGCTGCAAATAAGCTAAATCCGATGGATATGAGCGAACTTTTGGCAACACCTTGACGGATGCGTTTGATTTGTCCGGCACCATAGTTTTGAGCTGAGTATGTGGCAAGTGCAATACCTAAAGCCAACAGAGGTTGGGTGCTTAGTTGTTCAATACGCAGAGCCGAAGTGAAGGCGGCAATAGTGTTGGCGCCAAAAGAGTTGCATACGGCTTGAATGATAAGCAGACCAATGGCAATGACAGAAAATTGCAAAGACATGGGAATGGCTACGGCTAAATGCGTTTTCATAAAATCCCAATTGAGGTTCCAATCTTCTTTTTTGAGTTTCAATATCGGAAATTTTTTGCCAATATAAACCATGCAGCAAATTACAGATATTCCCATGGCAACGTTTGTTCCCAATGCAGAGCCAATAATGCCGAGCTTTAAAACACAAATGAAAAATAAATTAAGCAATATGTTTAATACAGAAGAAAAAATTAAAAAATACAGAGGGGTTTTACTATCTCCCAAAGCACGGATAAAACCCGAAAGCAAGTTATAACCTACGATTAAAAACAGACCTAAAGTAAGTGTAAAAATGAATGTGTGTGCATCTTCCATAATATTTTCGGGAGTGTTCATTTTTCTTAATACTTCATGCATGAAGGTACAAAGAATTGCTGTTACCAAAAAGCACAAAATGGCGCTGGCAACAATACTGTGTGTTACGGAGCGGCGAACACCAATTTCATCTTTAGCACCAAAGCGTTGAGCTGTGATAACACATAATCCGGCCGTAAACCCGAAAGTGATTAATAACATGGTAAAAAATACCGGTGCTGAGGCTCCGGCTGCGGCTAAAGCATTTACGCCCAAAATGCGTCCGAGAATGATGATATCTGATATATTATAGAGTTGTTGAAATAAGTTGCCGATAAGTAAAGGAATGGCAAATTTAATAATCAAACCTGTCGGATTGCCGACTGTCATATCTTTTATCATCTTTTTTCCTCTGTTTTATTTTTTATCCGGAGGTATATTTAGTGCGACAAATTTAAATTGTAAAGGAATTTTTTTTACATACTTATCGGATAAAAATTGAAATACGATTGTTGAAATATTATCTTGAAAGTGTAAATATTTATGGAATAATATCAGACAAAGTTAATTAAAGTTTTGAAAGAAAAAACGGTGCTTAAATTTGAGCAAAAGGCTTCTGCTTTGACCATAGAAATTAGTGGAGATTGCTGCCACTATGATGAAGAAGCTCAAAAAGAAAAAATATATGCTTCGGCACAGATTTTGCCGCAAATAAATGTGACGGCAAAAAATTTGCAAGCATGGGATTCAACTTTGTTGGCTCTCCTTTATGAGTTGGCAAAAATTGCAGCGCAAAAGAATAAAAAAATTATTTTTTCTGGCCTTCCCGATAATTTGCAACATTTGGTCGATTTGGCTTTGAAAGTTGACCGTAAACCTTCTTTGCCCGATGACAGTCATGGTGATTGGATTGAGGCTTTGGGCGCTTGGGGCTTGAATATTTATTCTAGTGTGAAGAGGGCCTTTTCTTTTTGTAAACAAGTTTTATCTTCTTTCGGGCGTTTTTTACGAGGTTCTGCCGTTATGAGAGGGGTGGACTTTTTGTTTGCTTTGGAAGGATGTAGTTATAAAGCTGTCGGCATTATGTCGCTTGTAAGTTTTATGATTGGTTTGATTTTGGCTTTTGTTGGCGCGGTGCAGCTTAAAACATTTGGTGCGCAAATTTATGTGGCAAGTTTGGTTACAATCGGTATGACCCGAATTATGGGTGCTATTATGTCTGGTGTGATTATGTCGGGTCGAACTGGCGCATCTTATGCAGCAACTATTGGTACCATGCAGGTTAATGAAGAAATTGATGCGCTGAAAACCATGGGTATTCCCACAATGGATTTTTTGGTTTTGCCGCGAATGCTTTCTTTGATGATTACTATGCCTCTTCTTACGGTTTGGGCTGATTTTATGGGCATGTTCGGCGGTGCATTCGTTGGGGTGGTGATGCTTGATATTTCGCCACAAGAATATTGGAAGTATTCGGTAGAGGCAATGAACTTATCCAACTTCTTGGTCGGTATTTTTCATGGCTTTGTTTTTGGTATCATCATTGCTTTATGCGGTTGCTACTATGGTGTGAACTGCGGGCGTAATGCCGATAGTGTCGGTGTGGCAACTACCAAAGCCGTGGTTTCGGCAATTGTTTTGATGATTGTGGCAACAGGTATTATTACCATGTCTTTTGAGGTGCTGGGAATATGACAGAAGCCAAGATTAAAGTTGATGATTTGACAATTGCTTATGGCGATTTTGTGCTGATGAAAAATGTTAGCTTTGAAGTGAAAAAAGGCGATGTCTTTATCATTATGGGCGGCAGCGGTTGCGGCAAAAGTAGCTTATTGCGCGTTCTCACCGGTTTGGTGCCACCCGCCAAAGGTGATGTTATGATTAATAATGTCAATTTTGCTAGAGCCTCACAAAATCAAAAAGACGAAGTGATGAGAAAGTGCGGTATTCTTTATCAGAGTGGTGCATTGTTCAGCTCTATGACTTTGGCAGAAAATATTGCTTTGCCTTTGCAGCAATATACCGATTATTCCGATAAACTGATTAAAGAACTTGTTTCCTTAAAATTAGCTTTAGTTGGTTTGACCGGATTTGAAGATTTTTATCCTTCCGAAATCAGCGGCGGTATGAAAAAACGTGCCGGTTTGGCACGTGCCTTAGCTCTCGATCCCGAAATTGTATATTTTGATGAGCCTTCTGCCGGACTTGATCCCATCAGCTCTAAGCTGCTTGATGATTTGATTATTGAAATAAATAAAAGTTTAGGAACAACAATTGTGGTGGTGACACACGAGTTGAGCTCTATTTTTGCCATTGGTACTAACTCGGTCTTTTTAGATGCCGATGTTAAAGGTGTGGGCGGGCTTGGAGATCCGAAAGAGCTTTTGAAAAATCCGCCAAACCAAAAAATTCTTAACTTCTTAACCCGAGGGAAAAAAGGAAATGCGTAAAAAACCAAATACCAAAATGATTGGTTTGTTTTTAGTCATCGGGATTGCTTTGTTTGCAATCGTGATTTTAGATTTTGCCAAAGATAAGTTTATGGGCGATAAAAACGACCAAATCGTGATGTTTTTTGAAGAATCTATTACCGGTTTGAATGTTGGGTCTCCGGTGGTGTTCAAAGGCGTACAGGTGGGACAGGTTTCTAAAATCGGTTTGTTGACAGATCCTGATACCTTAGATTTTAACATTCCTGTTTATGCCAAAATGAACCAACAAAGCATTTCTACCTTTGATGAATATAAAGATAAAAAATCTTTATTGGAAGAACTTATTAAAAAAGGGTTGCGTGCACGTTTGGCTACACAAAGTTTTGTTACTGGTCAGTTGATGATTGAGTTTGAAATGTTGCCGAATACTCCCGTGGTTTTGAAAAACAAAAATCCGAATTTCGTAGAAATTCCGACGGCTCTTTCGCAACTTGGTGAACTTTCCAAAGGTATTCAAGATTTGCCCATCCGTCACAGTGTTGAGGCTTTTAATCTCTTTTTTGATAATTTGAATAAAGAAATGCCGAAGATTAATAAAATCGTCTCTCGAGTTGATAAACTTGTAACGCAAAATTCACAAACTTCGGTTGATACTATTAATAATTTTAACAATGCCATGATAAACATTGGCGAGGCGGCTAATTCATTCCGTAATTTGGCCGATTATCTGGAACGTCATCCGGAAGCATTACTCAAAGGAAAGGGAAAATATTAAGATGAGAAAAATTATCGCTTGTGCTTGTTTTTTGTTGTTGTCTGGCTGCTTGAGTATCGGTAGCAGCGCTCCTTCCAAATTTTTTAGTTTGCGTTCGGCAGATGCTTCTCAAGCTGAAGTTTTAAGTAAAAAGTCGGTTAAAATCGGAATTGAAGAAATTAAAATTCCAACCTATCTCGATAAGCCACAAATCATTACACGTGATGCTAACACTGTAGAACTCAATATCTCGGAAGATAATCGCTGGAGCGAACCTCTTTCTTCTATGATGCAGCGTGCTCTAGCTAATGACATGGCACTTTATTTGCCAAACTCTTTGGTGAAAGCGCGTTATCTCGGACGTGAAACATTTGACTATTTGGTCTTTGTCGAAGTAGAGCGTTTTGACGGTGCGCTGGAGGGGAACATCACTTTGACCGGTTGGTGGTATGTGATTAATAAAAACGGCAATATTCTAACCACACAAAGAATTGATATTGAGCAGTCGACCGGTTCTACATACGAATCTCTTGTACAGACAGATAGCAATATCGTAAATACTTTGGCGCGTCAGATTTCTACTTTCCTGAGCAAAGGCGTATAGCGGAAAACTAGAGCAATTTAGCGTCGTCTCGAAAAATCCATGTACCTCTTTGTACATTAGAATTTTTCTCGCTTCTTAAATCACTCTATTTTTCTCACTCTCCGCCTTTGCCGCAAAGGCGTATAGCAAATGCTGCGCGTTTGACAAGCTGAGCCAGCTTGACCGCCCTAATAGATTGCCGCTCCGGCATGCCTTGTAACCGCGATGCTCCTCCTTTCTGGGCGGAGTTGGTGTACCTTGTGTAGATAAAATAAAAGCCAGCTTGACCGCCCTAATAGATTGCCACCCTGCCAAGCCTTGTAACCGCGATGCTCCTCCTTTCTGGGCGGAGTTGGTGTACCTTGTGTAGATAAAATAAAAGCCAGCTTGACCGCATAAGTTAGATTGCCATTCTGCCGTGTCTGGAAATCGCGATGCTCTATTCTTTAGGGTGGAGCATTTTTGTTTCGTGTAGGTAAAATAAAAACCTCTTCTTTGTCAGAAGAGGTTTTTTATGTTCATAACCAAGCTGATTATTTTTCAGCCTTTTTCTTTGCCGGTGTCTTCTTTTTAGCAGGAGCTTTCTTTACAGCAGCTTTTTTCTTTGTTGCTTCCGTTTTGGTTTTTGCAACTTTTTTTACCGGTTTTGGGGCTGTTTTTTTTGTTGGTTCAGCTTCATGTTTTACTTCTACTTTTGCTTCTGTTTGTGGTTCAGAAATTTCAGTCGGCCAAACATTTTCATTTTTAGCAATATTTTCATTATCTATCATCGGTAATTTATAGATAATGGCAGACTGCAACAGTAGGGTTGTTATAAAGAAGATTAATTTTCCGCTTTCCAAACCAGCAAGGCTTAATAAGAAGTATAAAATATACACGGCTAAGAAGCAGATAACACTCATACGCATTCTAACATCAAAATTATATTTTTTGCGCAAAATGAGGCCTAATATTTGTGCACATAATGCATAGAACAGAGCAGCAATAAAATAGGAAACAAAGATGAATAAAATGCCGATAAAAAACATGCTAATGGCGGTCCATGTTAAAATGGATTTAATTTCATCGGTATAATCATCTTGTACCAAATCAACATCTTCGTTCAAAGTGTGCATTCTAACTTCATTATCATTGATCACATAAAAAGCGGTTCTTGTTAAATAAAAACCTTTTTCAGCTTTGCTTGTATCTAAAGTATCAATGGTGGTATCCATGATAATGGGAAGAGGAATAGCTACATCTCCGGATTTTAATTGGGCAACGCGGATGGTGTTTTGCGGTTCAACCACAACACCGTTTTCAATTTTCAATGGTAACATTTGGTTCATGATATCATTAGCATAAGGAACCAAATCGGCTCCGTTGATACGAATGAAAATTGAGAAGATAAAAGAGATGATGACAGAGGCGAGCAAAATATATTTTACGCCTAAACCTTGTCCTTTGGTAATATAATTAAAAATTTTTTGCATCGTTTTAAAGTCCCGTAAAATTTTTGACTGAAGTTAGTTTAACTTGTTAGTTTATATTTGTAAATAGTTATAAAAACAACTTTTTACATAGGAATAATGTTTACACAAAATCCGTTTTCTTTATTTTCCAGTCTGGTCGAGCAATGATGTACACGCGCAATTCTTTCAACAATAGATAAACCTAAACCACTGCCGCTTTGTTTTTGTCCGGCCGGTCGGAAAAAACGTTCTTTTAAACGCGGAAGAATGCTTTCATCAACTGTAACACCACTGTTGAAGACGCTTAATTTATTTTCATTCATATCGATTTTTATTTCGGCACCATAGGGGCTGTAACGAATGGCATTGTCTAATAAATTGCGTAATAATAAAGACCATAGCAAAGGTGCGCCTTCTTTGACGGCAAAATCTTTTTGATGATTGTATTTAATTTTAATCTCTTGGTTCTTTGCTGCAATTTCGTGTTCTTTGATGGCATTTTCGACAATTTCTTGCCAGTTGAGTGTTTTGAAGTTGTGAGTACCATTGTCTTTATAAGCTTCTAATCGACTCAACTCCAAAAGTTGTTCAACCAAGCGAGACGCACGCTCAATGCCAAGACCTAATTTTTGCATGGTTTCTTGTCGCATTTTAGCATCATCTCCGGCAAGTTCTGCAACTTCTAACTGAACTTTTAAGGCAGTGAGCGGACTACGCAATTCGTGTGCGGAATCAGAGATAAAACTACGTTCTCTTTTGAGAGTTTCTTTAATTTTGATAAATAAATTATTTAAAGCGCCAACCATGGGTTTGATTTCATTTGGCATATTTTCGTTATCAACCGGAGATAAATCGTTTGAATCACGGTGACGCAATTCTTGGACAATTTTTTTCAACGGGCGAAATTCTCTGCTGACCATATATACAGCGGCAATAAGTAAAATAGTTAAGCCAGCAGCCCAAGGAAGTAAAGTATCTTCAACCAAATCAAAAGCGGCGTCCTCACGAAAATCAAGCTCTTGTCCAACAGCAATAATATATTGTTTATCAATACTTTCTATCCAAAAAATACGCCAGGGCTCATGATCTTCGCCGATTTTTTGTTTGTTGAATCCTGATTTGTAGCCATTGTATTGGAAGAATTTTCCTTCATTACCGTCATGAAAAAGCATTTCTCCTTGCAGATTGAATACGGCAAAACCCAAAGCATCATCATCTTCTTCACCGTCATCATCCAAATCTTGGATGAGTTTATCAATTTTGCTTTGACTTTCAGGGCTAAAATTTTGCCAATCAAGAGAAGAAAGTTTTCTGCCCATCAGCATTTGATAGGTGTCAAAAAACTCATCTAATTTTTCTCTGCCTTCATACCATGATAAAATTCCGGCAGTCAGAAAAACCGAGCCGGAGATAAGAATAAAAAAGATAATCAGTCGCAGTTGAAGGCTGAGTTTTTTCATGCTTCTCCTAACATGTAGCCAATTTTATTAATGGTTTTTATAATATTTTTACCAAGTTTTTTGCGCAAGTGGTGAACATGTACCTCAACGGCATTGCTGGACACTTCTTCACCCCATGAATAGATTTTATTTTCAATCGTCTCTTTCGACAAGACCTTATTTTTATTGTTTAATAATAATTCTAAAACCGTTAGTTCTTTCGGGGAAAGGACTACATCTTTGCCTTCCAGTTGTATGGTTCTGGTATAAGGATTAAAGGTGATGTTTCCATGTGTTATAATTGGTGTGATGGTGTCATTATGTCTTCTAATCAAGGCTTTAATGCGGGCTGCAACTTCTGCCAGGGCAAATGGCTTTGCTAGATAGTCATCTGCACCGCTTTCAAGACCAATAATGCGTTGGTCAACATCGCCTTTGGCTGTTAAAATCAAAACAGGTTCCTTTTTACCTTGCATGCGCCATTCTTTTAATATACTTAGACCATCTATTCCGGGGAGACCTAGGTCGAGCACAACGGCATCATAAGGAGCTTGGAGCAGAGCTTCTCTGCCATCTAGTCCATTTTGAAACCAATCAACGCTGAAGCCTAATTTGTTAAGCCCGATGTTTAAGCCATCTCCAATCAGTTGATCATCTTCTATTAAAAGAATGCGCATGTTTAAGGTTCCTTAAAGCTTATTTTTTGACAACGGTGTCAACGTCAACTTTGTTGGGTTGGAACATATCGGTATCAACTTCACCTTGAAGTTCTACGGTGTCGTTCGGACCAACAGTTACACCTCTCCAATCATCATTGTCAATTTCAACAATGATGGTGCCGCTTGCATCGCGGAACATATATTTTTCATCACCCAAGCTTTGCTCGATTTTACCGGTTAAGATTACCGGTGTATCGTCTGAAAGTTTAGAAGCTTCGGCAGCGGTTACGTTTAAGTTGGAAGCAGCAGGACCAGTGAAGCCACCGCCCAAGTTTTGTTTTGCCAAAGCAGCGCCTGAGAAAGCAACTGTGATTGCTAAAGCAGATACGGCTAAAATTTTATTCATCTTTTTTCTCCTGTAGGTTAGGTTAAACTTTACATCTAATATATTTAATTTTTTCTTTTTAATTTTTTAGGTTATCAGCTTTATAAAGGAAGTTTTTTAACTGATATCTACACTTCAACAAAGTAAACTTAAGGAACGCTTAAGGGATAATAAAATTTTTGAAATATTTTGTAACATTTTGTTTTTGCTTGTAAAAATGTAATAAAATGAAATTTTTTGTGGTTTGCAAATCTTAATTTTTATTGTCACGATAATTTTGTTTTATTGATTTTTATAAGGAGAAAAATATGAAGCACGGAAAGAATTTTACCTTGGGCGAATATGTCATCTTAAAAAAGCCGGATTTGATTGAGGTTGGAGATAATGTTAGAATTGCTGATTTTTGTCGTATTTCTTCTGCTTGTAAAATTGGTTCTGACTGTGAGATTGCTCCAGGAACATATATTGCCGGTGGTGATGGAAAATATAAATTTACAATGGGGGAGTGTTCCAGTTTGGCTGCCGGTGTAAAGGTTTGGCTCAGCAGCAATGATTATGTTAATGAGCTTGTGACCCATTCTGTACCAGAAGTTAAAGAAATTCAAGGAAACGTTACTTTAGGAAAATATACCGGGGTGGGAACAAATTCGGTGATTATGCCAAATAATAATATTCCCGAAGGAGTTTGTATTGGAGCTTTGAGCTTTGTTCCTTCTAATTATAAATTTGAACCATGGACGGTTTATGCCGGTCGTCCGATACGTCCGATTAAAAAAAGAAATAAAGAAAATGTAATGAATACACTGAAAAGAATCGGCTACATAGAAGGAGAATAGGTATGTGTGGAATTGTTGGATATATCGGTAATAATGCCGTGGCAGAAGAGCTTCTCAGCGGTTTAAAAAGTTTGGAATATCGAGGCTATGATTCATCAGGAATTGCTTTGAATGATAACCGTAAAATTATTGTATTCAAGGCATCGGGAAAACTTTCTAATCTTAATGCCGTTTTACATGAGAAAAATGTTGAAGATTATTCTTCTTTTATGGGAATAGGACACATTCGTTGGGCAACACATGGGGCTCCTTCCATTGAAAATGCGCATCCGCACCTTTCCAATGATGGAAATTTGGTTTTAGTGCATAATGGTATTATCGAAAATTATAAGGAATTGCGCCAAAAATTGCAAAACCAAGGTGTAGTTTTTCATTCACAAACGGATACGGAAGCGGCAGTACATCTTTTTGCTGAAGAATATAAAAAATGCGGCTCTTTAGAACAAGCCGTTCGTAATGGTTTGCCTCAACTGAAAGGTGCTTTTGCGTTTGTAATCATGCATCATGCCGAATCAGATAAAATCATTGCTGTGCGGAAAAATGCTCCTTTGATTATAGGTTGCGGTAAAAATGAAAATTATGTTGCCAGTGATATTCCGGCACTGCTCGGCAAAGTTAACCATATTATTCATTTGGATGATGATGAAATGGCAGTGGTGAAAAAAAATGAGGTGATTGTTAAATATATTAATGGTCAGGTTGTTCAAAAAGAGATGGAAAAGGTGGATATGGCTGCTGATGTTATCAGTAAAAACGGCTATGCACATTTTATGCTTAAGGAAATTTGTGAGCAACCGGCAATTTTGCGCAGAGTTATTCAATCTCATGTTCAAAATCAGACAATTTATCTTGATGACGCCAAAATCAATGTCGATTTTGATAAGGTAAAGAAAATAGTGATTGTTGCGTGCGGTACATCTTTGCATGCAGCCCTTGTAGCTAAAAAAGTTTGGGAAGAATGGTTGAAGCTGCCGGTGCAAGTTGAAGCAGCAAGCGAATTTATTTATCAGACCAATTTACTGGATGAAAATTCTTTGGTTATTGGTGTTTCGCAATCAGGTGAAACGGCTGATACCATTACAGCTTTAAAGTTGGCTAAAAAATATCAGTCACAAATTATGGTTTTAACGAATCGAGTGGACTCATCAATTGTGCGTTATGCTTCTTCAATTGTTCCTCTGAATGCAGGGGTGGAAATCAGTGTGGCTGCAACAAAGTCTTATATGGCACAACTTGTCGCTTTTTATTGGTTCGGGTTATTGTTTGCTCAAAAATTAAATAAAATTTCGGAGCTAGATTGGCAGCAAAAACTGCAAATTTTAATTCAATTACCGGAGAAAATTGAGGAAATTCTTAGCCACCAAAATGATATCGAATCGATTGCACAGAGGTTGACTAGATATTCTGCAGTTGTTTTTATGGCTCGTGGTTTTAATTTGCCAACAGCTTATGAAGCAGCCTTAAAACTCAAAGAAATAAGTTATATTAATGCCAATGCTTATCCGGCCGGAGAACTCAAACATGGACCAATTGCTCTTTTGGATAAAAATATGCCGGTTTTGGCTTTGTTTGAACAAGGGCAAAATGCTCCCAAACTCCTTTCTAACTGTGAGGAAGCAAAAGCTCGTCAGGCTCCGGTTATCGGAATCGGCGGAGAAAAATGTTCGGATATTTTTAATGAATATATAGAAACACCGGAAGTTGATGCTTGTTTCTCTCCATTGCTTTTATGTGTGCCGGTTCAACTTTTGGCTTATTTTACGGCAAAAGCCCTAAATCGAGAAATTGATCAGCCGCGAAATTTGGCAAAATCGGTAACGGTTGAGTAGTTAACAATTTAGAAAGATACATACTATATACTGAACTCATTCTAAACATTAACAAGCAAAGAGGAAACTCGATATGAAAAAGTTTTTATTCCTGCTGGGTCTTTCTACAGCGTTACCGACATTGGCTCACGCTGAAGGTTTTGAATTTTCTCAATCCGGTTTGGCCGGTCAATATTACGGAATTATGGAAACAAAAAAACACGATAATTTGAATAATATGCCGAATCGTTTGGTAACTCGTGTTGATGGTGCTGTTTCCGGATTATATCGTTTTGCCGATGATTCAACTCTCGGCGCTTATGCTAACTATACATTTGTTTATCGTCAGCATGATAAAGATTATAATGACGGAGATTGGCGTTTTTATCCGTATTTGCAAGGCGAATCCAAACAACTTGGACGCTTTAGTATTGGTTATACTTATGGCGCGGCATTTCAGTTGCACCAAGGAGCGCAAGAAATTACTTGGTTAGGTATTCAAGACAGTAATTTGCCTTATTTCTTGAGCAGTGCTAACTGGACCAATGGTTTGAAAAGTGTAGGTTTTGCAACACCTAAATCTACCAGCATTATGGATGATGGGCGTGCCGTTAAGTTTTCTTATTTTACACCGCAAATTTATAATACAATATTTGGTTTCAGCTATACACCGGATAATGCCAACCGTCGTGGTATGGTCAGCCGTTATGTTAATTATGACGGTCCGCAAGATGGTTATAGTGCAGCTATGAAAAATACATGGAATCTGGGAGAGAATAACAATTTGTATACTTCAGTTTCCTATGGTCAGTTTAATGGTGATGATAAAGAATGGGCTTTTGGTACACGCTGGGTATATAATAAGTTTAATATCGGAGCTTCTTACAAAAAAGCTTATATTGATGGTAATAAAAATCCGATTACAACTGAAAAAACGGGTAATTTACCGGCTTATTTTGATAACTATCGTGAAGGCGAGGCTTGGGACTTTAGTATGGGATATGATTTTGGGCGAATCAAAACCAATATTGCTTATTTGCATACCGAAGCTGAAAATACCCGCCATAGCGATGATTTGATTATTCAATCAAACGTTTTTGAACTGAACGAATATTTCAATCTGTATGCTATCAATGCTTATATTAATTCTAAGGGAGATTCTAGAGAATCTACCGATAATAATAAAGGCTATGCATTTATTACCGGTGTAGCAATTAAATACTAAGTAGAATCACACAAAAAAAAGACTCAGCAAAATATTTTTTGCTGAGTCTTTTTTTTATTGAGAATCGTAGCATTTTTGTAAAAACAATTAGTTAGAAAAATTAAATTTTCAGCGTGAAATTTTTAATCTCATTTATTTTATAAATAAAATAATTTTTTATCTTATTGTTTTTTATGAATTTTCAAAAAAGGTGCAAAAAAAATCAAAAAAAAGTGAAAAAAGTTATTGACTTTAGTGAAGGGTGAGGATATAAACCGGTTTGTCGCCGCGATGAGGCACGGTTGAAAAAACTTGTGAGGAGCGGTGCGGTTATAAAGAAAAAGT
>CASFJK010000020.1 GCA_949295025.1 uncultured Pseudomonadota bacterium
CTTTTTTTAATTCAGCTTTGGCTCTTGATACGTTCGACCATAATTTATCATTCACACACACACTTGAATTAAAGCCTATCCAATCTTATCAAATTGCTAAATCCACCTTTTTGCCCGATCGTTCTGATGACCTTGGTTTATCAAGCTATGATAGTCTGAACAGCAATTATAATGACAAGAGTTGCGAAAGCTATACACTCTCCTATTGTCCAACCGGTGGTGATTGTGAAAAATGTCCTTTTAACATTAGGTTATATCGTGTTTATAAATGTAATGATCCTTACATAAAAAAAGAAGGAACCTGCGTTTGTCCTGCCAAAATTGATACTAGTTGTACAAATGATATTTGCACAAAATCTTGTGCCGGTGCTTGTATTGAGAAAACTTGTACTCCAACTCCATCTGTCGATAAAAATATATGCACCAATGGAACGCAAAAATGTGATAACGGATGCTGTGAGATGACCCGTGATTGCTGTGTTCCATGTATCAACAAAATAACATCAAAACCCGCAAATGCCGAATATATTTATGAAAATTGTACTGACGGCGATGGCACACATCAAATTCAAGTTGGATGGAAATGTATCGATGGTTTCCATGAAAAGAATGGAACCTGTCTTGTCCTGAAACAGCTAACTGTTCAGAGTGTACTATCACTGCTAAAAATTGCAGTACTGATGGCAAGAGATTTAAAATTGATTCTTGTAAAAATGGAACAGTTAATTCTTGTTCTGGTTACACTTTATCAGCTTGTCCAGAAGACAAAGTTTGTGAGCAATGCACTAAAATATCTGTAGATTGCACTAACAACGGCACCTATTATAAAGCGATTGGTTGCAAAGATAATAAAAAAGATACAGATACTTTCTGGTGTTCTGTTCCTCAAACAATAGATTGTGCAACTTTAGGATATAAACGTGCTCCCGGTTCTTGCGGTAGCTTAACGCAAATAGCTTGTCCTTTTGACTCATCCAAAGTGGCTTGTATAGATTTTGAATAAGGAGAAAAATAATGACAAAATATCAATTTTCTTTAGCTCTTTTAACTTCTGTTTTTTCTGTGATGAGTTTTTCATCATCTCTACAAGCAGCTTGTGTAACCGGAGATTGTGCTGCAATGGGGTATACAAAAACTGAAAACACCTGTGAGGGTGATATTATCCGTTGCCCCTTTGATACAAGCAAAGTTTTCTGTAAAGAACCAACAACTAAAGTCTGTGATACAGTCGGCGATATTTTATATGATGACAAAAACTGTGCCATAGATATTAATAATCTTGATCCTAATCGTATTCCGATTGGAGTTGTCTTTGATGTCAACCGAAAACTAGCTATCGATTTAGAAGTAAGTAGTTATACATTACAATGGGCATCATCATCTAAAGATATTTCAGGGTTAACGAATTATACATCAGAATCTGCAGCTAAAGGAGATTATAACGGCAAGAGTAATACGAGTATCATCATAGAGCATGGAGATCTCTATGGTTATGAAACACCAGCTGCAGATTATTGTTATAATAACCGTACGGCAGGAACCAAGAAAGGAGATTGGTATTTACCAGCACAAGGTGAATTACAATTAATTTATAATAACAAAACAACTTTAAACAATAGTTTATCAAAAGTTGGAGGAAAACCGTTAATAGCTGATGTTCATTGGTCGTCTTCTGAGTATAATGGCAACAGCATTTGGCAATTGAGCTTATATAATGGTTATTACTTCGGTAATTCTAAGGTCAACCGCGGTTACGTTCGTCCTGTTCTCGCTTATTAGAGGTTTTAAGGTAAAAAGAAAAGCTCCCGAAAGGGAGCTTTTCTTTTTTTTGCACCATATTCTTTACGCAACAAAAAAGGCGGAAAAATTCCGCCTTTTTTTATTCTCTAATATCAGTCTTATTTATCAGCCAACATTGCGGTAAATTCAGCTTCGCTGACAACTTGACCATCAACCATGCTTTGTCCTTTGAAAACAAAAACATTGCGACGTTCTTTAATTTTTTCTACATGCATTTCCAAACGATCGCCCGGTTTTACCATTTTGCGGAATTTTACACCGTCAATAGACATGAAATATACACCATGTTTGTTTTCAGCATAGTTTTCAAAAGAAGAAATAACAATAGCACCTGCGGTTTGAGCCATAGCTTCAATTTGCAATACGCCCGGCATTACCGGATTTCCAGGAAAGTGACCTTGGAAAAATTCTTCGTTCATGGTAACATTTTTAATACCATAACCTTTTACACCCGGTTCTTCAACATATAATCTGTCTACCAACAAGAACGGATATCTATGAGGCAACATTTTCATAATTTCTTCAATGTTATAAACTTTTGTTTCTGACATTTTCTTTTTCCTTATCTATTAAAAAACTTTTTTACTTATTTTTAGTGAGCTTTTGAACGTAAGCAACCTGACGCATAAACTCTTTAATCGGCACGGCCGGATATCCCATAACAATTGCTCCAGGTTCTACATCTCTCATCAAGCCGGATTGTGCGCCAATCTGCGCGCCGCTTCCAATGTTTAAGTGATCGGCAAAACCAGATTGTCCGCCACAAACGACATAATCACCAAAGGTACAACTGCCGGCAATACCTGTTTGAGAAACAATGACGCAACCTCTGCCCAATTTATCGTTATGAGCAACTTGTACCAAGTTATCAATACGGCAGCCGTCGCCAATAACAGTATCATCCAATGCACCTCTGTCCACACAGGTATTGGCAGCAATTTCAACATCGTTTCCGATAATTACTCTACCTAATTGCGGTATTCTTTCATGCTTGCCGTTGATAACCATAAAGCCAAAACCATCTTGCCCAATTCTGGCACCGGCATAGATATAACAATCATTGCCCATAATGGTGTATGCAACTGAGGCATTGGCTCCAATGCGGCAATTATTGCCGATTTTGCAACCGCGGCTGATAACAGCATTGTGTTCAATATAACAGTTGTTTCCGATTTCAACATCCTCTTCAATCACAACATGTTCGCCAATAAAAGCATTTTCACCGATTTTTACTGACGGCGCAATTTTAGCCGTGCGTGATATTTCAGCACGATTTCTGATTTCGGAATAAAACTTTTTATTTAACAGCAAAAAAGCCAATTTAGGATTTGCCGTTGTTAAAACAACAACATTTTGAGGAACAAAATTAGCCAAATCGGGTGTGGTTACACAAGCTGATGCTTTTATTTCTGCCGCTTTTTCTTTGGCTTTTTTATCATAAAAGAAACAAATTTCGCCCTCTGTGGCTTTTCCCATAGTGGCAATGTTGAAAATTTGCATTTCTGATTTATCGGTATTAGTCAGCTCAGCATTGCAAACTTTTGCAATCTCTGACAATTTGAACGGACCATTGTTCTTAAAAAATGTTGTATCTACCATTATTCCTCTCTTTTCTACAAAGCAGAGAAAATGAGTTTCTCTGCTTTGCATTTTATTTTACAATCTGGTACCAAAATTCAAGCGGAACACTTGTGTTTCATCATAATCTTCCTTGACAATCGGGAAGGCAAAGTCAACATCAATTTGTCCCATCGGTGACAACCATTGGAAACCAAAACCAGCTGCGACACGCGGTGTTGAAGAATATTCAACATCATCAGCGCCACTGATGCCATCCGGTTTACCCAAGATACCCATATCAGCAAAAGTACGACCACGGATACCAACTTCATCCAAACCAATCGGGAAGGACATTTCGGCACCGGAATATACCATCCAGTTACCACCCAAAGCATCGCCTGTTGTTTTATCTCTGGCACCGATACCGGCCGTATCAAAACCTCTTAAGGTTGAACCACCTAAATTATAGCGGTTGAACAAGCGGACATCTTCACCACCATAACCAAAAATATAACCGGCATGTGTAAACAACTTGAATGTATAATCATCGGCAATGGTGTAGTATTTATAAAGTTTGGTATCAAACTTAGCATATTTTTCATCACCACCGGCACCGGCAATATCGTTACCAAAGGAAATGTAATAACCTTCTTTCGGATTGATAGCGCTATCACGTTTATCATAAATGATGGTTTGACCGATAATAGATGCATCTGATGAGCCGGCTTCTTCTTTAATATAGTGAGAAGCATCTGCATCAACATTATCAATTTCATCTTGTTTGTAGGTATAACGAACATATTGAGACAAATCATCAGTATATTTCCAACCCAAACGCAGACGACCACCGGTACTTGCCGTATCATAAGAGCCATAATCTTGATAATCTTCTTCGGTACGGAACAAATCAACACCGGCAGTTAAGTTTCTGTTCATGAAATATGGTTCGGTAAAGCTGATGTCATATTCTTGTGTTCTTTGAGAAATTCCAACATCTAAGCCTAATTGTTGACCCATACCGCGGAAGTTGTTTTCGGTAACACCGGTTCTGAACAACATACCGTTAACGGTTGAATATCCAATACCCACATTAAAGTAACCAGTTGATTTTTCTTCAACTTCAACATCAATATCGGCACGGTTAGCATCGGTTGGAACGGTTTTAACATCAACTTTGCTAAAGTAATTCAAATTTTCAATATTCTTACGAGAAGCTTTAATCTTAGAAACGTTGAAAGCATCACCTTCATCAATTCTGAATTCACGACGAATAACTTCATCATGAGTGCGCGTGTTACCTTTGATATTGATGCGGTTTACAAAGACGCGCTCACCTTCTTTAATATTGAAAGTGATATTCATTTTGCCGCTTTTTGTATCCATCTGCATATCTGGAACAACATCTACAAAAGCAAAACCTTGTTTGCCAAGTTCTTCTGTAATGGCCTGAACACTCGAATCGACCTTGGTGTCATTAAACCAATCACCGCGGTTAAGAGCAACCAGCGGATACATATCGGCCGTGTTAACATCTTTTATCTCGGAAGTGATGGTTATATTGGCAACTTTATAACGTTTTCCTTCATCTAACACATAGTTCAACACAAAAGAAGTTTTATCCGGACTTAACTCGGCAACAGCAGATGTAACACGGAAGTCGGCATAACCACGTTTCAAATAAAAGCGTCTTAACAATTCTTTATCATAGTTGCTCTTATCGGCATCATATGTTTCTGAGCTAGAAAAAATACGATACCAACGACTTTCTTTACTCATGATGGCATTGGCCAAATCATCATCAGAATAGTGCTTATTGCCAACGAAGTTAATTTTGGTGATGTTTGCTAAAGGACCTTCATCAATTTCATAAATCAAATCGACGCGGTTCTGATCTCTTTTAATGATTTTTGGTGTGACGGAGGTGGCATAACGACCGGTTCTTTTATAAACCTCTAAAATGCGTTGAACATCTTCTTGAACTTTGGCGCGGTCATAAATGGAACCCGAATCCAAAGACACTTCTTTGGACAACATTTCTTCGCCAACTTTTTCGTTACCATCAAAATAGCGTTTGTTAACAATTGGATTTTCAACAACTTTAATAGTTAATAAGCCATCGTTTTTAACATCAAAAATAACATCGGTAAACAGACCGGTATTGTATAATTGTTTTAAGGAATCATCCAATTTTTCTTGAGGAACGGTTTGTCCTGTCGGCACATTTATATATGACAAAACAGTATCGACCTCAACCCTTTTCAAACCTTCAACTTCCACGCCTCGTACAAAAATTTCATCTGCCTGCGCATTTCCTGAAAGCAGCATTGTTAAACCGAGCGTATAAAGTCCTACTTTTTTCATTTATGTTTTCCTTACACAAAAATTTTTACGCAAACCATCTGTGTACCAGACGTACAATATCATTCCATGTTGCAAATATCATCAAAGAAATGAGCAATGTAAAGCCTAATTTGAACAATCCGTCTTTTACTTTATCATTAATTTCTTTTCCAAAAACCATTTCTATCAAATAAATAACAACATGTCCACCATCTAAAAGCGGAATCGGGAATAAGTTTATCAAGCCAAGATTAACAGAGAGTAAAGCCATAAACATTAATAAACTTAAAACGCCTTGATCTTTGGTTATGTCTCCGGACATTTCGGCAATGCGGATAACTCCGCCAACCTCTTCGGAGCTTCTTTGTCCGACAAACATTTGACCAATGCCGCGCAATGTAACATCCGTTACCTTCCAAACTTCCTTACATGCTTCACCGAAGGCTTCACCCAAACCAATTTTCTCATTTTTGATTTCAAAAATATTTACGGAGCGAATCCCCAGCATCAGTTTTGGTTTTGTCTCTTCTTGAGAAGCACCTTCGGGCATCTCCGGTGTCAGCAATGTTAAAGGAAAAGACAAATTGATGATTTTGCCATCACGTTCCAATTCTACCGAAACTTTTTCATTGGTGTTGAGCTCGATTTCGCGACGAACGTCTTCAAAACCTTCAACGGCATTACCATTGATTTTTAAGATTTTATCTTTGGCAATAATACCGGCTTTTTCTGCGGCACCACCTTTAATCACCTCACCGACAACGGCTGGAAAATCAATTTTTCCTAAGAAGAAAAAAATGCCGGCAAAAATCAAAATTGCAAAGATATAGTTTGCGGCAGGACCGGCTACCGAAATCAGCAATTTTTTTATCGGAGACTGATAGGGAAAAGCTTTCTTTTTTTGTTCTTCAGTCAATTCTTTTGTATCTGATGTGGAACTAGATGCGTCGGCATCGCCCAAAAATTGGCAATAGCCACCTAAAGGAATGGCACTGATTTTCCAACGTGTTCCAGATTTATCGGTAAAGCCCCATAATTGTTTACCAAAACCAATGGAAAAAGCCTCAACCTGAACACCTGAAAATTTTGCCATCAGATAATGACCAAATTCATGCACAAAAACCAATATGCCCAAAAGGACAATAAAGGGAACAACGTAGTATAGCGTATTTATCAACCAATCCATTTTAACTTACATCCCAAAAGAAACTGCATATTTGAACAATAAAAAGACTAACGGTGCCGCAAAAATCAGACCATCTACTCTATCAAAAGCACCACCATGACCGGGGATAAGATTGCTGGAATCTTTAATGTTCAAACTGCGTTTGATATGAGATTCTACTAAATCTCCAATTTGAGCAACAACGGCAATGATACCACCAATTACAGCATAGAAAACAATGTGGTCTTGAGAGCTGAAAATTTGACAATAAATGATACTTACAACAACAGACAACAAAGCGCCGCCAATCAAACCGGCCCAAGTTTTGTTCGGGCTGATTTTGGGTGCCAACTTAGGACCTTTTATTGTGGTGCCAAAAATATAGCCTCCGGTATCAACACTCCACACCATCAGCAAAAACCATAAGGTATCGACGAAACCAACCGTATTATACAACCATACAACAGAACCAAAACCGATGGTGATATAAAACACTCCTAAGGTCAGCAAGCCGCGATGATTTTCTTCTTTGGCTTTGCACCAGATAAACAATGCTGATCCCAAAGTCAACATTGCAATAGCCACAGCTGAAGGAAATACGATGGCACTAACAATACATAAACTATAGGTCACGGCATAGACTACGGCATTTTTGTTAGGAATCATAGTAGACCATTCCCAAGCCATCAAACCGCCAAAAATCAATGCTCCTAAGTGAAGATATGGGAATCCGACATATAATGCTCCAATAACGATAGGAATCAGTATCAGGGCAGTCACAACTCTTTTTACAATTTTATTCAGCTTTGATTTTTCCATATCTTCTCTCCCTTGATTTGTAGGAATCTATAATCTCAAGCAACATTTTTTCATTAAAATCAGGCCACAATGCATCGGTGAAGAAAAATTCGGTATAAGCCATTTGCCATAACAGATAATTACTGATGCGTTGTTCACCGCTGGTACGAATTAAAATATCCGGATCAGGAATACCTTGCGTATAAAGCATATTAGAAAAAAGCTTTTCATCAATATCATCAACGGCAATGTCACCTCTTCTGACCATTTCAGATAAACGTTGTGCTGCATGCACAATTTCTTGTCTGGAACCATAGCTCAAAGCAACGCACAAAGTCATTTTGTCGTTTTTTGCGGTTTCTTCCTCAAGTTTAGCCATATTTTCAATGATATCTGGGGCGAGCATTTGTCTTTCGCCTATAAAGCGGATGCATACGCCACGCTCTTGAATTTCTTTCAAATCTGACTTCAGATATTGGCGCAACAAATCCATCAATGCAGAAACTTCCTCTTCGGAGCGTTTCCAGTTTTCGGTAGAAAATGCATATAGAGTCAAATATTTGATGCCGGCTTTTTCTGCCGCTTTACATATTTCTTTGACTGTTTCAGCACCTTTTCTGTGCCCCATGGTTCGAGGAAGGCCTCTTTTCTTGGCCCAACGACCATTACCATCCATAATGATGGCAATGTGCTCTAACTTATTTTCTTCACTACTCAAAACAAATAACCTTCAATTGTTTAATGATAAACTATACCTGCATAATATCTTTTTCTTTGCGGGCAAATTCATCTTCAATTTTTTTGATGGTTTCATCAGTCAACTTCTGAATTTCATTTTCATATTTCTTTTCTTCATCTTCAGAAATTGCATTATCTTTTTTAAGTTTTTTGATACCATCTAATGCATCACGACGAACATTGCGAACAGCAACTTTACCTTGTTCGGCATATTTGCCGGCAACTTTAACCAACTCTTTACGACGCTCTTCACTCAATGGCGGAATCGGGATACGGATAAGTTGTCCGTCTGATACCGGGTTCAAACCCAAATCTGATTCACGAATGGCTTTTTCTACAGCTTTGGCCAAGCTTTTATCCCAAACACTTACAGACAATGTACGTGCATCCGGCACGCTAACTGTGCCAACTTGAGACAACGGAGCCGGAGAACCATATGCTTCAACGGTAATGCCATCAAGCAAGCTGGCATGTGCACGACCGGCACGCAAGCCGCCGAAATCAGCTTTCAAAGATTCAAAGCTCTTTTCCATTCTTGTTTTGGCATCATTTTTAATTTCATTATAATCTGTCATAGATAACCTCTTTATTTGATAATTGTAAAACTTCCTTCTCCCGATACGGCTTTGGCGAGGGCATCTTCTCCTCTTTGCGCAAAAACCACAATCGGAATATTATTTTCTTTAGCCAGTGCAACAGCCGTAATATCCATCACTTTCAATTGTTTTTCGATGACTTCATCAAAAGAAATCTCATCGAATCTTTTAGCATTGGGATTGGTTTTGGGATCAGAATCATAAACCCCATCAACTTGAGTGGATTTGAAAATCACGTTGCACTGCATTTCTGATGCGCGCAATGCAGCGCCGGTATCGGTGGTAAAATATGGATTTCCGGTACCTGCGGCAAAAATGACGACACGTTTTTTCTCTAAATGTCTTAGTGCACGGCGATAAATATAGTGTTCGCAAACTTCAGGAATATTTAATCCGGATAAGACACGCGCCGGAACATTTATCTTTTCCAGTGCATTTTGAATATATAGTGCATTCATCACGGTTGCCAGCATTCCAACATGGTCAGCTACGGTGCGGTTCATACCTTTGGAGGCTTCTTTTGCACCTCTAAAGATGTTGCCGCCACCGACAACAACGCAAATTTCTACACCGGCGTCATATACCGTTTTAATCTGGCGAGCCAGCGCATCTATTACCTCGGGAGACATTCCGAATTCTTTGTCGCCCATCAAACCCTCACCCGAGAGCTTGAGCATTATTCTCTTATATATAGGTTTCATTTGGCCAAATTCCCCTTATAATTTTCTCCAATAATAACGGAATAAATTGCTTTGTCATCTATATTTTTCAACTTTTGCTTAGAAAAATACATAAAATAAACAGCCTACAAAAAATAAAGTTGCAAGATTAAGCGCTTATGCTAAATACTAGAAACAGTTTTTTAATCGTAATGAAAGTTTGATCTTATGAGTATTTCTATGATTTTTGTTTTAGCTGCTCTCGGCGGCTATTTATTGGGCTCTGTTCCATTTGGTTTGGTTTTAACCCGCATGGCCGGTTTGGGCGATATCCGTAAAATCGGTTCCGGCAACATCGGTGCAACCAATGTTTTGCGCACAGGTCGTAAAGATTTGGCTCTTCTCACTGTTTTGCTTGATGCCTCCAAAGCCGGTATTGCAGCCTATTTGGCTTATATCTTAGTTAATCCGCAGCCTATTGTCTTTTTTGGTTGGTACACTGAAAGCAATATTATTGCCGAACTTATTGCCGGCACTTGCGGTGTGTTAGGACACAATTTTCCAATTTGGCTCAAGTTCAAAGGCGGTAAAGGTGTTGCTTCCACATTCGGTTTTATCCTTGCTACTTCTTGGCCAGTAGCACTACTCGCTTTAGCTACATGGCTCATTATGGCTTTTACATTTAAATATTCTTCTCTTTCAGCTATTACCGCTGCGATTTTGGTTCCGGTGTATGCTTTCTTTTTAACATCTCCGGTATATGCCACTTTTTATACAGCTATTGCTTTGCTTGTGCTTTATCGTCACAAAAGTAATATCGTTCGCTTGATAAAAGGCGAAGAAAGTAAAATTAATCTCAAAAAGAAAGCCGAAAAATAAATGGCTAACTCAGAGCAGCTTCTTGATTGGTTACAATTGATTAATTCGGAAAATGTTGGTCCGATTACTTTTTACAAGCTTTTGGATTTTTACAATACCGCCGAAGCTGCTCTTGAGGCTTTGCCCAAATTTTCTAAATATAAACTTTTTCCTCGTGACGCTGCCAAACGCGAATTGGATAAAGCCTATTCCCAAAATATTCACATACTCACCAAACTTGATGCTGCATACCCAGAGAATCTGAAACACATTGAAGATGCGCCGCCGGTTTTATATGTTGCCGGAAATGTTTCTCTTCTGAACAAAGAACTTTCTCTCTCCATTGTAGGTGCACGCAATGCTTCAATTAACGGACGCAAAACAGCTTCGCATCTGGCCTATGATTTAACAAATAATGACGTGCTGATTATCTCCGGCATGGCACGGGGAATCGACTCTGCCGCACATAAAGGTGCGATGTATGCAAAAAATCAAAAAGGCGAAACTATTGCCGTGCTCGGAACCGGTGTAGATGTTGTGTATCCGTCAGAGAATCAAAAACTCTATGAGCAAATTAAAGAGCAAGGAGCCATTGTTTCCGAGTTTCTGCTCGGAAGTGAAGCTCAAAGCAGCAATTTTCCGCGCCGCAACCGTATTGTATCAGCACTTTCACTCGGCACTCTTGTTGTAGAAGCTACTTTGCATTCTGGTTCTCTCATTACGGCTCGTCTTGCTGCCGAACAAGGAAAAGATGTGTTTGCCATCCCCGGTTCTCCCCAAGATGCACGCGCCATGGGACCTAATAAACTCATTAAAGACGGCGCTGTTTTAGTTGAAAATCATGAAGATATTTTAGAGGTGCTGTGCGCCAATAATCACCATAAAGTGATACAATATGTTGACAAATGCAAAAAAAATGTCGATATTCCTTTTCAGTTGACAGAAGATAAGCTTTGTCAGAATACCTCCAACGCTATAGTTGATTATATTAATCGCGAGGGAATCTATGTTGATGAGCTTATTCGTTTGTCTGGTTTGTCCGCTTCTGAAATTTCACTCCAACTGTTGGAATTGGAAATGGATGGTCGGATTGAACGTCAACCCGGAAATAAAGTGGCACTTATTAAGTAGGTATGAAAAATTATGAAGTTAGTTATCGTTGAGTCTCCGGCAAAAGCCAAAACCATTAATAAATATTTGGGTGATGATTATAAGGTTTTAGCCAGCTTCGGTCATATTCGCGACTTGCCTAGCAAAGACGGTTCGGTGCAACCGGATAATGACTTTGCCATGACATGGGAGCTCAGCGCTGGCGGTCAAAAACGCCTCAAAGATATTATCACCGCCTTAAAAGATGCTGACACAATCATCCTCGCATCCGACCCGGATAGAGAGGGAGAAGCAATTGCATGGCACATTTTGGAAGAACTTACCGCGCGCAAGAAAATCGCCGGTAAAAAAATTGAGCGCGTGGTCTTTCACGAAATTACCAAAAAAGCCGTTACCGAAGCGATTAAGAATCCACGTCAGATTGATGAAAATTTGGTTTCTGCTTATATGGCACGTCGCGCGTTAGACTATTTGGTGGGATTTACACTTTCTCCGGTTTTGTGGCGCAAGCTTCCCGGCTCTAAATCTGCCGGTCGTGTGCAATCCGTGGCTTTGCGTCTTATCTGCGACCGCGAAACCGAAATTGAAAAATTTAAATCCGAAGAATATTGGACCATTGATGCTGAACTTTTAACCTCCTCCAAAGCAGTTATTAAATCTCGCTTGGTTAATTTGGACGGCAAAAAGCTCGAAAAATTTGACCTTAATACCGAAGCTAAAGCTCTTGAAGCCAAAGCTAAAATTGAGGCGCAAAATTTTGCTATTTCCAATGTGGAACGCAAAAAAGCCAATCGTTATCCGGCACCTCCGTTTACCACATCTACTTTACAACAAGAGGCTGCACGCAAGCTCCGTTTCAGCGCTAAAAAAACCATGCAGGTTGCTCAAAAACTTTATGAAGACGGTATTATCACCTATATGCGTACCGATGCCGTCAACCTCTCGGAAGAAGCTATTGCCGCTTGTCGTGAAGCTATTGTCAAATATTTTGGTGAAGCTTATCTTCCCAAACAGCCGAAAGAATATAAAACCAAATCTAAAAACGCGCAAGAAGCGCACGAAGCTATTCGTCCGGCTCATGTTTCCGATACGCCGAAAAAGCTGGAAGGCAAGCTTGATGCCGATGGTTATAAACTCTATGAACTTATTTGGAAACGCACCGTTGCCTGCCAAATGAATCCGGCTATTCTTGACCGCGTAGTTATTGATGCCACCTCTGATGATGGTTTGATTTTACTCCGTGCTAATGGACAAGTTATTGATTTTGACGGTTTCTTGAAACTTTATCAAGAAAGCAAAGATGACTCTGATGAAGATGATGAAAACCGCATCTTACCGAACGTTACTGAAGGCGAAAAAGTTGATAAAGGTGAAATTACCCCTGAACAACACTTCACCACGCCGCCGCCGCGCTTTACCGAAGCAAGCCTCGTAAAAAAATTGGAAGAACTCGGTATCGGTCGTCCGTCGACCTACGCCAGCATTATCTCGGTTTTGCAAGAGCGTAAATATGTGCGTGTGGAAAAACTCCGTTTTATCCCTGAAGACCGAGGTCGAATCGTAACCGTATTCTTAGAGAACTATTTCAAAAAGTATGTTGAATATGATTTCACGGCACAACTTGAAGAATTTTTGGATGATGTTTCTGCCGGTGAAATGAACTGGAAAAAACTTCTTGCCGGTTTCTGGACCAAGTTTATTAAAAATATTTCTGCCGTTCAACCTCTGCAAATCAGTGAAGTTATTCAAACGATTGATGATGTGCTGTCTTATCACCTATTTCCTCCACGCGAAGATGGTTCTGACCCGCGCGTATGTCCGGAATGCGGCAAAGGCAAACTTAGTATCAAGCTTGGAAAATTTGGTGCCTTTATCGGTTGTTCTAACTATCCCGAGTGCAAATATACCAAACCTTTGACTGATGCGATGGAAGAAGCTGCTAACGATACACCAAAACCTGCCAGCCCCGAAGATAAAACTTTGGGCGAAGTTAATGGCTTGAACGTCTATCTCAAAAAAGGACCTTATGGTTTTTATTTGCAACTTGGTGAAGATGCTACTGCTTTGACTGAAAAGCCTAAACGTGTGGCTTTGCCTAAAAACTTAACCCCAGAGGAAATTACTTTTGAACAAGCCTCTACCCTCCTCACCTTACCAAAACAACTTGGCAACGGTATTGAGGTGAACATTGGCAAGTTTGGTCCTTATATCAAGCAAGGCAACAAATCTAAATCCTTGACCGGTGCGGACAATATTTTCAACATCACATTGGAACGTGCCGAACAGATTTTGCAAAACGTGGCTGAACGTCCGGTAGGAAAATCTTTGGGTGTTCACCCTAAAGATAAAAAGGATATTACGCTCAACTCCGGTCGTTATGGTCCTTATATCAAATGGGGCAAAAATAATTATGCTATTCCTAAAGATTATAAGGACAAAGAGCTCACTCTTGATGATGCTTTGAAAATTATTGAAGCTAAAAAATAAACAAAATAAAAGCCTTGTAAAAAAACAAGGCTTTTATTTTTTCTCTAACATAGGCCACTTACCGTTTATTAAATTGTCTATACCTGTTAGTCCTTGTTTAAAACGGGTTTGATATATCCAGTAATTAGCCATCACACGTTCGATATATAATCTGGTTTCTCTTGCCGGAATCACTTCAATAAACAACAGCGGGTCATTGTTATAATTGGC
This sequence comes from uncultured Pseudomonadota bacterium, assembly GCA_949295025.1. GTDB lineage: Bacteria > Pseudomonadota > Alphaproteobacteria > RF32 > CAG-239 > CAJLXD01. The sequence goes on from CASFJK010000020.1 coordinate 14,322, forward strand.
TTTTTTCTTCCATTTTAACAGATTTCCGGGACCGGCATTATATGCTGTCATCATATAAAACAGATTGCCGTTGATATAATCTTTTTCGAGAAGGTAATGGACATATCTTTGTCCGACAGCCATATTATATTCTGCTTCCAACAGAGGAGAATTGTTGCGTCTTAAACTTTTATTTTTCATCACATGGGCTGCCGTACTTGGTAAAAGTTGCATTAAACCATAAGCGCCAGCCGGACTTTTAGCCTGAGGACGGAAAGAAGACTCTTGTCTGGTCAAAGCCAAAATCAAAGCCTTATCAACTTCCCAACCATCTTTGGGTTGCCATCCGGGAATCGGATATGACAGTGCATCATAAGTGATATCATTATCGTCATCATTTAATTGATTAGATATCATAATCGCCAAAGCATGCATTTTGTATTGATTGGCAATGAACAAAGCCACTTCTTTTTGTTTATCGTTCATATTTTTATAATCATAACGAAGTTCATCTTCAGCCAGTTCTCGTTGCTGGGCATGCAGGAGTAAAATGGCTCTTCTTAAAGATGATGATGCCAGAATTTGGTTGATATAATCATCTTGGCTAAAATCATTCATATAAGAAAACAAAGTCCATTTATATTCTATAGGCAAGTTGAGTTTGCGAGCCGCCAATATGCCATAAAACGTGCGTTTATATTTGGCAGCTTTAGCCAAATTTGCATAAGCTTTTTGTTCTTGTTTGAGGCGCATTCTGGCGCGGTAAGCCCAATATGCACCGGCAGATTTAACCCATTCATCTTTATTTTGAGAATTGGCTGTCTTTTCAAAATAAGTTGCTGCTGTTTTATATTGTTTCATTCTCCAAGCGGCAAGCCCTGCAATCCATGAAGCAGAAATGTCTTTACTGCGCAATGCCGATTTTGAAGCCCATTCAAAAGCCTGTTTATTATAATTGTCCGTCAAATATTTCATCGCCAATGTAGCGGCTAAAGAATCCAAGTCACGATTTTTTACCAAGCGTCTGAATCTTTTATTTTCCAAAGCAGATCGAGCCACTTTGGTTTTGCCTTTGTTAACGGCTCGACGAAATGTATTATAATTCTTTAGAACAAAACTTCTATCTGCTGCCTTTAGCTTTGATAAGTCGGTATTCGGCATGGCACGATGATGTTTAATTTGGACTGAAGCAACAGTCTTTTGACCTTGGCTGTTTTTGCGGGCAGCCAACCTTTTAATGCGGTTGGTTTGCGGATGATCTCCATATTTTTTTAGCCAAGAATTAAGCTCTTCATATGTGCTTTTATAATTTTTGGAAAGATATTTTTGCGCTAAGACATGCCCCATTAAAATATCATTATCTAAATCTTCAATTTCATCATCTGCTTCTTCAAAATCTTCTTTTTCCAAAGCCTTGAAGATATGTTTGTAGTGTTTGATATCATCTTCACTTACGGATAAGTAATCATAAATTTTATCAGAAGCATAGCCTGTGATAATGGCATCAGAAGCACTTGTCTGCTTTGCAAGCAAGCAAAGCAGACCTAGAAAGAAAAGTGCTATTTTTTGAAATTTCAATTTCATTTTAACGTTTGGTCAACCAACGAATTTTATTAGCACAGCCTTCTTGGCTCATCCCTTTTACGCGGCAACGGTTGACAACAATATTTGGAATTTTATCCATCTGGTAGCAACCTTCACCAAACAAAGCATAATCAAAATAATTTTCCGTATTGGGATTTACATTATTAAAGCTCAGTGGTGTGTTTAACCCCGGCCAAACCAGTTTAACACTGAGATTAGATAATTTGGAATTTAAACCATTCATAATATGGAAGCGAACACGACAACCTAATCCGGTTGCAGTGGTACGAGAGATTCTAAAATCGCTGTAAAAAAGGAAAATATTTCCCTCGTCTTCACTATTCATATCTGTTGATATAAAAGCAACACTACCGCGCTTTGAACCATCTTCAGTTGCACCTAAATCAACCGGATTTACAACCAAATTGCCATCTTTAATGCGAGGATTAAGTTCTTTTTGCAAACGTTTTAAAACTTCTGCCTTTTCTTCTTCCGTCATATTCAAATCATTATCAAAATCTTCTGCTGAAGTTTCTTTTTGCTTTACTTCGGAAGAGGCTTTAGCTGTTGTAGCTTTTTCTACCTGATTATTTGAAGTTTCACGCGTAAACATTTGAGCTGACAGAGGTGTAGCACTCAAAAATGCACAACAAACCAGAATGATGTATGTTAAAATCTTATTCATTTACACCTCCGTCACGATATTATTGCATTGATGACAATGTATTGTTCAAACGTTTTACAGAATTCAACGCATTTTCATATATATTTTCGAGTTCAGCTTTTTCTTTTTGAGCTTTGTCATCTTGCTCTTGCTGCTCTTGTTCATAAGAGATGGCTTTAAACTCGCTGAAATATTCACCTTGAACCGGAGAGATGTAGGTGAACAAATCTTTGCAAACACCTATACTATCTTCCTTACCACTTCCGTAACGACAATTTGTTACGCTCAAAGTTGGTTTTTGCATCAACAAAAAGCAACGATCTGTTTTGATATTAGATTTTATGCTGATTTGTTTTTCTGATGCCAAAGGCGGTACAGAAACATCAATCGCTATTTTTTTGGTGGTAAATTCTTCGGTTTTAGACTTGCCATTATATCCGGCAAAATTGCCGTTTGCATCCATAACTTTTTCTTGTTTTTCTGCTTTTATCTGATCGTCAATAACGTCATCTTGCCAAGCAAAATTTAAAGACAAATTAGAAACCATTTGCGGTGCACGGTTAAAGAAAGTTACACTAAAATTGCATGCTACAATTTTATTATCTTCTTTGACGGGAGAAACATCATGAATTTTATAAATGATTTCAGGATGTTGTTCTTGTGCCGAACATACTCCGCTTACGGCAACAGCACCAACTAAACTCAAAATTAAAGTCTTTTGCAAGTTCATTATAATATTCCTTAATATCAACGGTTATTTTCTTTTATATTAATCATAGTAATTTAAATTTGCCAACTATTTATAAAAATAAATAACAACCTATATTGCAAACCGGTCTTAATTATTTTCATTCTCAGCCATTTTTTGTTTTAAGCGCAAAAAATCTACCCATGCTTTGGCTTTTTGTCCTGGATTGCGCAGCAAATAAGCCGGATGAAAGCTTGCCAAAACCGGTATTTTTTTACCATCTTCAATTTGATATTCCAACCAATGTCCACGCAAACGAGATATCGAATCTTGAACATCCAATAATGCATTGGCGGCACTACCGCCCATTATAAAAATGTAATCAGGATTAATTAATTCTATTTGTCGTTTTAAGAACGGAAGACATACAGCAATTTCCCCATCGGTCGGGGTTCTGTTCCCTGGCGGACGCCATGGCAAAATGTTGGTTATGTAGCAAGAAGAACGTTCCAATCCTGCGGCAGAAAGCATTTTATCCAACAGTTGCCCCGAACGACCAACAAAAGGTTTTCCCATGCGGTCTTCATCGGCACCGGGAGCTTCACCAATAAAGACGATGCGCGCATCTTCTGCTCCGTCTCCGAATACGGTCGTGGTTGCAGTTAGTTTTAATGCGCAGCCATCAAAATTTTCTACAAGTGTTTTCAGCTCTGATAATGTTTTTATATTTTTGCATTGTTCTCGTGCATTTTGGCATGCATTTTGAGTGGCTTGAGACAAGGCTGTGGTAGCTTGTCTGGTTAAAACCGGTTCTTGTGTTTTGCGCACGGGCATGGCTATGTGCGGCACAGGATCTGCACTTATTTTAGCAAAAGGCTCATCAGCCGCCGTTTCTTCAACGCCAGCCAAAATATACCATTCCAATATTTGTTTTTGATCCATATCAACCATCATAGGACGTAAAGTAAAACAAAATATATAAAAAGCCAAGTTCTATTTATGAAATTAACATTTATTTAGTCTTTGCACATCATATTTAAAATTATTGTTGTATCAGCAATATTTTGGTATAAAATAGATTGTATTGCTGTTTGAGATGGAAAATAAAAATGTCTAGTTGGAAATATATATCTATTGTGGCTGCAACCGTTATGGTATTTAATTCTTGCGTTAATCGTCAAGATAATGGCTTGATGCATTCTGCTGTTTTTCAAAATAGCACACATAATCAGGCATATGGAGCATATATGGCCGGTCGTGTGGCTCATTTGCGTAAAGATTTTAATACCGCAGCCGATTTTTATATGGAAGCTTTGAAAGCTGATCCAAACAATAGAGAGCTTTTGACCAATGTATATCTTATTTTAACATCTCAAGGTCGCGTTCAAGAAGCTGCCGTTTATGCCGAAAGAGCTATAAAATTGGGAGATCAAAATAATTTTGCCGATATTATTGTGGCTGCCAACCAGCTCAAAACCAAACAATATGCTGACGTGCAAAAAACGTTAAAACAAACCAACGGCGCTATTTATAAAGAGTTTATAAATCCTCTTATTTCGGCTTGGGCATATGTTGGTGAAGGAAACTCAAAAAAAGCTCTGGAAGCTTTGGACGTGATAAAAAAAGAGCCTAGCTTACGGGCTTTATACTTCATCCATGCCGGAATGATTAATGATTATTTTGATAATATTAAAGAAGCTCAAAAAGACTATGAAGTGATTGTAAATGAAGAACAGTTGGAAATGTCTTTTCGTGCTTTGCAAATCATTTGCAATTTCTACATCCGCACAGGACAAAAAGAAAAAGCTGTTGCTTTGATTAATAAGTATACAGATGATAAAACGCTGGCTGATATGATGAAGCGCTTGAAAAATAAGATTTCTTTTTCAACTTCACAGAATACCAAAAAGATTATTACCAGCGCTGATATCGGTGCGGCAGAAGCTTTCTTTAACATTGCCGCAACACTCAGACAAGGTACTGACGGTATTGATTTGGCTCATATGTTTATCAGTTTGGCTTTATATGAAAATAAAAATTATGACTTGGCACATTTGTTGTTAGCTGATGTTTTAGAGAATCGGGAAATGTATGCCGAAGCTAATGAACACTATGACTTAATTGATAAAAATTCAGAAGCTTATTATACCGCACAACTTAGAAAAGCCAATAATTTGGTTGCGCTTAACGATTATGCTTCAGCAGAGCTTTTAATGAAGTCTTTGACTCTTGATTCAAACAGCCCACAATTATATTTGGATTTAGGAGATGTTTTAAGAGTAAACGGAAACCAAAAAGAAGCTATTAAATATTATAGTGAAGCGCTGAAAAACTTACCAAAAATAAATAACAATCATTGGGTCTTATTTTATGCCAGAGGAATTTCTTATGAACAAAACGGTCAATGGAATTTGGCTGAAAAAGATTTTCTTAAGGCATTGGATTTGAGCCAAAATCATTATATGGTTTTGAACTATTTGGGATATAGTTGGCTCAAACAAGGCAAAAATACCGAAGAAGCTTTTGGCTTGATTGTTGATGCGTATAATCAAGCGCCACAAGATGGTAACGTTATTGATAGTTTGGGCTGGGCTTTTTATCGCTTAGGAAAATATCCTCAGGCCGTGCAATATTTGGAAAAAGCTTCCGAATTGGAAGCTTCCAATGCTGTTATTTCTGATCACCTTGGAGATGCCTATTGGATGAATGGACGCAAAAATGAAGCTCGTTTTCAATGGCAGCATGCTTTGACAATGAAAGATACAAGTAATGAACTTGATAGAGATGCTATTAAAGCCAAACTTCAAACTGGAGAAGTATTTAATACACCGTTAAATTACAACAAAGCTGAAATTAAAGAAAAAATAGATTTAATTTCAACAGAAGATTGATAAGAAAAAAGCCTCTCAATTGAGAGGCTTTTTTTTACTTGAATAAATATTTATTTTATCCCCTCTCAAAACAAATTTTTTTCTTTTGTGAACATAATATTTTACATCTCCTCATATTTTGGTTGCAAAAAAAAAAAATGGTTTATTATAAATAGTATAGGCTTTAATTCTATTATTCATGGAGGCGTATTATGATAAAATCTGTGTTAACCTGTTGTCGGGTTGTGGCTTGTTTGCTTTTACCGGCTTTTTTTAATTCAGCTTTTGCTCTTGACGCTTCTGTTGATGACACACTTACCTACACTCATGAATTAAAGCCTATTCCTCAAGATGCTTAT
>CASFJK010000021.1 GCA_949295025.1 uncultured Pseudomonadota bacterium
TTTAACCAATGTAATTTGTTGTCTGTGGCCATTTTTACGACGATAGTTTTGTCTTCTTTTCTTTTTGAAAACAATAACTTTAGCGTCTTTAGCTTGTTTCAAAACAGTAGCTTTAACAGAAGCGCCTGCAACTAACGGAGTACCAATAGTTTCACCGCAAGCCAAAACTTCATTAAATACAACTTCGCTACCTTCATTACCGGCGATTTTTTCAATTTTAATAACATCACCAGATGCTACTTTATATTGTTTTCCGCCTGTTCTAATTACTGCGTACATTTTTATTCACCTAATTTTACAATTTTAAACATAAAACGTTGCTTTGCAATATACATAAGTTTTTCGCTGTGTCAAGTAAGAATCTGAATAAAAATTAATAAAAACTCAACAAAATATATTTTTTTTATCTTTTATTTAAGATTCTATAGAGCTCGGGCTTTAAGAAACGTCCTTGCCAAACACCTTTTTTTTGTTGTTTTGCTTGTTTTTCTGCTTGGACATATGCATTAGTGTAACGAGTATATGCAACTGCCCAACCTTTTTCAACCATTTTTTTATTAAGATTTATACCATTACTATAACAAACTGACACATATCTCTTATATTTATCTTTGGTTATGTGTTCACACTTTATATCGTCTCCTGCCATTTTTTTCAAAGCCTGCGTTGCTTTTTTACCGCATGGATATTCTTTATTATTGGCATCATAACAAGTTTGCTTATATTCCGGCGCATCGATTCCTGACAATCTTATTTCTTTACGATCAAGCATCAAACTATCACCATCAATCACCCGCACTTTTCCTTGTGCTTGCGAAATACTAAACAGTGCAACAAAAGTAAAAATAATCAATCTATAAAAACGAAACATATTATTTTCTTTACAAAAAAAGGAACCATAGGTATTTTTCAAAAAACTAACTCAAAACACAAGGATTATCAATGGTAAAAATATCCACTTTATTGGACGGTTATAAAAATTTTTATAAGAAATACTTTATAGACACGCCCGATGTATATAAAAATCTTGTCAAACATGGACAATCGCCCAAAACTCTTGTTATCGCTTGTAGTGATTCTCGTGTCGATCCTTCCATTTTACTAGATACAAAACCCGGTGATATTTTTGTTATTCGCAATGTAGCCAGCTTAGTTCCGCCATATGAAAATGATGATTCCAGCTGTCATGGCACATCTGCCGCCATTGAATATGCCGTCAAACATCTTAAAGTGGAAAACATTGTCATCATCGGTCATTCAGACTGTGGTGGAATAAAATCGCTTCTTAAAGGAAAACATGACCATCACACTTTTATTGATCATTGGCTCTCTATTGCCGATAATGCAAAAAAAGCCGCCCTTGAACATAATTCAGATTCTTCTCTTTGCCATGAGTTGTGTGAAAAAGAAGCCATTCGCAATTCGGTAAAAAACTTACAAACTTTTCCGTTTGTTCAAGAAAAAATCTCAAAAGGCACTCTTTCTGTACACGGATGGTATTTTAATATGTCCTCAGGTACTATTGAAATTATTGCCTCAACAAATTAAAAAACTGTTTAATAAACGTAAAAATCCTTTGTCGTTTATAAACTTTAGCTTTAATATCTGGATGTTAAAAGCATTTTTTAAGGAAGAAGATTCGTGTATAAAAACTATATCAAAACAGGCTTATTCATAGGCTTATTGGCCTTATGCGGTTGTGATTTGCGCTACGTCAGTTTTAATGATGTGGTCAACACAAAACTCGCTCATACGGAAAACGTAGCAAACACACCTTTACGTGAAGTCGGTTCAATAGTTGTCTGCCGTAGCAAACAGTGCGCTCCGGCAAAGTTATCAATGTCAAGCCAATATATATATAATAGTCTTGTTCATCTGTTTGAAAATAACAATCACAAAAAAATGTTAGTCTGCCAAGCTAACCCATCTTCTCGCACTTGCTTAGAAAACTACATCACACTTCCCATCAAAGTAGGGATTACTCCGGCATATATGTATATTGATTCTGTAAAAATTACAGACGTTATTTTAAACAAAGGAAGCAACACTTTAAACCTTATTCTCAATTATAATGTAACCTACAATGGTCAAACTCCGGATTGTACTCCGGCTCAATCCATTTTATATGTTCGAAACATAAATCACATTCTCCTTGAGGATCCGGGATATACATGTAAGATGACAACCGTTGGTTCTACCGAAATCAAAACCATTTTTGTAATTGATTATATTGATTTGGATTATGGTTTCATCGGGGGATATTATTCTTTGGGCTTGTCTGGTCCGGCTTATGGCGGTGGAACAGGATATATGCTCTTGCGTCTGCAAAAAAATGCTTATCCGTTAACACCGGAATTGCAAGCACCAAAGAAAAAAGGCTCTAAACAAACTGCTGCAACATCAATGCCAACTTCAAACACAAATGAAGGGTTGGAAATGACTATGGAAGTTCAGGCAGATACAGCTCGTGGCTTAGAAGAAGAAACCGTCAAGGTCTTTCCTCTCCCTAGCAAACAATAACACTTATAAAAAAAGCTCCTAAAAAGGAGCTTTTTTTAGAGATACATACTAGCTATAGAAGAAATATTGAGCTGCTTCATAAACAACAATCCTCTCTACATTTTGAAATTTCAAGGTCTTTTGCCCATAAGAAATTGTACCGCTAGAAAAAGGCAGCTTTCCAAATCTGGTTTGATATTCTCTTAAATCTCTCAGATTCATAGAGATGCCATTTTCAAAACTAACATTCCATCCATATGAACTATTGTTTACATTCACATGAATAGAATTCATTTCCTCATTACCAATAAAGTCTGCGCTTTCAGACTGAGCTGAAAATTCAAAATATTTATCATGGAGGGTACCGCTATACCATTTAGAAATTTTATATTGCAACTTTTGAGCATCTTCAATTTCTACATCAGAATTTGATACCCACAAATTTTGTACATTAAAGAAAAATAGAACACATCCGTTCGGACCGGTCAAAAGACCGGAAACAGGTGACGAAAAAGCCAGTTTTTTACCAGCATAATCAGCCAAATTATACGTTGAAAAATCATCAACAATAAGTCCGGAATTATTTTCAAAATCGCCACAAATAAAGTGTCCCTGAACAGCCACACAAGCATGCGTTGCATTAATAATTTTCAAATTTTCCTCATTGAAAAAGTCTGCTTTATTATTGCCGGCTTGGACAATACTGGCAAAACGATTAACTCTTGAATTTTTAGGCATTGACAATTCCATCACCTTTTTATCCAAAGGCAAAATGTTTTTCTTATATAAAATCAAATTCCATGCATTTAATTCGTTTTGCGTAAAATCAACCCCTGATAATAAGATATCTGAAACATTTGCATTGGCATGAAAAGCTTGCACCCCGTCTTGTTTTGATACAATACGAGAACAATTTTCAGCTTTTTCTCTTTCTTCTTGAGTATAATCTTCTACACTAAAATCATCTTGCAATAAATTTATCTGATCACATTCTTGTTCCGATGAAACAATAACATTATCGGAAGAGCCCAATAAATCAATCGCAGCAGTTGCTGCGCTCATATCAGAAGCTGTAAAATCATCTCTTGTTTCTGAAACTTCATCCGGCAAAGAAATTGTATCAACATCAGGAGCTAAATCTTCCCAAACATTACTGACCTCATTTTGAACAACCGTATTTTCCTCTTCAAAAGAGGGTTGAGAAACCTCTTCAGATATTGTATCGATAATTGGTTCATCTGTTGTGTCTGAGATATTTTCAGAAACCTCTTCTATCGGAGAAGCAATTTCTTCTACCGGAGCTTCCTCTTGAGATATTGGTTCTTCCATAACATCAGCCACCTCTTCATCAAACTCCTCAATTTGGTTCTCAATCATATTGTCTATATCTGTTTTTTCTACCAATAAAGAACCATCATCCAACACATCATTTTCTGGCATATCTATTTCGGGAGTAAGAGTTTCTGTCGGGACGTCATCTGTAACCACTCTTTCCATAACAACATCTTCTGTTGATGCGTCCGCTTGATTAGAAAGATCATCTTCTGCACTCACCTCTTCTTTTACGCGAACGACATCATCCTGAGTATCATTTTCTTGAACATCATTTTCTTGCATAAACTCATGTTCATGAGGAGTATCATCTTGCAATAACTCATCTAAAGAAATTTCATTATCATCATCAAATTCAGAAAAATCATCGTCATTAGCAAAAGCTTCTTTATTGTCTCCTAAATTTTCTTGAACATTTTCCGGCATAACATCAGCAGATCGTCTTTCAGGTTGAGGAGGGACTTCATCCAATGCTATATCAGATACTTTGTGAACTGCTTCGGGCTCAATATAATCATTAACATTAATACTAGAAACATCATTTTGCACAATTTTCATATCTGTATCTGTAGATGAAACTTCGTCTAAATCGTACATTGCTCGTGTGTCTGCTTGCCAGTTTTCTGTATTTGCATCATTCATAAAATGAATATTGTCTTTTTCTACCAACTCACTTGGTTTAACATTTCCCACCTGAGCTTGCCAGGTTTCATTTTCATCCGACTGATTCATATATTCCGGCTCTTTTGTTTCATTTATTTCCATTTCCGGTTCCGAATAATTTTCAGAAGCAGCATTTTGCATCCAATCATCATCCTCATTTTTTTCTGGCTTAGCCATCAAAAAAGAAGGGAAAGGAGCATCATGTCTGTTTTCATCTTCTTCCAAAAAAGAATGAGAAGACATATTAGCAGAAGAAATAAAATCAGTTTGAGCATCTTCTGCGGGTTGAGAAAAACTATGCGGACGATTTACAACATCAATTTCAGAAACTTCATCTGCCGGAGCATCAATATAATCATACTCATATCCGTGAGGCAAATCTTGGCCATCTTCAATTTCAATATATTCAAACTCATCATTAGTATTGCCGCCTTGTTGCATAGCATTCTCATCAGTCATAATTTTTCACCTCATGATTCGCATTTAAATCCAAATTAACTATATAAAAAGAGTCTTAATATCGTTTTAACAAAAAGCGGCTTTAAGCTTCTCACTTAAAACCGCTTTTTTTGAAAACATAGCCACCTAAACAAAATTCAGATTAATCTACCTGATTTCAGAATTTTATGAAAGATAAAATCCCAAAAACTTTCGTAAAGGTGTCCTATAAGGGAATAGATACCAAAACTCTTAATCCTCCCAAAGGACTATCTAAGAGTTCTATGTGTCCGCCATGAGATGTAATCACATCTTTAGCAATAGACAAACCAAGACCAACCCCACCTGTTTCTTTATTGCGAGATTCTTCCAAACGATAAAAGGCTTTGAAAACATCTTCTCGTTTATCAACCGGAATTCCGGGACCATCATCATCAATTGTTACTTCCAATTTATTATTATTACTTTCCAATTTAACGGCAATGGTTTTACCATAACGAAAAGCATTGGAAATAATATTAGTCAGAGCACGTTTCAACGCCTGTTCACGACCTTGAATAGCGCTGACTTGGTCATTGGTAGAATAACGTATCATGGCTTGAGTATTTCTAAACTTATTAATAATACTCAAAATCATTTCATTCATATCTACAAATGTTGCTTTTTCACTACCCTCACCGCTCACAAAAGCCAAATATCCATCAAGCATTTTTTCCATTTCATCAATATCAGAAAGAAAGTCTTTTTTATCAGGACCATCAGCCATCATAGAGCTTTGCAACTTCATTCTGGTTAACGGCGTTCTCAAATCATGAGAAACGCCAGCCAACATTTGTGTTCTTTCACTAATCTGACGATTAATACGTTCCTTCATTTTAATAAAAGCAATTGCTGCTTTGCGTACTTCAGAAGAACCATAAGGTTTGAAATCTTTGTTATCAATACCTTTACCAAAATCTTCTGCCACTTGAGCCAATTCGGCAATTGAACGAACCTGAATGCGCAAGAACAAAACAGCCACTAAAAATAACAATGCCGATGTTCCAATCATCCAAAGAACAAAACCAAAAATAGAACTACTAAAAATATTTTTGGAAGATGTTTTAAACTGATAAAGTCCGTTTGGTTTATCAATCAAAACCATCATATCTTTTTCGCCTTTACCCATATAAATATTAGTAATGGCATCAGGAAAAGTTGATTTCAACGATTCTTCCAAAAAGCCCGTAATCAAACGATTATTACGGCTGGCTTTATTAATAACATTGTGCTTTTGTTTATTATTATAGAAATGATATTCAAAATCAAAATTCTTCAAAGCCAAACTTTGAATATCTTTTAACTTATTCGGAGTTTTTTCTGTCAACTCAATGATAAAAGACATATCTGACGTTAAATTTGTTGACAAACGCTTTCCGACACGTCCCCAGCTTCCGTCAAAAAAAGCCACGATAGAAACAACTTGCACCACAATAAGCGGTATAAAAATCAGCAACATTGTTCTAAAAAACAATGTTTTAGGCATAAACTTAAGTTTTAAATATCTTAAAACATTATCTACCTTTGTCGGAAATTTTACATGCATTTTTATCTCCTTAAAAGTTATAACACAATACAAAATTATGACGGTAACAACATATATCCTTTTCCACGCACTGTTTGCAAACAACGCGGATTTTTAGAATCTTTTTCAATTTTTTTGCGCAAACGTGTGATTTGCACATCAATAGAACGAGGGTTTTGTCCGGCACCTAACATATCTGCTAATTTTTCGCGAGAAAAAACTTGTCCGGATTTTTGCCCCAAAATATTCAACAACGACTGTTCTACCGGTGTAATATGAATGAGTTGTCCAGATTTTGAAACCAATTCTTTTTTAACCAAATCATAAACGCATAGTCCCAAATTCAAGACCTGTTTTTCAGCCTCATTAACTACAGGAGCACGTCTTAAAATATTTTTAATTCTTAAAACCAACTCTTTTGGTTCAAAAGGCTTCGGCAAATAATCATCCGCACCGGATTCCAAACCGGCAATTCGATCTTCAGTCTCACCCATTGCCGTCAACAAAATAACAGGGACATTGCTTTCTTCACGAAGTTTATGCAAAAACTGCAATCCAGTTTCTTCCGGCATCATAATGTCAACAATCAGCAAATCAAATTTATAATTTTGCAATTGTTGTCTGGCAGCTGAAGCATTTTTGGCAACAGATACATAAAAGCCGTTCTCTCTTAAGAAACGCTGTAAGAGAGAACGCAATCTGGTGTCATCATCCACCACTAAAATATGAGCTTTTATGTTTTCCATTCACAATGCCCTATTCGGGTTTTGCTGCCTTTTTAGCACGAACTGCTTTGCGAGCAGGCTTCTTTTTGGCGCTTGTTTTCTTAGCTTTAGGTGCTGATTTTTTAATTTTTTCTTCAGCAGAAGCTTTAGGAGCTTCAACAGCGGCAGCATTTTTTTGAGCTTCTAAATTTTTAACATAATCCAAACCGCGTTTGAAATAATCATAACCGGTCAAGAAGGTCAAAACACCGGCAACCCACAATAAAACTTCACCTAAAACGCCCCAAACCGGAACATAGGAATCTCCGATATGGATAATACCGACACGGCTCATCAAAATCATAGCTAAAGCGGTCATTTGCACGGCGGTTTTCCATTTAGCCAAACGAGTAACCGGCATACCAACTTTGACTTCTGCCAAAAACTCACGCAAACCGGAAACCAAAATTTCTCGGCACATAATGATGCAAACCGGAATATAGCTAATCTCATCAACCATACGATTAGCAACAATGATAAGCAAAGCAGAAACAACCAAAAGCTTATCTGCAATCGGATCCAACAAACGACCAAAAGCAGAAGTCTCATTACGAGAACGAGCCAAATAGCCGTCAAGATAATCAGTTACGGCAGCCACAATGAACAAAATGGCTGTTAAAACAGACCACCATACCGTATGAATATAAATAGCAAGAAAAATAACCGGAATAACGATTATTCTGGAAATTGTTAAAATATTAGGCAAGTTATACACGTTACATTCCCCTAAAAATAAATTTATTTTGTTGTCATAGTAAAATATTCTATTCAAAAATGGAAGTAATTATAAATTTTTTCCGCTGTTTTTTTACTTATGCCGGCAACTTTTTGCAAATCTTTAACACTGGACTGAGAAATTTCTTCTACCGAGCCGAAATAATTCAATAAATCACGCTTTCTTCTTGCTCCGATTCCTTCAATTTCATCCAATTTAGATTTAGATATTGATTTTGCACGACGAGCACGGTGCGTTCCGATAGCAAAACGGTGCGCCTCATCACGCAGATTTTGCAGATAAAAAGCAATAGGAGATTGGAATGGCAAAGAGAAACTTTCTTTACCAAGCTGATGATAAAATTCTTTACCAGCATTTCTGTCTGGACCTTTAGAAATAGCAATGATTACGATTCCCGAAAGATCAAAATCTTTCAAAGCCTCGTGCACGGCATGGAGTTGTCCCAAACCACCATCAAGCAGAATAACATCTGGTTTGTTTTCCGGCGTCATTCGTGCAAAACGGCGAAGGAGCACCTCTTTCATCATCAAAAAGTCATCTTGGTTGATGATTTTTTGCGATTGAGTTGCAGAATGATTTGATAAGTTCTCTGCACCGGAAGACGCCTCTAGATGAGGCTCTTCTACGTTTTCGGAAAACGATTTTAGGCCGTCAGATAGTGGTGGCTCACGGAGCGCAGAAACTTGAGTGTACATTGGGGTACATGAGTTCCGAGCACCGGAAGACACCTCTAGATGAGGCTCTTCTATGTTCTCGGAAAACGATTTTAAGCTGTCAGATAGTGGTGGCTCACGGAGCGCAGAAACTTGAGTGTACATTGGGGTACATGAGTTTCGAGCACCGGAAGACACCTCTAGATGACGCTTAAAATCGTTTTCCATTTGGCGATGTTTTAAATCGCTTTCTTTAATGTTAAATTGGCGATAAGACTTTTTATCAAAGCCTTCAGGCGTGGCAACAACCATCGCACCGATGGCAAAGGAGCCTTGGTTATGCGAGTTATCATAAATTTCAATGCGCTGCGGAATACGAGGCAAATCAAACCATTTGACCATTTCTTCCAAATTGCTTTTAACCGAGGCTTGTTCGGCAATTTTGCGGTCAATTGAAGCTTCGGCATTGGCTTTGACCATATTGATGATATGCGCTTTGTTGCCTTTTTGATAAGTATTAATGCGAGTTGAAAGCGCCTCTTCCAAAAACTCTTTATTCTCAATTTCTTGGGAAAGAACAATCTCTTTCGGCGGAATGTGCGATGAATAGAAACTGCTCAAAAAAGCTTCCAAAATCTCGTTGTCGTCAGCATCTTCAATCTGTTTGGGAAAATATGGCGCATTACCGCAGTTTTGACCGGAACGAATAAAAAAGACCTGAATGCAGACGAGATTATTTTTACGCACGAGAGCAATCATATCCACGGACTTAATATCGGCATATTCCACATTGTTGCCGCGTTGAACCGAAGCCAGAGCTTTAATGCGGTCGCGCAACACCAGCGCGGTTTCATAGTCCAAACGCTCACTTGCCTCATTCATTTGTTGGGAGAGTTCTTCTTGCAGTTTGGTATTTTTACCTTCCAAAAAATCTATAGCTTCTTGCACCAGTTGTTTATAATCTTCTTCCGAAATTCTACCCACACAAGGTGCTGAACAACGCTTAATTTGATACATCAAACAAGGACGCTGTCGGTTATTAAACACTCCATCTCGACAAGAGCGCAAAAGGAAGGCTTTTTGCACAATATCCAACACACTGTTAACAGCGGTCACACTGGCAAAAGGACCAAAATATTTGTTTTTATCCTGGCGTTTGCCGCGATATTTTCTCAAGCTCGGAAACTTTGAAGTAACATCAATCACAAGGTGCGGAAAAGTTTTGTCATCTTTGAGCAAGATGTTATATTTCGGCTCCAGCTCTTTAATCAGCTCATTTTCCATGAGCAAGGCTTTAGCCTCATTTTCCACGATGATAAATTCCATCCGTTTGATTTGCGAAACCATGCGCTGCAAACGAATGGGCAATTTATCAAAATGAGAATAAGCGACGATTCTTTTTTTGATATTTTTGGCTTTGCCCACATAAAGCACTTCATCATTTTCGCCGAGCATACGGTACACACCGGGGGCTTCGGGCGCAATTTTAATGTGTCGCTTTAAGTTTTCCAAACCTTGTTGAATATTTCCCATGGGCAGCCTCAGAATCAAAAAAATCCCTTACCCGAGAAGAGCAAGGGATTTTTTCTTAACAAACTTAGTTATTGAAATATTCGCGGAGATAAGCCGGTAAATCGGCAATATTTACACGATGTTGTTCCATCGTATCTCTATCACGAATGGTAACCGATTCGGGTTGTTGCTCGATAGTTTCAAAGTCAACCGTAATGCAAAGCGGCGTACCAACTTCATCATGACGACGATAAGCCTTACCGATGTTACCGGTATTTTCCAAAGCCACACGACCGATACCGAGTTTGAGCAAATTCTTTTTAATCTCATGACATTTAGCCATAATTTGCTCGTTGTTTTTCTTCAACGGAATAACCGCAACTTTAATCGGAGCGAGGTGTTTTTTGAGTTTCAAAACAATACGGCTGTTACCGTTGCCCAAATCTTCTTCGGTATAAGCTTCGGTCAACAAAGCCAAAACCGCACGATCAACACCCATGGAAGGCTCAATTACAAACGGAACAACCGGCTTGTTGTTGTCATCCAAAATGCAAAGTTTTTGGGTTGAATCAGAGTTTTTATGGCAATGAGCCGTCAAGTTCAATTCATCTTGACCTTTGGTGTGGTTACCCAAATCATAGTCGGTACGGTTAGCAATACCTTCCAATTCTTCCATACCATGCGGGAACTGATATTCAATATCATAGCAAGCTTTGGCATAGTGAGCCAAATCATCTTTCGGAGTGGTATAGATGTTCATATGTTCGCGCGGCAAACCTTGCTCTTCCCACCATTGAATGCGGGCTTCTTTCCACATCTCATGCCATTTTTCATCTTCACCCGGCATTACAAAATATTCAAGTTCAGCTTGTTCAAATTCACGTACGCGGAAAATAAAGTTTCTCGGTGTAATTTCATTACGGAAAGATTTACCGATTTGGGCAATACCAAACGGCAATTTGCGAGAAGTTGAGTCAACCACATTGCGAAATTGTGTAAAAATGGCTTGCGCCGTTTCCGGACGCAAATAAGCAATATTATCCGCATTTTCAACCGGTCCGACTGTTGTTTTAAACATCAGGTTAAACGGACGAGGCTCGGTCAAATCGGTTGAACCGCAGTTCGGGCATTTACCGTCTTTAATATGGTCGGCACGAAAACGACCTTTACATTTGCGGCAGTCGGTCATCGGGTCAGAGAAAGTATCTTCATGACCGGAATAGTGCAAAACTTTGCGGTTGGTTAAAATGGCAGCATCCAAACCTTCAATATCGTCACGCTCATAAACCATTGCACGCCACCAAGCGGCTTTCACATTGTTTTTGAGCTCAACGCCCAACGGACCATAATCGTACAAACCTTGCATGCCACCATAAATATCGGCATTCTGAAAGATGAAACCACGACGTTTGCACAAAGAGACCAACTGGTCCATAGTTGTTGCTGGCATTTTCTTAATCCTTTACATTAAAAAAGTTTTATCAAAAAATTAACTTGTTATTTTTATAATGAATATTCGCAAAAAGCAAGTAGGAGATTACAAAAAATGGCAAAAAGAACAAAAGTTGCATTGATTTATGACTTTGATGGCACTTTAAGCACCACCGATATGCAGAATTATGCCCTGATTCCCGAATTTGGCATGGAACCGGATGACTTCTGGTATGAAGCCAACAAATGGGGACGTGATCACTTTGCCGACCAAGTTACCGGCTCAATGTACTACTTTGTAAAAAAAGCCGAAGAACTCAATATCAAACTTACCCGTGAAAACATGGCCGAAGCCGGCAAAAAAATCAAATATTTTCCGGGTGTGGAAGGTTGGTTTGACCGCATTAATGAATATGGCAAAAAACTTGATTTGGATATTGAGCATTATATCATCTCCGCCGGTTACGAAGAAATTTTATACGGTTGCAAAATCAAAAAATATTTTAAGGACATTTTCGGCTGCAGCTTTGCTTTCAATGAAGAAGGAAAACCGGTGTGGCCTGCTCGCGTAATCAACTACTCAACAAAGACACAATATTTATCAAAAATCAACAAAGGTTTAGGCAAATTGGAAGACCGCGCCGTTAATGAGTTTATGCCTGATGACAAACGCCGCATTCCGTTCACAAGAATGATATATTTTGGCGACGGAAGCACCGATATTCCTTCCATGAAACTCACCAAAGAGCGCAAAGGTAATGCAATAGCCGTATATAACCCCAACGGTAGCAATAAAGCCACTGCTTTGAAACTCTTGCGTGACGGTCGCGTTAATTTTGCTTTGCCGGCAGATTATCGTGAAGACAAACAAATAGACAAGGTTGTCAAAACCATTCTGGACAAGCTTGCCAAAGAACGCGATTTGGATATTTTGAAAGCTAAAGAAGAAAAGAAAAAGCTTCTCGCAGAATAATAAAAATAAGCACAAAAAAACAGTCTTGAACCAAATCAAGACTGTTTTTTAAGCTAACCAGCTCTAAGCAGATTATTACGTCGCGCGATGTTAAGAAGTACGGAAATTACTATGGGTAGTGATGATCGCAATGCCACACAATCGTTGCATTTTAATTTATTTAGGCAACTTACTTTGTCTTTTGCTTCACCTGCTTTTACACCAATGTCACATTTGTCCATCCTCTGAATCTTTTCTTTCTGAAACATCTTCCATTTGTTAAGACGCGTAAAATACATCGGCAATTCTGCAAAGTTTGTTTGTGTCAGCAGCTGTTGCTCTGTCTCCGTTGCTCCGTATTGGGCTGCATTTTTAACCAAATTTCGCAAATTCACTCCATACAACTCAATGTATTCGTCTCGGCATTTTGTATCTGCCCTAAAAAATAATTCCGCTTCCAATTGAGGAGAAACTCTACCATGTTCCACAATAAACTGTTTAAGCGGAAGAGGATTATCCTGAGATAAGCAAATAAGCATCGGTAAATCTTCTTCCGAACACGGAATGTGCTTTTTCCTTTTCTCAGACAAGACATAATCCCTATACAGTGCCGGACTTTGAACTTTGATGTGTGCTATCAAGTTTGGGTGGTGTTGTAAGAACTTAAATTGCTCCTCCTCCGAGAAATCGATATTCTTACCATATTGGGTAAGATATTGCTCAACATCAGAAGGATAATCCCCATAAAGCTTGATGAAGCGAATTTTATTCTCATGGTTGAAAATATAATTTCTTGAGGCTAAACTCAACAATAAGTCTTTATCTTCAAAAATTCCGGCTTCAGCACTTGCTGTAACACGAAAACCTTCCATGTGACGTTCTGTACGACAAAAAGCACAATAGTCAACAGGATTTGAAAACACAAAGTCTGTATGAGTACCAATATAAACCTCTATTAATGACCAAAGTTGTTTCCTTTGCAGGACTTTCTGAAAATCTTGAGGTAAGTTATACATACTCAAGTAGCTTTTCAAAACTTCTAACTGGTTTTGATAATAGTCAAGAAAAGCTTCAAAAAATGAAACTTCAGTTATTTCTATCGGTATAAGCCCCAAAAACACACAGAAGAGTTTTTCATCTTGTTTCAACTGATTGATAAATTCTGCTTTATCTCCTTCAGAAAGTTTTTGAAATTTTTGTTTGAAACATTTTCCTACTTGAGGATAGTCCTTAAATAGTTGAAGCATTTCCATCATATAGTCAAAGTTTGGCTCTACGACTTGCAAGAAAAGCAACAATAATTCTTTGTTTGTTCGATGATGTTTGAAAAACAAATCACTATTCTCTTCCTGAAACGCTCCATAGTTTTTCAAAGTATATTCCAAAATACTTTCCAGACCTTCAGAATGTTCTATCAAACAAGTTTCAGCTGATTTATCTAATCTCTCTTTTTTACAAAAAATTTGAAGTTTCTTCAAATTTTTTGCCTGAACCAGCCCAATTTGTTGGGCTGGTTGCAGACTTCCTATTAAAAAATTTCCTAGAAACATAATATGAGTTTTTTTAATTAAAATCCGGTATAAAGTGAGCTTCTGCTCGGGCCGGAAAGATCTCTCGCCGCAAATTGAGCTTGCTCCAAACGGCAGTGTTCTTCTTTTTCAATTTCTGCAAGCTGACGCGTAATTATCTCTTGCAAAGGCTCAACTTCAATAATTTTATGATTAGGCTTAGCCTCAGCAAAAATATTAATTTCACGTTGACTAAAACGAAGGCGGTTGATTTTGCTGAAATAATTATTTTCGGCTTGCAAGTTAAAGTCAAAAGTACGTCCGCGGTTGATTATCTCAAGTTCAGATGGGCTAAATGCTTTGCCCCAATTTTTATAAACCGATGGAGGAACACAGATTTTAATATTCGTTCCATCTTTGGCTATAAAATGGTTAAAACCATCATTTTCTTTTAGAAAACTTCCATCAATTAAAATACGGAAGATATCCTTACCTTTAATGCCTTCTTTCAAATAGGCAGATCTCATTTGCTGACAAAAAGATTCTGAAACCAAATTTTGTGCCAAGCTGTAGGGATATTGTCCTCCACTCAACAGACAGATTTTGCTTTTCAGATAATCCAAATCATTCATTTGGAGAGGATTGCAAAATGCTTGTCCCCTACCTTGCTCAATTTCTTGCGCAAGATAACGGAAAGACGAACGCAAACAGCCTAAATAAAACGCAATATTCTTAATCTCAGTATCAACCAAATGAAAACTAAAGCCTATTTCCTGATAACCTTGATTAGCAATACGAAGTTTGTCAACTTCCGGAGAACACAAAAATTTAGTTTCTCTTGGTAGCTTTTCAAAAACTTTAGCATATTGAGGAAATAAGGTTATAGCTTGTTTCATATTAATTAATGACCAACAAGAAAATTTAGCATCGGTATTATAAACCGACACATCGTGAGAAATTACCTTACGGCTACCATCCGAAAAATATTGAACTTTCGCCGGTGAGTAAATTTCACACATATCATCTGTTTTTGCCACTTCCAGAACTTCGGAAAAAGAACAGCGTTCTACATCTATATATTGCATAACACCATAGCGTATCCCCCATAAATATTCCTCTATCATCAGTTCTGGCTTTGATTGAGGCATATCCCAATCTGAAAAATTAATTTGCAATTCTTTTTCAGATTGTTCTTTTGAAGGAAGAGCTTTGGGTTGAGTAACCAATGCACAAAATTGTTTTTGGTGCATCTTTTCAAACCAGATTTTAATCAAAGCAGAATGGAGAATTAGATAATTCTGCTCCTGATTTCGTTTCGTTAGCTGTTTCATAATAAAAAAGTTTTTAATTTAACAAAATAATTATTTTATAAATAACAATCTAGTATTTTTGCCAATTTTGTCAACTTTTTTTTATAATAAAAAAATAGCCGGATAATATTTCCATGGGTTGCTTAAACTTCAAAACTCATACCATCATAGGCAAGTTCAAAATTTCTAGGCAAAGCAGATAAAGTTTCTTCATAATCTACACGAGCTGAAAGATGCGTCAAAATCACACGTTCCGGCTTAATGATTTCAGCAATTCTTTTCACATTTTCCAAATCACTATGCCCGTTCTTTTCCGGATAAAGACCATTGTTGCATTCAATCAACAAAGTTTTCACACCTTGAAGAACGGATAGTCCTTCCTCAGGAATTTCCTCCCAATCGGTCACATACGCAAAATCTTGATAACGAAAAGCAGAGCAATGCCAACGATGATGTGGGACTTGAAAAGTTTGAAACTTTACACCACAGGCTTCAAATTCGCCGACATTCGGACAAACGCGCCAGTGCAAACCAGCGCCCTCTTGCTCTTCTCCATTGAACAAAAACGGATATTCTTGCTTGAGTTCCGACTGAGTTTCTATACTCGACCACACTTCTATCGGATGCCCTAAAACAGAACAAGCACGCGAAAGCTCCGGCACACTGGCAATATGATCATAGTGTGAATGTGTGATAAATACGGCATCTAAATCGGTGATATTATTTTCGTTAATTTGCAAACGAAATTCGGGACCGCAATCAACCACAAATTTTTTTCCGTCAATCTCCATATAAATAGAAGCACGATTCCTAATATTTTTGGGATGATTGGGAGTAAGTTTGCGCCAACTGTTAAAAATCATCGGACAACCATAAGCAGAGCCGGAACCAAGAACAATCACCTTCATTTTTTTCACCTTTATATCAAAAAAAAATTGACATTATTTTTTTAGCTTTTATATTAGCCAGATATTTTTTATATTTTGGTATCTTCACAATGACAAAGTTTATTTTTACAGCCGACTTGCACGGCAACATCGTGCAATACAATAAACTATTCGATTTTGCAAAACAAGAAAAAATCGACATGGTCATTCTGGGCGGAGATTTAACCCCCAAAGATGTGGAAAGAAGAAGCGTCCCAGGACAAAGAAATTTCATCTTAAACGAGCTGTTCCCCTTAATTCAAAATTTTCAAAAACAAAATCCAATTCAAATTGCTTTAATCATGGGTAATGATGACTATAAAGCCAATCATTATCTGTTTGAAGAAAATCAAGAAAAAATTGGCTTTCATTTGATAGATGAGACTCCTTTTGAATATGGCGAATATATTTTTGCCGGCTATACCTACGTTCCCTATACTCCTTTTCAATGGAAAGATTGGGAAAAAAGAGATTTGCACACAGAAACCGATGTTTCATTCCGAGGAGATACCAGAACCGAAGGTTTCATCAGCCGCGGTGATGATAATAAAATCCCCTATTCTATCTATGATACAATGATGGACAGCGCCATTGATTTGGAATTAAGTGCAAAATACGGCAAACTTAACCCTAAAAAATTGGTTTTGATAGCGCATGCCCCACCATATAACACTGTTTGCGACTACACCGCCATAAAACAAAATGATGCCGTAACCTACAAACATGTTGGCAGTCGCGGTGTGTTAGAGTTTATCAAAAAACATCAACCTTTATTCTCATTCCACGGTCATATTCATGATGCCGCAGAATTGAGTGGAAATTTTTATGAGAAAATCGGCGAAACGACAGCCGTTACCGTAAGTAACGACCATCTGACCAATGACTTAAAAATAATTATGTTTGATTCAGAAAATAACAACCTACAACGTATAAAAATATAAAATTTTGGAGAAAACAATGTCAGATATTGATTTAGATAAAAGAACCAGAGCATTAAATTGTGTCGTCAACCAACTCAAAGATCGTTGCAAAGGAATTGTTCTGGTTGGTTCCCTAGCCTATGGCAACCAAGATGAAGTTACTTCTAAATCAGATATCGATTTGATTGTTATTTACGATGATATCAAAAATTGCATCGACCGCTATTTTAGAGATGAAACAGAAGCCTCACATTTAAGAACCAACACATATGACGGATATCTGGCAAAACAAAACACCAATATTGATGGTGAAAAAATACCTGTCAGCCTCCACAACTTAAATTTCAACGCTTTACAACGCATTTCCTACGGAAACAATGAAACTTTGGCTTACTATCGCCAAAACCGAAAAAGCGTTACATACTATAGTAAAGATTTTGATGGTAAAAACTATCCATTCGTTACCCCTGCACGCCCAATTCCAGGTTTAAGTGGCGAAAGAAGAATTGATAGTATCTCTATGGAATTTGATGGCAAATATGTTTTAGGCAACGATATGGATAAACTTTTATCCGGAGCAAAAGTTCTTAAAGACTATGACGGGCAAATCAAAGATTGCATAGATACCCTGTGGGATAGCTATACTTTGCGTCTGGTAGAGCATTGCAACAAATATAACATTCCCTTGAATAAAGAAGACCGCAATATTGCAGATTTGTTAGTAAGAAGAAACCGTTTTTCAGAACAAACTGTTCAAGAATGTTATCAAAAAACACAAGCCGGTATAGAAAAAGCACAAGAAATCATCCATAATTACACGCATGAAAAACAATTGCAACATGCTGATATTCAAACAATATTAATCTTAAATCAAAAAAAATTCACTAGAAGATAAAAAAAGCACTTGCCAAATAAAAAAATATAGAATATATATAGCTTCGTTATCGAAATTGGGGTGTCGCCAAGTGGTAAGGCAACGGTTTTTGGTATCGTCATTCGTTGGTTCGAATCCAGCCACCCCAGCCACAGTTCAAAAATCGTCAGAAATGGCGATTTTTTCTTTATAAATCAACAACTTAACCGAGTCCGAAA
>CASFJK010000022.1 GCA_949295025.1 uncultured Pseudomonadota bacterium
CAAAACATCTTGCGACGCTCCTTATGTTCTGGGAGGAGATAGTTGTGATGGTAAATATGAAAAATGTGTTTGTCCGGCTAAAGTTGAGTTAACTTGTCCCAATGATACTTGCACAAAAACATGTGATGGCAATTGCATTACAAAATCTTGTACGCCTACTGCAAACCAAACCGGATGCACTAATGGAACTCAGGCTTGTGATGATGGTTGCTGTGGTACAAATCGAAAATGCTGTGTTCCTTGTACTGACAAAATAACATCTAAACCGGCTAACTCTTCTTACACTTATTCTTCTTGTACTGATGGAAATGGCAGTAAGCAGATAAAAACTGGTTGGAAATGTAATTCTGGTTATCACGAGAAAAACGGAGCTTGCGAGAAAGATTGTATTGTTAACTCTTGCTCCGCATATACTCTTTCCTCTTGTCCGACCTATGGTAATTGCTCTAAATGCACAAAAACAGCCAAAGACTGTTCTACTGATGGAACAAGATATAAATTAGATAGTTGTGATTCTGGATATAAAAAATCTGGCAATGAATGTATTCAAAATAATATGTATCGTCCTTGTATGTATCCTGGAGATTATTTATATGATGATATGAGCTGTCTTTCTTACGTTAATTATACGGCTGGAGACTCTCCTGATAAATGGGTAATAGGAGTTATTGTTAGTACAGATCCTAGAGTGGCAATAAATTTGGGTGATGCAGGTCAAAAATATAAAGATGAAGGGATTGAATATTGTAATAACTTTTCATCATCTTCTGTTTATGGTTGGCACTTACCATCCTCTAGTGAATTTAGACTTATTTATGCTGAAAAAGAACCTTTAGAGGCATCTTTATACGATTATTATAATACGACACAGGAATATTATGAAACTATTTTTTCGCCAGATGAGTATTGGACATCAGAACCTGATTATGAATACTACTATGATGACGGAATTAATTTCGATTATTATTATTACTTTGGTATTACTTATTCCTTAAGCAAAGGTACTAGTTATGAAGTTAATGATGATGACTACCATGCAATCAGATGTGTATTACCATATAAAGACCCTGCTCCAGATACAGTTCCTTGTATTGGATATACTCTTGATGCATGTCCAGAAAATGCAAATTGTTCATCTTGTTATTTGAGTAACTATCAAAAAACAATTTACAAAATTGATTCTTGTCAAGATGGTTATTTCAAATCTGGTAGTAGTAAGTGTAATGCTGCAAAATCTTGCTCTGATTATGGTTATCAAACTTATCAAAGTCAACTTTCTAATTCAATTTGTTCAGGTGCTATTGAAGTTCTTTTAGGTAAACAAAAAGCTAAATGTATGAAGTGTGCTTCTTGTTCAAGTTTTGGAGATCAGTATACAATATCTAAATATAGCAAATGTTCGTCAGATGATTTTCTTACTAGCGTTTGTAAGCGTTATAGTAAGAAATCTATATCGGCATCAAGCTTGAGTAACGATTATACACGAGGAACTTGCACTGAATATACTTTTGAAAATATTGTTTGGTGGAATTCAAGTGCGCAGACTTGTACAGCAGAATTCCAGCAAGATTATAACGGGTATAGTAAATACTCCAACGATTATGTTCATTGTATATATTAATTATAAATTTCGGGGAAGAAATTTACACCCCCGAAATTTATAAATGGGAAAAATATGGATAGTTCATACAGAAAATGTGTAAGGGAGAATCTGTTAATGTTTGTAGACATTATAAGAAAGAATATATAACTCCTAGAGAGTTAAGCCCAGAATATATCCGAGGTAATTGTTATAAATACACATTTATTGGCTATGCTTGGGGAACGGCAAGTGAATTAAACTGTTCAGCTAAGTTTCAACAAGAATATTATGGGCGTGATCCACGTACAAATGAATATGTTAATTGTTGGGTTAACTAAAACGCATACCCACACAAAAAAAACAGCTCTTTGAAAGAGCTGTTTTTTTTATTATAATATCTTAAAAATTTTGCTTAGCAAATTCAAACTTATCTTGACCATTGATGGTTTTGATATTTTCATTTGCTAAAATCGTCGGCAATTCCATGCTTCTGAAAACACTGCGCTCATCAGCATTTTTTACAAATGCCGTAATATTACCGCTGGCGCCTTCCAGCAAGCGTTTGGAAGCTACTTTCCACAAATAGGCAATTTCATCCTCTTTGAGATCGCAACGACCATTTTCAAGCCCCATATCCATCATTTTGATACCACAAGGCGTGTGATCCAACATCACCATACCAGGGTGGCTTTTGACAAACTCAAAGGCCTGAATTTTGTTTTCTTTGGTCGGCAGAAAGCTAATGCTGTACAAGACCAAAGAATCGGGCTTTGTACTCACATCATAAGTTTTTGCTACCGCCAAAGCGTTGTCATAAAAATCATCCATTGTCTTTTACTTCTTTATTATTCTTCTTTTTAACAATATCCAGAGTGCCATTGGCAACGATGATTTCTGCCGTATCACCTTCTCCGATGTCACCATTCAAAATTTTCAAAGCCAATTTATTCTCAATTTGATTTTTTAGCAACCTTTTTAAAGGTCTTGCCCCATAAATTGCGTCATATCCATTATTAACAATCCAGATAAAGGCAGCATCGTTAACGCGCAACTTAATCTTTTTGTCGCTCAAACGCTTCTCTATATTGTTAATTTGTAATTGAGCAATCTCTTTAATATTACTTTTATCCAACTTGTGGAAAATTGTAATTTCATCAATACGGTTGATGAATTCCGGTCGGAATGAGGCTTTAACTATATCCATCACTCTATCACGAATCTTCTTCGGATCATCTGCACCTGTTGCCGTGGACAAGATTTCTGAACCTAAGTTAGAAGTCATAATGATTATGGTATTCTTAAAGTCTACCGTTCTGCCTTGTCCATCGGTCAAACGACCATCATCCAACACTTGCAACAAAACATTGAAGATATCCGGATGAGCCTTTTCTACCTCATCAAACAATATCACTTGATACGGACGACGACGAACAGCCTCGGTCAAAGCACCACCTTCTTCATAACCAACATATCCCGGAGGAGAACCTATCAAACGAGATACGCTATGTTTCTCCATATATTCGGACATATCAATTCTAAGCAAGGCGCTCTCATCATTAAACAGAAACTCTGCCAAGGCTTTGCTCAACTCGGTTTTACCAACGCCGGTCGGACCTAAGAATAAGAATGAACCTATCGGCTGACGCGAATCGGAAATACCGGCACGAGAACGTCTAACCGCATTGGCAACAGCGGCAATGGCATCTTTTTGACCGATGACGCGTTTACCCAAATATTCTTCCATATGGATGAGTTTTTCTTTCTCGCCTTCCAGCATTTTATCAACCGGAATACCTGTCCATTTGGAAACGACGGCAGCAATATCGCCTTCAGTTACCACTTCACTGAAGCTATGTTTCTTTTCTTGAGCTTCGGCATCTTGAATTTGTTTTTCCAATTCTGGAATAACACTATATTGCAACTCGCCGGCACGTTCAAATTTGCCTTCACGTTTGGCAATTTCGACCTCTATTCTGGCTTTGTCTAACTTATCTTTAATCGTTGTTAAATCTGCCAAAACTTTTTTCTCGCTCTTCCATTTTTCTTCCATGGTTTTGGCTTTGGCTTCAAGGCCTGAAATTTCATAACCAATCAATTCCAAGCGCTCTTTAGATTTGACATCGCTTTCCTTCTTCAAAGCCTCGCGCTCGATTTTTAACTGCAAGATACGTCTATCTAACTCATCCAATTCTTCCGGTTTGGAATCGATAGCCATTCTTAAAGAGCTTGCAGCTTCATCCATCAAGTCGATGGCCTTATCCGGTAAGAATCTGTCGCTAATATAACGATTAGACAAGGTAGCAGCAGAAATCAAAGCGCCATCAGAAATTCTGACACCGTGGTGAAGTTCAAATTTTTCCTTAATACCACGCAGAATCGAAATGGTTTCTTCAACGCTTGGTTCGCTAACATATACGGCTTGGAATCGTCTTGCCAAAGCAGCATCTTTCTCCACATATTTTTTATATTCGGACAAAGTGGTTGCGCCCAAGCAATGCAACTCACCTCTTGCCAAAGCCGGCTTTAACAAGTTAGAAGCATCCATTGAGCCTTCACTGGCTCCTGCACCAACCAAAGTGTGCATTTCATCAATGAACAAAATGATGTTGCCTTCTGATGCCTCCACATCTTTCAAAACGGCTTTCAAGCGCTCTTCAAATTCTCCTCTGAATTTGGCTCCGGCAATTAAGGCACCCAAATCCAGCGCTAACAATCTTTTACCGCGCAAACTTTCCGGAACGTCATTATTAACAATTCTGATTGCCAAACCTTCTACAATAGCGGTTTTACCGACACCCGGTTCACCAATCAAAACCGGATTGTTTTTGGTTCTTCTTGACAAGACCTGAATTGTTCTTCTTATCTCGTGTTCACGACCGATCACAGGATCAAGCTTACCTTCTTTAGCTTTGCCGGTAATATCGATGGCATATTTTTTAAGTGCCTCAAAATTATCTTCAGCATCTTCGCTATCGGCAATACGACCTTTACGAAACTCATTAATAGCTTGATTCAGTTTTTCGGCATTTACACCGCTTGCTTTCAAAATATCATAAGCTTTTGTACCGCCGGTCATTACAAGAGCTTGCAAAATGCGTTCAATAGTCACAAATTTGTCACCGGCTTTATCTGCCAAGCTTTCAGCTTCCATCATCACACGTGTGAATTCTTGGTTCATCAAGCTTTGTACAGAAGCACCCTCAACTGCCGGAATTTTTGCTAAAGCCTCATCTACTTTTGAGGCTACCGTCAGTTCAGATGCTCCTGCCTTTTGCAACAAATCTCTAACTTGCGAATCTTTAATTTCGAGCAAGCCTTTCAACAAATGTTCAGTTGAAATATATTGATGTTTATATTTTGCCGCCAGATTGATAACATCTTGTATCAACTCTTTTGACTTATTGGTTAATTTTTCAAAATCCATACTTTTATACACCCCTTTCCTGTCTTTATCTTTTAAAAATATAGTAAGGAGGAGATATATAAATCAAGACCTATTATCTTATTTTTTTACGGATGAATTTGAATCAAGGTGATTTCAGCCGGAGCACCAAAGCGCATTGGTGGCCCCCAATAGCCTACACCTCTTGATACATAAAGATGTGCGCCGTTAACCTCATATAATCCGGCTAAATATTTGTTGGCTTTTTCGGCTAAAAAATTGAAAGGAAAAATTTGTCCTCCATGGGTATGGCCGGACAAAACCAAGTCAAAATCTTTGTCGGTTACCATGTCTACCGTAGTGGGATTGTGGCTCAGTAACACACGATAATTTTGCTTATTTGCCTTCTTGGCTGCCTCTTCAATTTTGATGGCAAAGTAAGGATTCATCATAGCTGCGGATTTATCCGGTACACCGGCAATATATAAATTTTTGTCAGCAATTAATTCACCTTCATTCATCAGATGTTTAATTTTGGTTTGATGAAAGCTTTTTAAAATTTGTCCCAAGCCGTTATAATATTCGTGATTACCAATTACAAAATAGATGCCGCCTTCTGCCTTTAATTTATCCAAAATCGGAAAATATTCTTTTACGGCAGAAGCTTTATCATCAATGATATCACCGGTCAACACAATAGCATCGGGATTTAAATCATTAACTTCATCTATAATCTTTTGAATGCGATGTTCTGATGATGAGCGTGTGATGTGTAAATCTGATAGCTGTACGATTTTTAATGGCTGTTTAACCTTATCTGAAGTCAGATTAACTTCTTTAACTTCGGGAAGCTTATTCGCTTCATAAACAGCAAAAATTGATACGCATAAAGCCAAAATGACCGTGACAATGTTGGCATATTTCAAACTTACTTGATTTTGCGGATTAAACCAACTCCATTCGGCATGAAAAAGCTTGCTGATACCATAACTTACATACCACAGAAAATCACGTGCAAACAAAATCATAAATGTAATAAATGCCATGCCAAAAAGGAAATAACCTCCATAGGTTAAAATATCATACAATATTCCTTGCAAGGCAAATTGGCGTCGGAAAAAGTTGACTATAACAGGCGAAAGCCATCCCAATATAATCGCTATTGAGATGGCTAACTTATATATAAATTTCATATCGGTATAGGCAACCAATGTTCTGATTGTGATTGTGGAACAAGCAATTGTTATAATCAATGAGGCAATCAGAAAAAACATATTTATTTCCTATATTATATTAGACAGCAAGGTCTTGGTTCTTGACATCATCATTATTACTGTCAATTTTTTTACGAACAGAGCGACGACCTCTGGTTTTTACCTTACTTTCTTCATTTTCTTGAGATACTTCAGAATCACTAATTTCAATAACAGTAAATTCTTTTTTCTCTGGAATCGGGGCTGCCAATTCAGCTGCAACCAAATCATGCACAGCTGCCTCATCTTCGGCTTTGGCCGCAATATCTAAATCGACTTCGCTTGCAGCATCAATCTCCTCATTTGTAGCATCTGGATTTGAAGCATTGTCTTCAATTTTTGGAAAATTGACAACTTTTTGAGCATTTTTCTTTTCATTTATTTCTGTTACAATTTTGCGGTAGTGTTCAGCATATTGTTTAAAGACTTCTGCTGTTACATAATCTCCATTAGCATGCGCTTCTTTAGCTAATTCATTGTATTTTTTAATCAAATCTAAAGCGGTACCGCTGATTTTGCCGGCAATGCTAATACTATCAAACTTGTAATTTAGAGAATAAATTTGATTAGAATTATTATTACGATACTTGTTATTCGTTTTTTTCATAAGTCTTCATACCAAAATAAATACTTTTCAGATTTTTCTGAACAAGCTGATTAAAACTAAAAATCTTGCGTTTTGTTTTGAGAATGTTTTAGATGCAAAACAAAAATTAAAAAAGCACCTTGGAAACCTTGTTTCCTTTCTTTGTAAGATAATACAGATAAAATTATTAATTGCAAATTATTTTTTTAAAATTATGCATCTATTTATTCCGCCATAATCCTTTAGTATACCCACCAAAGAAAATCCTTCTTGCTCGAAAATGGCTGCAATTTCTTTTTCTTGGTTGATTCCTCCTTCAAGAAAAATTTTTCCGCCATCTTTTAATAAAGAATTGGAGATTTTTGCAATTTGCCGATAATCTCTCAAACCATCTTCTCCGCCATCCAAAGCCGATATTGGGTCATGCGCTCTTACTTCTTCTTCCAAACTTGCAATATCTTTACTTGGAATATATGGCGGGTTTGAGACAATTATATCAAAATCGTTTCCTAAACGAGATACAATATCCTCATCAAACCAACTTCCTTGCACAAAATCTACTCTGTTTTGCAAACCTAAGTTTTGTGCATTTTGACTGGCAATTGCTAAGGCTTTTGAAGATGCATCAAGAGCAACACCTTGCAAACTATCTACATCACCTAAAACAGAAAGAATAATGCATCCGGATCCTGTTCCTAAATCTAATATTTTTTTTGCCTTGCTTCCTTTGGCTTCGGCAATGGTGGCTTCCACTAAAATTTCCGTATCTGGGCGCGGGGACAAAACATCTTCAGTCACACTAAAATCATATTTATAAAAACCTTTTTTACCCAATAGCTTGCATAGAGGATAATGATGTATGCGTTTTTCTACCAAAGCTGCAACTTGTTTTTCTTGTTCTTCATTTAGAGGCGGACATTCAAAAAACAGATTGTTTTCATCAACATTCAATACGGAAGCAACAATCATTCTGGCTTCAAGTTTTGCATCTTCTATTTGATGTTTTTTGAGAGTATCTGCTATTTTTTGAACTGTGTTTATCATGTATTATCCTTTGTTTTGGCTTGAAGATAACCTTCCTTCTTTGTATTTGCAAGTTTAAAACAACAAAACGCCCCGAAGGGCGCTTTTGTTTAAAAGGCTTTTTTTTTAATTAGGCATCATAACCGTCACGACTTTTATCTGCTACGTAAACCGGATTATCATCCTTCTCACCACGCAATTTTTTCAAGCGCTCATCCATGCGGCTACGCGCTTCTTTTAAATATACCGAACTATCAGCATAGTTTATCACACGCTGTGTATCGGTATTTTTTTCTGCTAACAGTTCCATTTTATTTCTCCTTTATCAGGCTGCTTCTTCAAGTTTCATTTCTTGACGAACCAAGTCTGACAATTTTTCAAAAGCTTTCTTTTCAATTTGTCTTACTCTTTCGCGGCTGATGTTAAATTTTGTGCCAATTTCTTCCAGAGTAATACCACTATCAGAAAGCATACGATTTTTTATAATATATTGCTCTCTCTCATTTAGTTTATTCAAGCAATTATATAAAACCTTTTTCTTAAAGTTTGCTTCTTGGCGACAGCTTAAGTTTTCTTCTATATTTTGACGACCATCAACCAAAAAGTCCATACGTTCTGCATCATCTTCGTCAGAAACGGCAACGTTTAAAGAAGAATCGCCTCCCAAACGAGAGTTCATTTCTTTAACATCTGCCTCATCAACAACCAATTCTTTGGCAATGCTTTTTACAACTTCAGGCTCTAATTCTTTATTTTCATATATGCCCAAACGAGCCTTAATTCGGTTCAAATTATAGAACAACTTCTTTTGAGCAGCTTTGGTTCCAATTTTGACCAATGACCAAGAACGTAAAATATAATCATTAATGGCAGCTCTAATCCACCATACGGCATAGGTTGCCAATCGAACTTTCTTGTCTAGATCAAACTTTTTAACCGCTTGCATTAAGCCTATATTAGCTTCGGAAATGATATCTAACATCGGCAAACCGTAGCGGCGGTAGGTCATGGCAACTCTTGCTGCCAAACGTAAATGTGAAGTAATAAGCTTTTGAGCTGCGGTCAAATCTCCTTTTTGATGGAAATCTTTAACCAAGTTTAACTCTTCTTCTTCACTTAATAATGGGAACTTTTTGATTTCCTCAAGATATGCGATCAGTGAATTACTTTCCGCTAAGACCGGTAAGTTACCGGAATTTCTTAAAATAAGCTCTTTTCCCATATAAAATCGACCTCTTTTCTTTTAATAAATATAGTGTGGTTTTGTAGCAAACCACCCGCTTTTCAAAAGGGGATTCCTTTTGAGTGCGAATTGTATTATGCACTATTTTTTGATTTGAATCAATACTTTTAATTGATTTTTTTAATCATACACAGTTGTAAAATCTTTTGATACGGGCTGGCCCGGAAAATTTATGATTTCTATGGTGTAAAAATTGTTTTGTGGATAAATAAGCAGGTAAATTTCGCGATCTCCGGTACTTTTACATAAACTCATGTCGGCTGCTTTTACCCCATCATTTATTTTAATATCAATTAATCTGTCTGCAACAGCATAATTAGTCTTAGGCTCAAAAGAGTTGATATCAATTGGCTCAAAGCCATTTAACTTTTTCAGCATCAAAACCTGTTTGCGTTGCTCTACGATACTTGATATCGGCTTTTCTTTATAATATTGCGCAATGCGTGCTAATACTTTTTCCAACAAACGAGGACTGCTGCATTGAGGATGAAAGACGGCAGGCTTTTCATTAAAAAAAGAATTTTCGCTCACCACTTCTTTCAACTGCTGGCGAGAAATGCTGATTGAATTGTTTTCTGTTGTCTTATTTTCTTGGGCATAGCTAAAATTTGAGACTAATAACGACACTAGTAAAAACAACAAAATCCGACGCATATCAAATTCCTTTATCTGTTTAAGAATGCAGCCGAATCTATTTTTCAAAATTCGGCTGCGCTGTTATTTTAGAAATTAATTGAATTTGGGGTTCTTGGGAACGGAATAACATCTCTGATGTTTCCGATACCGGTAATAAGCATCATCATTCTTTCAAAACCCAAACCGAATCCGGCATGAGGAACAGAGCCGAATTTACGAGAATCGAGATACCAAGAATAATCTTCTTCTTTCATACCCATTTCATGAATTTTTTGAACCAAAACGTCATAACGCTCTTCACGTTGTGAACCACCAATCATCTCGCCAATACCAGGAACCAAAACATCCATAGCGGCAACGGTTTTGCCATCGTCATTTAAGCGCATATAGAAGGCTTTGATTTCTTTGGGGTAATCTCTTACAATAACCGGACGTTTGAAATGTTTTTCAGCTAAAAAGCGTTCATGTTCGGTTTGCATATCAATACCAAATTCGGGTTTATATTCAAAATTTTCACCTGATTTTTGCATAATCTCAATAGCTTCCGCATAAGTGATACGAGCAAAACCATTGTTAATGATGTTTTCCAATTTGGCAATCAAGCCTGGTTCAACAAACTTGTCGAACAGCTCAATATCATCACGGCAGTTTTCCAAAACATGTTTAACGCAGAATTTAACCATGTCTTCTGCCAAATCCATATCATCATAAATATCAGCAAAAGCCATTTCCGGTTCAATCATCCAAAATTCGGCAGCGTGACGGGTGGTGTTGGAGTTTTCGGCACGGAATGTCGGTCCGAAAGTATAAATATCACCCAAGCCCATAGCATACATTTCGCCGTTTAATTGTCCGGAAACGGTCAAGTGGGCTTCTTTACCGAAAAAATCTTGGCTGTAATCTACTTTGCCGTCTTTTGTTCTTGGCAAGTTTTCCATATCCAAGGTAGTTACGCGGAACATCTCGCCTGCACCTTCACAATCAGATCCGGTAATTAACGGAGTGTGAACATAACGGAAACCTCTGTCATGGAAAAACTTATGAATGGCATAAGATAATTCTGAACGGACGCGGAAAGCAGCTCCATATTTGTTGGTACGGGGACGAAGATGTGCAATTGTTCTTAAATATTCATCCGTGTGTTTTTTCTTTTGCAACGGATAATCATCTGGAGCAATATCATAAATTTCAATTTCTTTAGCAACGATTTCAAACTTTTGGCTACCGCCTTGAGAGGGAACCAATGCTCCGGTTACGGCTAAAGATGAACCCGTGCTCAATTTTTTAACTTCATTGTAATTATTGAGGGTATTATTGGCAATTACTTGTATATTTTTGAGACATGAACCATCATTTACTTCAATAAATGAAAAATCTTTTGAATCACGGCGGGTTCTGACCCAACCTTTGACCAAAACTTCTTCCATCGGCTGCTCAGCCGTCATAAGTTTGGCAATTTTTGTTCTCTTTAACATTGTATATTCCTTATTATTTTCCTCAATATTTTTACAATTTAAAACTTTTTGTGCTCAAAGAGCGTTTTAGAATATATATCACTTGATTTTATTTGTCTAGCATTGACAATTGCTATTTGGGGTATAAAATCAAAATAATTTAATTTTATGGGAGTTTTATACATGAAAAAAATGTCTCTGTTGGCTTTGTTGCCTTTTGCTTTATCTTTGAATGCCTGCACTTCAAATATCGGCGCCAATGATTATTCCACTTCCGGGGTGCGTCAAGTCGGTCGCGCTATGGGATGCACTGTTTTGAGTGTTCGCCAAGTTGTGGTTAGAAGTGATAATAATGCCGGTATGCTCGTTGGTGCCGGTGCCGGCGGTGTGGCTGGTTCTATGGTTGGCGGTAACGATGCAACTAAAATTTTGGGAGCAATTGGTGGTGCCGTTGTCGGTGGTATTGCCGGAGATGCAGCACAGAGCGGACTTTCCAAACAAGAAGGTTATGAATATGTTGTAAAAACAGAGAATGGTAATGTTATGACTGTTACTCAAGGAAGCGATGTTCTTATGACACCGGGTGAAAAATGCTATCTTCTTTATGGTAAAGAAGCTCGTGTTATTCCAGCTCAATAATAGATATTTCAACTAACAAAAAAGCGGCTTTTTACAGCCGCTTTTTTTTATGATTGCTACAAATACTTATTTGCGATTGATGTTGATTTTTTTCTTTTTACCTTGCTCATTTTGAGATTTTGGAAAGATAACTTTCAATATACCATCTTTATATTCGGCATTGGCATCATCAAACTTCAAATCCCAAGGCAGAGGAACGGTTCTGCTGAATGAGCCATAAGAAAATTCTGAGAAATAGCTACCTTTGTGATTTTCTTTTTTCTCTTGTTTTTTCTCACCACTGATTGTCAGATAACCATCGGAAGAAACCTCCAAGTCGATGCTGTTTTCCGGAATACCCGGTAATTCGGCAGAAACAACAACATCATTTTCATTTTCTTCAACTTCTACTTTGGGGTTCAACTGGCGAGACACACTATTCAAATCACGATTTATATCTCTTGGAAAATCTAACAATCCGCCAAAGAAATTGTTTACCAAATCGCTCAAATCATTGTGATAGCCATAACGCATCGGAGTATTATGACTGTTTTCTTTTTTGTTCATTAAATCAGACATTTTATATCTCCTAAAATTTGTTCTTGTATTCAACCTTCTAATATTGATGTAAGAAACAAATTTACCCGATGCAAGAGTTTATAAAAAAAATTTTTATAAAAAAATTGTCCGATTTCTATAATGTTTTGTTTTTGCTCACAAAAAAAATTACCATGGATATTTTTGATAATTTTTAAAAAGTTTTCCGAATGCTGGCTCGTCTCCTTTGACGGCAGTGATTATCGGGTCAAGAATGCGCATGGCTCCATCCACCTCGTCTATGGCCATTTGCGCCTTGTGCTCTTCTTCTCCCAAGTTTTACGGATTGGGTTTTTCATTGGTTATCCAGCCGGTATCAACACTATTCATATAAACACCAAAATCTTTATAATGTGCAGCAGAAGTTCTGGTCATCATATTGAGAGCGGCTTTGGCCATGTTGGTATGCGGATGGCGGCTATGTTTACGCGGGGCATAAAAGTTTCCTTCCATGGCCGAGACATTGATGATATATGATGCTCTTTGTGTTTGTGCCATAACCGGCAAAAGTTTGGTGTTGAGCAAAAACGGCGCTATCAGATTGATTTGCAAAACCTCATACATTTCGGCCAAAGAAACTTCCTCCAACTCGTACATCCAGCTGTTGTGTTCACGTAAATCCAATTGCTGACCATCTTTATCAAATTTGCCAAGCGGGAAAATTTTTTCATCATCATTCATATCTTCCGGCAAAATCGGCAACTGAGACATTTCTTCCGAATTGAACAATTTTGAGGTTGACGGTAAATGGAGATTGACCGTGGATAAAGCCTTTATTTTGTCATTGGAGATGATGTTTTCTAATGCCGGAGCTTGTTTTTCTCCGGCAAGCAGATGTTTATAAAATGGTGCCGGTTTGCGCACTGTCTGAGCGGCATTGTTAATTAAAATATCCAATGGCTGGGTTTTGAGTGCATCTATCACATTTTGAACCGACTGCACAAAACGAAAATCAGCTCCGATGATGTGTAAACGTGATTGAAAATCGGCAAAATTTTTAAGTTGAGAAAATCTTTTCAGCGTATCATTCGGAAAACGCGATGTAACTGTAACATCAGCCCCCATTTCCAGCAATAAACGCGCCGTTTCAAAACCGATTTTAATTCTACCGCCGGTACCAATGCTCGGTAACCACTCAAATCAACTCGCTGCATCCTTTTTTGATAATTGAAATTGCCACATTTTTTGCACATCTCTTTATAGAAGGAATGTGGTTTTTCAAATGGCTTTTCACAACAATAGCAGACATGACGGCGGTAATATGCCTCTTGCATTTTTTACTTCTTTCTTAAAATTTTAATTTATGACCACGAATAAAATTTCGGTTGGATAATAAAAGATTTTGAGGCAAATTGTCAACATCAAACCATTGCCATTTTTCACATTTTTCCGGCTCCATCACTTGTGGTGTACCTTGAAAATTTTTGCAGAAAAATGCAAGGTGATATAGTGGCGTCCATTTTCCGGATAAAAGTCGTTGGTTATACCTTGCAAGACAACTTCTTGCGGATTGAGCTCCAAACCGGTTTCTTCTTTGACTTCGCGCAGAGCCGCTTGTTCGTTGGTTTCGCCATATTCCATATGTCCGCCGGGAGGACACCATGTGCCCTGCCCGTGCTGACTTTTTCTCAAGCCCAATAAGACCTGATTTTGCTGATTGAAAATATAAACGCCGACACCAACTCGAATGATATTTTCCATTTTGTGCCTTGTTTATAAAGAATTAATCCATGCGGCAATTTTGTTATCTACAGCCGAATTATATTTGGCCGGCAGATTGTTGAAAGAAGCACTCTTTTGCAAATTGGCGTTCTTGGCCATTTTGGCAAAATCTTCAAAATATGTTCCGTAATTGCTTCCCTGTGTGGTGAACGGAACCACTTTTTTGCCCATAAAATCGGCTTGTTGCAAAAAGGCGCGCATCGGCGTGGAAACCGTGTACCACCAAACCGGACCGCCGATAAAGATGGTGTCATATTTTGAAAAATCGGGTAAATTGCCGCTCAAAGCCGGATATTTTTGCTCAGCCAACTGTTTTTTCAAGGTAAGATAAAACCAAGGTGTGGTATCTATTTTCTCGGTTGTTTTGATGGCATAAAGCTCTCCGCCAGCCATTTTTTGAATCCGCTCGGAAATATCTTTAGTATGATTATGCAAAGAATAATAAACAATCAGCGTTTTGCCGGCCAAGGGCTTAGCGGTGATTGTTTTGCCTTCATATTGTGCCATTTCTTCGGCATTTCTTTGCGCCACGCGATATAAATGCCAACCGCCAATGGCCGCACCGATAACCGCCAAAACCAAAATGATGTAAAAAATCGTTTTCAACATTTTCCCCTCCTTTGAAAAAACTTTTTTAAAAAGGATATGTTCTTCTTTTTTAAATTCAAGTGATAAAAAATTTTTCCTCTAATTTGCTTTGGCTTTTTTAAATATCACATCAAAGCTTTGCGGCGAGATTTGATACATATCAACCAAATCCAAATTTTTGACCATATGCAATGTGCCTTGCTTATATTTTTGAAAATGTGCCGAGGCTATGTGTTTGTCATAGGCGGCTTTGTCTTTATAAATCTCCAAAATGCGGATTTGATATTTGTTTCTGATTTGCATCATCGGATAAATGGAAATCACGCCATCTTCTTTGGTAACCGAATCTGCGGCAACCTCTTGTGCATAGCGCAAATATTCATCAAAATAAGTCGGCTCAACTTCTATTTCCGAGATGCGGACCAGCATGTTTTGGTTTTTATCATAAGTTTCTTCAGCCTTGGCCATGGTTGTTCCTCCCAAAAGCAACAAAATAAGCAATAAAAGTTTTTTCATGTCATCTCCTATTTCACAATTTCCATTTGTGCTTTGAAAGGTTGGTTTTGGGCGGCAAGCACATCCAAACCGCTTTCAACCTCGCCCAGTTCTATCAAACTGCTATCAGGTATGCGACTATGGGTTTTGTAAAAAATGCCCAGATTTTTCCATGGAGCATAAATAAACATTTTGCCTGCGGTAGCAATCATGCCGCGAGGCGCGCCTTCTAAAGAAACGGGACGCGGGAAGTCGGTGATTTTTTCTTCTCCGGCAAAATCTCTGAACTCAAAGGCGGCCGGCAACATTTGAACAAACTGCTCCGTTGCAGAATTGTTTTCCAAATTGATGATGACTTCTTGATTATCTATGGTCAATTTTATTTTCATATCTTTCTCCTCTGCATAAACATTCAAGCTCAAAAACAACGCACAACAAATTAATGCTATAAATTTTTTCATTATTTTCCCTCTCGATTAGTTTATCAAAAAACAGTATAATTTTTAGAGTTAACTCTAAGTCAAGATAAAAAACTTGCGGAATAAAAAAGTAACCCACCGGCTTAGCCGGTGGTTCTTCATAAGCGGGTGTAACCCTAATGGTGCCAGCAAACGCCTTAAGGGCGCATGACGGTCTGACG
>CASFJK010000023.1 GCA_949295025.1 uncultured Pseudomonadota bacterium
ATAGGCTTTAATTCATGAGTGTAGGTAAGTGTGTCATCAACAGAAGCGTCAAGAGCAAAAGCTGAATTAAAAAAAGCCGGTAAGAGCAAACAAGCCACACCCCGACAACAGGTTAACACAGATTTTATCATAATACGCCTCCATGAATAATAGAATTAAAGCCTATACTATTTATGATAAATCATTTTTTTTTTTTGCAACCAAAATGTGAGGTACGATCACAAAATAGTTTACATAAGCGCTTATATTGGCAGAACTTAAATAATCTAAAGCTTTTAATAAAAAAAGATGCCCAATTTTATTGAGCATCTTCAGAATTTTATTTGATTAGTGATAATTTCGTATGATACCGGATAATATTCCCTGAATTTTTACTCTTTCGGGAGAAAAATGCCTTGTCTCATAAGAACTATTTCTGGGAATCAGTAAAATTTCGTCTTTTTCTTTTTTTAAGACCTTAAGTGTTGCTTCGCAATCATCCACCAAAGCGACAACAATTTCTCCGTTATTGGCATTTTCAGCTTTACGAATAATAGCTGTATCTCCGTCTAAAATTCCGGCTTCGACCATAGAATCTCCTTCCACGGTCAGCGCATAAAATTGTCCTTTGGCAACCATGTCTAATGGAACGGCAATTTTTTCATTTTCATTTGCAATGGCTTCAATCGGAGTACCTGCGGCAATTTTACCATAAAGAGGAATCTCTACAGCCGAAAATTGCAACGCTTGTTCACGTTTTTTCTCTTCTTCTATAATGGCGCTTGGTTTAAGTTTGGGCAAACGCAAAACTTCTAAAGCACGTGCTTTATGAGGAAGTTTACGAATAAAGTTTCGTTCTTCAAGAGCTTCAATGAGTGCATGAATACCTGATTTAGATTTTAAGCCAACGGCATCTTTCATCTCATCAAAAGACGGGGAACAGCCGGTTTCTTTAAGAACTTTGTTGATAAAAAGCAAAAGTTTATATTGTTTTTCTGTCAGCATGAGCACTCTCAAATATAAAAAAGTAGAACAAACTTGATATAATTTGTTCTACTTTAGTTCTTTTTGCTTGTCAATAGTTTATCTTGATCTAGATTTTTTTATCTTCATTAATTTGTTAACATTATTTTGCTCAATTTGCGCTATTTGAACATTTTTTTGCGGCTGTGGTAATAAATCAGCAAACTTAACCTCAGAATGTTCAAATTTCGGAGGAATTCCTTTGACCAACAATTCTTGTGCTTGTTCAAAATTAATGGTTCCATTTTGGTTAAAACTCAAACATTTTAAATAATGGTCAAGAATTTCTGGTCTCCGCAGAATAATGGAAAGTTCTTTCATGGTTGTTATAGAATGAGTTTCAGCA
Source organism: uncultured Pseudomonadota bacterium (assembly GCA_949295025.1). Lineage (GTDB taxonomy): Bacteria > Pseudomonadota > Alphaproteobacteria > RF32 > CAG-239 > CAJLXD01. The sequence continues at coordinate 1,349 of CASFJK010000023.1, forward strand.
TAATGCTCTTTGGCAAATTTATAAGCTTCAACTCCGGAACCTTCTTTAAAAACATCAGGATAAGCATTAGCCACTGTGTGCACAAAGGACAGACTGTTAATTTCTTTGATTTTTTTGTCTTTAAGCAGTTTGGAAATACTTCCAAATCCACCTTTTATATTTTTTGCCAAGAACATTCCCCAAATTGCCGGATTAACTTGTTCGGGTTTAATTTTAGAAGCTTGAAGTGTTTCCACAATTTTTTTCAGACCGGCAGCATTAAAAGAGCAATACACTTCACTGGCATAAGCTCTTTGCAAATTTAAGAATTGCTGAGTATTTTCTAAACCTTGTGTTGTAAAAATTGTTTTGAAATTTGGTGAAATATATTGAGTGAGAGCTTTTCTGGCGCTAGACCCCACGTGATACACCAAATTGGCATCCCCAAATTTTTTCTCATAATTTTGAGCAGATTTTTTAAAGTTTTCTATAGCTTTATCAAAGCCATTCCTTTTAACAAAGAATTTTGAAGCTAAATTTTTATAAGTGGGGTTAAGCAAGCCAAAAATAGCCATATTTTCAGCATTAAACCGATTGAATTGCAAAGAGCCGTAAAAGCCTTTGGTAGAAATAACGCCAACCGGATTTTTCAGGTTTCCGACTTCTCTTTTGTAAGAACAATCCCAAAGAGAATATTGGGTAACATTAGCAAAATCTTTAATTTCACGATTATGCTGATCCAATGCTTTATTGGTGAATTCATAAATTGGCTGGCGATAATTTTCTGGCGCAATATTGATAGCTTCGGGAACAATAAAAACGTTTTCTGCTGATAATGGATTTTCTGCACCGTCTTGAGAAGGTGTATGTGCAGAAAACGACGCCGGAGCAGCTGTTGTCACAGCAAAAATGCCAGAGCGAAGTATATATTTTGAAATATGCTGCTTTACTTTTTGTATTTTTTTTAACACTTCTTTAGAAATCATCTTTTTTTGCCTCTTTATTTAATCGTTCTTTTCCCTTAAATTCCATATGTATTATAGGGCGTTACGAGTAAAAAATAAAGATAAATTTAAATATTTATTGAAAAAAAAACACAACCTGTATATATTGTGAACCAAAAATGAAAATAAGCAATAAAGAATGTATTTTAGGATATAATAATGACAACAGAAACAAATATTCATCGCGAGTCCCGCTTAGCAAAATTAAACACCTTGCAAGAGCAAGGTTATAATCCTTATCCATATCGTTTTCGTCCTGACAGTTACGCCGCTGATTTACAAGAAAAATATAAAGATTTGGAAGCCGGTGCTGAAACAGAAGACGAAGTTGTTGTTGCCGGACGTGCCATGGCTGTCAGAAACAGCGGTATGTTTATTGATTTGAAAGATTCTACCGGAAAAATTCAAATTTTCTGCCATAAAAACAATTTGGATGAAGAAAATTTGGCTCGCCTGAAATGTTTGGATGTCGGCGATATAATCGGTATCAAAGGTTTCATCCGTCGTACTCCGCGCGGAGAATTGTCTATTGCCGCCAAGAGCTTTGACATCATTTCAAAGTCTTTGCAGCCTTTGCCGGAAAAATTCCACGGCTTGACTGATATGGAAGCGCGCTATCGTCAACGTTATGTCGATTTCATCATGAATGATGATTCGAGAAAAATTTTTGAAACACGTTGCAAAATCACTTCTGCTGTCCGTCACTATTTTGAACAACACGGCTTTTTGGAAGTAGAAACCCCGATGTTGCACCCGATTATGGGTGGTGCTAATGCCAAACCGTTCATCACCCACCACAATAAGTTGGATATGGATTTGTTCTTGCGTATTGCACCTGAATTATATTTGAAAAAATTGGTTGTTGGTGGTTTTGACCGCGTGTTTGAAATCGGTCGTAACTTCCGTAATGAAGGTATTGATAAAACCCACAACCCGGAATTTACCGGTTTGGAGGCATATCAAGCTTATGCTGACTATAATGATATGGCAGAACTCATTCCCGATTTGATGGCTTTTGTTGCTAAAGAAGTTTTAGGAACAACAGTTATCAATTTCCGTGGTAATGAAATTGACTTATCAAAACCTTTTGCCAAAAAATCTATGATTGATTTGGTTAAGGAATATACCGGTGCCGACTTCATGCAAGCCAACACTTTGGAAGAAGCCAAAGATTTGGCAAAATCTGTTGGCGTTGATGCTTCAGATTGCATCTCTTGGGGTAAGGTTATCTCCGAAGTGTTTGATGCCAAAGTTGAAGCAAACCTCATCCAACCGATTTTGGTGATGGATATGCCGAGAGATATTTCTCCTTTGGCCAAAACACATCGAAGCAATCCGCGTTTGGTTGAGCACTTTGATGCTTATGTTTGTGGCATGGAAATGGGCTGTGCTTATTCCGAGTTATCCAATCCGTTGGAACAAAGAGAGCGTTTTGAGGCTCAATGCGCTGATCGCGAAAAAGGTGATGATGAGGCTCAAATGCTTGATGAAGACTTCATCAATGCTTTGGAAAATGGTTTCCCGCCGTCAGGTGGTATGGGTATGGGGATTGATCGTTTGGCCATCTTGTTGACCAATGCCGAAACCATCCGCGATGTTATTGCTTTCCCAACACTGCGCAATAAGGATTAAGTCTTGAAGATTTTGAACAGCAATAACGAAGCTCGAAAATATCGCATCAAGCAGGCAGTAAAATTTATTTTGCTGTCTGCCTTTTTTGTGTCGGGCTTCTTTTTGCTGGGAACTTTAATTTATAAAATCAATCTTGAAGATTCCCCAGAAAAATCTGCTCCTGTACAAATTGCTCCAGAAGCAACAGTTGCTTCGGATGACTTTTTGTATGAAGAAGCAGCCAATGAAAAAGTTATTGTAGCAGCCAAACCAATTTCTTATCAGAATACGGATATTATTGTGCCAGAACCATCCGAAGTCAAAGAAGAAAAAGCTTCTTCAGAAGTCAACATTCCTGCAGCAGATAACGCTGGTCCGCAAATAGATGGAGCTCAACTGTTTTATCAGAAACTTGCCGAGATTGAAAAAGCTGCCGCAGAGGAAAAGACAAAACAAAAAGAAGAGGTGAAGACAAAAGCTGAAGAAAAAACAACTGATGCAGATTTACCTCAAGAAGAGCTGGATAAGCTCTATGAAGAAAAACTACCGGATAATGTGATTGTTGAAGATTGGGAAGAACCGGAACTCACTCCGGAGCAAATTGCCGAAGGATATCACATTTATCAAAGAGATACAGATATAAAAAGCTTAAATATTATTCCTAAATATAAGCCGGCATATTTTGGCGAAGAACCTGTTATTGCCGTCGTGATTGATGATATGGGAATAGCCCAAAAAAGAACAGCCGATATCATATCCTTAAATGCACCCTTAACAGCATCTTTTTTGACCTATGGAGCAGATTTAGAAAATCAAATAGAAGCAGCCAAAAAGGCGGGCATGGAAATTATGCTGCATGCTCCAATGGAGCCATATTCTAAGGTTGATGTTGCTCCCGATGTCTTAACCACTAAAATGACACCGGAAGATATACAAGCAAGCCTAAAACAAATGCTGCAAAAATTTAGTGACATTAAGGGCATCAACAATCATATGGGCAGCAAATTTACCGAAGATAAAGAGAGAATGCGTGCCGTAATGAAAGTTCTCAAAGAAAAAGATTTATTCTTTTTAGATTCAAAAACCACACCGCATTCGGTTGGTAAAGAAACAGCCGGAGAGCAAGGTGTTTCTTATGCCACCAGACATGTTTTCATAGATAATGTAAATAAAGTCGAATATATTTTAAATCAGCTTAAAATAGCAGAACGTGTTGCACAAAGAAATGGTTATGCAGTGGCAATTGGTCACCCCAAAACAGGAACCTATGAAGCCTTAAAACAGTGGATTCCGAGTTTGGAAGAGAAAAAAATCAAAATTTTGCATATGAGTGATATTGTAAAAGTCTTACACAAAAGCCATATTTAATAAAATATGGAGGAACATATGTTTGAAATAGATATCAAGGGAAAAAAAGCTTATTTGCAGGGGCAACAGTTAGAGACAGGGATAGAAGCTCCTAACTTTACTGTCGTTGATGAAAATTTACAACCAATTGAATTAGCCGATTTTAGAGGCCGTATTGTGGTTCTAAATTCCATTCCGTCAGCAGATATGCCGGTAAGTAACAGACAGTTAGTAAAGTTCAATCAAGAAGTCAGTTTGTTGCATAACGCAGTTATCATGTCTGTGAGCATGGATTTGCCTTTTGCTTTAAGAAGATTTTGTGGAACTTACGGTATTAGAAATGTAATGACAACGTCAGACTATCAATATCATGATTTTGGTATGAAATATGGTACCATGATAAAAGACTTAAAAATTTTGGGAAGAGCTGTTTTTGTCATTGATAAAGAAGGGATAATCCGCTATGCCGAATATGTTAAAGTTCAAACAGAATTACCTAATTTCAATGCTGTATACGATATTGTAAAAAAATATGCATAAAAAAATAAAAAAAATGAAAAAAAGTACTTGACGTTAGAAAAAAATATCTGTATAAACCCTCTTGTCAGTAACGATGGTCCCATCGTCTAATGGTTAGGACATCACCCTTTCACGGTGGTAATATGGGTTCGAATCCCGTTGGGATCACCAATACAAAAAAGGCTTCCTTTATGGAAGCCTTTTTTGTATTGATAATTTAATTTGATTCGAGCCCATAGAAATGGGTTTGACAAGGACGAGAGGCAGACGGGAGTATGCCGGTGAGGCTATAGCCGAGCGAGGACGCAGAGGCGCAGAGAGCAAAGCGAACAAGCCAATCCCGTTGGGATCACCAATTCAAACGGCAGTCATGGAAATGGCTGCTTTTTCTTTTATTTCCAAGACTTTTAGCAAGTTCGGATGTTTAATTTTCAAAAATCATCATTTTTTCAACTTGTCTGAACTTTTTATTTAATTCTTTTCGTTTTTAATCAACAACTTTTTATTTCTGAAATTTAAGAGGCTGTCATGATTGATATTGAATACATATGATTTTTTTGATATTATTAAACTAAATTTTGCTTCTTTGGAGAAAGAAAATGGATTTAAAAAAATATTTTACAGATGAAGAACTTAATAATATAAGACCACGTATTATTAGACAATTTTCTTCCAAAGATAAGTTAAATGATGGTTTTGGGGTGCGTGATTACAACGCGGATAATCATTGGCGAGATTGTGATGAAGAATTTTCATTGTTAGGTAAAAAAACAATATTAATTTTACCTGGGAGTGGTGCACAATCTGCAAAACAAGCAAATGGTATGTGTAAAATTGCAGAAGATTTATTGCCTGAAGCGCAAAAAGATAAATGGCAAATTTGCTCTATGCATTATGAGGGTGATGATATGGGAAAAATTCCTATGGTGATTAGAGCAACTGATTTACTAGATAATTATTTAGTTCCTCTTTTTACGACCAAAGATAAAGAAGGTGATTTGCATAAAATTGATGCGCAAACAGCTGCTCAAAACCTAAGAAATGTAGTTATTTTCGCGCATTGCTATGGTGGATATGTCGTAAAAGAAATTGAAAGAAAAATGTCTGAACTTATGACGGAAATAGGTTATACAGATAAAGAACGTGATAATATTATGAAGCAGACGATTGTTATTCAGCATAATAATATTGACACAAATATAAGTGAATATCATAGCAAGATGACTAATCTTATTCGCATAACTCAACAAGATGAAAAAAATGGTCTTGATGGCTATGAATGCGGAAACTTAACTCATTATATATCTCAACAAAAGCTACCTTCAGGTATTCCTACATATATAAAATTATCAGCAAACGATCGAATTTTATTATCTTCACGCATCACGAGCGACGGAATAGAAGAGCATGGCGGTTATTGGGTTCCTCCTAAATACAAAACCAGTATGGGGAAAAATGAAGAAATTATGTTTCGGCAAATATTTTCAGAGATTGTTTCTTCTGATTATTTGATTGAAAATTTGGAACAAGTTATAGCAAATTTAAGAAAGAATGATGATACAAATAAAGATATAATTTTAGGTAGTATAAAGGAAGGTATAAAGTTTAATGATGGATACAAACAATATAAAAGTGACTATCTGAATTTTGTTGAAGTAAAGAATAAAATTGAAAAAGATGACTATAAATCAACAGATGTATTAAATTTAAAACCCGAATCTTTATTAATGTATGATACGAATGAACAATTTATATTAGATGATTTGCTGGATAAAAAAGACTATACATTGGCTAAAATAGCCTTTTCACGAATGGAAAAAAATGAGCTAAACAACAATGATGACGCTCGACCTTATTTTACCGCTGCCATAGGAAGATGGATACAAAAATCTATTGATGACAATCAGATGGATTTGTTTGATAAAATAATGACAACGCAATCAACGTTCTTTGCAAATGTAACTCCGAATTTATGGTGTTTAGATTATAGTAATGCAGATAATAAAGCTTTATGTAAAATCATTCCGCAAATTTATAATGCAAAAACTTATCCCTTACAAAAAGAAGGATACCCGGAGAATTTTTCTGGCTGTAACTTTGTAAAGAATTTAGTTACAACTTATGCAAGCATCGACAAAAGAGAACCTTCCGAAGAATCTCAGACTGCAAAAAAAATGTTAGAAAACATCTTGTTCAAAGAATTATCTTTAGAACCCGAAGTAAAAGAAGCTGTTTTACAAAAATCAGAAGAATTAGGTGTTACAAAACTGCAGCGGATGGCTAAAAATAATTGGCAAGAGACCAATATGGGGAATATGTTAGTAACAGGTGGACATGAACGACGTTAATTCATAAATCGTCAGTTAAGCCACACCAAAACAAAAAAGGCTTCCGGTTAAGGAAGCCTTTAGAGTTTTAAGTGGATTAAACTTTCAATCCTTTGAGCCATTCAATTTCTTGGGCGATGTTTTGACGAGCCCGCGCTTCAAGCATGTCGTAAAAGAAAACAGTTTGAAAAATGCGTGCTTTGTTTAAGAAGCTTTGCAAAACCTCAATTCGACCTTTGACATAGTCTTTGAGCGGAACCATCTCATATTCTTTGCGAATATTGTTGTTATACTGCGTCCAAATTTCATCATCAAAAGTTCCCAAAATGCTCAAGTCCAAGTCTGCCATCAGAGCCTCAAGCTCAGCGTTAGCCGGTTTGATGTGTTTGGTCACTAAAACCAAATCTTGAAACTTTTTGTCACATTCATTAACAAAATCTTCGTTGATGGCCGCTTGTATGGACATTTCTTCATTATTTTTTTCTAACGGATTGTAGATGTAATCGTGTAGAAAAATCGCCTGAGTTAAAGTATTTATATCGCTGTTGGCAATGTCTGTATATCCTGCATCTAGGTAAATTTGCAACATATTCAGCATATAGGCAATATGCGAGAGGTTATGATACGCTCGAGCATCATACTGCTTTGCTAATTTCAGATATAAACGTCCTTCAAAATAGGCATCTTTAAAAATAGGTTCCAAATATTTTAGAGCCAGCTTTTGGTGAACATAGGGCGATACATATTTCATTACAGCCGCAAATTGGCGCAGTTGGCATAAGTTTTTTACAGCCGTAGAAGAAACGGTACGCAAAAATGCATCTTCAACATAGATAAATTCTGTTTTCAGATTAATTCCGCGTATTGCGCCGAGATAGTTATTGGTAATCGCCAAGTTTCTCTCTTTTTCAATATCGTCTGTTCCAACTCTGATACCGTGGATGAGGGTATAAACTTTTTCACTCAAAGCCAAATCGGCAGTCATACCTTTGTAGCACATCAACTCAACCTTATCTTCAAGATTGCAGGTTTTGAGGGTTTGTTTCACCATCTCAAAACGCATAACGTGCGAAAATAAGGTCTTTTTTTGCGGATTGGTTCCAACATTGATGATAAGTTTATCAAATTTTTGCAACGCTTGTTTGACAATGTGTAAATGTCCCAATGTGAAAGGATCAAAAGATCCAGCATAAATAGCTTTTTCCATAATGATATAATTTTTAATGATTAAACATAATGATTCATTTTGAGGGCAGTATAGAAGATTAAATTCAAAAGTCAAAATAAATTAGACAAAAAACTTGCAAAAATAGAAAATCTAAAATATAAGATAAATGTTAAAATCATTATTAATTTTATAAGCTTATGAAATTTTCTAGAGAAATTTTTAATCCTTTTATTGCAAATAAAAATCCGAAAGATGTTACAAAAGACAGTCTTTTTTTAGCCGCATTGAGAACAGCAACCGTTTGTTATGGTTGTACAGAAGAAAGATTAACGGTTAAAGAGCTTATTTCTTTTTTTGGCAAAGAAGATTTTTATAGTTTGTGTATTCAGAACAATCGTTTTGATATTTTAACCAATAAAAATCTGGAAGGTGAATTTTTACAATCAGGAAAATATTTGGAAGAAATTTATCATTCGATAAAAACACAAACGCCGGCGTGGTTACAAGATAACTTTTTATCAAGGTTTTGTGACAACGGGCAAATTGAGTTTTTGAAAGCCAAGCAAGAATGGGCTGCCATTGCCAAAAGCAAAACAGAATGGAAATACTTGCTTTCTTCAGAAGAGCTTGCTGTTTTTTGCTCACGGATAAAACTTTTGTTCGTGTTGAAATAGGGAAGGGATCCTACCTTGAAACCAATGTTCAAATGATTGAAAAAGTTTATCAGCTTTATGGTGTGTCTCCTTTTAAGGAAGCTGTCAAAGCGGCTAGAAAAAAAGGGCATTTCGGAGTTGTAGGTATTTTGGAAGATTTTTTGCAAGAAAAAGGTGAGAATATTTATTAATTCAAAAACAAATTAAATTATGAAAACAAAATTTTTATTATTTTTCGTTGCCTTAATGGGTATTTTGTCTTTGTCATCATGTACTCAAAATCAGCGTGCCAGACAGTTTGGTGGAGATATGACCATTCGTTTGAAACCGGGAGAAAAACTGATGATGGCAACATGGAAAGGAACTGACCTTTTTTATCTGACTGAACCGATGGAAGAGAGCTATGTGCCAAAAGTGAAGAATTTTTATGAAGATTCTTCGTATGGAATGTTACAAACTACAGTAAAATTTATCGAAAGTAGATAAATTTTATTTCATAAAAAAACCTTCAGTCTTTAATGCAGAAGGTTTTTTTATTATGCAATTTATAAGCCAAAACAAAGCTTATTGCAATAATAATAACAAACCACAGAGCAATATCTATACGTAGAGAAACAGAGGCATTAACCATCAATGGAAGAATACACCCAAAAGAGATTAATAAAACAGAAATCGCACTTAAGATATAGCATCCTAGAAGATATTTGAATACAATTTCATCTCGGCATGCATTGATAATAATGCCGAAAATAATGGCAAAACAGGTATGAACTATGATAAAATTATAAAAATATAAAAAAAAGTATAGTCTTGTTTGGTTAAGAATCAATAGGGTAAAAAATCATAAAAACTCTTTACTAAAAGCACAAAAAGGTATATGTCGCTTTTTAGATAAAGAATAATTATGAAAATTTTTATATACAAAAACAACTTTACGAGTTCGTTGTGAGAGTGTTAACTTTATGTCGAACCTTAATTACAAAACTATGTTGATTACAATTTGTGTAAACGGTGTTTTGGTATTCATGCTTTAAGCTTTGGTTTGCTTAAAAAAGTTGATACTTTAATTTTTAGGAGAATATATCTTCTCCCGTCTGTAAAATAAAAAAACAGACAATTTTCCAAAAAAAACAGTGCCTGATAACTTTAAGTCTTATCCGCACTGTTTTTTTCTTTTAAATCCTGTTAGCAAAAAGTAACAATTTCTTCAGGCTCTTTTCTCTTGGGAGCAGGGACATCGGCCGTACGATATCCAACGGCAATAACGGCCCCCACATCTTCAGTTTCGGGGATATTGAGTGCTTTACGCAGAGCATCGGCATCTCGCAAACCCAAAATAACGGTATCTAATCCCATGTCTGTAGCCTTGAGGCACAAAAGAGCATTTTGCAAACCTAAGTCATAGCAGCCCCAACCATTACCGAGTTCGTTTTCTGGTATGCCTTCACGTGTGAAGCCAGAACGATTTTTTACAAAAGTTGTTACGAGCAAAGCATTAACATCTTTAGTAACAATCTGGTTTTGCAGAGCTAATCCTTGGCGAACTTCAGCAAGCTTTTTTTCATCACAAACGGCATAGTAACGCGCTGTTTGTGAGTTTTTCCAAGAAGGCGCTTGTTGAGCTGCTTTAATCAATTCCAAAATTTGAGCTTTGCTCACTTTTTTATTGGCATCATAAGTTCTGATACTTCTTCTTGCATGGATAACATCATCAAAATTCATAACAAACCTCACAAAAATATAAAATTTTATATAATTAGAGCATGATTTTTCTTTATAAATAATTAAAATTGGAAAGATGGCTATATTTGTTTGACAAACTGAAAATAATAGCTATAGTCTAAGCGATTTAAATTTATATTATTGTATTTTATGAAGAGATTTTGATTTTATAGAAAAATGTTGTTATGACAGCAACATAAAATAAGGAGATAAAAATGTCAGAAATAGATACTCAATCTGCTTATGATGGTTTCGTTGGCGGTAAATGGCAATCAGAAATCAACGTAAGAGATTTTATTCAAAAAAACTATACACCATATGAAGGTGATGCAAGCTTTTTGGCTGGTCCGACAGAAGCTACCAAAAAATTGTGGGATATGTGCTGCGAATTGAGCAAAAAAGAACGCGAAAAAGGCGGCGTTTTGGATATGGATACTAAAGTTGTATCTTCCATCACATCTCACGGTGCCGGCTATTTGGATAAAAACTTGGAAACCATCGTTGGCTTCCAAACAGATGCTCCGTTCAAACGTTCTTTGCAACCGTTCGGCGGTATCAGAATGGCTGAAACTTCTTGCAAATCTTATGGCTATGAAGTAGATCCTGAAATTTCTGAAATCTTCACAAAATACAGAAAAACTCACAACCAAGGTGTGTTCGATGTTTACACTCCTGAAATGAAAGCTGCTCGTCACTCTGGTATTATTACAGGTCTTCCAGATGCTTATGGTCGTGGTCGTATCATCGGTGACTATCGTCGTGTTGCTTTGTATGGTATTGACAGATTAATCCAAGACAAACAAGAACAATTCAAATCTCTCGAAGGTGAAATGACACCTGAACGCATTCAATTGAGAGAAGAAATTGCTGAACAAATCAGAGCTTTGAAAGAAATGATTGAATTGGGTAACATCTACGGATTCGACATTTCTAAACCTGCTAAAACAGCTAAAGAAGCTATCCAATGGTTATACTTTGGTTACTTGTCAGCAGTTAAAGAGCAAAACGGCGCTGCAATGAGCTTGGGTAGAACTTCTACTTTCTTGGATATTTACATTGAAAGAGATTTGAAAAAAGGTCTTATCACCGAAGAACAAGCTCAAGAAATGATTGACCACTTCATCATGAAATTGAGATTGGTTAAATTTGCTCGTACTCCGGAATACAACGAATTGTTCTCTGGCGACCCGACATGGGTAACAGAATCAATCGGTGGTGTTGGTATTGATGGTCGTCCTTTGGTTACCAAAAACTCTTTCAGATATTTGAGAACTTTGGAAAACTTGGGCACCGCTCCGGAACCGAACTTGACTGTTTTGTGGTCTAAGAGATTGCCGCACGCATTCAAAGAATACTGCGCTCACATTTCCATCAAAACATCTTCAATCCAATATGAAAACGATGACTTGATGCGCGTAACTCACGGTGATGACTATGCTATCGCTTGCTGCGTATCTTCAATGGTTGTTGGTAAAGAAATGCAATTCTTCGGTGCTCGTGCTAACTTGGCTAAATGTATGCTTTATGCAATCAACGGCGGTATCGATGAAAAATCTAAAGAACAAATCGGACCGAAATACAGACCGATTACTTCTGAATACTTAGACTATGACGAAGTTATGTCTCGTTATGAAGACATGATGGAATGGTTGGCTGGTTTGTATGTCAACACATTGAACGTCATTCACTACATGCATGATAAATATTGCTATGAAAGATCTCAAATGGCTTTGCACGACAGAGACGTTAAGAGATATTTCGCAACTGGTATTGCAGGTTTGTCTGTTGTTGCTGACTCTTTGTCTGCTATCAAATATGCAAAAGTTAAAACCATCAGAGATGAAAACGGCGTTGTTGTTGACTACGAAGTAGAAGGCGACTTCCCGAAATATGGTAACAATGATGACCGCGTTGACCAAATTGCTGTTAACCTCGTTAAGAAATTCATGGGCATGATTAGAAAACACTTCACATACAGAAATTCTATTCCGACCATGTCTATTTTGACCATTACATCTAACGTTGTATATGGTAAGAAAACAGGTAACACACCAGATGGTAGAAAAGCCGGTATTCCTCTTGCTCCGGGCGCAAACCCGATGCATGGTAGAGATACCCACGGTGCAGTAGCTTCTTTGGCTTCCGTTGCAAAACTTCCGTTCAACGATGCTCAAGATGGTATTTCCAACACCTTCTCCATCATCCCGAATGCTTTGGGTAAAGATGAAGTATTTATGGGTGATTTGGATATCCAACTTGATTGCGGATGCTGCGAAGGCACTTGTAAATAATTAGTGACAGTGAGGCGTGAATAGTGTATAATCTTTAAGTAACACTACTCACAAATCACGGTTACGTTAAAGAAACTATTGATAAAGAAAGGTAAAAAAATGGCTACTCAACAAGAAGAAAACTTGATCAATTTGTTGGATGGTTATGTTGAAAAAGGTGGTCACCACTTGAACGTAAACGTATTCAACAGAGAAACTTTGCTTGATGCTCAAGCTCACCCGGAACAATATCCGCAGTTGACTGTACGTGTTTCCGGTTATGCCGTAAACTTCATTAAGTTGACAAAAGAGCAACAAGATGACGTTATTTCAAGAACTTTCCACTCTTCAATCAACGGATAAGTTCAAGACTTTAGAGAAAAAAGCAAGATTTTAAATCTTGCTTTTTTTTTATTATGCTATATTGATACATCGAGGAGAAAAATATGTCAGAAATTTTAGGAAATATCCATTCCGTAGAAAGTTGCGGAACGGTTGATGGCCCTGGGATAAGATTTGTTGTCTTTACCCAAGGTTGCCCGATGCGTTGTCAATATTGTCATAACCCCGATACTTGGGAAGTTAAAGAAAACCAAAGAATGAGCGCAGATGAGATTTTGGAACAATATGACGGGGTGAAAGAATTTTGCCATGGCGGTATCACCATAACCGGTGGCGAACCCATGTTGCAAATGGACTTTGTGACCGAGTTGTTCAAAAAAGCGCAAGCTAAAGGTATTCATACCGCGCTGGATACATCTGGCGTCTTGTTTAATAAAAATGATACCACCAAAGTTGACGAACTGTTAAAATACACCAGTTTAGTTTTGCTTGATATTAAACATATTGATGATGAAGAACATAAAAAGCTGACCAAACACACTAATAAAAACATTTTGGAATTTGCTCAATATTTATCCGACATCAAAAAGCCGATGTGGGTCAGACATGTGGTCGTACCAGGAATTACCTTTAAGGAAAAATATTTAACCCGTTTGGGTCAATTTTTAGCGACATTACATAATGTTGCAGCCTTAGATGTTTTGCCTTATCATGATATGGCTATTCCAAAGTATCAAAATCTAAATATTCCTTATCCTTTACTGGGTGTTCCTCCATTGACCAAACAACAAGCTCTTCAAGCCAGAGAAATGATTTTGAAAGCTTATAAGGAAGCAAAAGAAAAACAAAATAGCTAATAAAAAATGGTGCAGAGAAATTTGCACCATTTTTTGTAACAAGAAAACTACCGGCTAGGCCGGTAGTTCCAAAGAGCTTACAGCTTTACAGATAAAAAACTCCTTTGCTAAAATAAAGTGACGGTCTG
>CASFJK010000024.1 GCA_949295025.1 uncultured Pseudomonadota bacterium
AAAAACAGCAAACATATATATTTTTGATTTGTAAAAATCTTGGCTACCATATTCCTCATTTCTATCTCCTCTTATGACAAATAAGGATAATGTTTTGTTGCAAATAAAAAAAATAAAAAAAAATTTATACACAAAAAAAGCCCAATCAAAAGATTGGGCTTTTCTTAAAACATCAACTTCAGAAACTAAGATGCTTTTTTAGTTGTTTTCTTAGCTTTTTCTTCAGTTTCTTCTTTTTTAGCTTTAGCAGCAGTTTTTTTAGCTGGTTTAGAAGCTTCATCAAAGTTATACAAATCTTCAATAGAAACTGTCTTTTCGCTTACTTTAGCTTGAGAAATGATGTGATCAACGATTTTTTCTTCAAAAATCGGAGCTTTCAAATTCTCAACAGCTTGTTTGTTTTTAACATAGAAGTCAAAAACAGCTTTTTCTTGACCAGGATATTTGCGAGCTTCAGCCATAATTGCTTGGTTGATATCATCAGCAGAAATGGTGATTTTTGCATTTTGACCGATTTCAGACAAGAGCAAACCGAGTTTAACTCTGCGAACAGCAATATCTTTATATTCTGCCAATAACTCTTCTTCAGATTTAGCTTTTTCGCTTTCATCAAGCTGATTATATTTCTTAGCTTGTTCATATTGGTTAACAATTACTTTGTATTCAGCATCAACCAAAGATTCGGGAACTTCAAAAATATAGTTCTTATCCAAGATATCCAAAAGTTGTCTTTTGAGTTTCATTTTAGAAGCAGCTTCATAATCGCTCTTAATGCGTTCAGCAATAACAGCTTTAAGTTTATCTAAGCTTTCTTCACCCATAGATTTTGCAAATTCATCATTGATTTGAACTTCTTGCGGTTCACGCAATTCTTTGATTTCGCAAGCAAATACAGCAGCTTTACCAGCCAAATCTTTAGCGTGATAGTTTTCAGGGAAAGTAACATTAACATTAACTTTTTCGCCTGCTTTTTTGCCGATTAATTGGTCTTCAAAACCCGGAATGAAAGAGTTAGAACCCAAAACCAAAGGATAGTTATTGCCTTTACCGCCTTGGAATTCAACACCATCAACAGAACCAACAAAGTCGATAACGGCAGTATCACCTTTTTGAGAAGCTCTATCGTTTTCAACTTTTTTAGTTTCTTTACGGGCATCAGCTAAATATTTCAAAGCTTTTTCAACTTCTTCAGCCGGAACTTCTGCCATTTGTTTTTCAAGAGCAATGTCTTTAATACCGTCAAAATTAATTTCAGGCATAATTTCAACATTAACGTCAAATTCAACATCTTCACCATCTTTGAAAGCAGTGATTTTAACATCAGGCATCATAACCGGACGAAGATTGTTTTCTTTAATAACTTGCCCTGCTGTTTTTTGAACCAAATCTTCCAAAACTTCAGCTTTGGCAGATGCTTCATATTTTTGTTTAATCATAGAAGCAGGAGCTTTACCAGCTCTAAAACCGGGGAGTTTAACCGATTTAGCAATAGATTTGATTTTGGCATCAACGTCTTTGGCAAAATCTGCGGCAGAAACGCTGACTTTAAAAGATTTTTTCAATCCTTCGGATTTCACTTCTTTAATATTCATCAATTCTCTCTTTGATTTAGGGTTGAACCACCTTTATAAAAAGATGGTGCGAGCGGAGAGACTCGAACTCTCAAACCTTGCGGCACCAGATCCTAAGTCTGGCGTGTCTACCAATTTCACCACGCTCGCAATTACTTATTTTTGCTTGCATAGTAAAGAAAAAAAATTTTAAATCAAGACTAAATTCACAACCTGATAAAAATAATTGTAATATAAGTTAATATTTTATATGATGAGTTCAAAAGCTTTTTAAATAATTTTGGGAGTAAACTCGTGTTTGCAAAAAAATTTGCCAAAGATTTATTATGTAGTGCCGCTGTTCTAGCTTTGTTAAGCGGCTGTAATTCTGTTGCCCGCATGGGAGAAAACGGCAATATGCCGACCATATGGCAATTTAATGATCAAGCTGCAGAAGATGCCAATCTGGCAACCGTAGCCTATTCACAAGGTAATTTTGAAGAAGCACAAAGATTGGCTGATAGATCTTTACAGTCAAACCCCAAACTTCCGCAAGCTTTGATTGTAAGTGCCATGACGGCAGAACAACTCGGACATTATAATCGAGCTCGCCAAAATTATGAAGATTTAATCTTATTAAACAGCAATGACACCACCATTTTAGGCTCCACAAGCGGAAAACCGGAAAAAATGTCTACAATTGCGCAACAACGCTTACGTATGATCACCTTGCAACAAAGCAAAATGGTTATTGAAGATGACAACGGCGCTAAGGTTTTCAACATTGAAGATTCTAAAGCGCTGAGACAAAGCAAATCTGCCATTGCCAAAGCTATTTTCCGTGCTCAAAAGCAAAAACCGGTTGTTGAAGAACCAACAACAGAAGATCAAATCGAAGCTGCCGAAATTTTGTTTGATGACGGAGAACAAAACGTCATTGCACGTTTTTTAACCTTAAAAGAACTTGCTGAAAAAGATTTAGTCACTCAAGAAGAGTTCTTAACCGCACGTTCAGCAAATATTGGCGCTTTATTACCCATGACCAACGGCGCTCCAGCTTTTGGCATTGATAGAGCCGTTCCCTCTCCTGATTTGATTATTGAACGTATCAATGTTTTAAAAGAAGCAACGGAAGCCAAAGCAATCACTCCTAAAGAATATTTAGCAGAAAGAGATTTGATTATTGAGACATTACTTCCGTCTCATCCGCGTCAACGCGCAAAGAAACAACTGCCAAGCAAAGATATTATGACCGCAGCCAAGAACTTGCGCAAACTCGAAGTTCTATATGACTTAAACTTAATTACAACAAACGAAAAGAACAAAGAAAAAGCTGCAATTGAAAACTATTTAGGCATCAATCGTGCAGAAAACAAAGTTGCTATAAACAACACTCAAAATATTAAAGAAGAAAATACGGCTTCTAAAACTTCTCCTGAAGAAGAAAAAGCCAAAGCAACTCCATTGGTTCCAATGGTTTCCAATCCCTTTTAAGTAAACATATCTTTTAAGAGGGTTCTTTTGAACCCTCTTTTTTCTTGCAAAAAACAGAGTTTTGATATAAAAGAAGCCTAATTTTCAACAAAATAAAGATATATAGTAAGGTAAAAAATGAGCAATACAGTAAATAAGCGCAAAACATTTGCCATTATTTCGCACCCTGATGCTGGTAAAACCACTTTGACCGAAAAATTGTTGCTTTTCGGTGGTGCCATTCAACAAGCCGGTGCCGTAAAAGCCCGTGGTGAAAACCGCCATGCTCACTCCGACTGGATGAAGGTTGAGCAAGAACGCGGTATTTCCGTTGCATCATCTGTTATGAATTTTGAATATAAAGATATCACCTTTAACCTTTTGGATACTCCTGGCCACGAAGACTTTTCCGAAGATACTTATCGTGTGTTAACAGCAGTTGACTCTGCCGTCATGGTTTTGGACTCAGCCAAAGGTATTGAAACCCAAACCAAAAAATTGTTTGAAGTTTGTCGCCTACGTGATGTTCCGATTTTAACTTTCATCAACAAGCTTGACCGAGAAGGCTTAGACCCGTTTGTTTTGCTTGATGACATTGAAAAAACTTTGGCATTGGAAGTCACACCTGCCAGCTGGCCAATTGGTATGGGTAAAGATTTCTTAGGTTGTTATGACTTGTTGAACGACCAACTCATTTTGATGAACAAAACCGGCGATAAATCACAAATCAATGCCACCATTGAAACCTGCAAAGGTTTGGATGACCCGAAATTAGATGAATTGTTACCGGCTCATGCCGTAGAAAAATTGCGTGAAGACGTGATGATGATAAAAGAACTCTGCCCCGAGTTTTCTCTTGAATCATATTTAGCTGGTATTCAAACTCCAGTATTCTTTGGTAGTGCCATCAACAATTTTGGTGTAAGAGAAGTCTTGGAAGGTTTGCACAATATTGCCCCGACTCCAAGAGAACATCCTGCTGTAGAAAGAGAAGTAAAACCCGATGAAAATAAAGTCACAGGCTTTGTTTTCAAAATTCAAGCTAATATGGACCCCAAACACCGTGACCGCATTGCCTTCATGCGTATCTGCTCCGGACACTTCAAGCGTGGCATGACCTTAAACCAAGTGCGTACCGGTAAAGGAATTAAAGTTCCAACCCCTGTCATGTTCTTGGCGCAAGAAAGAGAATTGGCTGAAGATGCATATGCCGGCGATATTATCGGTATCCCCAACCATGGACAACTCCGCATCGGCGATACTTTGACCGAAGGCGAGAAATTGCACTTCACCGGCATTCCGAGCTTTGCTCCGGAATTGTTGAAATCGGTACGCGCACTTGACCCGCTGAAATCTAAACATTTGGGTGCAGCCTTGCAACAAATTGCCGAAGAAGGCGGTGCCAGCGTGTTCAAACCTGTTGTCGGTTCGGAATGGATTGTCGGTGTAGTCGGAGCTTTGCAGTTTGAAGTTATGGCTGACCGCATTCGCTCCGAGTTCAACTTGCCGGTTGCATTTGAACCCACTCAATATTTCACCGCACGTTGGGTAGATTGCCAAGATAAGCAAAAATTGAAGAAATTTATTGATGCCAACCAAGGTTCCATGGCCACCGACCACGATGGCGCCGATGTCTTTTTGGCAAGAAACGCATGGCACTTGAACAAAGCTCAGGAAGATTTCCCTGATATTGAGTTCAAGAAAACCCGCGAACAAATGTTCTAAGTCCTAAAGCCTCTCACTCGAGAGGCTTTTTTTTATTTATTCCAATATCTTAAACCAACAAAATCACGTATTGTTTTAATTTTTATTTTATCATTTTCAAAATAAATACTGGCGCCTTCGGCCTGACAAGTATCAAACTTTTTATCATCAATTTCCAAGCATTTATCTTTATAAAAACGAACGCGATTTTTATAAAGGCAAGAGTTTTTATCACACACCAAATCAAGCCAAGACTTATCTATTTTTTTGCCGCGATAAATTTGATAAAGCTTACGTCGTTCTTTTTCATCCAGCTTTTTATTGGCAGTTTTCTCCAGCCACATCTGCTTGGTAAAATTGTTTCCACGCGCGGGCAAAATCACCAAATCACCCTGCTCGTCTTTCACAGCCAACAAAGAAGATTCATTATCTACCATCACATCGGGAACTTTGACTGTAAAAATACTCAACACACCAACAATAATAACAACAAAGCCCCATTTGCGCCATGACATGTTCCACAAACAAAGCCATAAGCCACCCATTATAATCAACGCAAAACCCCAAGTCGGCATCGAAAGAACTTGATAACCAGCGTTTGGAAGTGCGGCCACATAGGCTGTAATATCATTGATAAGCCCTATTCCCCAACCAACCAATTTGAGAGGCAAAACATCAAGTCCAAACGGCATTAAAATAAGAGCAAGCAAAACAAACGGCATCACAATCAAACCGATAATCGGTCCCGCCAATAGATTGGTTAAACTTGTGTAGATTGAAATTTTGTTGAAGTGATAAATTGCAAATGGCGTAGTTGCCAAACTAGCTATAAAATCAGCCACCAAAATACCAATAAGATATGCCCAGATATAGCGGAAGAATTTTATCATTTTGCCACTGTCAGGATTACCATTCAAAAAGCGTTGCAATGCTCCGGCATATTTTTCATAAAAAGCAATTAAAGCTACCACGGCAGCAAAAGACATTTGAAAACTTGCTCCGATAAGTGCTTGCGGTGAAAAGAACAAAATAAACATTGCCGCCCAAGAGATTGTGCGCATAGAAATGGCTTTGCGCCCAATAAATATACCCAAAACCACAATCAAGTTCATAATAAAGGCTCGTTGCGCCGGAACTTGCGCACCAGAAATAAACAGATAAAATATGCTGATAAGAATGGCCATTATAGCTGCAGGCTTTTTAGAATCATAACGCAAGGTTAAAGGCGGAATAAGTGCCATAAACAAACGCACAAAAAAGAACATCAAACTGGCAATCATTGTCATATGCAAACCCGAGATTGAGAGGAAATGCGCCAATCCAGAATCTCGATAATTTTGTATCACTTTGCGACTGATAACCCCCTGTTCTCCCGCCACGATTGCTGCTGCAATTGAAGCCTCATCAGAAGGAAGAATATTGCGAATATGATTGATGATTTTGGCTCGCAATTCATCAATGTAAAAATTAAATCTTTCGGCAAAACTAGGTTGGCTTTGACAATCAACTTCATAAACCGAACTCATGGCAAAACCATTAGCATCAATCTCTTCAAAATAAGCTTTGCGGTCAAATTGATACCCACCAATAATGACAGGTTTTCCGGAAGGCATCAAATTTGCCGCCATTTCCACGCATTGTCCAACCTTAAAGTTACTTTTTTTCATGCGGGTGCTGACTTTAACCGTACCAAAGGTCCGATTCTTATCAAAATTAGATGTATCTTTAAGGATAAAACGCTGAAAACCACGATAATTATAATCAATTTTGGTTATCATACCGCTGATGTAAGTAAGTTCAGGTGATTTCACCTCTTTTGCTTTGTTAAGATAGGTTGCTTTGAGTTGAATATTGGCAAAACCCAGAGAGATAACACCAATAATCATTAGAATGATTAAAACTCTGATGTGATGCCGAAATAAAATCGCCAAAAAAATAAGGCTTTCTAATATTCCCAAAGTATACCAAATAGAAATTTCTTGCGGAAGTTGAAAATAAAGTGCAACTCCCAAACCAAACAATACCGGCATCCACATAAACCACCGATTTTGCTCGCCTACAAATTGTTCTTTGATATATTGAAAAAATTTGTTCATCATAAACATAATCTAAAATATCTTTAGCCTATAAACAACAAAATAAAAATATTTGTAGAAATTTAATATTTTTACAGGTAACATACATTCAAAAAACAAAATACTCAAGGATATAACTATGAAAAAAATATTCTTTTTAGCTTTATTGCTGTCCTTTTTTGCAATAACAAATTCCTATGCTCAACGTGCTTTTGTTGACAAATTCGGCAATCCTACAGCTTCAGGAAAAAATGCTTTAGCCAAAATGTGTATGCAAAACTGTCCCGGTTATAGTGTTAGCGTAAAAGAATGCCCTGATGGATTTGATTTAGTTACATGCGAAGCTTCTAATTGTGGCGATTATCATAAATGTGAACAAAGTCCTTGTGCTCCGGGATATAGCACCACACTTAAAGATTGTCCGATTGCCGTACAACCAGACAATTATTTATGTAGCAAATGCAAATAAACAAAAAAATCCGTTAGGCTCACCGAGCGTAACGGATTTTTTTTAATGTTTATGAATTTAACTTTGTAAATTCATCCATTAAATTTTGTTGTACAATTTCGATGTCCCTAACAACAATAATATTAGGAACTTTGGCCCTGTGTAGATAAGGATTTAACTCCACTTGAGCAATGACAGCCTTCACATCTTTCGTAAGGCGGCTGAGCTCATACCCATTCGAGATAATACAAATCTCATTATCTTTGGCAGAACCTACGGCCGTTAGACCATTAACAACATAATTTTGATTTCCACAAGTAATTGTACCGTTAATTTTCTGAGCTAGTTGCTCCAATGTCATTTTTTTCATAATTGTTTATATTTAGGATTAATATAAAAAAAATCGAAATAAAAGAAAACTGACGTTTCTCAACGGCAGTTTTCAGAACAATGTCAAAAATTTAGACTTTACCAAAAACGTAAAGCTTGGCTAAATACTAGACTTAGAATCGACACATCTCGTGCAGAATATTTTAATAATTATAGTCAGAATTCTAAATTTATGAAAACAGACTATAACCAATAAAAAAATTATGCAAGTAAAATTTTTGTCTATTTTTTATTTTTTATGATTTCAAGAATTATATCACTTGCATTTTGGCTTGGGGTTTGTTCTCCCTGCCCCAAAATCTTACGTACTTTTGCAAAACCATCCATTTGTCTTTGATACAAATCTTCATGGCGCAATAAATCTAAAATATAACTGCGAATATTGCCTTTAATGCAACGTTCTTGCAAAAGTTCAGGAATAATTTCTCTTCCTAACAATATATTCGATAGGTTTACAAACTGAATATGTAAAAACTTCTTTGCTAAAAAAGCTGTCAGAGGAGCAACTTTATAAGCAATAATGTGTGGAATATCGCAAATAGCCAATTCCAAAGCAACAGTTCCTGAAGCAGCAATTGCTACGGATGATGCTCTGAATGCACCATATCTGTCTTGCTGATTTTCCACGACCAAAATTGGCAAATCATAATTTTTGAGTTCTGCTTTAACCATATTGGCAACGGTTTTAACTGTTGGCAAAACAAAGTAAAAATCTTTATCCACATTAAGAAGTTCTTGCGCTGCTTCCATAAACACAGGCAACAGACGAGAAACTTCATTTTTACGAGACCCAGGTAAAATAGTAATAACTTTTTTGTTTTCTGAAATATTAAATTTTTTACGAAAAGCATTTCCGTCAGCGGTAATGGCTTCACTTTCAATTACTGGGTGCCCAACAAAACGCGTATCAAGTTTATATGGTGTAAAATATTTCGGCTCGTAAGGAAACAAAGTAAGTAAGCAATCTATATACTTATACATTGTACGAGCGCGTTTTTTCTTCCATGCCCAAACTTGGGGAGCCACATAATGCACCTGCGGAATACCTGTTTTAAGTTTGCGCAATGCTTTATGAATACGAGAAGAAAAACTCCAAGAATCAATGGTTACAACCACATCCGGTTGCACTTTTTGAATATCAGCAATAGTCTCTTTTATATGTTTTAAAATCTTTGGAATGCTCGGAATAACTTCCGTTAACCCCATAACTGCTAAATCAGAAATATCATAGAGCGACTTCAAACCTTCAGCTTCCATGGTATCACCACCGACACCATAAAATTCAACATTTTTATCTTTAAGACGCATTGCGCGCATCAAACGAGACCCAAGCAAATCACCCGATGGTTCTCCGGCAATCAGATATATCTTCATGAGCTATTCCTCACTCTCATTCATATAATCGGCAGGATTAATTCCAATAATGAACATTCCTTCTTTATTAGCATAATCGATAACATTTTTTTCATCGACAATCAAAGCATTTCCGGCATGAACAGCCACACCGCGCAAACCGGAATTTTTAGCATTTTGCAAAGTTCTGATACCAATGGTCGGCAAATCGATACGCATATCTTGTTGTGGCTTTCTGAGTTTGACTAAAACACCACCCTCTCCTTTGCGTTTATATTCTCCGCAACGAATGATAAGCTTGTCTGTTCCTTCAATACCTTCAACACCCAAAACCAAACCTTGTTGAACGACCACAGACTGCCCCACATCAAGTCGCCCCAATTTCAAACCAACTTCCACACCGCGTTTAATATCGGCAAGCGCTTTTTTATCGGGTTTATGTTTAGTCAAAATACCAGATTTTACTAATAATTCAGGCATCACTTCATGAATACCGCGCACGAACATGCCATCATGTTCAAACTCTTTGACCACAGCACGCAAAATACCATCATCGCCCAAAGATTTCATACCAATTTTCGTAAAAAAAGCTGTTGTTCGCAAATCAGGAACAAGTTCTTTAAAACTCGGACGTTTAATTGTACCAATCATCACCACATCTTGCACTTTTTCTTGCAAAAAGCGTTTAAAACCGGTTCCAGCTTGTCCCAAACGTATCCATGCATGCGGAATACTATCATCAACAAGATGCGCATCAGCATTACCTTCAATTGCCAAAACAAAAAAGTCTCTTTTTTGCTGCTGACAATATTCAATCAACATTTTAGGAATATCACCGCCACCGGCTACGATACCGAGTTTTCGCTCATTCATAAAAAGAAATCCTTACATTGTTTACAATAAAATTACAATAACCGGCAAAGCTCACTTTTTCAAGTAAAACCATGCCGGTTATCAGATTAAATCTTATGACAAACTAGTCAGCCATCATAATTTTGCGTCTGCCTTCCAAACCTTCAGTAATGAACTTCAATTGTTCCATAACCATTTCGTTATCTTTGAATTTTTCTTTGGCTTGTTCCAAACGTTCGTCAAAAGTACCTTCTTTGCCTTTGAACAAGAACATAAACGCACGAGAAATTGATTTTACGGTATGTTCATCATAACCACTGCGTTTCAAACCAATAACATTCAAACCACGAAGTTTACCTCTATCTCCGGTAACAATACCAAAAGGAATAACATCACGATCAACACCGGACAAACCACCAACCATTGCTTTGCGCCCAATACGGCAGAACTGGTGAACAGCAGAGTTACCTCCCAAGATAACACCATCACCTAAACGAACATGACCACCAATAACGGCATTATTTGTCATAATCACACCATTGCCGACAACACAGTCATGAGCAATGTGAGAGTTAATCATAAACATACCATCGTCGCCGACTGTTGTTGTAAAGTGCTCTTTCGGAGTACCGGCATGCATGGTAACATTTTCGCGAATGATATTACGTTTACCGATAATAAGTTTGGCTTCTTCTTTAAACTCATTACCATGATCTTGCGGACCTCCGCCCAAAACAGCACCTGGGAAAACAATGGTACCTTCGCCAATAGTTGTATCGCCCATAACGGTAACTCTACCTAAGAGTTGGACATTTTCTCCAATTTTTGCGCGAGAACTAATCCAACACAAAGGTCCGATTTTGGCACTAGCAGCAATTTGTGCACCATCTTCAATAACAGCTGTCGGGTGAATATTTGTCATAGTAAAAATCCTTTCTTTTTTAATTATTATACTTATACAATATTGATTAAATTCTCAAAAGTAAACACACAAAAAATTACAAATCATTACTGTTTTTATAGACATAAACTTTTAGCGGCATGCCATATGATTTTGCATCAAAAACATCTGTCGGCGTAAGCCCTTTGAGCTCAAAAGCAGAAGAAACAATCAATGCATCATCTTTAATTTCTTGTTTTACTTTTAAAGATAAATCTTCAGCAGCTTTTGTATCTAAAAAACAAAGTAGCAAGTCATATTTTTTTAAATCGGCATGCATAAAATTATCACGAACCACTTGCAGATTTGATAATTTTCTGGATCTCCATTTAAGAATTTGGCAAACAAAAAAATCCCAATCATAACCAACAAACTGATGTTGCGGAAATTTTTTAGCCAAAGGCAAGAGCAAGCCTCCGACACCACACCCCAAATCAACAACCTTCAACGGATGTTTTGAAGAACTCAAAAATTTTTCTGCTTCAGCTAATGCAATTTTTTTCATATTACCAAAAGAAGGAAATGCCGGTGGATATTTACAGTTTTTTGAAATGAGAATAGCATAAAGGAAATAAAGCTCAAATCCGATGCAAACAACAACTAAAACACACCCAAATAACAATAAAAGAATATCCATATTTTCATCTCCTAAAAATATGGATATTCTACAATTAATATGATTTATAAAAGCTTAAAATTCAAAACGAGCATTCAAACTTAAATCAATCGGCATTTTAACTTTATCACCAATTATTGTACCAACACCTAAATAAAGTTCTTGTCCTTTATTGGTATTGAGATTCATGCCTGCTCCCAAACGCACAAATTCTTCCGAACGATCTTCTTCTATGGCATATCCGGCTACCTCAACCTTGTGCCCATTATCCATTTCTGAATAAAAATCACCACGAACAAACAAATCAATCGGCATATTATATTGATTATCCAAGCGCTTTCCCAAAATAACACCGGCTCTGGCTAACAAAGAACCTTGGTTATATGCTTCAATCAATGTATTATAAGATGTTCGATAAGAAACATTATCAAAATCCATATAACTAATTTGTGCTTGAGGTTCAACGTAATAACCATTAGAAAATTCAAAACGTTTTCCGCCTTCCAAAGACAAAGAATAGCCATCAACGTCATAACTACTATCTACCAGAGCTCCATGAGGCAAATAGCTGGCAATGTCTTGTTTGTGATGATAATATGCGGCAGCTACATCGGCATAAAATCCATTTTGCGCAACCATGGTTGTATAAGCACCAAAGCTATAGGTTTTACCCTCTCCGTTTCCGTTTCTGTCAAAGCTTTGATCTTCTGTTGAATATCCTCCATAAAAACCGACCAGCCAACGATTAAACACATTTTGATTAAGCGCGTAGTCATACCCCATTTGTACACCGCTAACATCGACATCAGCCTCTGTTGTATCATCAAATTCCAAATCCAATTGCCGATACATACCGCGTATCCACATACCGTCATTTTTGTCGGTATGAATCTCACCTAAACGATTATTCAAGTTTTGCATATGAGAATACATAATGGAACGTGTTGCCGCATAAGTATTTTTAGCCAAAACGGCAGTATCACTCAATTGCAAAGTTTTTACCAAATACCAATCATCTCCTTGCTTTTGCAAATCATAATGAAAAGCACCAACATCAGCCGCACCGCCAACGAGATAAAAATTTTCTCCGGAAATACCATCAATCAATTTCATATCTTGTTTGAAAACCGGTGTGGAACTATAATCAATCAAAGCAATACCAACCGAACCTGCTCCATCGTTGATAGTCAAACTATCATGCTCATTTTGCGCTACATTACTATTCATAACGATTGTCCCATTACCATTTAAAGTATTTACCTTAATATATTTAAATGTTCCGTTATAAATAGAAAACATGGAACCATTATTAAATTCTAAATCATCGAATGTTGTATTACCATGTAAATATACAAAACCTTTGGAGTTAATAGTTGTAGTACCTGCAAGCGTTGCATCTCCTTCCAAAACGGTTTCTCCGCCGTTAATGGTAAGCCCATTAATCTTTCCTCCGGAAAAAACATCCAATAAACCACCATTGACTGTTGTATCTGTAATTGTTCCTTTATCTTCCACAAACAAATATCCATCATTAAGAATAGCATTATTTGAAGTTCCTCCGCTTAAAATCTCCAAACTACCGCCATTAACATTGCTATTTTTGATATTTGATTGATCATCGACATAAACTTTTGCTGAAGAATTAATCTCAACCGTATCTGCAGCTGCTCTGTTTGTAATATTCATTTGTGAAGAAGAATTAAGAATAGTGTTTTTTGCAGAACTTCCCGCTCCCGTAATGGTTAATGTTCCTCGTCTGCCCACAGTTGTTGTATCAGCTAAGCCGCCATCTCTCACTGTCATTTGACCATATGTTCCAATTGTCGTGTTAAACGCTGTTCCTTCAACGGTTAGAGGATCTCCGTTTCTAACGTTATAATCGGATACGGATTCTCCGGTTGGCACATCTAAAGCCATTGCTGTACCAGACATTAAAAGACAAGATAAACAAAGCAGCTTTTGCATGAACATACCTCCTAATAAAAATAATATACAAATAATATGATACCGATAAAAAAAATTACAAGCAGAAATATAAAAAAATACAACCCCTATTTGTTTGACAAAATTAGCCAAATATGATATTTTGACAAAATCGGAGGTTAAAATGACAACAAAATATAAACAAGAAGACATATTGGATGTAACACAAGCTTTCATACAAAATTGTCCTGACGCAAAGTTCATTAGAGAAAAAATGTATGAAGGATATAAATATCCCCTGCCCGAACAAATAAACATTTTCAGCAAAAAAGAAGATTCTGACCATGGAGTTGTAGATACAAAAGCATTGGAAGAGTTTGGAGAACATATTCTCAATAATAATTTATATGCCAATATCAATGCCTATAATCTCATTTTACCTTCCGTTAATGAAACCGGAAGCAACCACTCTGTTGCCTTTATGACCGATAAAAAAGCCAAAACAATCTGGTATCAAGATTCTTATGGCATAGAAATGCGTAAAGAACTAAAAGATTTTCTAAAATCAATTCTTCCTGATTATAAAATCACCTGCTTCAACCAAATCCAACAAGACAAAAGCAGAAACGATTGTTCTTGCTATCTTCTGGCTGAATACAATATTTTAGATATGTGGCATCGCAAAAATAACCGAACCGATTTGCTTAAAGAATATACCAGTGACGAAGCCAGAAATGCCGTTTGGAATATTGTCAAATTAATAGAAGCAGAACCGGAAAAAAACACATATAAAAATGTGAAAAATAAAAAAATAAATCCTAAACAAAATGAAGTATTGTCAAAAAAATATCTTTTGCAATGCCAAAGAAATAGTTATCGTGACTTCAAATATCGCCTAACCCAAGAAAAGAACTATAAAGAGCTGATTAAACAAGCTGCACAAAAAGCAACATCAGCACATTTACTTTACAAACAAGGGCTTATCGATTTAAACTTAATTTCCAGATAAAAGAACATAAAAAATTCTTTCGAAGGTCGATTTTTCGACCTTTTTTTATGCCTGTAACAAAAAATTCATAAAATTCGCTCATTCTCCGGTTGCAAAAAAAAAAAAAGATTTATTATAGATAGTATAGGCTTTAATTCTATTATTCATGGAGGCGTATTATGATAAAATCTGCGTTAACCTGTTGTCGGGTTGTGGCTTGTTTGCTATTACCGGCTTTTTTTAATTCAGCTTTGGCTCTTGATACGTTCGACCATAATTTATCATTCACACACACACTCGAATTAAAGCCTATCCAATCTTATCAAATTGCCA
>CASFJK010000025.1 GCA_949295025.1 uncultured Pseudomonadota bacterium
GAAAATTGTACTGACGGCGATGGCACACATCAAATTCAAGTTGGATGGAAATGTATCGATGGTTTCCATGAAAAGAATGGAACCTGTGAAAAAGACTGCATTGTCAACTCTTGTTCCGGATACGATTTAACCGAATGTCCATCAGGCTCTGTCTGTGAAAGTTGCACACCTACTGCCGCAAATTGCTCTACCGAGACGGTTCGATACAAAGCGATTGGTTGCAAAGTTGATGGACAGATTGATTTAGATACTTATTGGTGTAATGGCGCTCTTAGATGTTGGCTAAAATAAGAGCTATTAATATTGCTTTGCAAAAATATGAATAAATAAGGAGAAAGAAAATGAGAAAAGAAAATAAAAAATATTTAGGAGTAAGCCTAAGTGCATTAGCTTTCTCCTTGAGTTATAGCTTAACGGCGAATGCGCAAACCTGCGTGACACCGCCGAGTTGTGAAACTTTAGGTTATACCGACACTGCCGATAAATGCGATGGCGATGCCATGGTCAAATGCCCTTTTGACACATCTAAAGTCTTCTGCCGCTCTTATCCTAAACCAAAAACAACTAAAGTCTGCGATACAATTGGAGATATTTTGCTTGATGACAAATCTTGTGCTATTGACATTAACAATCTTGATCCTAATCGTACTCCGATTGGTGTTGTTTTTGATGTTAGCCGCAAATTGGCGATTGCTTTAGAGGAAGGCTTATCATTACAATGGGCATCATTATATATAGACATTCCGGGACTGACGAATTATAGTTCATCATCTGCAGCAAAAGGAGATTATAATGGTAAGAGTAATACGAGTATCATCATAGCGCATGGAAATAGCAATGGATATAGTACACGGGCAGCAGATTATTGTTATAATTACACAACAGAAGGAACAACTAAAGGAGATTGGTATTTACCTGCAGGCGGAGAACTATATTTAATTTATCAAAATAAAGATACCTTAAACAATAGTTTATCGAAGGTAGGGGGTACGCAGTTAGGAACAAGCTATTATTGGTCGTCTTCTGAGTATAATGTCTTCAAGGCTTGGCTATTGTACTTATATAATGGTGATTGGTACAACTTCGGTAAGGACTTCAACGATCATTACATCCGCCCTGTCCTCGCTTATTAGAGGTTTTAACTATTTAACCGAGACATACAAAATTCACATAGCACAACAAAAAAGCCTGTCGATTATGACAGGCTTTTTTTCAAAAATTTGAAAGAAGAAATTACTTCAATTCAACTTTAGCACCAGCGGCTTCAAGTTTCTTCTTAATTTCTTCAGCTTCAGCTTTAGGAGCACCTTCTTTAACAGTTTTCGGAGCACCATCTACCAAGTCTTTAGCTTCTTTCAAGCCCAATTGAGTGATAGCACGGATTTCTTTAATAACGTTAATTTTGTTAGCACCAGCGTCAGCCAAGATGATGTCGAATTCATCTTTTTCTTCAGCAGCACCACCGGCAGCAGCACCACCGGCAGCTACAGCTACAGCAGCAGCGGCAGAAACGCCCCATTTTTCTTCTAACATTTTAGACAAGTCAGCAGCTTCCATAACAGTCAAAGCTGACAATTCATCAACTAATTTGGCTAAATCGGCCATATTTTTTCTCCAATAAAATAAATTAAATCAAATTAAAAAATCTTTTTACTCATACTCTATTTCTTATTTTTAAGACCGTTAATACGTAGTAATAACGACATAAAAATGAAAAATAATTAAGCAGCTTCTTTTTCGCTGTAAGCTTTTGTAACTCTTGCCAATTGAGCAGCAGGAGCTTGCAACAAACCAATGATTTTGGCTCTGAGTTCGTCCATAGAAGGAATAGAAGCCAATTTCTTGATTTCATCGATAGAGATAACGCCAGTACCCATAGCGCCACCAACGATGAGCAATTTTTCATTAGTTTTAGCAAATTCAACACAAGCTTTGCAGGCAGAGATCGGATCAGAAGCGAAAGCAATAGCTGTCGGACCTTTGAACAAATCACTCAAACCTTCAAATTTTGTGCCTTTAAGAGCCAGACGAGTAATGCGATTTTTTGTAACTTTAAAGCCAGCGCCTGCTTTTCTAACATTGTTACGCAATTCAGAAACTTCGGCAACAGTCAAGCCTTTGTAGTGAGAAACAACTACAACTTCTGAATTATTGAACAATTCATTCAGTTCGCTGAGCAATTGTGCTTTTTCTTCGCGATTCACTTATTGTCTCCAAAAAAACATCTTATATAAGATGCATTCAACACATTTCCACAATTGACACTGTTTCAAGAAAAGCAACCGCCTTTCTCTTCACCTTGCCCATTATGGGACCTAATCTGTCCAGGAGAAAAAAGATATAAAATTTTTCTTACTCCCGTCTGCGTAGGATATTTAAGATTTTTGTTTATTGAAGAACAAAATCACTTCCATCTTCATAAACAATGACCACCTACGGTCTTGGACAGTTTCCAAGGGAAATTTTCGAACATCTATTTCAGTATTTCCGGCAATCGCCTCTCACCTACTTTTTGCTCGCCCCTTGGAGAGCGGGTGATGATAAGTTCACCACCCAAAACTTTTTTACTCAAGCATCAAAAACATACTTGAGAACGAGCATTACAAAGCTGTTGTATCAACTTTAACGCCAACGCCCATGGTGCTGCTCAAAGAAATTTTCTTCAAGTAAGTACCTTTGGCACCAGCCGGTTTAGCTTTGATAATAGCATCGATAAAGGTTTTAGCGTTATCATAGATTTGATCTTCGCTGAAAGAAGCTTTAGCGATACCAGCGTGAACAATACCGTTCTTTTCAACACGATATTGAACTTCACCCGCTTTAGCTTTTTTAACAGCATTAGTAACATCCATGGTAACGGTACCGAGTTTCGGGTTTGGCATCAAGCCTTTAGGACCCAAAACGCGAGCAACTTTACCGGCAAGACCCATCATATCCGGAGTAGCGATGCAGCGGTCGAAATCAACTTTACCAGACAAGATAGAGTCGATTAAGTTTTCAGCACCGACGATATCAGCACCGGCAGCTTTTGCTTCATCAGCTTTTTCGCCTTGAGCCAAAACAGCAACGCGAACAGTTTTACCATTACCGTGTGGCAAAGAGCAAACACCGCGAACCATTTGGTCAGCGTATTTCGGGTCAACACCGAGGTTAATTGCAACATCAATGGTTTCGTCAAATTTAGCAGTAGCGTTTTCTTTAACGATTTTAACAGCATCTTTCAAGCCGTAAGCTTGATCTTTATTAACTGTTTTATAAGCGTTTACGATTCTTTTTCCCATCACACTACTCCACTACCTTAATGCCCATAGAATATGCTTGACCTTTAACCATGTTCATAGCTGCTTCAACGGTTGAGCAGTTAAGATCAGGCATTTTAGCTTCAGCAATTTCTTTAACTTGAGCCATTGTAATTTGACCGGCAACGGTTTTAGTCGGTTCTTTAGAACCACTTTTAACATTAGCTGCTTTTTTAATATAGTAGCTAACCGGCGGCAATTTTGTAACGAATGTGAAAGATTTGTCTTCGTAAGCGGTAATAACAACCGGAACAGGAATACCCGGTTCCATTTTTTGGGTTGCAGCGTTAAATTGCTTACAGAAATCCATGATGTTCAAGCCTTTTTGGCCGAGAGCCGGACCAACCGGAGGAGAAGGGTTAGCTTTACCTGCCGGAATTTGAAGCTTGATTAAACCTAAAATTTTCTTCTTAGACTTAGCCATTATATACCTCAATTTTCGGGTTCGTGGTCGGACCATGGCTGGTCTCCCACGAAATTATGTTAAAACGATTCGCTCATAAAAAGACATAAGAATCCCTTTAAGAGTCGCTTTTGTATACCACACTCTTTTCAGATTGCAAGCATTTTTTTGTAAAAATTTTCACATTTAAGACTTTGATTCGATTCAGACTTCCGAGTCCAAAATATTTTTTGTATTTTTGTCCATATTACACTTGCATCACATAAATTAGTATGTTAACTAAAAAGCAGAGATAAATTATTTTAGAAACCCGTTAAATAATATAATTATGAAACCAAAATCTTCTGACGGTTTAGGCAGGATATATACTGCTATCGTAACAAAGGTAAAAGATGACCGCATTTTGTTTGACATCAAGCAGCTCCGTTTTAACGCTGACTCGCAAGAAGAGGTAACAAAAAAAGCTGTTTTCTTCATTCGGCAAAAACACTTTAATCCATTTATCTTTGTCAAAAAAGAAGATATTGTTGATGTAAAGGTTGTAAATTTACATAACCCCGACAAAAACATATATCACATGGAATATGAAGTGGTTCCTTGCACCTTACCTGCGGATGAATACATCAAAACACATCCGATAGGGACCATGGTTCAAGGCACAATAGAAGCCATTACCGGATCGGCCATGTTGGTTTGCCTAGCACCCAATGTTTACGCATTAACAAAGCGCACAAAACATGCTCGCACCGGACAGATTGTGGACTGTAAAATTGATAGGTTTCACAATCAAAAAATTTCACTAAGAGTTTTCTAAAAAAAATTATTAACAAAAGCCTCGTGTTCTATCTCACGAGGCTTTATTTTTTCAAAGATACTTATTCTTGACCTAATTCTCTACACCAAGCCTTGATTTGGCGATAGACCATTAAATCTAAAGTTATTTGATAATAAAATATGATAATTGTTACCACCAAAAAACCAATAATACAAATAAAGAAAAAAATGATGAATACCCCAAATGGTATCCATAAAATCACCCCTGCTAGCAACAAAAAACAAGGTTGAAAAATTTGCATTTTTGTTATCTTTAACAACTGTTTTCTGACTTTATCATCATAAACGAGCAAAGCCTTCCGATACATCAAAAAAGCCACAACAATCATAATCAGCAGCAAACAAAGATCTATCCATAGTATGTTAAGCCACTCCTTACAAAGAAACAAAATCGCAGTCACGCCGAATACAATCGAACAAACATTCATAATTTTGCTTAATTTCTTATATTCTTTCGGTAATCCATCAAAAATTCTTTGCCAAGCAAGATTGTATACTTCTCTAGAAAGCTTATATAAGCTCCAAGCATCTTCCAGTTTTTCTTTCCATATTCTTTTCATAGCACAATGTTTTAATAAGATTAATAATAATACAATATCATTTCATGCATACCACCAGCAATTTGAAAAGTCACCACTAAAGTGGGCATTCTCTACATTAAATTTGTAGACGAATATAATTTCTTTTGCTATGCTTCCAAAAATTACCCTTTAGAGAGGCTGAGATGAGCAAAAAAATTTATCGCTGTATCGGTATCATGACTGGCAATTCACTAGACGCTGTTGACGTTGTGTTATCAGAGTTTAATGATGGACATATTAAAGATATTTGTGGTCTTTCACAAGAGATTCCCACTTCTTTAAGCAACCGCTTCCGCCAACTTAAGTTTTTGCTGGCACAAAACAATTGCGATATTGAAGCTTATTACACTAAAGAAAGAGAAAACTTTATGTCTCTACATAATGAATATATCTCTCTGGTGGCTCAAACTGTAAATAAACTCTTGGAAGAAAATAACCTTTCTGCAAAAAATATTGATGCTATTGGTTTTCATGGTCAAACTTGCGGACACCGCCCGCCCTCCATTGCCCAAAGCAAAGACCCAAGTCAAATTTACACTCTTCAAATTGGCTCAGGACAAATGCTTGCCGATTTAACAGGCATTCCAGTTGTATATGACTTTCGTTCTGACGATATCATGAATTTAGGTGAAGGGGCGCCGCTGGCACCGGTACACAATCAACATATTGCTCAAGACCTCATCTGCAAAAAAATCTTTCCCGTCGCTTTCTGCAATGGCGGAAATACAGGAAACATTGCTATAATTTCACGCAATAAAATCACAGGTAAAAACACCATTTTAGGCTGGGACGTAGGGCCTTTTAACCACTTTATCGACATGCTGATGCGCAACGAAAAACATCTTCCTTGCGACTTTAATGGGGAAACCGGAAAGCGCGGCAAAATCAATTTTCGTTTGTTGCGTAAACTATTTGAAAATGCAGTTTTAACCAATATCAGAGAAAACTTCATTACCATGCCTCCTCCAAAATCTTCTGATCCGGCATGGTATATTTTTATTCCCGAATTAACAGATGCCAGTATTGCTTTTGAAGACAGATTACGCACGGTAGAATTTTTCAGTGCTTACATTATGGTTTATAATTTAAGCTTTCTTCCCGAGGATGTAGAGTTTCCAAAATATTTCTTATTTTTTGGCGGTGGCTGGAAAAACCCTATTGTCTTAAACGACTTTAAAAATCTTCTCAATGGTGATGCAGAGGTTTTGCCTGAACATCAAGAAGTTTTTGATAAACTATTATCTCCCGAAGCCATTGTCAAATGGTCAGATGATTACGGATATAATGGAAAATATATGGAAGCACGAATTTTAGCAGATATGGCCAAATGTTTTCTGACAAAAGAACCTTTTTCTTATCCGGAAACAACAGGCTGCACCCGACCGACTGTTGGCGGTATTATGGCAAAACCCAAAGGTAAAGACCAAAGACTATGGTCCCGTGCAGCGCCGGGCTGGGCAGAAAAAAAATAATCTAACTGCCTAACCCACCATTCTGTTTTGCACGACGAACAGCATTAATATTCTGTACTGGGACATATCTTCTTTGGGATAATGGCTCCTCTTGAACTGAATCCAAACTTTGACCGTTTCTCAATTTTTTCCAATCAGCGAGAGACATTTTAGAATGTACTCCCGAACGTTTTTTTATTTTGTCTTTAACAGATTGTAAATGGCTTTTTCCCTCATCAATTTGCGTCACCTCATTTGACTTTTTGGCCGATTTTCTCTTTTGTTTTTTGTTTTTATTTTTTTCTTTTTCCTTATCTTTATCTTGTTCTTTGGCTCGATCGCTCGGCAAGGGTTTCAAGGCAACATCAACAATAACTTTATATGGCTGTTTTTCATGAGTAGCCAAAATATTTTCCAATTTTAGCCTATCTCCATCGATTTTATTTGCAACATCCTGCCCTTCAACCAATGCTTCTTCGCAAAAGACCAAATCTTTTTGCAACAAACTTTCTTCATCTACATTTTGGTCAGGATCAGGCATCTGAGCATCTGAAAATTGCATAACGGATAAATTTTTGAAGTTAGGCATATTCTTCTGTTGCTCTGTTTGCTCTTTTATTTGATCACGCAGTTTTTTTACTTTTTCGCGCAAAGCGGTTTGAATATTTTCCAATTTATATTTTGCAGCTGTCACCTTAGGAATCAAAGAAGATACTGTGCCAAAATAGCCCTCTCTTTGTTGCATATAGGCTTCTCTCTCATCTTCTTTTTCAAACTCATAATATTTACTTAAACTATCTTCTTGTTCATTATTTTCTTCATCCATGATCAAGCCCTCAAAACATTATCTTTTATCTAAAGTATAACAAAAAAACAAATGCGTTTCCATAAAAAAAGCCTCTCAAAGAGAGGCTTTCATAAAACTGCAATAAAACTTATTTCACTTTTTCTACTTGAGAAAATTCCAACTCAACCGGAGTAGAACGACCAAAAATAGAAACAGAAACTTTCAGTCTAGATTTTTCAACATCAACTTCTTCGACCAAACCAATGAACGAAGCAAACGGACCATCGTTCACACGAACTTGTTCACCAACTTCGTAGCTTACGATAGTTTGAGGACGCTCAATGCCTTCTTGCATTTGAGTGATAATTCTTTGAGCTTCAGCTTCTGTAATTGGATACGGTTTATTACGGCTGCCCAAAAAGTTGGTAACTTTAGGATTGTTTTTAATTAAGTGCCAAGCATCATCAGTCATAATCATTTTAACCAAGATATATCCTGGGAAAAATTTGCGTTCAGAATTAACTTTTGCACCTTTTCTTATTTCAACAACCTCTTCGGTCGGAACCATTACATCCAAAATTTTATCGTCCATTTTTTTAAGAACAGCTTGTTCTTTAATAGATTCGGCAACTTTTTTCTCCGAACCGGAATGAACATTTACAACATACCAAC
Organism: uncultured Pseudomonadota bacterium; assembly: GCA_949295025.1. Taxonomy (GTDB): domain Bacteria; phylum Pseudomonadota; class Alphaproteobacteria; order RF32; family CAG-239; genus CAJLXD01. Next base: position 8,028 of record CASFJK010000025.1, read on the forward strand.
GAGCGTCCATAAAATTAATCTCCAAGACCTAAAACTAACTGTACTGCCCAACCCAAAATTTGGTCAACAAAGAAAAAGAATGTTGAGGCAATAGCCACCAAAACAATCACCACCAAAGAAGTTTTCACAACTTCATTTTTGGTTGGCCAAGTAACTTTTTTAACTTCTTGTTTAACTTGTCTAAAAAACTGAATCGGACTGATTTTTGCCATGGACTATATCCACCTTCAATTAAAAAAATTAAAAACTTCAGAACTCACCACCCACGACAAAACGTTCGGATAATAAAGCTCCGACTAATGTCGCAAACATATTAAATTATTTTAGATATGTCAATAACTATATTGTTTGTTCTCAAATTTTATCAAAAAAAATAAGTTTAAAAATTTTTGTTGCCATAAATTAATTTACCTTCTACCCTAGGTGCAACAATAAATTATTATATCATTAAAACCTATCATTATGAAAAGATACATTATTAACCAAGGAAATGAAGATATAGCATTAAAAATAAATGCTCGAGGAAAAAAATTTCAGTTCAATGTAGAAACCAAAGTAGAGCAACAAAAAAACTATCTTTGTGCCCAATGGCTTCTCAACAATCAGGTAGAATTTGAGATTCTATCTTTTATTCCCGGTCATTGGCGTATATCTATGGGGTATACCAAACAATGGTCCAGAGTTTATTATTTTTCACCACAAAAACCAACATGCCGAAAAGCAAGCGTCACCGTATATTTTTAATGATGCTAAAAGAACAAAAAAAGCTGCCCGACCGGACAGCTTTTTGTTCAGAAAATTTAGCAATTAAAATTCCATAGACCTTGTTTTCCTGATATAACAATTGGCGCATCTAAAAGTCTTATATTTTCAAGTTTCCAAGCATAGCGTCCGATTTGCCAATCCCCAAAATCTAATTCTGATTGTTTTTGCTTTTTTATAAAGTCTTCCGTCATCAAAATACAATCCGTTAAATCGGCTATCAAAAGGACTTTACCAAAGGGACAATCTTCTATGTCATATTTTTGTGCCAAAATCTTACTTTGTTTGGTTAAAGCCTTTTTAGAAGCATGAATAGCTATTCTGCCTCGATATTTTGTTGCCCAAGAACGTGTTTCAAATCTCTTCAAACCAAGTACAATCGCCTGTGCATATGGTTGCCAAATTGTTATTGCTTTCAAAATGAAAATCTCCTAAAAACCATTTAAAATCTAAATTCTTATAATCAATTTTCCAATAAAAAAATCGCCATGTTGCAGTTATAACAACACAGCGATTAACATTACGCAAACAAACTATTCATTTTATCAATGATAAGTTCTGGTTTAACATCATCATAAAATTGGGCACTTCCAATTGATGGCTTATGAAAAAAGCTTCCCAACCATTTTCTCGGTCTGCTGTCCTCACTCAAGACAACAACTTTATCATTTTCGCTGACGGCAACCAAAACGACATCTCGTCCTTCTATTCCCAACTTGTTGGCAACATAGGGTCTGAGATAATAAACAAGCCTAAGAGCAAAATCTTCAGCATCAGCATACTTTTGAGGAACTTGTGCAACTGTGTATTGCTTTTTAAAATCAAAAGCAATGTTCATTTCTTCAATTTGTTCAATAAACACCATAATTTTTAAATTTAATTATAACAATAATTTTTTAATGGCTCCCTTATAACACATAAGAAATGAAAATTCAAACAAATTATGCCTCCCTAAAATGTCTATACAAAATTCTTTACTTTTCACCCTAACAAAATATACTTCACATAAAATAAAATTATGATGTTTAACTATTTAAAATTAAGAATTATGAAAACAGGTAGAATTAATAATTATGACATATCTTTGGGTTTGCCTAATCAATTTGTCATAGCGAGAGTTTCAAAATCTTTCCAAGATAAGGAAAGTTTTTTTATGGTAGCACAAGATATTATGTCTGTTGTTGCTAAAAAAAATAATATCATTTATGATGATGTGAAATTAATTGTTATTAGTAAAAATAACAAAATTATAGTTCATGCGCGTGATATATATCATTACAAGAAATTTGTTGGCAATTCAAAAGTATCAATTATAACTCCCTTTGATATGTTCATTGATGATGGATATAGCGAGTTGCTTATAGAAAACATAATAAAAGGAGAAACAGAAATCATCCATATTTAACTCCTTCTAAGAAGAAGCTAAAACCTTTAGCCTCACGATAATCTACACCCATAACGCGTTTTAAGCCCTTCCTTTATTAAGGTTGGGCTTTTGTTTTATTTCCTCAAACTCATTCGCTTTCGCTCACCGGCGCGCTTACGCACGCCTTTCGTTTGACATCGAACTCACTTTCTCATGAGTTCTCATCAACTTCCCCTAAATACCAATAAAAAAACCGCCCTTTCGGACGGTTCTTTTTATTGGCAGGGGCAGTAAGATTCGAACTCACGACATTCGGTTTTGGAGACCGACGCTCTACCAACTGAGCTATACCCCTATTTAATCTTGCGTAATATTAGATACACAAATCTTTAAAATAAATCAAGTCTTTTTTACACAAAAAAACAGAAAAAGGGCTGTTTATTCAAACAGCCCTTTTTTCCTATGCCAAAACTTCATCAACAATCTGTTGTGCCGTGAGCTTACAACGTTTCAAAATATCTTCTTTATTATCCCTATCAGTAAATTCTTTTTTAGCACCAAAAGAATAAACCTTCATTTTGCTGGCAGCATAAAATTCACACACTTTTTGACCATAACCACCATCCAAAATACCATCTTCCAGAGTAATAACCGTATGATGTTTTTCAAGCAAAGAAGATAACATATCTTTATCTAACATATTATAAAATCTAGGATTGATAATTGTTGCATTAATACCTTGTTCTTGCAACAAAGCAGCAACATCTTCTGCTAATTTCAAGAAGTTACCCAATCCTAAAATTGCAATTTTTGTTCCTTGTTTTACAATTTCAGACTGATTTAAAACAATCTCTTTTTGTGGTAGATAAGTCAATTCCTGCGGTAAATCTGCCGGTGTTCTGATAACTATCGGAAAATCTTTTTGCTGAAAAGCCCAATCAAGCATACGAGTTGTTTCTTCAGCACACGTTGGAGCCAAGCAAACTAAATTAGGTATGCTTCCTAACAACGCCATATCAAAAACACCTAAATGTGTAGCATCCATACTACTAATACCGGTTCCCTCAATCACCATAATTGCGGGTGATTTATTTAAACACAAATCTTGCGAAATTTGATCATATGCACGTTGAATAAATCCGCCAAAAAACAAACCAATCGGTTTCAAACCAGACTTTGCCATTCCTGAAAGAAAAGCTATGGCATGTTCTTCGGCAATACCAACATCAAAATAGTTTTCAGGATGATTTGCTCGAAAATCTTGCAAACCCAAAGCCCCTGGTGTTGCGGCATTAACAACCATTAACTTATCATCTTGTTGTACTCTTCTTTCTAAATAATCCGAAACCACTTGAGCATAAGTTAAAGCATTAAATTCTGATTTAAGTTTTCCTGTTTCCACATCAAAAGGCATCGTCCAGTGAAAAGATTCTTTATTTTCTTCGGCAAATTTATATCCTTTACCTTTGAGTGTATGCACATGTAAAACAACAGGTCTAACAGAATCTTTCACTTTCAAAAGTTCCGTTATAAGTTTAGTAACATCATTACCCTCTTCCACATATGTATAATCAAAACCCAATGCTTTAAAATAATTATCTTTGGCTTTTCCTTGAGTACGACGTAACTCTGCCAAATTTCCATACAATCCGCCATAGTTTTCGGCAATTGACATTTCGTTATCATTAACAATAACAATAAAGTTGGAAGCAAAATCAGCAACGTTATCCAAACCTTCAAAAGCCTCGCCTCCGGAAAGAGAACCATCACCAATAATGGCAATTACATTATAATTTTCTCCCTTTAAATCGCGAGCTTTAGCCAATCCTGCCGCCAAACTGATTGAAGTAGATGTATGTCCAACCATAAAAAGATCATATACACTTTCTGTCGGTGCCGTATATCCCGAATAAGAAGCAAATTTTTTATCATCATAAAAAGCTTCCGCACGACCGGTTAACATTTTATGAGGATATGACTGATGGCTAACATCCCACACAATTTTGTCTTTAGGAGCATCAAAAACATAATGTAACGCTGTTGCTAATTCTACAACACCTAAATTTGGTCCTAAATGTCCACCTATTTTACTCACACGATTAATAATTGCAGAACGCATTTCTTCGCAAAGTTTATTTATTGCAAAAAAAGATAAATCTTTAACATCTTGCGGTGACTTTATTGTTTTTAATATTTCATAATCAGCCATCATATTCTCCTAAGTTCAAATAAATTTGCTTAAAATCTAATTCTTAAACCATACTCTAAGTCAAGACCTATTTAAAAATCTTAAACAAACAAAAAAAACTCTCTGACCTGCAGAGAGTTTTTATTAAAACGCAACAACAAAACGCGTAACCGCATTTTTTAATTTTTTTTCACAAAAACCAGCACATAAAGAGCTAAATAAAACAGAACATTGCCTCCATTGATTAAATTCCGTTGCAGAAAAAGTCCAATTTCGCAGTAAATCACCTTTGATATTTTTCAAAGCATTATTTACAATTTCAGTATTTTTTCCTATTAAAAGTAACTGATTTAATGCCGGAACAAAAACTTCGCCGTATCCATCTTTGCGGTATTGAATACATTTCTCTAAAGCAGGAAAAATAATCTTCCTATTCTGGCTGAAAGATAACAATTTTTTTGTATTTTCAAGACCATTTTCTTCGTCGCAAATTGAAGTTTTAACCTTCTTTTCTTGCCAAAAACAATTTATTTCTTTTGGCAACAAAATTAAACCTCTTTTTCCCTTAATAGCATTTTGATCCGGATTAAGCCAAGCCACGACACCTAGCAAATCGGCATAAGCATTTTTATCAGCCGAAAAACGACCATTAGCAAAGGCATACCAACCTAATTCTATTTTTGGAAAAAATTTCTGTTCATATCTATCAATCACATTATCTACAAGATTCTTTAACTCTTTAACCGTAATTTTTCTTTCTTCTAGTAACGCAAGAAGATTGTTTTCTAATGTAATATTTTCTTCCATATTATAATAACTAAATAATATAATTTTTAGAAATTTAATAGCAGTGTTATAAAAAAAACGCAACTAAAATCTGTAAAAAGCCATAAATTTATAATAGATAAATCTCAAGATTGGAGGATTATAACATAAACAAACAAGTCTCTCAGAGACACGTGGTCACCCCTACGAAGCACGCATAGAAACTCGATAATTGAGATGAGTAGAAGCGTTTTTAACATACTTGAGTTTGGATAGCGTGTGTAAATAGAGTAATTTCTAGTGGCGAGAAAAATCCTAGTGTACAAACAGGTACATGAATTTTTCGAGACCGCGTAAAATTGCTCTAGTTACCAGCTAGACAAACTCAAACACAAGGCACTTTTTTAGAACGCAGAGAATAGTTCAGATAGAGTGAAAATAAGAAAGGGAAAAATTCTAGTAACCGCTAAGTAAAAATGCCTTTAACACGGCATTTTTATCTGCAAGGTCTTTGGAACATCTTGTTGAGCTAGGTGATGATAATCGCCGCAGCGAAACTAGATGCCTAAGCAAAAAACCTACATGAATTTTTCCCTTTTCGTAATTTTCGCTCTAGGTGAGCTGTTATATGCGTTCCAAATCCTAAAAGTTCAAGATGTGGAGATTATAACGCAAAAAACAAAGCGGTCGAAATTCTAGTGTACAAGAAGTACATGAATTTCGACCGTTCTGTAGTTTTTTGTGCTAGAAGCCCAAATACTGAGCTTTTAGACTATTTCAAGATTTTAGATACTACACCAGCACCTACAGTGTGACCACCTTCACGAATAGCGAAACGAAGACCTTCGTTCATAGCAATCGGGTGGATCAATTTTGCTGTCATGCGAATGTTA
>CASFJK010000026.1 GCA_949295025.1 uncultured Pseudomonadota bacterium
TAACACAGATTTTATCATAATACGCCTCCATGAATAATAGAATTAAAGCCTATACTATTTATGATAAACCATTTTTTTTTTTTGCAACCAAAATGTGAAAATATGTAAAATATTTTCTTGAATTTGAATGCAAAATAGATCATCATTACGATAAAGAGAAATAAAGAGAAAAAATATGAAACTATATATATTCAGACATGGTGAAACCTTTGCCAATGTAGATAAGGTTGTTTCCGATGGTTATAGTTCCATTGTACAGTTAACACCACTTGGCAAGGAACAAGCCTTAGAATTAGGAAAAAAACTAAGTTTAAAAAAATTGCCGCTTATTTATTCCAGTCCATATGACAGAGCCAGAACAACAGCAGAATATGTAGCGTCTTTTAATCAGACGCCGATAGAAATTATAAATGATTTGCATGAATTTTCTTTTGGTATTACAGAAGGTTGGACAGAAGAAGAAACTTATAAAAAATATAATTTTGAATTTAAGTCTGTTTTAGATGTGAGTGATGAAAATACATATAATATTTCTCTTCCGGAAGGGGAGAGCAAGCAAGAAGCCTTAAATCGTTTTTTACAAGCTTTGACCTTTATCAAAAATAATTGCCCATATGAACAAGTTGGTGTAGCGACACATGGACATATCATGAGCCTATATTATTATCATTTATATAAACAGGTGCATGGTTTTAAAAATTGTGAAGTAATGGAAGTGGAAATATAAAAAAAGAGAACCGTCAAGGTTCTCTTTTTATTTATAAGATGGTTCAATATGTATAACCACACGGCGATTTTTGCGGCGGTTATTGGGAATAGGTTCTCCATAAGGATCCAAATTAGGATATTTAGGAGCCACATCGTATAAACCAACGGCTTGCATTCTCACTCTAGGAATGCCGCGGCTTTCTAAAAAGCGTACAACAGTTGCTGCTCTTGCTGCAGACAATTCCCAGTTAGAAGCAAATTGAGCATTTGAAAAAGGTTCATCACTGGTATGACCTTCAATACTGAATTTGAAATTGTTGTAGCGTTCAGATAATAAAGTTGCAGCAATGCGTTTCAAAAAAGCAATTGCTGTTGAACTTAATTGTGCTGAACCTTGATCAAAAAAAGTATCTCCGTCCATCTCCAAGACCAAACCTTGAGAGTCGCTACCAAGAGACAACTTATCGCTTATATCAGTTGATTTTATATCATCTTCCAAATCAGCTTTCATAAGTTGAAGCGGACGCTCATTATCTTTGTTGCCCAAAGCATCATTCATACTGGCCTGAATTTGTTCAAATAAAGCCAAATCTGGTTTAGATACTGTTGCCATCATAACAAAAAAGCACAAGAGCAAAGTAACCATATCGCCATAGGTCGCCATCCAATCTTCATCAATTTTTTCCTCTGGCTTTTTTTTCATTGGCGCTTCTCCTAATTTTCAGATTGAGATGAAGAATTGTTTAAGTCGCGATCAATAAGGAACTGCTCGCTGGCATCAACAAAAGAGTTGATTTTATCTTGAATATAGCGAGGGCTTTTTCTTTCTGCTAACAGAACCAAACCTTCTTTGAGCATAGTGTTCTTGAACAAGCTACGGTCATAACGAGCAGAAATTTTAGTAGCCAGTGGAATAAAGATGATACGAGCTAAAATAATACCATAGAAAGTTGTAACCAAGGCCACAGCCATACTAGGACCAATAGCTGAAGGATCGCCACCCATTTTGCCAAGCATGATAATAAGACCAATCAAGGTACCAAGCATACCAAAAGCAGGAGCATCCCCGCCCATTTTCTTCAAGGCATCAAGAGAAGCTTTATTACGTTCGGTTTCAGCTTCAAGCATTTGGTCAAGAATTTGGTTAATTTCTTGACCGGTATATCCGGTAATAACCAAGTCAGTACCATAAGCAACGAATGCATCTTTTTTACGTAAGTCATCGGTAATTTCGTTTTCCAGACCTTGTAAGCCATTTTTTTGAATGATATAAGCCCAACGAACGATTCTTCCGATTTCATCTTTAAGAGAAATTTCAGAGTCTGAATGTTTTTTGAAGGTAGATCCCATCAGTTTCAAAGCAGAAATAGCTGTTTTGGGTTCATAAGAAATGAACAAAGCCACAACCGTACCTCCGGCCACAATAATCATACTCGGAATATCAATAAAAGCTCCAGGAGTATCGGTTGCTGTTAAAATGGATCCAAGAACAACAATAATTGCTGCAATAAAAGAAAATACTGTTCCTAAAGACATATTCTAACTTCCTTATGGGTTAAATTATTTTTTGACCGCCTTTACATATGCAATATTGGCATGTTCATCACAATAAGTTTGACCGATACGCACTTTACGACCACAAAAATGAAAATTCTCATCTTTAGGGTCACCTATAGGCCAGCGGCAAGTATGATTATCTAAATCTGTAAGAGATGTTTTACCATTATGATGGTGAGAAACCGGTGCTGAAATTTCTGTTTTTTCTTCAACAACAATAATCTCTTCTTCTTCGTGTTTTTTCTCTTGTTTTGGAGCCTTAACCTCGACATTTTTTTCTGCTTTGGGTTTTGGGGCTTTTACTGTTGTTTCTGTAACTTCTTTTTTTTCAGTCTTTGGTTCAGCATCATCTTTCTTTTTAATCGGAGACGGACGTCCGGACAAGCCCAAACGATGAACTTTACCAACAATAGAATTTTTAGAAACGCCTAAGCGCTTACCGATTTCTCCTGTCGTTAAACCTTGTTTCCACATTTCTCTGAGTTGGTCAACCATCTCATCAGTCCAAGCCATTATGATAACTCCTTATATAAAAAATCCATTTACGACTACTTATATTTCAATAATTACTCCGAGTCTAGATATAATAACAAATTATCACTTCTTTTTTAAAAAAAAGTAGATTATAGTGAAACAAAATTAAATTATTTGGGAGGCGCATATGCATATAAAAAAAGGAACATTGGCATTTTTATTCAGTGTTGCATCTTTGAGCGGAACAATGGCTCAAGCCGAAGAAATTTTAGTTAACCAGCAGCAAAATGCAGATGTAACCATTAGTGTTTATAACAATAATTTAGGTTTGATTCACGATATGCGTCGCGTAACTCTGCCCAAAGGGTTAAGTGAAGTTGCCTTTGAAGGTGTAGCTAGTTCCATTCAGGCCGAAAGTGCAATTTTGAGCGGAAAAGGGATTCGCGTCTTAGAACAAAATTATGATTATAATTTGCTCACCTCAAACAATTTGTTAGACAGTTTTATCGGTAAAGAGGTCAAAACGGCAGTTCAAAATCCCCAAACCGGAGAACCAATCTATAATAAAGCCACATTGATAAGTAATAATTACGGTAAGCCCGTTTTGCGTTTTGATTATGGAATAGAAGCAGATTTTCCGGGACGCGTTATCTATGATAACATTCCTCAAAATTTACGCGTAAAACCAACTTTGGTGGCAAGTATAGAAAATAAAAATGCCGGAGCAAAAGATTTGGAGTTAACTTATTTGGCCAATGGTTTGAGTTGGAAAGCTGATTATGTTGCCGAAATTACTTCTGATAACAAATTAGATTTGAATACTTGGATTACATTGAAAAATGAGACCGGTGCCGATTATGAAAATGCAAAAATCCAATTGATTTCAGGGCAGGTTAATCATTATGCAGCTGCTGGTGCTGGTATCAGACCAATGATGGCCAAGGCGGTACGTATGGAAAATGCAATGGATTCGGTTGCAGTTGCAAGTGTCGCTCTGGAAAACGTTTCTGATTATTACATGTACAAATTGCCACAGAAAACCACGGTTAAAGATAAACAATCAAAACAAATCAGCCTGATGAATATCAACGATGTTAAATATGAAAAAGAATATCGTTTTATCTCTCCTCTGTATTTAGGTCTTGGAGCATCAAAAAGCGAGTTTGATAAAAAACATCCTGATATCGTTTTTAAGTTGACCAATGAAAAAGAATTTAATCTTGGACAACCCCTGCCGAGCGGAATGGTTCGCTTTTATGAAAATAAAGGTGGCGACAATATGGTTTTCTTAGGCGAAAACAGAATTGAACAAACCGCCGTCGGAGAAAAAGCAGAATTATCCATAGGGCAAGCTTTTGATATTTATGCCAAAGGGAAGATTGTGGATGTTAAAGCCATTTCAAAAGATGTATTTGAATATCAAGCAGAAATAACGTTCAAAAATGTTTCTAACCAAAAGGCATCCATTGTGTTTGAGCAAAATATTTATAACAATTGGAAAGTTCTGCAAGAAAACATGTCGGGAAAACAAAAAAATTCTTCAACCATGCAATGGAAGTTTGAACTTCCTTCACAAGAAACAAAAGTATTGAATTTTACAATCAGAGTTAACCGCAACATATGAATAAAATAAAAAAAAGCTTGGTGCTGATTACATTGTGCTGCGCGTTCTTAGTTGAACGTGCAGCGGCATTGGCACCGCAGGATTATGCCAAATATTTCAAAATAGACGTCAATGCACCATTGCCTTCATTTGAAGAATTAGCGCAAAAATATGCCAATCCGAATGATTTCTATGACCGAAAATATGATTTTGGGTGGAATATCAGTGAAATTTTTGATGAAATATTTAGAATTCGCATAACCGCCAATGGCAAAAGAGAAAAAAGAATTCCTTTTGAAGAAGAGGAACTCCTTTTGAATATGTTGGAAAATGTACCAAAGGAAATATATCCCTATATTGGTCCATATATGCATACAGTTCCAGGAATGCCGGAGAGAATATTAAATCTTCCGGGAATAAAGGAGACTAAAAATAAATTTCCGGACCGCATCGCCCCACAACTTGCAGACATTCCGGATTTGGAGTTCTTGTCTCCGTCTTTATATTTTATTCTGATGCCTGAAGCTTGGCCGCAGAATTTGCCACGTCGTGAAATTCCCAATATGTATCCAAGCTATCCTAAAGTTGAATATAATGCCGATTTTTATAAAAAGCTGAAAAAGCTTGTTCCTGTAGAGAACTTTTTCCCCGACAGTAACAAAGCCAAAAAGATTACGCGTAGTGATTTTCGCACATTGGATGCTACCCAAACCAGTTTGCTGACGGCTGCCGATGTGAAAGCTTTTGCCGATACTTTAGATGATGTTCGAGAATTTGCAAACCGCGATAATAACTTTTTAAACACGTATAATGCCGGAATTTTTTTGGATATGTATGAAGTAGAAAACGGTACGGGCATTCGCCATAATAATCAAATCAAAGATCAGGTTAATCCTTGTCAAAGATTGATTCAAAAAATAAAAATACTGGGAAAAAGTAAGGAAAATGAATTCCAAACATTAATAGGCAAAAAAGGTTTTACTTTGGAAACATGGGCATATACATGTGACAAAACCATTAAAGCTTATCGTGTTTCCAAAATCAATCGAGCTACAATCAAAGAGTTGAATGCTTTTGCCAAAGGTTTATATATGCCTGAGATTAAAGCATTCAATTTGCAAAGCCAAAATTTTCAAATGTCCACCATCCAAGGTATATTAGAAATGTATAAAGCGCCGATGAGTGATGTTTTGGAAGTGAAAAAGAATCGTCCGATTCTCGATGAAAAATTTAAAAAAATGAAATATTTGCTTGTTTCCAGTCCAATCGCCGTACATTATTAAAAAAAAGCGTAAATATAAAAGGTTAAGGGAATAAAAATATTTTTTTTTATAAAATTTTATTGCATTTCGAAATCATAATATGTATAAGTATGATTAATTTTGTTTAATAGCAATTTTTTTAAGGTGAAAATAACATGGCACGCGTTACTGTTGAAGACTGCATTGATAAAATCCCAAATCGTTATGAATTATTGATGGTTGCTGCTCAAAGAGCCAAAGATATCGCCTCCGGTGCTCCGATTACGGTTGCCAGAGATAATGATAAAAACACTGTTGTGGCTTTGCGCGAAATTGCAGATGAAACTGTCAGCATTGAAGAGTTGCAAAAATCTCTCGTTCTTGGCTTGCAAAAATATGTTGAAGTTGAAGAGCCTGAAGAAGAAGAACTCGAAATTATGGCCGCAGAAAAAGAATTATCTGATTTGGATGATCAATTTGCAGGACTTGCTCTTGAAAATGATTTGGGCGATAGCATGCAAGTTCATGGCGAAGGTGATGATATTGATCTTGATGCCGAAGTTGATGGTGAAGGTAGCGTCGATTTGGATGATGAAGATGACCTCGGTTATGGCGATGGCATCGATTTCGGATCCGATTCTATGGATGATTATGAGGAAGAATAAGTCAACGGTCCGCAGAATGAATAAAAAAGAGGTCTTAGACCTCTTTTTTTTGCTTTAAACCCTGTGATTTTAATAAATTTTAATTTTTTGTGTTGTAGTATTACTTCAATTTCTGTAATATTCAAAAGTGGTATGTTTTTTATGATTGCAGGGGCCCCATGTTAAGACAGTATGAATTGGTTGATTTAGTAAAATCCTATGATCCTGATGCAGATGAAGATGCCTTGAATAGGGCATATGTCTTTGCCATGAAAAAACATGGCGCCCAATTGAGAGCCTCTGGAGACCCATACTATTCTCATCCGGTTGAAGTTGCCGGTATTTTAACCAAATTCAAACTTGATTGTTCTTCAATTATTGCCGGTTTATTGCATGATACTGTAGAAGATACAGATACAACCGTTGAAGAAATTAAAGGCCTGTTTGGCGAGCAAGTCGCTCAGATTGTAGATGGTGTAACCAAGTTGGCTATGATTGAACAGAAATCTGCCAATAAAAAACAAGCTGAAAATTTCCGAAAACTTTTGCTCGCTATGTCTGAAGACATTCGTGTATTGTTGATTAAATTGGCAGACCGCCTGCACAATATGCGTACTTTACATTTCTGCGCCCCTGAAAAAAGAGCTCGTATCGCAAAAGAAACCTTAGATATTTATGCTCCTTTGGCTGAACGTATCGGCATGCAAGAAGTAAAAAGCGAATTGGAGGAAATTGCTTTTGCAGAACTTCACAAAGAAGCGCATGATTCCATTGTTGCTCGTTTGAACTTTTTGCGTGAACAAGGCAACAATTTGGTCCCGCAAATCATTGCTCAATTGCAAAAGGATATGGAAGAAAACGGTATTAAAGCGACTATTACCGGCAGAGAAAAAACGCCGTATTCTATTTGGCGCAAAATGCAGCAAAAAAATGCTTCTTTTGAGCAGCTGTGCGATATTATGGCATTTCGTATTTGTGTTGAAGATGTTGCAACCTGTTATCAGGCATTGGGAATTGTTCATAGCAAATATCATATGGTTCCCCGCCGTTTTAAAGATTATATTTCCACCCCAAAACCCAATGGGTATAAATCAATTCATACCGGAGTTATCGGTCCTGAAAATACGCGTATTGAAATTCAAATTCGTACCTATGAAATGCATGAGGTTGCAGAAAAAGGTGTGGCAGCACACTGGGCTTATAAACAAGGGGAAAGAGTTGTCGGTCGCAATTTCAAGTGGATACGAGAACTGTTAGAAATTTTGGAACAGGCATCCAATCCTGAAGAGTTTTTGGAAAATACCAAGCTTGAAATGTACAATGATCAGGTATTTTGCTTTACCCCGAAAGGAGATTTGATTGGTTTGCCAGTCAATTCTACGCCGGTAGATTTTGCGTATGCTGTTCACTCATCGGTCGGAGATACCTGTGTCGGTGCAAAAATTAATGGTGAAATCAAGCCATTGCGTACGGTTCTGCAAAATGGTGATCAGGTCGAAGTCTTAACATCCAAAGCGCAACATCCTTCCACGGAATGGGAACGTTTTGTTGTTACCGGCAAGGCAAAAGCCGCCATTCGTCGTTATGTACGAGCTCACAAGAGAGAACAGTTTATCTCCATGGGGCAAGAAACCCTGGAGCGTACTTTCAAAGGTGAAAATCTGGAACTTTCCGATAAAGGCTTGGTAAATGTTTTACCCAATTTTGAAGCAGAATCAATTGATGATATTTACGCTAAAGTCGGTGAGGGTTTAATAAGCGGTTGGGATGTCTTACGCGCAGTTTATCCTGGCTATAAACAATCAAAATTGGAAAAGGTGGTCAATTCCTTAAAACCAGTTTTCAAGAAAAGCTTGCGTAAAAATAAAAAAGATGACTTGAAAATCAATGGCTTGATTCCAGGAATGGCAGTTCATTTTTCAGGCTGTTGCCATCCTTTGCCGGGGGATAGAATTGTCGGTATTGTAACCACCGGAAAAGGAGTTGCCGTTCACACCATTGACTGCAAACAGTTGGAAAAATATGCAGATGAACCAGAGCGTTGGTTAGATATTTCTTGGGGAGAAGAAGCAACTCAAGATGGTATTTATACCGGTCGCTTAAAAGTAATGCTTACAAACGAGCCTGGTGCATTGGGAGAATTTTCAAATGTTATAGCTCGCTATAACGGCAATATCTCTAACTTAAATATTGTCAACCGCACCATAAGCTATTTTGAAATTTTGGTCGATGTTGAAGTAAAAGATTTGAAACATTTAACAGATATTATTGCAGCATTGCGCTCATCAAAAGTTGTTTCATATGTATCTCGCGCTAACCAATAAAAAATGGAGAAGAGTATGATCGTCGGAATAGGAAGTGATTTAGCAAACATTTCCCGCATAGAAGAAACCATAAAAAAATTTGGACTTCGCTTTTTGAATAAAATTTTCACAAAATATGAATTATCAGAAATGGCCAGACGCCAAGATATTTCTGAGAAAGAATATGCCAGCATGGCTGCCAAAAGATTTGCAGCTAAAGAGGCTTGTTCGAAAGCACTTGGAACAGGTTTTAGAGAAGGTGTTTTTTGGAAAAATATTGAGGTTCATCATTTGCCCTCAGGAAAACCGACATTACGTTTAAGTGGCGGAGCATTAAAACATGCTCAGAAGTTGTGTGAAAATGGCAATGCCAACATTCATATTTCCATGAGTGATGATTATCCATGGGCTCAAGCTTTTGTTGTGATTGAAAAAATTTAACAGAGAAAAAATTGGCAGAAAAACGCAAGTATCATTTTTTTAGAGTTTTGATAATCGGTGTCGTATTATCGATTCTCTTGCGTTTTTTTGTTTTTGAAAAATTTAAGATTTTTTCCATATCAATGATGCCGACCATGCAGTCGGGAGAATTTGATTTTGTAACAAAATATAATTATGGATATTCAAAAAATTCTTTTCCTTTTTACACTCCGATTCCCGATGGTGTGAGAATATTTGCATCATATCCGGAAAGGGGAGATGTTGTTGTCTTCAAGTCTACGCATCCTCGCGCCAGATGGCCATTTGTCAAACGTATAATCGGTCTCCCCGGAGATAAGGTAGAAATCAAAGACAGCCGTGTAATATTAAATGGAAAAATGCTTCCGCGAACATATTTAGGAACTTATGAATATTCTGATAAACGCCGCCATTTATGGATTTACAATATGTATGAAGAAGAATTACCGGGCGGAAAAAAACATAAAATAATTGAACTTTCTGATGAAGAAATTTTAGATAACGTTGCCGAAGTTGAAGTCCCCGAAGGTTATTATTATTTTATGGGAGATAATAGAGATCAGTCGGAAGATAGCCGCGGTAGTCTGGGTTTAATCCCTTTTGAAAACCTAATTGGTAAGCTTGCTTTAGTTGAATAATCTAAAGTTTTGTTAAAAGGTAAAATATTTGTTGCTATCTATAAAATAATGAGTAGTATGTAAACGCGATGCCTCGTTAGAAATTTTTTTTAAGGATTAAAATTAATTTCCAAAGAGGTGTCATCTTTTATAAAACAAAAAAAGAGGTTGTTATGGAAAAAGATGAAGGCGTTATGGATACGATTAAAACCGTAATAATAGCCATAGCCATTGCCATTGTAATTCGAACATTTTTATTTGAACCGTTCCGCATTCCGTCCGGTTCCATGTATCCCACATTATATATCGGTGATTATCTGTTTGTGTCAAAATACACATATGGATATTCAAAACACTCATTCCCATTTAGCTTACCTTTGTTTGAAGGGCGCATTTGGGAAGACAAACCCCAACGAGGAGATGTTGTTGTTTTTAAGTTTCCGCAGGACAATCGTACCGATTTTATTAAAAGAATTATCGGCTTACCCGGTGAAAAGATAAAATTGGAAAAAGGTCGTGTTTATATTAATGGAAAACTTCTGCCTCGAGAACAAATTGAAGATTTTGTTTTAAGAGATCATCAAGGCAATGCAGAAAGATTCCATCAATATATTGAAACTTTACCGGAAGGAAAAACACATAGAATTTTAGAGATTTCAGATTATGAACCTGCTGATGACATGCCTGAAATTACCATTCCCAAAGATAGCTATTTTATGATGGGTGATAACCGAGATCGTTCAGATGATAGTCGCATCAGTGTTGGTTTTGTTCCTGAAGAAAATTTAGTCGGCAAAGCTCGCTTTTTATTTTATTCTCATAATGATGAGGGCGCTTGGTATTTGCCATGGACATGGCCCAAGAAAATTCGTTGGGACAGACTTTTTGACACAATAGGATAAGTTCACAAACAAAAAACACTCAACCTGATAAATTAAAAAAAATTTATGGGTGTTTTTTGTGTTTGTGGATATGGGATGTAAAAAATATGATAGAAAATTTGGAAACAATTTTAGGCTATAAATATAAAAATATTAGCTTGCTCAAGCAGGCCTTGACGCACAGTAGTATATCTTCGGATGTTGATAAAAATTATGAGAGATTAGAATTCTTAGGTGATAGAGTTTTAGGTCTGACTATTGCAGCATTATTATATAAAATTTTTCCGCATGAACCTGAAGGAAGTTTGTCTCAACGTCATACGGCTTTGGTTTGCAAAGAAACCGTTGCAATGATAGCCAAACGTTTGGAGTTGGATAAATATATGACCGTAGCCAATGAAGAAATCCGCGAAAATGAAAATGTTTTGTGTGATGTTTGTGAGGCCGTTATCGGCTCTATTTATATCGATTCGGATTGTGACAGAGCCATTGAGTTTGTAAATGTTCATTGGAAAGATTTGATTGATAAAAATATGGCTCCTCCAAAAGATGCCAAAACCAAGTTACAAGAAGTAGCTCACGCCAAAGGACATGGTGTTCCGGTTTATAAGTTAGAAGACCGTAAGGGAAGCGAACATGAGCCTATTTTTTATATTTCGGTAGAGATAGAAGGTCTTGCTCCGGAAAAAGGTGAGGGCAAAAATAAAAAATTGGCAGAGCAAGCCGCAGCTGCAAAAATGCTGAAAAAGTTGGAGAGCTTATGAGTGAAGATATAACAAATTTGGAACAACCGACACGCTGTGGTTTCGTGGCTTTAATTGGTGCGCCAAATGCCGGAAAGTCAACAGTTACCAACAACTTTGTCGGATCAAAAGTTTCAATTGTTTCACCCAAAGTGCAAACAACAAGAACACAGGTTAAAGGCATTGGCATCTATGAAAATACACAAATTATTTTTATTGATACGCCGGGCATATTCAAACCCAAAAGACGTCTAGATAGAGCAATGGTTGCATCTTCATGGAGCGGCGTTGGCGATGCCGATATTGTCGTTTTGGTTGTTGATGCCAAACGCGGTTTTGATGATGAAACCAAAGCCATTATCAATAAGCTCAATAAAAATAAAACCGAAGCAGTTTTACTTTTGAATAAAATAGATTTGATTCAAAAAGAAAAATTGTTGGGTTTGTCTGCCGAGCTGAATGCCGCCGGCAAGTTCAAAGAAACATTTATGGTTTCTGCCTTAAACGGCGAGCAAATGGAAGATTTTTATAAATACATTGCCGATAATTTACCAGAAAGCCCGTGGTATTATGATGAAGATCAAATCTCAGACATGCCGTTAAAATTATTGGCAGCAGAAATTGTCAGAGAAAAACTGTTTTTATATCTGCATCATGAATTGCCGTATGCCTTGACGGTTGAACCGGAATTATGGGAAAGAAGAGAAGATGGTTCTGTTCGTGCCGAAATTACCATTTATGTTGAGAAAGATAACCAAAAGATTATTGTTTTGGGGCATGGCGGGCAGATGATTAAGCGTATCGGGCAGGCGGCCAGAAAAGAAATAGAAGATCTTTTGGAAGAAAGGGTGCATCTCTTCTTGTTTGTGAAAGTCAGAGAAAATTGGCAGGAAGATGCCGCACGTTATACTACCTGGAATTTGGATTTTAACGCATAAAATTCCTTTGGTAATTTCTGTTTGATTGACTTTAAATTTTTTTAATGTTAGGGATAGTTTAATTTTATTTCTTATTGTTTCTCTAATTCTATTTTAATTATGAATTATAACAGACAAGCCATTGAAGAAGCTAATAGAGCTTTTGGCCAGGAAAAAATGATGGAAATTTCTTTGCTCAAGACCAGCGGACCAGTTGAGACAATGACAGTTAACGCGGCAGGGTTAATAGAGGCTTTTAGGTTGGGTGCCATTCATTGTTACAGACAACCATGTAAGCAGGCAACCCAAGTGCTTTTGAGCCAGGTGCGTCAACTGCCGCCTTGGCCGGGCGTAAATGCCAGAGAAGTGCTGCTTTTTGTACAACGTTTTGTTCGGATGTTGTTACCGGAGTGGAAAGATGAAATTTGGCAAAGTTGGGCTTTTAACATGCGCCGCTGGAAAGTTAAAAAAATTCCTTTTGTCATCCTACATCGGGATGAAATCAATGTATTCTGCGGAGAAAACTTGTTGTTAGAGTATCAAGAGGCATCTTGGCGTTTAAGCCATAAGGTGAAACGAATTGACTTGCAGCCTTATTGGGAGCCTCTGTGGATTGGAAGTGAAATTTCGCCGACACTTTTTGCTTCATTGCGTGTATTTAATTCGGCAATTGTGAGCTTTGTGTCGTGCTGAGTCAAACTGGTAAAAGGGTGATAACTGTAGGGTTATCACCCTTTTTATATGCTTCTGTAAAATTGGCACGACTTTTGCATATCATATGTCAACAAGTTTTAATTATCCAAAATGATTGGGGAAAATGAAATGGATAATATAAATTATATCGCATTGTCTCGCCAGATGGCTTTGTGGAAACAAATGGATATTGTTTCCAACAATATGGCCAATATGAATACCTCTGGTTTTAAGCAAGATGATGCATTGTTTACTTCTTTTTTGGTGGAAACACCTGAGGCTGTGGGGATTGGCCGCACGCCGCTTTATTTTACCGAAGATTATGGCAGTTTTCAGAATTTTGCCGAGGGTGCTTTTGAAGAAACCGGCAATACTATTGATTTGGCAATTCAAGGCGATGCGTTTTTCTGTTTGGAAACCAGCGCCGGAGAAATGTATACCCGCAAAGGCCAGTTCTCTTTGG
>CASFJK010000027.1 GCA_949295025.1 uncultured Pseudomonadota bacterium
ACAATAACCTGATCGCCTTTTTTAATTTTCATCTTAGGCATATTATAAAACCTCCGGTGCTAACGAAATTATTTTCATAAATTTCTTTGCACGCAATTCTCTGGTAACGGGGCCAAAGATACGAGTACCGATAGGCTCGCCGTCCTTATTAATCAGAACTGCAGCGTTTTTATCAAAACGGATAACACTACCGTCTTTACGTCTGATGTCAGAAGCTGTTCTAACAATCACAGCTTTTTGCACATCACCTTTCTTTACGCGTCCTTTTGGGATAGCGTTTGTAACAGAAACTACAATCACATCGCCGACCGAAGCATGCATTCTCTTGGAACCGCCAAGAACTTTAATGCACTGCACCTGACGAGCACCTGAGTTATCAGCTACATCAAGGTTGGTTTGCATCTGTATCATTTTTTAATTCCTTCTTTTTCTAGGCGTTATTAACGATTACAGTCCAAGTTTTTGTCTTTGAATATGGTCTTGATTCCTCAATAGAAACCACATCGCCAACTTTGAACTGATTGTTTTCATCGTGGGCAGCATACTTTTTGCTTTTACGAATGAATTTTTTGTAAACAGGGTGCATAACTTGGCGTTCAACTTTAACGACAACTGTTTTGTCCTGTTTATCGCTTACAACAACACCTTGAAGAATTCTTTTAGGCATATCGTTTCTCCTAACTATTCTTCTTGCGCTCAGCGATGAGCGTGTTGATTTTTGCTATTTCTCTACGGACATTTCTTATTACAGCAGAATTTTGTAATTGTCCAGTAGATTGTTGTACTCTTAAGTTAAATTGTTCTTTTTTCTTTTCGAGCAATTTAGCATTAAGTTCATCAATAGTCATAGCACGAAGATCTTTAACTTTAAGCATTAGCTTCTACTCCTTGCTCTGATTTCAATTTTTTAACAAATTTGGTTTTGATTGGGAGTTTAGCAGCGCCCAAAGCAAAAGCTGTGCGAGCTGTTTCTTCATCAATACCATCTGCTTCGAACATAATGCGCCCCGGTTTAACGCGTGCGCACCAGTATTCGACAGATCCTTTACCTTTACCCATACGAACTTCAGCAGGTTTGTCTGAAACAGGAACGTCTGGGAAAATTCTGATCCATACTCTTCCGGCTCTTTTCATTTCACGAGTGATAGCACGACGAGCAGCCTCAATTTGGCGAGCTGTAATACGATCAGGTGTAAGAGCTTTCAATCCATATGAACCGAAGCTTAATTCTGTACCGCCCTTAGCGTTGCCGTGAATACGACCTTTGTGCTGTTTGCGGAACTTTAATCTTTTTGGACTTAACATCTTATTATAACCTCAAAAATTATTTCTGTTCAGCCAACTTTTTGTCCTGAGCCATCGGATCGTGAGCCATAATATCGCCTTTATAGATCCAAACTTTTACGCCGCAGGCACCGTAAGTTGTGTGAGCCGTAGAGGTTGCATAATCAATGTCAGCGCGCAATGTGTGCAAGGGAACACGACCTTCACGATAGTATTCTGTTCTTGCAATTTCAGCACCGCCTAAACGGCCTGAGCAGCTAACTTTGATACCTTCTGCACCCAAACGAAGAGCAGATTGCATAACTCTTTTCATAGCACGACGGAAAGCAACACGGCGTTCCAATTGTTGAGCTACAGAGTCAGCAACCAACTGAGCATCCAACTCAGGTTTTCTAACTTCCAAAATGTTCAATTGGACTTCAGAGTCTGTCATTTTTTGAATTTGGCTTCTCAAATTCTCAATGTCTTGACCTTTTTTACCAATTACAACACCCGGTCTTGCAGAATGAATAGTAACTCTAGCCTTTTTTGCAGGACGTTCGATAACAATCTTGCTTACGCCGGCTTGAGCCAATTTCTCTTTCAAGAAATCTTTAATTTTCAAATCTTCGTGCAGGTAATCAGCATATTTTTCGTCTGCATACCAACGAGAGTCCCAAGTACGGTTAACTCCAAGACGAAGACCTGTAGGATTTACTTTTTGTCCCATTAACTTACTCCCCACGCTCAGATACAACGATTGTTAAGTTAGAGAAAGGTTTCAGAACTCTTGCTCCTCTACCGCGGCCTCTAGCGTGCATACGTTTCATTACCAAACCTTTGCCGACATAAGCTTCTTTAACATAAAGCTTATCGATATTTAACTGATGGTTGTTTTCAGCATTTGCAATAGCAGATTGTAAAACAGCCAAGGCAGCTTTTGCAATTCTCTTCTTAGAAAAAGTAAGTTCTGCAATAGCTTTTTCAGCATTCATACCACGGATAGTTTGAGCAACTAAGTTCAGTTTACGCGGACTTGTACGAATAGCGTTACAAATAGCAATAGCTGATTTTGCGTCTACTCTTCTTTCATTTTTAGTCTGAGCCATAATTAACCTCTCTTAGCTTTTTTATCAGCGGCGTGACCATAGAAGGTACGTGTCGGAGCGAATTCACCAAACTTGTGACCAACCATGTCTTCGGTAACCAAAACCGGAATAAATTTGTGACCGTTGTGAACACCAAATGTCAAACCAACAAATTGCGGCAACATGGTAGAACGACGAGACCAAATTTTGATTACTTCGTTTTTGCTAGAAGATCTAGCATTTGCAGCTTTTTTCAGAAGATAGCCATCAACGAAAGGGCCTTTCCATACGGAACGTGTCATTAGCTTTTCTCCCTATTATTTCTTATTCTCATGACGGCTTCTCATAATGAACTTATCCGTCTTCTTGTTAGTACGAGTCTTATAACCCTTAGTCGGTTTACCCCAAGGAGTTGTCGGATGACGACCACCAGAGGTTCTACCTTCACCACCACCCATCGGGTGATCAACAGGGTTCATAGCAACACCACGGGAAACAGGTCTCATACCCAACCAACGAGCACGACCAGCTTTACCCAATGATCTGTTTTGGTTATCCGGGTTAGAAACAGCACCGACAGTAGCCAAGCACTCTTCACGAACAACACGGAGTTCACCAGAGCTCAATTTCAACTGAGCATAACCGGCGTCTTTACCAACGAGTTGAGCATAGCAACCAGCAGAACGAACCAATTGGCCGCCTTTACCAGCTTTGAGTTCAACGTTGTGAATAATAGTACCAACCGGCATATTTTTCAAAGGCATTGCGTTACCCGGTTTAATATCTGCTTTGTCGGCAGAAATGATTTTATCACCGGATTTAATTCTTTGAGGAGCCAAGATATAAGCCTTTTCGCCATCTTCATAGCTAATCAAAGCGATGAAAGCTGAACGGTTAGGATCATATTCGATTCTCTCAACAGTAGCCTCTACATTCATTTTGTTACGTTTAAAGTCAATAACGCGCAATTTGCGTTTATGACCGCCACCAATTCTACGACTAGTAACGTGACCAAAATTATCACGTCCGCCAGTTTTTGTCAAACCAATAGTCAAAGATTTCTCAGGGGCTCCTTTATAAAGCTCGGATCTATCAACGATTACAAGCTGACGAAGTCCAGGAGAAGTGGGCTTATAATTTTTCAATGCCATGTCTTATATTCCTGTAGTAACATCAATATTTTGACCTTCAGCCAAAGTAACAACAGCTTTTTTGTAGTCAGAACGTTGACCAACAAAACCTCTGAAGCGTTTTACTTTGCCGAATTGACGAATTGTATTAACTTTGTTTACTGTAACGTTAAAGATGTTTTCAACCGCAGCTTTAACATCATCTTTAGTAGCAGACAAAGGAACCAAGAAGGTTACTTTACCAGCTTCTGAAGAAATCATAGATTTTTCAGTAATAACCGGACGTACGATTGTGTCATACATCTTAGCGGTTACATTGTTTGATTTTTTAGAGTTACTCATTTCAATCTTTCTCCCAAGCAAACAACCGCATCTTTAGTCAATACCAATTTGTCTTTTCTCAAGATGTCGTATACATTGGCACCAATTGTCGGCAATACATCAACGCCGATAATGTTTCTAGAAGCCAATGCAAAGTTTTCATCAACTTCTTTACCATCGATGAACAAGCAATTTGTCAAACCGCAAGCTGCCAATTTGTTTTGCAAATCTTTAGTTTTCGGAGCAGACAATTTAGCTTCGTCAATGATAACGAGATTACCCTCTTTAGCTTTAGCAGAGAGAGCAGTTTTCAAACCGAGTTTTCTAAACTTCTTGGTCAGTTCGTGTGAGTGGTCGCGAACAACCGGACCAAATACAACACCACCTTTTCTAAACTGAGTACCTTTGCGAGAACCTTGACGAGCATTACCAGAACCTTTTTGTTTGAAAGGTTTAGCAGGTGTCAAAGCAACTTCGCTACGGCCTTTGGTTTTGTGGTTACCAGATTGCAATCTGGCCAACTGCCAATTTACAACGCGGTGTAAAATGTCAGCGCGAACTTCCAAGCCGAAGATAGACTCGTCGAGTTCAATTGAACCAACATTTTTATTATCTAAATTTAAGATGTCCTGTTTCATAATTTACTTTCCTTTTTCCATTATGCATTCTCAGCTGAAGTAGTTTCAGCTTTAGCTGCAACAGGTTCATCAACTTTCTTCAAACCGGCAGGCATCGGCAAGTTAGAAGCAGCAGCTTTCTTTACGGCATCGGTAACATATACCCAAGCGTTTTCACCACCCGGAACAGCACCTTTAACCATAATAAGACCTCTGTTGGCATCAATAGCGGCAACCTTCAAGTTTTGAACGGTAACACGTTCATCACCCATGTGACCAGCCATTTTCTTACCTTTGAATACCTTACCTGGATCTTGTCTTTGTCCTGTAGAACCATGAGAACGGTGAGAAATTGATACACCGTGAGATGCTTCCAAACCGGCAAAGTTATGACGTTTCATAACACCGGCAAAACCTTTACCTTTAGAAGTTGAGCAAACATCAACATATTGACCAACGACAAAGTGTTCTACAGATAATTCGCTGCCGACAGGGAGCAAGCAATCTTCAGAAACTCTGAATTCAGCGAGCTTTTTCTTCGGCTCAACATTAGCTTTGGCAAAATGTCCTTTAAGAGGTTTGGATACGTTTTTAGCTTTTACAGCACCTGTTCCGAGTTGAACAGCTGTATATCCGTCTCTTTCTTGAGTTTTAACATCAACAACTTGCAAGTTGTCTACAGCCAAAACCGTAACTGGGGTATGAGTACCATCAGCACCAAAAATGCGAGACATTCCAAGCTTTTTTGCGATCAGACCCGTACGCATTATTATTTTTTCCTTTTCTAATTGGTTGACAGCCTATCTAAGTAAACCGCCAACATTAAATTAATTACAATTTGATTTCTACATTAACACCAGCAGCCAAATCAAGCTTCATCAAAGCATCAACTGTTTGCGGTGTAGGATCTACGATATCAAGAAGTCTTTTGTGAGTTCTGATCTCGAATTGTTCACGAGATTTTTTATCTACGTGCGGAGACATATTTACAGTAAACTTCTCAATTTGAGTAGGAAGAGGAATAGGTCCTCTTACATTTGCCCCGGTTCTTTTGGCTGTGTGCACGATTTCTTTGGTAGAAAGGTCGAGCAAACGATGGTCAAAAGCCTTGAGGCGAATTCTGATATTTTGTGTTTCCATCATTTAAATTTTATTCCTATAACTAGACAGTTAAAATTTTAGCCACAAAATTTTAGATGTGGTAAAACCCTACCATCTAAAATGTTAAACTCAACAAATTATTGAAAAACAACAACTTGTGTTATGGTTTATATCGCAATTTCGGCAGAGATTCGCTCATCTATCCTCGATTGCAGAGGCTTTGTAACATAATTGAGTCTAATTTGCAAGCAAAAAATTGCATAATTTTGCATTTTTTTCAAGGCTTAAAAGCTTATCCAGACTCTTTTTGAGTCCGGTTGACAAAATTTTTAAATTCGAGTCTATTTTTTGTTGAAAAAACAAAAATTTATGGAATCGATTCAATGGGTTAACCAATTTTTAAGAATCTCAAAGGCACAAAAAAAGCATCTCACTTTTACAAGTGAAATGCTTTTTTACAAATCTCATTTATTGAACCAATAACGCTCAAAAACATCATAAAAATCAGCAACGGTTTTAATATTCTCGGAATCTTCATCTGGAACAGCTTTACCAAATTTTTGTTCACAAGACATAATAAAATCTGTCATTAGCAAAGAATCCGCTCCTAAATCATCTGTAAAAGAAGTTTCCTTTGGAATAACCGGTTTCTGATAATCGAATTTCTTAACCACTAAGACCCCACCTGTTGGATAATAGCCTGATTCTACTCTAATTTTACAATACTTTTCAACACGTTCTCTGTCATAGCGACTGAAATAATCATAAATGAGTTGATTAGCCTCTTTAATCATTTGAGGACTATAAGTTTTGTTTGCCGGTGGCTCTTCCATTACTGTTGTTTCTGAAACAGAATCCATTTCTGGCTCGACCTTAACATTCACCGTCTCTTCAATTTGAGATGTTTCTCCTACCTTTTGCTGTGGCTGTTCTATAACTTCCGATTTGGAAGCTGAATTTGTCTTTTCTCTTGCTTTTGAAACATCTTTAGTATCTGTTGTCGATATAAATATCACCTTTGGCTTTACTTTCTGATTAACCAGCTCGACAACATTTTCCTCATGTTTTTTTAATCCGCAAAAAAATGCAAAATCCTGAACAAACAACTTCAACATTTTTAAAAGATTTGTTTTCATAAAATAATATTTTTTAGAATTAATAATCAATTGAATTACCGCCAATTTAACCACAAATCATTCAAGAGTCAAACAAAAAAAGCATCTCACTTTTGTAAGTGAAATGCTTTTTCATAATCTCAACAACGTTTCTTTTGCTCCAAGAAATACAAAACGGCATCATAAGCATCGCCGACGGTGTGAACAGTTGAGGCAATATCATCAGGAACAGAGATGTCAAATACTTTTTCAAATTCCATAATAATCTCTACATGATCGAGACTATCAGCACCTATATCATTACGCAGAGAAGAATCCCTTGTTAATGAATCAGAAAAATCAAGTTTATCTCTTATTATCTTATTCACTCTATTAATAATATCAGGATCATCACATTGTTCTGTCCAATACTTTCTAGGCTTAGACTTCTTGGCAGCCTTTCTTTCGGAATTTTGTTGCAAACTAACCATAATACCGGAAATAGCTTTAACCTTTAAAGGATCTTGAACCAACGAGGGTGTATCCTTTGTTACTCCTGAAATCGTTTCATTTTCTTGCGACGCAGCTTGGTTTTCTTCTTGTTCTTCGAGCGCATCTTCGTTAATCTCAGTCTTTTCTACCTCGGCTACTTCCGCAACCGTTTCAACTTCTTGAGAGGTTATCTGATTTTCTTCTTGTCCAGCATCATTAACATCTGCCTTTTCAACCTCAGCTTCTTCCGCAACCGTGTCAACTTCTTGAGGAATGACCTGTTGTACCTCTTTTTCATCGAAAGCATCTGCATTAACCTCGGCTTTTTTTGCCTCATTTTCACTTGAATTGCTTTTTTCAGCCTCAAAGGCCTCGATCAATAGAGTTGCCAACAAATTTTTTTTGGTTTGCTCCTTAAAAGAGAGGCCCAAATCCGTTTCCAAACCGGAAAACATATTTTCCGTTTCTTTTGTAACCGTCTCGCGCAATTGCTTTTGAAAAGAAGCTACAGCCTCATTATACAGACTTTGATAAAAACGCGTTTTCACATTTTCAGAAACATCAATACCTAAATTTTGCGATAAGTTCAAAAACAATTCATCAACATGTTTTTGTACCTTTTCTTGTAATTGAAATTTTTTCATAAAATAATATTTTTTTAGAATTAATAATTAATTGAATTGGAAACACCTTAAATACAAATCCCTTTTGAGTCAATAAAAAAGCACCTCACTTTTGCAAGTGAAATGCTTTTTATATTTTTACGCCAAAAGCATTGAAATCTGAAAACAAATTTCAGATGCCTCTGGATTAACTAATTGGGATTCATATGAAAAGTCGTAAAAACGACTTTCATAATATTCTTTCGAATGAGCAAATTGAAAATCTTCGCTCATATCGAACAAAAATTCTTCCAAGAATTCTTGTTTGAAATTCATTTTCTCTAGTTTTTCAACCAGTTTAGAAATAATTTTTTCCATAATTATATATTTTTTTAATTCATAATTTCTTTTAACAAATAAATCATACCATAAATTTCATCTCTTGTAAATAGACAAAATTTCAAAAACAAAAAAGCCGCCCAATATCAGAGCGGCTTAAAATTTGAGATGATAAAATCAGATTTTCAAAATCTCGGCCAGTTGTTGGCGCTTGAATGCCATTTTGTGATATTGCTTAATCACCCAAGCAACGGTTTTTTCATCATAACCTTGCGCCGCAATCTCAGCCTCATTCTTATGTTCATCAAGATACAAGCGCAAAATGCCATCCAAAACGGGGTATGGCGGCAAAGAATCCTCATCTTTCTGCCCGTCGCGGAGTTCGGCCGAAGGCGCGCGATTAATCACTTCTTCGGGGATTACATAACCCTGCTGATTGCGCCAACGCGCCAAATCAAAAATCGTGGTTTTGTATAAATCGCCAATCGGCAACAATCCGCCGCAAACATCACCATAAAGCGTGCAATAACCCATCGTTGCTTCCGACTTATTACCGCAAGCCAAAACCAAAGCCCCGTTCTGGTTGGAATAAGCCATCAAAATTTTGCCGCGTTCACGTGCTTGCAAATTCTCCATCACCAAATTTTTCGGCTCTTCACCAAAAGCTTGGGTGAGAAATTGCTTTTGCGCTTCAATAACCGGTTCAATATCCAAAATCTGATAAGAAAAGCCGTTCAAATCAGCTA
Organism: uncultured Pseudomonadota bacterium; assembly: GCA_949295025.1. Lineage (GTDB taxonomy): Bacteria > Pseudomonadota > Alphaproteobacteria > RF32 > CAG-239 > CAJLXD01. The sequence goes on from CASFJK010000027.1 coordinate 8,794, forward strand.
GCTTTTGTGCAATTTGCAAACTTAAATCCGAGGTATGCTTCGTTTTCATCATCAAACAAGTTACATTTTCTTTGCCCAAAGCATCACAAGCCAACACCGAAACCAAAGCGGAATCCATACCGCCCGACAAGCCCAAAATCACTTTTTTGAAGCCGTAACGCTGACAATAGCCTTGCAAACCGAAAACGAGTTTGTTCCAAATATTTTCCATAGTCTTATCTCCCGAATTGATTTTGATAGTGTTGAATCAAAGCTTGTTGTTTTTGATAAAGCGGCGCATTCATACCCACGCCGTAGCGATGCGGATTGCGCAAACGTTTATATTCTTCCGGCAAAGCCTGCAAACTGCGCATTGTGGCTTGCTGAATTTCGGTAAGCGGGCGATTTTTGTGCTTTTCATCTACCTTACCGTTTCGTACTACATCTTGCAACAACAATTGCGCTTGCGTTCCGGCAACAAAGCGTCGCGGTGCTTGAGTTTTGTCTTGCAAATGATAAGATAGCAAAGGCTTTACCAAAACGCCGTTTTGCAAATAATCCTCATCTTGAGAAACGACCACATCACCGTTATATTTCCCGTCTTGAAGCAAACGAATAACATTGGTCCTACCGGGGATGGTGGTTTTATCTCCCGCCACTTTAATTTTATCTGTACCTTCATAATTTTTGGTTTTATATACACAACCCAGCGCCGGCATATCATCGGCACGCACCAACTTGGTGCCAAGTGCAAAGCTGTCAATCGGTGCTTTTTGCACTTTGATTAAGTCTTCGATAATATATTCATCCAAATCATTTGAGGTAATGATTTTGGTCTGCTTCATTCCGGCATCATTCAAAAGTTTGCGCGCTTGTTTGCTCCAATAAGCCAAATCACCGGAATCAAGACGAATACCCTTAAGCGGAATTTTGGTTTCTTCACTTGCTTTAATCGCATTCAAAATGCCTTGTCTGGTTTCATAAGTATCAGGCAATAAAATGCCGTCATAGGGATAAGTTTGCAAATAGGTTTTGAAAGCATCAACTTCATTTTCAAAAGACATAATCCAAGAATGCGCCATTGTACCGACCGGCGGAATATGATAAACCTGTGCCGCTGCCACGTTGGAAGTTGCCACACATCCACCGACAAATGCCGCACGCGTTGGCGAAAAACCGCCCTGCTCCATCGCCCGACGCAAACCAAACTCCATCACCGGTCTTTTGACGCCGTCAGACTGCGCTGCATAAACCGCACGCGCTGCTTTGGTAGCTACTGTATTTTGCGAGTTAAGAATATTCAATAACGCTGCTTCCACCAATTCCACCTGCCAGTTTGGTCCGCTGATACTATAAAGCGGTTCTCCGGCAAAAACCAACTCTCCTTCGGGCACGGCTTTTACATCAACTTGAAATTTTTGGCTTCTGAGTGCAGTTAAAAAATCTTTAGAAAAAAGCGGCTCACCATTACTGTTTTTTTGCGCAGCCAAATACGCAATATCTTTGTCGGTTACTTGCCAATTTTCCACCCACTCGAGAAACTCACCTAATCCGGCAGAAACAATATAACCACAATCTTTGGGCATTTTTCTGAAAAAAGCCTCTGAGGTTTTATGCTCATTTTGCTTACCAGCAGCAAACCAACCGCCACTCATGGTCAAATGATAAAAATCGCACCAAAACAAACTACCTTCATTAATCAAATTTTGTCTCATCTTAAATCTCCCTTGCCCCTTTAACCAAATTGAACTGACATTTTTTCTCATTCAAAGCCATGCGGAAAAACTGCTTTGACGTCATCATTTTAAGATAGCCTTTTTCAACCGCTTTTTGATAAGCCGGTTGCTGGATGATTTCGGGCATTTGTTGGTTTGCTCCCATGCACAAATCTTCTAAGACTGTGACCTTGGCACCGCGGCTCAAAAATCCGTTCATCGCTTGTTTCACGCAAATATCGGAAAGCACGCCGCAAAGATAAACTTCTTTGCCTTTCCAATCTTGCTGTAGCAAGGCATAAGTCTTTTCTTCGTTCCACAAATTGGTGGTCGATTTATAGAGATTTATAACAGGGATATTGTCCTTAAATTCGGCAGCCTTTTGCCAACCCCAAGTGCCGTAAATGGTATGAGGCGGAAAAGATTGTGCTTCTTTGGTTTCGGGATAGGTCTCGGCAAAATGCGTGTCCGCCGCATCAATAATTTGCGAGAACATTCCCTTTTGCAGAGATTGATTAAATTGTTGATGTTTTTCAATCAACTCGGGATTATTAATGGTGAGGTTACCGTTTTCGGCAACAAAATCATTCTGAAAATCTATGCGAACTAAAGTACGCTCGTTCATTTTTTATACTCCTTAGGCTTATCAGGTTAATCAAACGACCTCTCTCCCATAAGCCCTGCGGAAGACCAAGGTCGATAAATAAAAGTTTAGAGAATTGCTTTTCTTTTGTAGAAATGATCTTCTATCAACTGGTAGTTTTCCGGATGAATAAAGTTTTTCCAGCGTTTGTCACCAAACTTAATCATATCGCGCACCATTGTACCGGTCACAAACGGAAAATCCTCAGACGTGCGGTCAACATATTCAATATTTTGAAAAGCTTCTTTGAACCAATGCGCATCATAAGAACTACCGGCATAGTAGACATCAGGACGTCCAAGTTGCGGCAAACTTTCGTTCATAAAGTCTAAAACATATTCCGCCCATTCCGCCGGATTATTGATGTCAAACAAACCAATGATTTTTAAGCGCGGATAGTCGGGAGAATTGCGATAGACGTTTTGAATCATCTTTTTGCGCGTGGTGTAGTTGAGTGGATTACGCTCTGTTCCCTGTTCCTGGATAGAACCCAAAATGATAGTGACTTGCGCACATTCTTTAAGCATACTGTCAATCAAACGAGCATGCCCAATGTGAAAAGGCTGCGCACGCATAATGCTTAAACCATGTTGATATTTATATTCAAACATAAAAAAACTCCTTATTTAAGGAGCCGACATCAGAAAGATTTATTTATTTCATTTTAGAAACTGATAAATTTAGATAGCGTGTGCAAATAAAGTGATTTCTAGTGGCGAGAAAAATTTTAGTGTACAAACCAGTACATGAATACCGCGTAAAATTGCTTTAGTTGCCAGCTAGATGAATTTATCCATCTTCGAACTCGGCTCTGTTCTAACTTTGCCCCTCGTCCATAAGCCCTTCGGACGACCGGAACAGTTTTTATAATAAAGATAAAAAATAAAATTGCAAGAAAAAAACTCCTCATCGTCTGATAAGGAGTTTTAATGAAAGAAAAATAAGCTTAAAAAGCAATAACACATCTCACACAACAGTTGCGTCTATACTTATAATCCAAGTCCGAGCGACCTCTGTAAACGCTCATACCCCATACGCTGTCGCTTAAATGCTCGGTCGAAGACAAAATCCACCCTCTCAAGATTACACCACCAATCTTTTCTAACGCAGGATTAATGGTGTTTTGATGAGCAACAATACTTCTAAGCTGACCTTTGGCCGGTAAAAAACCTTCTCCTGGCTTTACACCATTTTTTGAATAAGAGTAACACCATTCTGCTGCCGGAAAATCAATATAATTCTTTTTACCATAAGCAATCAGTTTTGCAGTATTAGATTTACCATCCTCATAATCATTGCTTTCAGTTTCGCAATATTCATCGGCCCATGGCAGTTGTATTTCATCAGGAGTAAGAATCAAACCTCGCTGACCAATCGGCGCATATGGATCAGGACTTAAGTACGCCACCACGCCTTGACAATTTGGATAAGCATTCGGATTTGGTGAAAAATTTCCACCTTCAAAGGCATACCACCCGACTTTGATTTCATTTTCTTTCATAAACACAAGATTAAAAAGTTAATAATATATTTTCTAAACAAACTTTAACTTATTTCAGCAAAAGTGCAACAAAAAAGTCTTTTCTCGACACACAGTCAAAAGCGGCATGAGGCACTTTTCTAAAAGCTCAAGATTTGAGGATTATAGCGTAAAAAACAAGTCTCTCGGAGACACGCGGTCGAAACCATCCACGAGGCACTCATAGAAACTCGATAATTGAGATGAGTAGAAACAAAAATAGAAAAGCCGAAAATCCTAGTGTACAAAAACGTACATGAATTTTCGGCTCTTTCTAATTTTTGCGATTAATCGCTCAATTTGCGAGTTTCTATCTATTACTTAAGAATTTTAGAAACCACACCAGCACCTACAGTGTGACCACCTTCACGAATAGCGAAACGAAGACCTTCGTTCATAGCAATCGGGTG
>CASFJK010000028.1 GCA_949295025.1 uncultured Pseudomonadota bacterium
CCCCGTCAGACCGTCATGCGCCCTTAAGGCGTTTGCTGGCACCATTAGGGTTACACCCGCTTATGAAGAACCACCGGCTAAGCCGGTGGGTTACTTTTTGTGGTTGTTTTTAGCCTAACGACAATTTGAGACAATGTGGATTGGCGAAAAAATGTGTTTCATCTTTGTATACGGTCCAGAGTTGGTTTCGATGAAAAAATTTTTCTCCCTCTTCTAAACATTCATAGTTAAGTTCTGTGTATGGTATTTGTTTTATAGCAATATAATCTTCGGGAAAAAAAGGAAAAGTGTATATATATGAATCTTTTACGACCCTCCAGCAATAGCCAATCAATTTATAAGCATTTTTTTTGCTATCTGTGATATGAAAAGCTTTGCAAATATATGCGGCGCAGTCAGATATATTATATGTAATTTCTATTTCTTTCCAAAAATTAAAAACAGATACCTTGGTTATTTGCATTCCTGTTTCTGTATTCATCAGAAAATATAGTTCTTTTCGATATATAAAAAAACACTGAGGTGTTAGTATTGCTATTTGGAAGTTTGCTAGATTTTCAGGAATGTAATCATGAGCAAAAACAGGTTTCATCTTTAAACAATATCCATCATCTCCGGCCCAAAACAAATGTTCTTCATAGGAGTTATTTAGCAGAAAAAGACTACATTTATTGTGCGAGGAAAGCTTCATGAGTTGTAGGACTTTTTCTTCGCTACTAATATCCTCTTCAGATAAGGGAATGACAATAATTTTTGGTTCCATAATATAATATTTAATAATTTATCGTTTTTAATAAAATGAATGTATGGAGTTAAAATGTCAATGATAAAAAAAGAGAATTTCTTTTTTGAGAAATTCTCTTTTTTAGAGGTTGCTTTTTAGTTAAGAGGTAATTCTGCTAAAATGCATTTGCCTTTTTCTGTGCAGGTATACCATTTTCTTTCTAAGAAGAAAAATTCATCTCCGATAGCAGTTGGTTCAAAGAACACATCTTTGGCATTATATTCCGGTTCGTCTTGAAAAATCGGAATTTGTTGTGCAACCTTAGAACCATCAAATGTTACCCAAGCGCAGTTTATGATATTGTTTAGTTTATCTTTGACTAAACAAAATCTGAAATCCATGTCAGGATACAGCTTTTCTGCAAATTCAACAGAATTTACGGTCTTCACAAAAACGATGCAGTAGTCTTTAATTATTTTGTTGGGTTTATACCAAAAAACTTTTCCTTTATACACAAAGATTGATTCCGGGGAAATGATTTGGCAATCGTTCAAATTTTTAAGCTCTCTTTCTTGGTTTCTTTTAGAGCTAAAAAAGAATTTTCCTGCCTCAATGTTTTTTGCGACCCAGCCTAACTCTTTTTGGGGCGTTAAAACAAGATATACAAGCGATGACAAGTATTGTCTTGTTTTTTTCTGGAAATGTTTTTTGAAAAAATCCATCGCTAAAGAGCGTTTTGTAAATAATGATAAAGATTCCATAGCTTTAAATAATAAAAAAAATTAATAAATATTTATGTCATTATTGTTATGTCTCATTTTGACAAAAAAAGCAAGCATAAAAAAAGAGGAAAAATTCTTTTCCTCTTTTTTTATGGGTAGATAAATGTTTTTAATTAGCCGCGAGCATTGCCTTTGACATGGGCATAGATGTTTTGAATAGTGGCGGCAGCGTCATGCTCAACACCTTTGGCTTTGCGTTCGGCAATACGCTCGTTGAAGTGTTTGGCACGACGGCTGGTTTTGTCATTGATATCTTCTTTATCTTTATTTTCAAATGGGTTTTGAGCAATGGCTTCGCTGTCGCGTTTGCGCAAGACGGCAAATAAATTTTGCGGATGATTAGGGTGCAATTTTTCTTCCAGATTGCCTTTATGGGCATAATATTCACAAATGGCATTATGAAGTTTTTCTGCTTCGGCCATGTTATCTTTGTTCAAAATATCGGCAAAACCTTCAGTTTGGGCTAAAGTTTTGACTTGGAAAGATGCTTCTCTTTCGATGGCGCGTTGATAATGTCCGGGAAGTTTTGAAAATTCGCTATCTTCTTCATGTGCGGAATAATAAAACTGTTTGTTGACAATGGCTTTGGCTAATTTTTCATCAATATTAAATACTTCATTATTATTTTGGTTCTCCATTCTTTTTCTCCCATAAATGTGGATTCCGTAATGAGAATAGTTTATATTCTCTCAAATTTGTGTCCAGAGTCATCTCCGGTTTTGCACCGTATTCTTTACTTTATGGTTTAATATAGCACAGATTCAGGTTGTTTGTCAATTTTTGTCTTGAATATTTTTTATTTTTTTGTACAATAAAGTAAATTTTTTATTATTTACTCTCAATTTTTTTTAATTATGAAATTATCTAATAACAATCTGCAGCTGTTAGCAGATATTGAAAATTGGTGTACGTATCGTCAATCTGACGGTGCGTTGATGGCTTTTAATTCCATGTCTGGCCGGCTTGAACCTATCCGAAGTTTCAATCTGGATAATATTCCCGAATTTGATGCTTTACTTCTTTTTGGCGGCAATCCGCGACCGGTGAAATATGCCGCTTTAATTATGCATTATTTCAAAGAAAAGTTTGGACATTATCCGGAATTTTTAACGATTGGCGGTGCGCCGAATAAAGGACAGGCCTATTCAAAACCGGAAAATGATCGCTATGAAGACATGATGTTGTCTTTGGGTTTCTCTGAAGATATTATTTATAAAAATCATATCTTTTCTAAAAGTCGCTCAACAAAGGAAAATATTGCCGAAATCAAGCAGCTCGTTAGAAACAGTAAAGTATTATCTTTGCTTGACAGACCGCGTATTGCCGTGGTGACTTATGCCGGATATTCTTTGCGTGCTGCGCAAGAATTGGGTCTTGCTTTGTCAGAGTATGAACTCATATTTTTTGAAACACCGTCTTATTCGCAAGATGAGGCAATGTTTATTTCAGAAAAATATGATGGATATCGGATTGACATTCTACTGGCTTCTACTTGGCATGCAATGAATGAGAAATCTTGGAATATTGAAAGGTTGCCACTAAGCCCGATAAAAATGAAATTGGCTCCCAAAAAAGAAGATTTGCGACGTTTGTCCGAAAAGGGATATACTTTCTATATGTATCCCAACATGCTGGAGGACTTGGGTTTTAACAACCAAGAAATCTATCAAATGCGTAATAAACGTAAAATTGAGATTACCGGTTATAATCTTGATGGAGAAAAAGTTACCGAAGGTTGGCCTCAGGCCGGAGATATTTTCAATCAAGCCCTGATTGAAAAGTTCATTGAACAAGTTCATGAAGAATTTCTTTCTAGAGGAATTTTGATTGGATAAATCAGCACATAAAAAAACACTCTGACTAAAGAGCCAGAGTGTTTTTTTTGTATCTAATTTAAGCTAAAACCGATTATTCACCAGCTTCAACTTTGAACTCAGACATGTGCTCCAAGAGAGAACGTTTTTCATTGACGTTTTCTTGAGCTTTGTTGAGCAAGTTCTCATAACGTTCCGGATTAGCCTTATGAACGATTTGGAAACGAGTTTCGTTTGCCATATAATCAGACAAAGGTTTAGACGGAGCTTTAGAATCAAGCATCAACGGAGCTTTGCCTTGAGCAATGTTTTCCGGATTGTAACGATACAACGGCCAAGAACCTGTTTCAACAGCGTCTTTTTGGTGGCTCAAACCATCTGCAAGGTTGAAACCTTGAGCAATACAGTGAGAGTATGCAATAACGATTGATGGACCATCATAAGCCTCTGCTTCGTTCAAAGCTTTAATAACTTGAGCATCGTTAGCACCAAAGGCAACTTGAGCAACATAAACATTGCCATAAGACATGGCAATCATGCCCAAATCTTTCTTCGGTAAAGACTTACCGGCTGTGGCAAACTTAGCGGAAGCACCCATCGGGGTAGCTTTAGATTGTTGACCACCGGTGTTAGAATATACACCTGTATCCATGACCAAGATGTTGATGTTTTTGCCAGATGCAATAGCGTGATCCAAACCGCCGAAGCCAATATCATAAGCCCAGCCGTCACCACCCAAAATCCATACAGATTTCTTAATGAGGTAATCAGCCAACTTATCTAAGTGTTTAGCTTCTTCAGTGTTGATACCAGCCAATTTAGCGCGCAATTCTTTAACATTGTCACGTTGAGCATCAATTTCAACATCATTAGATTGCGGGTTGTTCAAGATCTTTTCAACCAATTCGGCACCAATCTTGTCTTTCAAACCTTCGAGCAAAGATTTGGCAAAACCGGTTTGTTGGTCGATAGAAAATCTCATACCCAAACCAAATTCGGCGTTGTCTTCAAACAAAGAGTTTGCCCAAGCCGGACCATTTAACATACGGAGTTTCACCGCAACCTGCGCACGCACCGGAGAATTCAAACAAAGGTTGAATCATTTGGGTGGTCTTTGGCAAGTTTTTGGTAACTTCGGTACGTTTTACATAAGGCAAAGTTGTAAAGAAGTTCCAGCAAGCTTTTTGAACATCCAAGTGAGATTCAATATGATCCATATTGATTGCTTTCTTAGAAGGATCAGCTTTGTTTTTAGCCGGACAAACACTGACGCAGATACCGCAGCCTGTGCAGTCTTCAGGAGACATTTGCCAAATGAATTGTTTACCGGCAAATTCTTTTCCTTTATAAGCGGCAGACTTAAAGCCTTTAGGAGCATTTTTCAATTCTTCTTCAGTTGCAACTTTCATACGGATAACGCCGTGCGGGCATACCAAAGAGCATTTACCGCATTGGATACATGTATCAGGATCCCAAACTGGAATTTCGGTTGCGATGCAGCGTTTTTCGTATTGGGTTGTAGCTGTTGGCCAGGTTCCGTCAACAACTTCTTCAAAAGCAGAAACAGGTAATTCATTACCACGATCGGCAATAATTTCAGCTGTTACTTTCTTAACAAATTCAGGAGCATCGGCCGGAACAGGATCCAAACGATGGAATTTAGATGTAACGTTTGACGGATATTCAACTTTGTGCAAGTGAGCCAAAGAAGCATCAACGGCAGCAAAGTTCTTTTGAACGATAGCATCACCTTTCTTGCTATAAGTTTTCTTAATAGCATTTTTAATTTGGGCAATAGCTTCATCTTTCGGCAAAATGTTAGAAATTGCGAAGAAGCAAGCTTGCATGATGGTGTTAATGCGTTGACCCATACCGGTTTCACGAGCAACGTCTACGGCGTTGATGGTGTAGAAGTTCAATTTTTTATTGATGATTTCTTCTTGAACTTCAATCGGCAATTGATCCCAGACTTCTTTTTCGCTGTAAGGAGCGTTCAACAAGAAAGTAGCTCCCGGTTTAGCAATTTTCAAAATATCAACTTTTCTCATGAACGGGAATTGGTGGCAAGCCACAAAGTCAGCCTTGTTAATGAGGTAAGCTGATTTAATTGGGTTATCAGAAAAACGCAAGTGAGATGTGGTCATAGAACCAGATTTACGAGAGTCATAAACGAAGTAACCTTGACCATATTTACCAGCGTCTTCAGCGATGATCTTAATAGAGTTTTTGTTAGCACCAACGGTACCATCAGCACCCAAGCCGAAGAATACGGCACGAACAACGTCTTTGGGTTCGGTATCAATAGAGTCATCAAACGGCAAAGATGTTTTGTTAACATCATCAGTGATACCAACAGAGAAACCGTTAATCGGTTTTGCAGCTGAACCGTTATCAAATACGGCTTTAACCATACCTGGGGTGAATTCTTTTGAAGACAAGCCATAACGACCGCCAACAATTCTTGGCATGGAAGCAATATCGCCTCTTGCAAAAGCTTGAGTGATTGTTGCAACAACATCCAAATACAAAGGTTCACCGATTGAGCCAGATTCTTTTGTTCTATCCAAAACAGAAATTGTTTTAACTGTTTTAGGCAAAACTTTTAAGAAAGATTTTTCTGGGAATGGACGATACAAGTGAACTTTTAATACACCAAGTTTTGCACCTTGTGCATTGAGGTAATTAATAGCTTCTTCTGCTGTTTCAGCGCCAGATCCCATAATAACGATTACTTGTTCAGCATCTTGAGCGCCATAGTAATCAACAACATGGTATTGACGACCGGAAATTTTAGCGAACTTGTCCATTTCTTCTTGAACAATGCCTTCAACTTTGTGGTAGTAGGGGTTGGCAGCTTCACGACCTTGGAAGAATACATCAGGGTTTTGAGCTGTACCGCGAATAACCGGAGCTTCCGGACGAAGAGCGTGTTTAGCGTTGAATGTATAATCAACACCTTCAAGCATTGCTCTCAAATCATCATCGGAAAGAAGTTTGATTTTTTTGATTTCATGAGAAGTACGGAAGCCATCAAAGAAGTGCATAAACGGAACGCGAGAACGCAAAGTAGATGTTTGCGCAATAGCTGCAAAGTCATGAGCTTCTTGAACGGAGTTTGAGCAAAGCATTGCAAAACCTGTTTGACGGCAAGACATAACATCTGAGTGGTCGCCAAAAATAGATAAAGCATGATAAGCTAATGAACGAGCAGCAACGTGCATAACAAACGGAGAAAGTTCACCTGCAATTTTATACATGTTCGGAATCATCAACAACAAACCTTGAGAAGCGGTAAATGTTGTTGTTAGTGAACCTGCCTGAATAGAACCATGGCACGCACCTGCAGCACCAGCTTCGGATTGCATTTCTTGAACTTCAGGGATAACACCCCAAATGTTCTTTTGTTTAGCAGCAGACCACGCATCAGCCCATTCGCCCATCGGAGAAGACGGGGTAATCGGGTAAATGACGCAGACTTCATTCATGCGGTGAGCAACGGAAGCAGCCGCTTCGTTACCATCCATCATTTTCATCTTAACGTCTGACATATTTTATCCTTAGTTTAGAGTTAATACAAACAAAGCCGGAATCTAGACGATTTTGCGCCTTATCTACCGGCTTTGAGGTTAAAATAGAATCTCTCTATATTTGCGATGTATAGCATGTTTTTTTTCAAAAATCTATTAAAAATAACTGTCAATTGTATATATTTCTAGACATTGAAGTATTTTCGGATTATTGCTTTTATTTAGATATAAATTATTGTGTGTGTTATAAATTTTTTATGATTATGGAAAAGTTTATTCAAAAAATTTGGGTAAAAATAAAAACAGAACAGCCACAATTTTCAGAGAAAGATATTGCTTGTTTTTATCATGATTTTTCTGAGATGACAGATAATATGTGGTATAAATATCACTCATTTTCTTTTTCAGCCTTAAAACAGTTAGTGGAGGAAAATCAGCGTTTATTTGAATATCTTGCCGATATTATGCTTTATGAACCAAGATTTTGTTCGGCACATTTTATCCAAGAATGGTTGTTTTTTGTTTTTGAAACGGGAAAATTGCCTCGGGCAGGAGATTTTGTTTCTCATTTGTCTTGGAGTGTTGAAAAAGTTGCGCCATTAGTTCCTTTATATATTAAAGATGAACAAATGCGTGGTTGGATTGTAAAAAATTGGAATGTGTGTCAAAAGTATCGATTTAATATTCTATGGGCTTTGCGTGAAGAACATATTTTTGATGCCAACTTATTTGAAGTTTATAATCCTCATTTTTTAAGACAATTTACGGCCTTTGTAATGATTGTTTGTGGTATGACATATGTTTATGTAAATGATTTTATACCACATGTTTTATTTTGGTTGATACTTCCGTTTCTTATTTATTGGATTTTGACAGAATTGTCCGTTGCTATTTTATGCAGCACATGGAGAGCATTTTGGTAAAAAGCTTGAAAAATTTTCAAGCTTTTTATGCAATGCTCTTTTTTTATGCTTGAAACTTTAGGGCAGTGTAATATTATTTAGCACTGTTATGCAGGCATAATTCAATGGTTAGAATGCGAGCTTCCCAAGCTTGAAATGCGGGTTCGATTCCCGTTGCCTGCTCCATATATAAAAAGCCCCGTTTTTAGGGGCTTTATTAATGTTGCAAATCAAAAATCAATTTCCTCGATATGTTGCATAGCCGTTGGCAGACATGGTCAACGGAATGTGATAGTGAGAATTTCCCTCTATTTGGAAAACAACATCAACATAAGGATAAATTGATGATAATTTTTGTTTTTCAAAATATTCTTTCGTTTCAAAGCTCAGTTTGTAAATTCCTGAATTATCTTTATCTTGAGGTAAAAAATCGGCAATGCGTCCGTTGGCATCGGTTATTCCGGAATCAATTTCTTGCCATAAATTATCAGAGCGTTTTTGATAAAGTTTTATTATCACTCCACTTGCTGGTTTGCCTGAATTTATATCTAAAATATGGGTGCTTAATTGATATGATGTTTTTTCTTGAGCATTGATGGAAAAGGGCGCTGATAGAAGAACAATAAGAGGTAAAATAAATTTTATCATGAGATTATTCCTTACAGTTAAACGGATATTTAGCCTAGAGATAAATTTGTTCTTTGTAAAGCAAAAACGGATAATTAATTTTTGTTAAATTCTTTTTTTCTATTATCGGTCTTTGCCAAAAAAAGATATAATACGGGCTTTGATTTTATTGGCGTTGATGTCTTTTGGGTAGCTTTCATTACCTTTAAGTAGTTTTTGATATTCCAGTTTTTCTAAGTGTGACATATTGGCAAATTTTTGTTTGTTAAAAAGAGCCCATTCTTTTTTCATTTCCGGCGTGATTTTTTCAAAAATTTCTTGTTCTCGAAGAGATATATGTTGCCAAAAATTGTATCCATCGATGGTAAAAAATTTTTCCATAACTTCTTGATGCTTTTTTGTATCTTCTTGAATGGCAGCAAAAGAGGCATCTTGCAAAAAAAAGTTGGTTCGGCTTTTTTCTTGTTGTGCATATATTTCATATTTTTCCAGCATCCAAGAAGAGAAAACCGAGTTGGCGATAAACTCTGCTTCTGCGGCAGATATTTGCTTTGTTTGAGGTGTGATTTTTTTATCAATAATAGCTTGTTTGTATGTGCTAAAGCGGTCAGTTATATATTTTAAATCTTTTCCATGTTTGAGATAGTTTTTTCTTTGTTCCAAGCATTGAGCTATATTGGCTGAAATTTCATCAAGACAACACTCAACATATTTGATTGGATAGCTGTTCCATTTTCTAATGCCATGTAGTGTATTTAAATAGTGTTGAAATTCATGTCGGAAAGTGCAATTAAATTTATTATTATTTTTATCAACTTTATTTTGCAATTTAGGACAATTGGCTTGGAATTCGCGGATGGTTATGCGATCATAATTATATAACCCCATAGAAGGCATGTTTTCGAACAAAAGAGCATCTTTATTTTGATAAATGAGCTTGTCTTTCTCTAGCTCGGAAATGTCTTGAGAAACATAAATGGTGTCAATTTGTGTTTTGAGGTTTATAGCTTTCAAGCCTTGTTGTTTTTGGGCTTCTTTAACAGAGGTATTATTGAGGCTGTCTATGTTGATAGTTTTTCCTTGACTATCCGTATAAATCCAACCATGTATCGTGTTGCTCAGGTTATAATAAAATTTTTGCATGGAAATGGTATCATTACCAATGATTAATTGGGTATTATTGAATTCAAAAGCATTTTCATCGGCAATTCTGTGCATAAGACTGTAAACGGAAACACCGCATAAAAGCATTCCCGTGCAAAAAGCTGTTTTCTTTATCCATGCTTTTTTCATATTTTAACTATCCGTGAATTTTTAAACTAGTATAGCTGATTATATTATTCTTTACAATAATTTTGATTTATTTTATTTTTGGCTTAGTTTTGATTGATGAGATTGATAGATGATTAATGAACAATATAAATTGTTAGGACGTAAGGTTGAAGATTTGCGTCAAAAAGAGGACTTTTATCCAACGCCTCGCTACGTGACCGAGGCTCTTTTGAATAATTATCATTTCAAAGGTAAAATTTGGGAGCCGGCATGTGGAGATGGTCGTTTGTCTGAAGTGCTTTTAGAACATTATGCCGATGTTGAAAGCTCAGATTTGGTTGACCGTGGCTATGGACAAGGTGGGGTGGATTTTTTAGGTTCAGATAAAACCGCGCCAAATATCATTACCAATCCACCGTTCCATTTGGCTTATGAATTTATTGTGCAAGGGTTAAAACTGTCTGAAAAATGTTTGGCTTTGCTTCTTCCAATTCGTTATCTGACCGGAAAAAAAAGAGCTAAACTTTATGCTGAATTTCCGCCAGCAAAGGTGATTGTTATTCCTAATAAGGTCGATTTTTTGGGCTTTGGTTCTCCAGCTATGGAGTTTGCATGGTTTGTTTGGGAGAAGGGGATTAATCAAACCACAATTACTTGGGCTGATGTTAAAAATGCTGATTTGAAAGAAAAGAGAAAAAAGAATGCGTAAAGATTTTTATGTTTTCCGTCACGGAGAAACCGAGCTAAACAAACAAAAACGCTGGCAAGGTTCCGGTATGGATTATGATTTGAATGAAAATGGCATAAAACAAGCGCAAGGCTTGATAGAAAAACTCAAAGATAAAGGTCTGGAAAAAATTTTTTCAAGCCCATTAATCAGAGCCAAACATACCGCAGACGTGGTTGCTCAAGCCTTAAATATTCCGGTAGAAGTCCGCAACGATTTGCGTGAATGTTTTTACGGTGATGCCGAAGGTCAATTAATTACAGATTTGCAAAAAAACGTTCCTGAAATTGTCAATAATTGGAATAGTCCAAATTATTTCAACATTCGTTTTAAGAATGGTGAAAGCAAGAAAGAAGCTCTCGACAGAGTGTTAAATGAGTTAGTTAAAATAACTTCTGAAGATTTTAAAATTGCCGGAGTTGCAATCCATGGCGGAACGATGGGCGCTATGCTCAATTACCTGAAATATGATTTTGATAAACTGCAAAATTGCGCTACTTTTCATTTGGTGTTTGATGATGGAAATTGGGTGGTAGAAGGGGATGTATTTTAGTCTAGATTTAGATAATAAAAAAGGCGTCAGAATGACGCCTTTTTTTGTAACAAGAAAACTACTAGCTAGATCGGTAGTTTTCTTTTTTAATTTACAAACTCAAAAGAATCATCTTCTGTAACAGTTCGATCACATATTGATTCGCAGGTTGGAAGAACAACGCAACTTTGAGCTTGAACGTTTTGTGCATAGCCAAAGGAGAAAGCCGCAAGGCTAAGGCTTGCTCCTAAGATTTTTTTTGTTATTTTACTCATTCTCTTTCTCCTTTTATTTATCTATTAAATTCAAAGAAATTATGTACAGTATTCTAGTTATTAAAATTGGTTGTAGAATAAGTGTAACGTAGTACAAATCACTTAATAACAAGGACATCGTAAATTTCCAGAAGGGTAACAAGTTGTTCTGATGCAACATTGTTGTTTTGTATTCCATCTAGTTCCTGTTGGGCAATCTGGAATATCACAACAAATTCTTGTTCCTCCACAACCATCTGAGCAAGAATATGTTCCATAGCGACATCCTGTTTCATCTTCGTCTGGAATACAAATCTTTTTACATTCATTTCCTGAAATTTCATATCCAGATGCACATGAATCTAATTTGTATTTTTTTCCTCCGTTAGAGCAATCGTCATTTACTTTATCGCAAGTAGAACAATTACCATTTGCAGGACAAGATGATAGAGTGTAGCCAGAACATGCATTAGGGGTACATGATGTGTTAAAGGAAATAACAGGACGAACGTAACCTTTGCTACCTGTTTTAAGATAGTTTGTCCAATAATCATTCTGAACATAAAAAGCCCATACGCGACCTTTATCACTACATTCCGTAGAAGACCAACAATAGGATGTTCCTAGCTCTGTCCCACCAAGTTGTGATAAACTCTTGTTTAAAATATCTTTGTTGTCATATATTAATTTTACTTCTCCTGCGGCGGGTAAATACCAATCACCTTGTTGTGTTCCTGTAGTAGAGTAATTATAAGCGTAATCGGCAGCAGGAGTGTCATAGCCATTACTATTACCATGAGCTATAATAATACTAGTGTTGCTTCTACCACTAAAATCACTTGTTTTCTTTGAGCTTTGATAGTTTGTTAATTCCGCAATGTCGTCATCGTAACGAGAAGCCCATTTTAAGTAACCGCTATCTTCTAAAGCAATTGCGAGTTTGCGGCTGACATCAAAAATCACACCAATTGGGGTACGATCAGAAGGAATATTATCACTATCTGCGGCGGCGATACAGGTTTTATCGTCAAGTAAGATATCGCCGATTGTATCGCAGACTTTTGTCGTTGGAGCAGAACGGCAGAAGACTTTACTTTCATCAAATGGACATTTTAAAAGTTCGCCATTTTCACATCTTGCAGCTATATCTGTATATCCTAATTCTTCGCAGGTTGGAAGAACAACGCAACTTTGAGCTTGAACGTTTTGTGCATAGCCAAAGGAGAAAGCCGCAAGACTAAGGCTTGCTCCTAAGATTTTTTTTGTTATTTTACTCATTCTCTTTCTCCTTTTTTATGTTTTAATAAAATATGTATTAATTTAATTTCTTAGTTACAGAAATAATTACAATCGTAATCCCATTCATCTAAGATATATGTTTTATCTATAAAATCTCCTGTTTCTGAATATGAAAATGTTAGTTTTTTAGATGTTCCATCAGCACAAGAGCATGTTGCAGTACCATAGCAGTAATAGGGAGATTGATCACAATAAATAGACACGTTTTCTACGGAATAATCTTGTCTACAAGAATCTCCATCTTCATAGAAACCATCGGTGCAATAATTCAATCTATATTTGGTTTTACCCGTTGTGCAGTCTGAATTTTTTATTGTACAAGAAGAACATGAACCATGATTTGGACAAGATGATAATGTATACCCAGAGCAGCTGTCTGCTGTACAATCTTTAATACAAGAGCTTCCACTGATTTTGTATCCAGATGCACAACTATCTAACTTATATTTAGTTCCACCGCTAGAGCAATCGTCATTTACTTTATCGCAAGTAGAACAATTACCATTTGCAGGACAAGATGATAGAGTGTAGCCGGAACATGCGTTAGGCGTACAAGCTTTTCTATTGCGACAGAAGACTTTAGATAAGTCGGAAGGGCATTTAATCATGGCATCACCCTCACATCTGTCGACAGTATCTATATATCCCATCTCTTCGCAAGTCATAGGTTGAGTGCAAGTTTGAGCTGAAGCTGTAGAAATATAGCCAAAGGAGAAAGCCGCAAGACTAAGGCTTGCTCCTAAGATTTTTTTTGTTATTTTACTCATTCTCTTTCTCCTTTAGTACATATTGTTTCGTTATTACATTTCTCTGTAGTAAATATTTATTGTATAATTTCCATTAGGTTCGAGTGTGTAGTCAATGTATTGATTATTTATTGTTTCGCCATTAACAGAAGCATAGTTGAACGAAAATGTATTATAATATCCAGTTGTTGGCTTGATTGCAAATGGACAGGATATGCTTAAGTGGCCTGCACTGAATGTTCCTGTGACTGATTGGTTCATACCAACAGGAGCTGTCTTACCTTTTACGTCAACGATTTTACATTCGGCTCTATCTATCGTTCCGTTAATATAAAAATCAGTCATAGACGATCCCAAAACAATAGTCTTTACGGTAACATTAGCCGTTGCATTTATTATCGGCTCATCACTACATTGTAAAGTCCATATGTCATACAAAGATAATCCGGCACTGGCCATTTCAGCAGATGTGTTAGCGTTAAATGTTACGTTGTTATTTGATATAGGAAAGCTTTTACCCGTGGGTGACGAAACAGAGCTAAATACGCTATTAAGACTGTGTAGGGTGATGCTTTCACCTTCAAGAATAACTGTCTCTGTTTCATTAGATTGGTATGTAGGGTTTCCATTATCATAGCAAAAAGAGCTACTGCACAAAAATTCTTTTTTTTGTCCCATGTTTGTTGTTGTGTATCCAGAAAAAGATAGACCTGTAGGACAGTTTTTTGACATAATAGCAACAAATTTTATGACTTTACCTGTTTTCTTTTTCTTTCTGCAAAAGACTTTGCTGGCGTCAAATGGACATTTGACCATTTCTCCATTTTCACATTTACTTTCAGTATCAACATAGCCCAAACCTTCACAAGTGGGGTGAACTTTACAGGTTTGAGCATAAGCTTGAGATGCAAAGCCAAAGGAAAAAGCTACAAGAGACAAGCTTGCTCCTAATATTTTATTATTTCTTGTTTCCATTTTCTTTCTCCTTATTATTGTATTAAGCAACGTAAAGCACCGTCACACCAATAGTTGTCTAAATGGACTTCATTGCTATTAGAACATCCGATAATTTTATATTTTATAGTTTCAGTAGAACAATTTGCAGCGGTTGGAGTACAACTATCGCAAACAGAGCCTTCAGGACATGATGTTAAATCAAAACCAGAGCAGTTGTTGACGATACAGTCTTTTTCACAGGTTTCGCCATTTTTATGGAACCCATCTGTACATTCCCAATCTGTTTGAATTTGATGTGTACCATCGCCGTCTGTACAGTTTTCATAAATGAATTTAGCATTGGATGGTTTTGATGTAACTTTATTGGTACAAGCGATACAGCATTGACGAGAGGTTCCACCACAGCCATCATCACAGGCAACTTCACCATTGGTACAATTTGTTTGGTCAATAGAAGGTGTGCAGGTTTTTTCTATACAGGTGCTTCCGCAATATTTGGTGCAAACATCGTTAGGATTATTGGTTGAAACGGCCGGAGGGCAGGTACATGCACCATCAGATAAAATGTATGGATCAGAACAGGCATAAATTCGAAATAGTTTGAAATTGAAAGGACATCTTTCACATTTGGCACCTGAAGGACATGAG
>CASFJK010000029.1 GCA_949295025.1 uncultured Pseudomonadota bacterium
TTCATGGAGGCGTATTATGATAAAATCTGTGTTAACCTGTTGTCGGGTTGTGGCTTGTTTGCTCTTACCGGCTTTTTTTAATTCAGCTTTTGCTCTTGATACGTTCGACCATAATTTATCATTCACACACACACTCGAATTAAAGCCTATCCAATCTTATCAAATTGCCAAATCAACCTTTTTGCCTGATCGTTATGATGACCTGGGTTTATCAAGCTATGATAGCTTAGATAGCAATTATAATGACAAAAGCTGCAGCAGTTACCCCCTTTCTGCTTGTCCAACCGGTGGTAAGTGTGAGAGATGCCCTTTTAACATTACCATGTATCGTGTTTATGCTTGTGAAACTCCTTACTTACAACAAAATGAAACTTGTGTATGTCCTCCTAAAGTAGATACAAGTTGTGCTAATGATGTTTGTACGAAATATTGTGGAAATATTTGCATTGATAAAACTTGTACTCCATCTCCAAATCAAAACAATTGTACCAATGGAACACAAAAATGCGATAATGGATGCTGTCAAAACACCCGAGATTGCTGCATTCCTTGTACAGATAAAATAACATCTAAACCGGCTAACTCTTCTTACACTTATTGTGATTGTACCGATGGTGATGGAACAAAACAAATTAAATGCGGATGTAAATGTGATTCCGGTTATCATGAAAAAAATGGTACTTGCAGTAGCGGAGGAATTTGTGAAAAAGATTGTATTGTCAACAACTGTTCTGGCTACACTTTAAGCTCATGCCCTAGTGATAAAATTTGTGACAGTTGCACCCCGACTTCTTCAAACTGCTCTACAGAAGCTAAAAAATATAAAGTCACCGGCTGTAAATATAATAAAAAAGATACTGATACTTATTGGTGCTCTGTACCTATGACAACTGACTGCGACACTCTAGGATATAAACGCACCCCTGGTTCTTGTGGTAATTTATCCCAAATTGCTTGTCCTTTTGATACTTCCAAAGTGGCTTGTATAGATTTTGAATAAGGAGAAAAATAATGACAAAATATCAATTTTCTTTAGTTTTATTAACTTCCGTTTTGAGCTTTTCTTCGTCTTTGCAAGCTGCTTGCGTAACCGGAGATTGTGCTGAAATGGGATACACAAAATCAGAAAACGCATGTTCTGGTGATATCATCCGTTGTCCCTTTGATACAAGCAAAGTCTTTTGTAAGGAAACAAAAAATTACATAACAAAACCATGCAATAGCATCGGAGATGTCGTTTATTCAGATAAAGTTTGTGCTGGAGATATTAATAATATTGATCCTTCTAAAACCATAATTGGGGTAGTCGCCAATACAAATCCTCGTTTTGTAATATTCTTAGATGAACCTCAAGCAAATTGGAATGAAGCAAACAGTTATTTATCTCTGTATTCTATAGGCAATATAAGAGGATGGAAACTTCCAACAAAAGATGAATTACAAATCATATACAACAATAAAGACAAGATTAATGAAACTCTAACAAAATTACAAAAAATAACATTAGGTGTACAAGATGCAGGATTTGGAGACAGAGGAATATATTGGTCATCGACAACAGAAAGCGGAGCTGACTGGAGAGCTTGGAATTTAGACTTTACCTCTGGTGAATGGGATGGATCAAGCAAAACGAACTTAGACTATCTTATTAGAGGCATTATTAATCTTTAACTCTAATATTAAAACAAAATATTAAAATAAATTTCCTTTAATTTATAACACATCAAAAGGCTCTGAACATAAATTCAGAGCCTTTTTGACTTTTAATTAAACTTGCCGTGGCAGTGTTTGAATTTTTTGCCGCTGCCGCAGGGACAAGGATCATTACGCGCAACCTTACCCCAAGTTGTCGGATCATTGGCATCAAACGGTTTATATTGGAATGGCGTCGGTTTTTCGTTTTCCTCCGATTGTGGAGCTTGCGCTGTTCCCCCCATCACTGATTCCGGTGTTTCATGCACTTCCTTATAGTTTTGTTGTGCTTGCGGACGGTTCATACTTTCAGCAGAATTACTTTGAATTTGAGCATTGCAAATCAAGAAAGTAACCTTCTCACGTAATTGGTCTAAAAGATATGAAAACATATTAAATGCTTCTCGTTTATATTCATTAAGTGGATCTTTTTGACCATAAGCACGCAAAACAATGGTATGACGCATCAATTCCAAAGCGGCAATATGGTCTTTCCAAAGTTGGTCAAGCACTTGCAACAAAATAGATTTTTCAACAAAACGCATAACGGATTCGGGAACATCTTTATTGCGTTCGGTCAAAGTTTCTTCCATGGCATCAACAATCTTTTGCGCAAACATATCCGCTGTCAGCTCTTTTTCATTGGCCATTTCTTTAAGCGGAAAACTCATGCCGATGGTTCTGTTCAACTCTTGAGTCAAACCTTCCAAATTCCACTCACTTGGCATGGTCCCATAAGGAGCATATTGATGAACAAGAGCATCAACAAACTCATCACGCATATCTTGAATGGTATCAGAAACATCTTCACTTTCCATCAATTCTTTACGTTGCTCATAAATAACCTTACGTTGATCATTCATCACATTATCGTATTTGAGCAAGTTTTTACGAATATCAAAGTTGCGTTCTTCAACCTTTCTTTGAGCCTTTTCCAAAGCCTTGGTAATAAACGGATGAACCAAAGCCTCACCTTCGGGCAAGCCCAAACGCTGCAACATAATGCTCATACGTTCAGAGCCAAAAATACGCATCAAATCATCTTCCAAAGAGAGGAAGAATTTAGAATGTCCGGGGTCACCTTGACGACCGGAACGACCGCGCAATTGGTTATCAATACGGCGGCTCTCGTGACGCTCGGTACCAATAACATACAAACCGCCGGCAGCCAAAGCTTCTTCTTTAGCCTTTTCAACATCAGACTTAATTTTTGCACGCAATTCGGCAATTTGCTCGGGGGTTTCATCACCTTTCAAGGTTTCTTTCAGGCGCATTTCAACATCACCACCCAACGGAATATCAGTACCGCGACCGGCCATATTGGTAGCAATGGTAATAGCCCCCGGAACACCGGCTTGAGCCACAATGGCCGCTTCACGCTCGTGGTGACGTGCATTCAAAACTTCAAATCGAACTGAAGACTTTGCTCTGAGCAAATCTGCTAAGAGTTCAGATTTTTCAATAGAAGTTGTACCTACCAAAACCGGTTGATTACGTTTGTGGCAATCTAAAATGGTATTAATAATGGCATTATATTTTTCTTTGGCGGTACGATAAATTTCATCATGTTCATCAATACGAATAACCGGACGATTAGTTGGAATTTCTACACAATTCAAACCATAAATCTCATTAAATTCGCCCTCTTCGGTCATAGCCGTACCGGTCATACCGGAAAGTTTTGGATAAAGGCGGAAATAGTTTTGGAAGGTGATAGATGCCAAGGTTTGGTTCTCAGATTGAATTGGCACACCTTCTTTGGCTTCAATTGCTTGATGCAAACCATCGCTATAACGGCGACCTTCCATCATACGACCGGTAAACTCGTCAATAATCACAACTTTGTTATCTTTAACAATGTAGTCAATATCACGGATATGCATTTTGTGTGCACGCAAAGCCTGATTAACGTGGTGAACGAGTGTTACATTATTGATATCATACAAGCCACCATCTTTAATCAAACCGACTTCTTTCAAAAGTTGTTCCACATGCTCTTGTCCTGCTTCGGTCAAAACCACGGTTTTAGCTTTTTCATCTTTTTCATAATCGGTTTCCAGAAGATGCGGAATAATTTTATTAACGAGGATATATTTTTCAGAGCTATCTTCGGCCGGACCGGAAATAATAAGAGGAGTACGAGCCTCATCAATCAAAATTGAGTCCACTTCATCAACAATGGCAAAGTTAAACGGACGTTGAACCATATCGGCGCGTTCAAATTTCATATTATCGCGCAAATAGTCAAAACCGAGCTCATTATTGGTTCCATAAATAATATCGCAATTATAAGCGGCGCGGCGTTGATCATCATCTTTACCATGTACAATATAATCAACGGTCAAACCCAAGAAGCGATAAACTTGTCCCATCCACTCAGCATCACGTTTTGCCAAATAGTCATTCACAGTAACAATGTGGACACCCTTGCCTTCCAAAGCATTAAGATACGCAGCCAACGTTGCTACCAAGGTTTTACCTTCACCGGTTTTCATTTCGGCAATCATACCTTTGTGAAGGACAATACCGCCAATAAGCTGAACATCATAATGACGTTGACCAAGAGTGCGTTTGGCAGCCTCTCTAACAACGGCAAAAGCCTCTGGCAACAAGTCATCCAGAGTTTCACCATTTTTCAAACGCTCGCGAAATTCTATAGTTTTAGCACGCAATTGTTCATCACTCAAGAGCGTTATTTCAGGTTCTAACGCATTGATTTTTTGTACTAACTTATATTGTTTTGCCACAAATCTATCATTAGCACTACCAAAAATTTTACGAGCAAGACTGCCTAACATTATACTTTTCCTCATTTAAATCTTATAATCTAGCAAAGAAAATAGTGTTTCTGAGCCCGAAAGTCAAGAGCAGCGCAAAAGTTATAAACTATGCAAAAAAAATATTTGGCAATCTTTGGTTTTATGTTGTATAAATATGGGCAGTCAATAAAACTATATGGAGAAAACAGCATGGATAAAAAATACATTGCTTTGACCTTGCTCGGAAGCTTGATGCTTAATGCAAACAATGCTTGTGCAGAAGGAAAAAATGGTATTGCTGCCGTTGTTAACGGAGAGAAAATTACGGTTGAAGAAGTAAGAGAAGCCTATAAAGCCAATCCACAAATTAAAGACCGCGTCTCTTTTGAAGAATTCTATAACAAAGCTTTAGACGGCTTTATCAGCGGAAAAATTGTTTACCAACAAGCTCAAAAAGCCAAAATTGAAGAAACTCCGGAATATAAATCTCAGTTAAAATTGGCAAAAGAAGAATTGGCCAGAAAAATTTACATGGAAAAACAAGTTGATGAAAAAGTAACCGATTCTGAAATCAAAAAACTTTATGATGAATATAAAGAAACTTTCAAATCTGAAAAAGAAATGAAAGCTAAGCACATTTTGGTTGATGATGAAAAAACTGCCAAAGATATTATTGCCAAACTCAAAAAAGGCGAAAAATTTGATACTTTAGCTAAAAAATACAGCAAAGATAAACCTGAACTTGGTTACTTTACCAAACGTGTAATGGTTCCAGAGTTTTCAAATGCAGCCTTTGCCATGAAAAAAGGTGAATATTCTAAAACTCCGGTTAAAACCCAATTTGGTTACCATATCATCATGGTTGAAGATATCAGAGATTCTAAACCGGCTGAATTAAAAACCATCAAACCGCAATTGCGCGCTATGCTGGCTCAAAATGCTTTGGCAGAATCTTTCCAAGAAACAGCTCAAAACAGCAAAATTGAAAAATATACGCTTGATGGCAAAACTTTGGAAGCTTCTCCTAAAAAATAATTATTTTAGAGAAAATAAAAAAGCTCCTCATTTGAGGAGCTTTTTTTAATTCAATGCAAATTACATTTCTTTTTGTTCAAAGAAAGATTTGTCAACACCACACAACGGGCAAACCCAATCTTCTGGCAATTCTTCAAACGGGGTTTCTTCATCATAAACATAACCGCATACGGTGCAAACCCATTTCAAATTTTTCTTTTCTTCAGTCATAATTATCTCCTTATTTTTGAGAGTTAAGTTTAGATTTGTATTCTTGAAAGCTTTGCATAACCTTATCTTTAAATCCATTTCGATAATCGGCATAAGTCAAAGCATCTTCTTCATTGCGACATTCACCGTCAACAACTTCGGCGGCAAACATAGTATTGCTGGAAAAAACTTGTTTGCTGATAACTTTAGCTTTCAAAACAGCGGTACAATCTTTCAAATAGGGCAAACCGTCCTTAAAATCGGCTTCAACATTATCCCATTTTTTCACATTGCGAGAAGATTGAAAACCAAAATTGGCAATAACAAA
The DNA here is from genome assembly GCA_949295025.1 of uncultured Pseudomonadota bacterium. GTDB lineage: Bacteria > Pseudomonadota > Alphaproteobacteria > RF32 > CAG-239 > CAJLXD01. Next base: position 6,004 of record CASFJK010000029.1, read on the forward strand.
AGGATTAACACTTTTGCCGAGCACGCTCAAAGAAAGCTCTCCCGTTTTTTCAATCACCTCTTTGGTGTAGCTATTGTTTCCACAAGAAACAATGATAATATCCGGAGAATGAGCTACTTGAGAAACGGCATCAATCAAACTTCCGACCGGAGTTCCGTTGTCATTAGCGCCCAAAACATATAACCCATTGGTCAATCTGAAAAGTGCATTGGCATCCATTTTAATAATCCTCAGTTTTTTTATATTATATAGTGAATAAAATTTATTTTTCAAATTGTTCTTGCAAAATTTTTGTATAGTATGGATAAGGTTTATAAGATAAAAGGATGATATATGCCGCAACAAATTGAAATGACAACAGAATTTACCAAAGCACTGGATATTATCAATAACAGTGCCAAGCATTTGTTTGTCACGGGCAAAGCCGGTACCGGAAAATCCACCTTTTTGTCTTATTGCCGCGACCATATCAATAAAAACATGGTTATCTTGGCTCCCACAGGCGTTGCTGCACTCAATGTCAAAGGACAAACTATACATCGTTTTTTTGGCTTTCCGATAAATATCACACCCGAAAAAATTAAATCCGGCGATTTCTCACCCAGAAGCAAACGCATATTCAAAAATCTGGAAACCTTGGTAATTGACGAAGTTTCCATGCTTAGAGCCGATTTGCTGGACTGTATCAACACATTTCTAGAGATCTATGGTCCTGAAAAAGATGCCCCTTTCGGCGGGGTACAAATGGTGTTTGTCGGAGATTTATACCAACTTCCGCCGGTCATTTCCAACGTGGAACAAACATACTTTTTTCAAAAATACGATTCGCCATATTTTTTCAGTGCTGAGGTTTTCAAAAAAATCTCTTTGGAAGTCGTAGAACTGCAAAAAATTTACCGCCAAAAAGATACCGAATTTATAGAAATGCTCAGCCGCTTCCGCAACAATACCGTTACCGAAGCAGACATAAATAAATTAAACAGCCGTTTGAACACGGAGCAAAAATTTTATAATTTAACCGAATTTCAGATTTTTTTGACCTCTACCAATGCTTTAGCTGAGGAAATCAACCAAGAACATTTAAATAAACTTGAGGGCATCACCTACTGTGCCAATGCTGTTATTGATGGTAGCTTCAACCAAGAATCATATCCCAACAGTGAAGAACTTTATTTTCGCACCGGCGCCCAAATCATGTTTTTGAACAATGATAGTAAAAACCGTTGGGTTAACGGCAGTTTGGGATACATTGAAAAGATTTTTCTTGAAAACGGACGCATCAAACATGTTTCGGTAAGATTAATGAACAATCAAAAATTGGTTGAGGTATTCCCCTATTCTTGGGAAATTTTCAAATATACCATGGAAGGCAAAGAAATTGTATCTGAGGTTATTGGCTCTTTCACGCAATTTCCATTCCGTTTGGCTTGGGCCGTAACCATTCACAAAAGTCAGGGCAAAACTTTTGACCACGTGACCATAGATATTGGCAGAGGCACCTTTGCCACCGGACAATTATACGTTGCCTTGAGCCGCTGCACATCATTTGAAGGCATTAGCCTAACCAAACCCATACAAAAACGCCATGTAATGACCGATGAAAAAATTGCTCAATTTTTATCTCAATACATTCCGCAAGAGTTTGATAACAAAAGAAAATTACAAATATTACAACAAGCCATTTATAAAAAGCAAAAATTACAAATAGACTACCAAAAAGCTAATGGTGAACTATCAAAACGTTTGATTATTCCGCTCTATATCAAACAAGACAAGCTTCTGGCCCATTGCCTCCAACGTGGAGAACAACGCACATTTATAATTGAACGAATTAATAAGCTTATTCCTCATTCTGACAAATAATTAATCGGGGTATAATATTTGTGTCTTTTATCAAAATCATCACACAATTTAGCTTCAGCGTTATAATTATCCCAATTGTCAAATTTGTCATGTTCTGCATTAATTAAGGTAGCAAACTTATCAGACAAACCTTTCAATTCTAACTTATAATAATCTTGCAAAAAATCGACGGCAGCTTGAGCTTGAGATTTATTTTGAACCGAAATCCCTTTTAAATTTTTCACAACATCCTGCATTTTTTCCCAAATAACCGGCAAAAAATAATCCAAAGTTGTCTTATAAATCCAGGCATGCATTTGTTCATGTCTGACAATCAATGCATATCGACATGAAGCTTTAGGTATATTATTAGCAATATATATTTTGGGATCTTGTAAATAAAAACGAAGCTCTATCTTTTCTGGCCAAATGCAATAAAAATCTTTGCGAATATGTTTTATACGTGCTTGAACTTGAGCTCCATGACCATATAGGACATGCGTATACCCTTCGCTAAACACTCCCTTCTCTGCTTTTCTTTCACTTAATTTTGAAAATTTAGTTAGCTCTGAAGCGTTCATTGAAAAATCATAGATTAAATTTCCGTAAGAGGTCTTCAATTCGATTTGAGGCATGGCATTAACCTGACTACAATAATTAGAAGAAGCAGCCAGAACAACAAATGACTTAAGCATAAAAAACATAAAAAAAATAAAAAATTTCATAATTTTTTCATCCATTTTTCTTTACGATATTGTTTTTTAGTTAAAAAATGATTATCATACAAAAAACAAAGGACTTTAAAATGCTAAAAATCATTCTTTTTTTTATATTAATCACACATAGTGCTTATGCGCAACAACCTCAAACACAAGAAAAAAAACAAAAAATATTTATGAGTGACTATATTCAATTTGATAAACCCAAATTTCAAAAAGCCTATCAAAACTACAAAAGAGATTTAGAAATAATATCTTTAACCGGAAAAATTCCCCCTAATCAAGAATTGGAAAAAGATTTAAAACAAATGAACAGTTCAGAAAAATTTATTTACCAACAAAATACAAAAAAATAAAAAAAAGACTTGTTTAATTTTTTTTTTGTGGTATTTACATACGAGTTAAGAATAACGGAATGTAGTTCAGCCTGGTAGAACGCTTCGTTCGGGACGAAGAGGTCGCTGGTTCGAGTCCAGTCATTCCGACCATAAAAAAGACCACCCATTGCGGTGGTTTTTTTTGTGGTTAAAATAATTGGATACAAAACAAGTGACCGACACTTTGGTAATGAGCTTTGCGAATTTACCAAGCTAGAAAGGTTCGAGTCCAGTCATTCCGACCATAAAAAAAGCCGTCAGCTTTAATCCGACGGCCATAATACTTCATACTTGAGGGATCAGATTCATTCCCTTTCTAATCTGAAATTTTGATCCTTCAATTAAACCAATGCAGACACAATCACCTGCACTGGCTTCTTGAACAGGTGTTGCTTCAATTCTGTTGCTGCTATCATATTTTTTTATAGAAATACAAAGATTTCTCATTTCTGTATTTTCTCCAACAATCAGTACCTTATCCCAAATTCGGATAGCTCCCCTTTGAATGGAACCAACAACAAAAATACCTTGGTTGTAGAACACATCTTCAATCTTCATAAAAAAATTATTATCCATAATGATTTGGTTTGAAATTAAACATAATGATAAAATTTGTAAAAAAATATAGCTTTTCATACCAAAAAAACAAGAGCAATATTAAGTAAAATTCATTAAGCTATAAAAAAGTAACCCACCGGCTTAGCCGGTGGTTCTTCATAAGCGGGTGTAACCCTAATGGTGCCAGCAAACGCCTTAAGGGCGCATGACGGTCTGACG
>CASFJK010000030.1 GCA_949295025.1 uncultured Pseudomonadota bacterium
TTGATAAGATTGGATAGGCTTTAATTCAAGTGTGTGTGTGAATGATAAATTATGGTCGAACGTATCAAGAGCCAAAGCTGAATTAAAAAAAGTCGGTAATAGCAAACAAGCCACAACCTGACAACAGGTTAACACAGATTTTATCATAATACGCCTCCATGAAATAATAGAATTAAAGCCTATACTATCTATAATAAATCATTTTTTTTTTTTGCAACCAAAATGTGAGGTGTCGTAAAATATTATGTAGAAAGGAGGAAAAAATAACATCGAAGAATAAAGACTTGGCAAGCCGTTTTTTTTGTTTTATGGTAGGGCTAATTTGATATGATAATATTTTAAGGTGAAAAAGAATGAAAACCAGAACTCGTTTTGCCCCAAGTCCTACGGGATATATGCATATTGGTAACTTGCGCACGGCTTTGTATGAATATTTGATTGCCAAAGCTCAAGGTGGTGATTTTATTTTGCGTATTGAAGATACCGATCAAAAACGCTATGTCGAAGGCGCAACCGATATCATTTATGCCACATTGAAACGCGTTGGCATGAATTGGGATGAAGGTCCGGATATTGGTGGTAATTATGGTCCGTATATCCAATCAGAAAGAAGAAATATTTACGCTGAATATGCCCACAAATTGGTTGAGTTGGGCGGCGCGCATTATTGCTTCTGCTCCAAAGAAGATGCCGATGAACAGAAAGACGAAGAGCAAAACATCAAGTTCCAAGACCCTTGCAAACACTTGAGCTTGGAAGAAGCCAAAGCAAGAGTTGCCGCTGGTGAGCCTTATGTAATTCGCCAAACCATTAACAAGACCGGAAAATCTAAATATCATGATGAGGTTTATGGTGATATTGAAATTGACTATGACGAGTTGGATGAGGGTGTATTGTTAAAATCAGACGGTTTGCCGACGTATAACTTTGCCAATGTTGTGGATGACCATTTAATGGAAATCACCCATGTCGTCAGAGGAAATGAATATATTTCTTCCACCCCGAAATATAATTTGATTTATGAAGATTTTGGTTGGGAACATCCGCAATATGTTCATGTTCCACCTGTTATGAAAGATGCACAACATAAGTTGAGTAAACGTAACGGCGATGCCTCTTTCCAAGATTTGGTCGCCAAAGGTTATCTGCCGGAAGCCATCATCAACTACATTGCTTTATTAGGCTGGAACCCAGGAAACGATCAAGAAATTTTCTCTCTTGATGAGTTAAAAAAAATCTTCTCGGTTGAAAGATTGAACAAATCTCCGGCTATTTTTGATATTACCAAACTCACATGGATGAATGGTTGCTATATCAGAGCTTTGCCGGTAGAAGAATTCCATAAATTGGCAACGCCATATTATAAAGAGTGTCTGTCAAGAAAAGTTGATGAAGAATTTTTGAGCAAAGTTTTGCAACCGCGTGTTGAGGTTTTGGGAGATATTCCAAACCAAATTGATTTTATTGAACAAGTTAAAGATTTTTCTAATGACTTATATTTCAATAAAAAAATGAAAAGCGATGCCGAAGTTGCTAAAAAGACCTTAGCAGAAGCTAAAACCGTGTTAGCTGAGGCTGATGTTTGGAGCAACGAGGCTTTGTTTGAAAAGCTGAAAGCTTTGGCTGAAACTTTAGGTGTTAAAAACGGTCAAATTTTGTATCCTTTGCGCATAGCATTGTCCGGAAAAGAAACCACTCCGGGCGGCGCAACGGAAATTGCTGTTGTTTTGGGTAAAGATGAAACGATAAATCGTATCAATCAAGCCTTGGCAAGATTATAAAATCCAAGTAAAGGGAAAAAGAGCCGGATGTTGAATTTGGTTCTTTTTTTTTATGCTTTTAAAATAACAAAAGCCCTGAATAAAATACGTCAGCTGAAACATACAAAATTCAAGGCTTTAAGTCAAACATGAACAAACTAATTGCCATACAACTTATTTTTTATCTGCCAAACCGGATACAATTTGTGATACTCCGGTAAAAATTAATAATATAAACAAAAATCCAACTAGGAATTCTGTTATAAAAAAGAAGACTGCTTCCATGCGTTATTTAATTATAAGGTTAATATATTCATAAAAATTTTTTTGATAACCAGATTCTAGAACAAAATTATTCTGAGTCAATAGGATAGATGCAAAAAAATCATAATTTTTTAACAACAATTTTAACGATTTGTTTAATGCTTTAATTGCGAATCCAAATAAAATCTGAATTATGATAGGCAAATAAAAAAGAGGAATCTTTTGAACAAAGATTCCTCTTTTAACGAGATAATAAATTTTTATGCGTTTTGTTTTCCTTGTATAGCCTTACTCATAATATTAGAATCCATTTCTCTTTTTACAACAGGTTTAGCTTCAGCTTTTCCTGTTCCTCTGAGTTGTTCCATGCGATAAGCTAAGCGTTGTTGCGGTGTTAAACCTTCCATCATTTTAGCTTTTTCAGCCAAACGGTCAACGCCGCTATTGGTATTAATATCTTTGATACCTGTTGTTTCACGAGCTTCAGAGCGTAATCCTATTTCTTTAGCCGCATTATCACGAAATTCTTGCATTTTGTTTGCATCACTTTGATAGCTTTGCGAATCTTGCATGGTTGTTTGCTGATATTTCAAGGCATCTTCTTTAGCTCTCATGGCCGAAACGCGCTCATGATTATAATTTTGCAAGATAGAACCGCGAGTTTCGGTTAATTGAGCAAAAGATACTCTTTCTTTGTTGTCATAAGTCTTGCCTTCCGGTCTTGAACATTGTTTCAACCATTCAAAAGTTTCAGGGTTGGCAGCCATTTGTTCTTTTAGTTTGCCGATTTGAGCTTCTAATGTAGCTTTGGCATTATTAGGTTTTATAAAGTTTTTAGCTTTATTTTTTAGCTTGCCCCAAAGTGATTGTTTTGAGCCATCAAGATCCACGGCTTTTTCGGAAAGTCGTTTAGCAGCAGATGGCATGGATAAATCTGTATTAATCATAGATGCTAAATAAGCTTCTGTTTGTGCAGCTAATTTGGGGTCGGCTTTTTTTACCCATTCGAGTGTTGATTTAATATAATCAATGGCAGAAGTAGCTTCTTTGAGTTGAGAATATTTTTTAGAATAATCAGCTTCTCTGTCTTTTTGGTGAGCGGCTTCTTTTTCAGCCCATTGAGCTTGTTCTTGCTTATAAGAAGCCAAATCTTCATATTGATCTTTTTTATCAAAATCAAACAATGCTTCTTTCTGAAGTTTTTCATCATGACTCATTTCAACCATCGTCTTTCTCCCTTATTCTGGATCCAACATAAGCTTATAATATCATAATTTTTGCATAAACACAAACAAAATAGGATTCGCAAGCAAATCCAAGTTAAGAATCGGTCTGAAAAGGGGCTATTTTTAGCTTGACTCTTACAATAAAACCCATTATAAAAACAGCAACATAACAACTTTTCCAAGTGAAAAGCACGAGAAACATATAACACTCCAAGGAGTGCCGCCAGTCAGCGAGGGTTCGCACACTGGCGTGCAATAGTATGTAGGCACTTGTTTACGTGTAGTGTTGTAGGAGCAACGCGGTACACAGGGCAAGAGGGCGAGTGGGTGTTCGCTCAGGCCGTCGCCTGCGTGCAATAGTATGTAGGTACTTGTTTTCGCGGGTTTCATAAGGATAAAAGAAGGAATAAGACAATTTTTGAGGCTCTGACAGATAAATTAGGCTCGGTTTTTTCCAAGATTACATCACGCGGTGTATTGACGGAAAAAGACATTGACGAAGCCATGCGCGAAATTCGCATCGCTTTATTGGAAGCCGATGTGTCTTTGCCGGTGGTTAAAGACTTTATTGCCAAGGTTAAAGTTGAGGCTTTGGGTGAAAAGGTTGTCAAATCCATCCAACCGGGACAAATGGTTGTCAAAATTGTTCATGACGAGTTGGTCAAACTTTTGGGTTCAGAAGAAGGAAGTGAGTTAAACTTCCGTGCCGTGCCGCCGGTTTGCATTTTAATGGTCGGTTTGCAAGGTTCAGGTAAAACCACAACTTCTGCCAAAATTGCCAACAAGTTGAAGGGAAAGAAAAAAGTTTTATTGGCCTCTTTGGACATCTATCGTCCGGCAGCACAAGAGCAGTTGTCGCAACTGGCAGAAAAAATCGGTGTTACATGTTTGCCGATTGTTAAAGGAGAAAAGCCGGAAGCCATTACCAAACGCGCAATAAGCGAAGGAAAAAAAGGCGGTTATGATGTCATCATCTTGGATACGGCCGGTCGTTTGCAAATTGACCAAGTGCTGATGGATGAGGTTAAAGAGGTTAAAAAAATCGCCAATCCGACCGAGGTGTTGTTGGTTGCCGATTCAATGATTGGTCAAGAGGCTTGCAACGTAGCCAAAGAGTTTAATGAACAAATCGGTATTACCGGTTTGGTCTTGACCAGAGTGGATGGTAGCTCAAGAGCCGGTGCCGCTTTGAGCATGAAAATGGTGGCAGGCGTCCCAATTAAGTTTTTGGGCGTTGGTGAAAAGATTGACGAGATTGAAGAGTTTCATCCGGAACGTATGGCCGGAAGAATCTTAGGTCAGGGAGACGTTGTCTCTTTGGTTGAAAAAGCCATTGAAAAGGTGGATCATGAAGAAGCCGAAAAAATGGCAAAGAAAATGATGAAAGGCAAGTTTGACTTGGAAGATATGTTAGGCCAACTGCGCCAGATTCAAAATATGGGAAGTATCGGTTCAATCGTCGGAATGATTCCGGGGTTGTCCAAGTTCAAAAGTCAAATTGAGGCAGCCGGCTCAGACGGCTTAATCAAGAAGCAAGAAGCCATCATACTTTCCATGACCAAGGCCGAAAGAAAAAATCCGGACATTATCAAGGCTTCTCGCAAAAAGAGAATTGCCTCTGGTGCCGGAGTTGAAGTTCACGAGGTTAACAAGTTGCTCAAATCCTATGAGCAAATGTCAACCATGATGAAAAAGATGGGCAAGCTTGGCGGTATGAGTTCTTTATTGAAATCTCCGCTTGCTTCTCAGTTAATGAAGAATGGTCCGTTTGGAGGCAACTTCGGCGGATTTGGAGGAAAATTTCCGTTCTGATGAGCGGATTTGAGTGCCGGCGAGGGTAACCAATCCGGCGATGTTAATAATATAAGAAAGGATAAAATAAAATGGCAGTACGTATCAGACTATCTCGTGGTGGTTCTAAAAAACGTCCGTTCTATCGTATTGTAGTAGCCGATGCCAGAGCTCCTCGTGACGGTAGATTCATTGAGCGCGTTGGTTCTTATAACCCGATGTTGCCTCAAGACCACGCAGACAGATTGGTTGTTGATGAAGCAAAAGTTAAAGAGTGGCTTTCTAAAGGTGCTCTTCCGACTGACAGATTGGCAAAAATGTTTGCTAACTTGGGCTTGGTAGCAAAACCGGTTATCAATGCTCAACCGAAAAAATCTGCTCCTAAAGCAAAAGCTATGGAAAGATTGAAAGAAAAAGAAGAAAAAGCAAAAGCTGCTGCTGAAGCTTCTGCTGAATAAGAAACTTTGAACGTTTAGTTATTTTTTTAACGGAGCTTTAGATGAGCAAAAAAGACAATCGCATATGTTTGGGTGCCATCGTCGGAGTTCATGGTGTCAGAGGCGAGGTTAAGGTAAAGAGCTTTACCGAGGTTGCCGAAGACATTGACCAATATGGAATGGTTGAGAACAAAGAAGGTACACGCAAATTTGAGATTAAAGTCGTTGGTCATTCTAAAGATTTGTTACGGGTCAAGATAAAAGGGCTTGATGACAGAAATGAAGCCTTGGCTTTGAAAGGCACAGGGTTTTATGTAAGCAAAGATGTTTTGCCTGCCTTGGAAGAGGAAGAATTTTATCATGCCGATTTAATCGGGTTAAAAGTTCAAGACGAGACTTCTGAGGTGTTGGGTGAAGTGGTCGGCGTTTATAATTTTGGTGCCGGAGATATGCTTGAAATAAAATTAAGCGAAAACGGAAAGTCTGAAATGCTGCCTTTTACAAAAGAATATGTCCCGACAATAAATATTAAAGATGGTTATATTATTGTTCGTTCGCTCATAAACTTTGCCGAAGAAGATGAGGAAGAAATCTCTTTTGAGGACGAGGATAATGAAGGTTAAGGTTTTGACCATATTTCCGGAGATTTTTCCGGGGTTTTTGGGTTGTTCTTTAACCGGTCGCGCCTTAAAAGAAGGAAAATGGTCGCTTGAGGCGGTCAACATCAGAGATTATGCTTTTGACAAGCATGGCTCGGTTGATGACACACCTTGTGGCGGCGGTGCCGGAATGGTAATGCGTCCCGATGTATTGGGCGCAGCAATCAAAGCCAATTATCATGGCGGCAGAATCATCTACATGAGCCCAAGGGGTGTACCTTTGAGCCAAGACAAAGTCAAAGAGTTGAGCAAAGAAGAAGAACTCACAATTATTTGTGGTCGTTTTGAAGGCATTGACCAAAGAGTTTTAGATGCCTTTGATGTTGAAGAGATAAGCATAGGCGACTATGTTTTGACCGGAGGCGAGCAAGCGGCGCAAATTATGTTAGATGCGGTAATCAGATTATTGCCTGGCGTTTTGGGTAATGCAGATTCCACCACTGACGAGAGTTTTGAAAACTATCTGTTGGAGCACCCGCAATACACCCGCCCGATAGAGTGGGAAGGAAGGGTAGTTCCCGAGGTTTTATTGAGCGGACACCACCAAAAAATTGCTGACTGGCAACACCGGGAAGCCTTGGAAATAACTGAACGAAGAAGACCTGATTTATTGAAGAAATATCTTGATTCTAAAAGAGTTTAGATATATAAAGTTAAAAAAATTAGTAAAAGGGTAAAACTGATGAACATAATTGAAAGTATTGAAAAAGAGCAAATGGAAAAGCTCACCGAAGGTAAAAACGTTCCTAGTTTTAAACCTGGTGACACCTTGCGCGTTCACACCAAAGTAAAAGAAGGCGACAGAGAACGTATCCAAGTTTATGAAGGCGTTTGCATCGCTCGTAAAAATGATGGCTTGAACTCATCTTTCACAGTTAGAAAAATTTCTTTCGGTGAAGGTGTAGAACGTGTATTCCCGTTGTACTCTCCGAATGTTGCTAAAATTGAAGTATCTCGTATCGGTAAAGTTCGCCGTGCAAAATTATACTTCTTGCGCGCATTGCGTGGTCGTTCTGCTCGTATTGCCGACGATTTGTCTGCAGCAGCAAAATCTCGCGACGACAACCAAGACGCAGAATAATTTTAGCGTTGAGTTAATACAAAAAATCCTCGGAATTTTCCGAGGATTTTTTTTGTGGATTAGTGTTAAACCTCTAAAAAGCGAGGACAGGGCGGACGTAAAAGTCGCTGGTCTTATAGTGGCCGAACCCAAGACCATTACTGAAGTACAATCTCCAAGCACCGCGGTTATTAAACTCAGAAGACGACCAATAGGAATATGAGTCTGATAGTTGCGTACCTCCCGCCTTCGATAAACTATTGTTTAAGGTTGTTTTGTTATTATATATTAATTGTAATTCTCCTCCTGCCGGTAAATACCAATCTCCTTTTTTCGTTCCTGTCGTACTGTAATTATAACAATAATCTGCTGCCGGTGTGTCATAACCATTGCTATTTCCATGCGCTATGATGATACTCGTATTACTCTTGCCATTATAATCGCTAGTCTTATTATAACTAGTATAATTTGTCAGACCAGGAATGTCTACTTGAGATGATGCCCATGTTAATGAACTGCCACTGTGTTTTAAAGCAATAGCCAGTTTGCGGCTGACATCAAAAACCACTCCAATAGGGGTTTTACTCGAAATAATCTCAGAAGAAGTAGTCATATCAGAATAGAGAATATCTCCAATAGCTAAGGCAACTACACAAGAATTCCCCGAAACTTGATATCCGGAAGCGCATGAATCTAATTTATACCTTGTCCCATCTGTAGAACAGTCTTGAGCTGTTTTTGTACATTTAGAGCAATTACCATTGGTTGG
>CASFJK010000031.1 GCA_949295025.1 uncultured Pseudomonadota bacterium
TGTTTGTCCGGCTACTGTCAGTTTAAATAATCCTAATGATAAATGTAGCAAAACCTGTGAAGGAAACTGTATTGAAAAAACATGTACGCCTACAGCAAACCAAACCGGATGCACTAATGGAACTAAAGCTTGTGATGATGGTTGTGGCGGTACTAGTCGTAAATGTTGTGTTCCTTGTGTAAACAAAATAAATTCCAAACCTGAAAACTCTTCTTACACTTATTCTTCTTGTACTGATGGTGAAGGAAGCAAACAAATTCAAACAGGTTGGTCATGCAACTCCGGTTATCATGAGAAAAACGGAGCTTGTGAAAAAGATTGCCAAATTGACAGTTGTTCTGCTTATCCTTTAACCTCTTGTCCAACCAATGGTAATTGCTCTAAATGTACAAAAACAGCTACAAAAACAGCTCAAGACTGTTCTACAGATGGGACAAGGTATAAATTAGATTCATGTGCTTCCGGATACCAAGTTTCGGGGAATTCTTGTCGAGAACAAACTTGTGAAGAAAAAGGTCAAAAGACGTGCAACGGCTCTTGTATTGCAACTTCGGAATGTTGCGGTGGTTGCTCTAGTGGTTATGAATGCGACAATGGAAGCTGCATTCTTGCGTGTAGCCCTGAACCAAGTGAAACAAATTGCACATATGGTAGCGGCTCTTGTTCCGATGGTTGTGGGGGGACTAGATTATGCTGTAAAAAATGTCTGGATTGTTCTGGATATAAAAAAGCAGCTACTAATGTCTGTAATACCCTTTATCCTCAAAGTCCAGAATACTGTATTAATGTTGATGTTTTTTACTCATATAATAGTTGCGTAGGTAAAGTCTATAATAACTATCAAATAGACAATTGTGGACAACCGTGTGGCTGGAATTCTTATTGGTCGGGGAAACAATGCTACACACTTACAAATTCTACTACACTTCACATTGATTGATGATTAAATATAAAAGAGGAACAACCTAAGCAAGGGTAGAAATACCCTTGCTTTTTATTATCTTAATGTTTTTCTCTTATGAAAAAAATTTTTCTAGGATTTATTTTCTTGGATTATGAGGTTATGGTTAATAAGAGTATACCTACATAGCAACAACCATAGATATCCCTGGGTAAACCTGGGTTTCTAAATCAGCTACAAACCTACGGTTTGACCACGCTTGTTAGCGTGGAGCGGTGTTGTTCCAACGCCTCGGCATTCAGCCCCGAGTAAAACTCGGGGTTTTCTGTAAGGCATTAATAAAAAAAAGCTCCTCAATGAGGAGCTTTTTTTTATTAATTATATTAAATCAATTCCATCTTTTGAGCATTAACCAGCGCTTGGGTACGATTGGTCGCATTCAAAGCCTTGAGCATGGCGTTGATATGCAATTTGACGGTTGCTTCACTGACATTCATTTCATAAGCAATCTGCTTATTAGACAAGCCTTGAGATATATATTGTAAAACCTCAAATTGGCGCGCGGTTAAAGTTTCTCGTTTAGTCTCAGGTGTTGTTTTTGTATTTTCTAATCCTTTTAACAGCACCGGAGGCAGATAGGTTCCACCTTCTATAATCAATTTTAATGCGGCAGAAATGATTTTGGCATCTGAGCGTTTGGTGATATAACCCCTCACACCTTTTTCCATAACCTGACGGATGGTTTTGACATCTTCTGTTGCAGATATAACCACAAAAAGAGACTGCGGTGCAGTTTGCATCAAAACATCAAGACCATCATTCCAAGTTTGGTCCGGCATATCTAAATCAACAAGAACCAAGTCCGGTGTTGGTGAGACTTCTAAAATTTTTTGCGCCTGAGTATAACTATCTGCAGAAACAATTTTTGTAACATCGTCAAGTTGCTCTATGCTTAATTTTAGGCCATCTCGGAACAAAGCATGATCATCGGCAATTAAAATTTTCATATCTTCCTCTTTTTTTATGAAGAATATATTCTCTTTGATGCTATTTTAAAGGTTCCAACTCAACATATTCTACGCCGGCTTCTTCAAACATCTGGCGAGAATATTCCAGTTTGTCACGCCATGTGGCATCTTTAATATCATTTCTTTTTTCCAAAGGATTGGTAACCACCATTTTAATGCCTGATTGAATAATGGCTCGAGCACAATCGGTGCATGGTGTGTGTGTTGCATATAATACGCAGCCTTTGAGTGATGTTCCGGTCAGACAAGCATTGTAGATGGCATTTCTTTCAGCGTGTTCAAAAAAATCATATTTGGTAGGACGCTCCATGCGTTCAGGTTTGTCATCATCCACACCTCTGACTAAACCATTATAGCCGGTGGCTCTGATTTCTCTATCTGGTCCGACCACAACGGCTCCTGTTTTGGTGGATGTGTCTTTGGACCATGAAGCAACTAAAAATGCTACCTCCATAAAACGTCTATGCCATTTTTCCGAAAACATTTTTCTCTCCTTTTGTTTTTTTATTATCTTAATTAAGATTATTTTTATATACAAGATTTTTTTATAAAGCAAAAGCCTTGAAGATCTTTTATCTTCAAGGCTTTTATTCTTTTATTTAGTCGGTGAACCTACAAAAATATACTTATAAAGCAGCGTCATGACTATTGTTATGCAAATTGCACCTAGAGCCGGATATATCGGATGCTGAAAATAATTTTCTCCATAAACAAAAAATATTCCTATGTATAAAAAGATGCTCATTTTCTTAAAGTTCAGCAACTTTTTTTCGAAAGCATTCTTGTTCTGAGACATGCGGCAACGTTTTTTACTTTTGATATACCCAATAACACTTACTATCAACATACCGATAGCTACAATCAGCACCAGAGGTCCTGTCACTTGCGTGCAAACTTTGAATGAGTAACATAACATAGCTATAAAAGCCAACCCATGCCCTAAAAGCTCTACTCGTTCTAAAAATTTTGTTTTCATAATATATAATTTTTAATAATTGCTAATTATTTTTCTTTTAGCATTTTTTTTATAAAAAAAGCAATATATAAAGCAAAAGCCTTGAAGATCTTTTATCTTCAAGGCTTTTATTCTTTTATGCTGACCTCGTCCATAAATGACATATAAGAAATACTACGCCACTAACAATAAAAAATGCACCAATGATTTTAAATCCGCCATTGATGGAAAGTGGCAAATAATATGCTCCGTAATATATAAAAAAGCCCAAGTAAATATATCTGTATAACTGCAACCTCTTCTTTTCCTCATAATTATCAGTACATTGTTTTGATTTATGTGCTGAGTAAAAAACTGTGAGCAGAGAAAAGATCACTATAATCAAGGGTAAAATATTGGGATACATTCCTGCCGCTTGAAGCATAATAGCTATAGCATTAAACAATATCAGCCATGTTAATAAAGACAAACTTCTCAATAGATTTACTGTTTTCATATGCATAATTTTTTAATAATTAGTAATTGCTTTTTTATATACCATTTTTTTCCACACATGGCAACAAAATTTCTTTGAAAAAAGAGTCTAGCTCTTGACATTCGGCTTTAAATACCCCACTTTATACCCAGTACATTTATATATTTATAGGAGAAAAAAATGAGTGCTATTGTTGATATTCATGCAAGAGAAATTATTGACTCTCGCGGTAATCCGACAGTTGAAGCCGACGTTGTTTTGCAAAGCGGCGCTTTTGGTCGTGCAGCTGTTCCGTCCGGTGCTTCAACAGGTGTTCACGAAGCTGTTGAATTGCGCGATGGAGACAAAAAACGTTTTGGTGGAAAAGGTGTTTTGAAAGCCGTTGAAAACGTTAATGATAAAATTTATGACGCTCTTGCCGGTTTGGATGCTGATGACCAAATCGCCATTGACCAAGCCATGATTGACTTGGATGGCACTGAAAATAAAGGTAAGCTCGGCGCTAACGCTATTCTTGCCGTTTCTTTGGCTGTTGCTAAAGCTCAAGCTGAAGAAGCTGGTTTACCATTGTATCGTTATTTGGGCGGCACCATGGCCCGCACTCTTCCTGTTCCGATGATGAACATCTTGAACGGTGGCAAACATGCTGATAACCCAATTGATATTCAAGAATTCATGATTATGCCGGTTTCTGCTAATTCTGTTCGTGAAGCTATCCGTATGGGTGCTGAAATCTTCCACACATTGCAAAAGAATTTGAAAGCTGCCGGCCACAACACCAACGTTGGTGATGAAGGTGGTTTTGCTCCAAACCTCAAATCTGCTGAAGAAGCTTTGACTTTCATCGTTGATGCTATTAAAGCTGCCGGCTTCAAACCAGGTGAAGATGTTGTTTTGGCTATGGATGCAGCTTCTTCTGAATTCTATGAAAATGGCAAATATGAAATGAAGGGCGAAGGCAAATCTTATACCAATGCTCAAATGGTTGAATTCTACAAAGATTTGTGCGCTAAATTCCCAATCTTCTCTATTGAAGATGGTATGGCCGAAGATGACTGGGAAGGCTGGAAAATGTTGACTGAAGCTTTGGGCGACAAAATCCAACTCGTTGGTGATGACTTGTTCGTTACTAACCCGAAACGCTTGGCTATGGGTATTGAAAAAGGTGTTGCAAACTCAATCCTTGTTAAAGTTAACCAAATCGGTACTTTGACTGAAACCATGAAAGCTGTTGACCTTGCTCAACGCAACAAATATACCGCTGTTTTGTCTCACCGTTCAGGTGAAACCGAAGATGCAACAATTGCTGATCTTGCCGTTGCTACAAACTGCGGTCAAATCAAGACGGGTTCTATGTCCCGAACCGACCGTATGGCAAAATACAACCAACTCATCCGTATTGAAGAAGAATTGGGTGATATGGCTGTTTATGCCGGTAAATCTATTTTGAAAAAATAGTTTTATCTGAACTTAAATATTTCAAAAGCAGGGTTGAATTTTCGCCCTGCTTTTTTTGTTGCTTTTTTCTTGAGGATTACGTATATTCTTGACGAAATATTTATCATTAAATTTTAAGTATATGGAAAATTATTATTTTTGGCTCTCTGCATTTAGCAGAAAAAAAATTTTGTTGCGGACATTTGTAAAATCATGGAAATGGACACTTCCATCTCTATTCGTTGCCGGATTGGGGTATTTTTTATTGTATGACACTCTAAAAGCCTCACATTTTAATGCCTTGTTGTCTTTATTGACTTCTTTCAGTTTGCTTGCTGTTGTCAAATATGAAGATAAACTCAAAAAGAAAAATCTTTTTCGGGCATCTTATATAGCTGCCACAAGCATCATTCTATTTTGGATAATGATTGCTCTCGGGTTGCCAAAATTTGGCATTCTATTAAGTCTGGCTTTGGTTTTATTTTTCATTTCTCCGTTTCTCAATTATCTTCCGCTCAAGTTATCTAAGGATATAATCATACTTATTATCTTTGCATTGATAATGTTGGCGTTGATTATTGATTTTATCTTCTTGTTTAACGGAGATTTTACTTGTCGTTTTGCGGCCTTCGCCTTTTGTTTTGGCTTTATGCTCTTTAACGCTTTTGAGCTCAAACAAATGGATAAAGATTTGCAATATGGCTTGACTAAAGAAGAAATAAAAGAGATGACTGATAAATGGTGTTTTGACTTGTCTGTCAATTTCACCGGAATGATTTGTTATGCCGAGGCGGTTCGTCTGGTTGTAAAAGTTGTTTCAAATGTTCCTGTTAAACAAAAAATAAAAAAAGCTGCTTCATAATGAAGTAGCTTTTTTTTATTGCCTTTTAGACAAAATTAAATTATAAAACCTTTTGCTATTATATAATTAAAATTTAAGCTTATGGAAATTATTAATGTAAAAAACGAATCTTTTCATGTTTTGAAACTGATTTTATTTAAGAGTTTTGTGATGTTCTGCTGTTCTATCTTATGCGGATGGATTATTTATAATTTCTTTCCCAATTGGATAGAAGCAGATTTTCTTTTAACAATTAAAACATCTGTTATCGGAACGCTCCTTCTGGGATGGATTATCACTTATCCCAAACGCATTTGCTCTAAAATATGGGGGCTGTGTTTAATTTCACTTCTGGGTGGAATTTTCTTTTCACTGCTTTTTATTTTTTATGGAGTAAAATATTGTTTGCTTGGATGTGGAGGAATTTTTATTGAATTTATTTTTGCAATATTATTAGGCAAACTGTTTCAAGATAAAATATCAGAAACTTTCTTATTAAGAGTTGTTTTTGTTATTTTTGCATTTTCATTCATTCATTATATTTATATCGTAATAAAATATAATGTATTTAACAACTGTTTGTCTTTTTATACTGCATTTATTTTACTTGCGTTCGCTCAATTAACTTTTGCATGTTCAAACGCAACAAAGACAATGAATTGCATAGTAAATTCTAAAGAAAAGCACCCACAAAACCGATATGCCATTCTTTTTTACTTAAATCTAATGGGGCTCGGCTTTTTTATGGATGTGAGCAGAATAATTGTTTTAACTTATTATCACGTCATTCAAATTCTCTGTTTTCAAAAAAAATAAATTTATGGAAAGTTTTGTTTTATCTAGAAAAGATTGTAGAAATATTTATTTAAGAATTTATTTTCTGATAGTGCAATTGGTCGCCGTTAATTTTATTCTGGCTTGGGTTGTTACATATGTTCATGAGATTAGCATATGGTTTGATGACTATGCGACAGAAGGCAATAATTTGAATTTTACATCCCTGTTTTGGATATGGTATATCACTTGCTCGTTTTTGACAATTATTTATGCCTCAATGAAAAGGTTAAATATGTTGTTTAAAATGACTTTCATCAACGCATTCATGCTTTCTTTGGTGGCTTATACGCATATATACATGAGGACTTATGGATGGAAAGATATTTTAATCTGTTGCATTTTAGCCCTTTTAATAATGGGGCTTGCTATTCTAACGGCATCTGTCAGCAAAAAAGATTATCGTAAATATTATGCAAAATTAACGTCTATAACAGTCACATTCTTTTTAGTTTATCTGATATGTTATATTTTTGATTGTTCGTTTCTATTTTGGCTTGATTGTTGTTGGATTCTAGTCGGCTCAATCTTTACATTTTTAGAAACTCAAGATGTGCGTTTTAATCTTGTTCATGTGCGCAACCAAAGACATTTGGATAATCTTCTTTACCCATTTGTCATGAACCTGATAGGAAATTTTTTGCTTATGGTTCCTATTCCGGAAATATTCAAAGTCGTTACAAAATATTTGGTAACATGCAGATCTTCTATCAGAAAGTGATAAAAAAAGTAACCCACCGGCTTAGCCGGTGGTTCTTCATAAGCGGGTGTAACCCTAATGGTGCCAGCAAACGCCTTAAGGGCGCATGACGGTCTGACGGG
>CASFJK010000032.1 GCA_949295025.1 uncultured Pseudomonadota bacterium
TTGTGAAACTTTAGGTTACAAAATGACAGAAGCTGAATGTGAGGGACATAGTTTTTTAAAATGTCCTTTTGATGCAAATATCGGATATTGTGATTTGGGCAAAGTTATGTCCTGTGCCGATGGCGGCTACTCTTCCGAAAAAATTGACGGACAAACTTGTGTTGCCATATCATATGAAGGGCTAAATTGTTATCATTGTACGGATAAAACTTGTGCTCAAGGGGGATACAATGATAGACCTATTACCAATATGCAATGTACAAAAGTAACATATGAAGGATTAAGTTGTTACAGTTGTTATTCACCGTGTACCGAACTTCCGGGAGCTACTTATAAAAAACCAAGTTCTTATTCTATCAAGTATTCTGCTTTTTCTTATAAAAACTCAACATGTTATTTTAGATGTCCTCAAATTGATGATTATGGGGTGCTGTTACATTCTTCATGTGTACCAACATACTATACGTTTTCCGGTTTCCCCGATGTAAGAGTTCCATGTTTTAGATGTTCTGGTATTTGTTTCGGTTATGATTTATATGGACCTAAAGGGGCTGGTTGGGATTGTACGACATGTCCTCTGGATAGTAATCGATATAAGTGTGTAGAAAAGGATTGTCCTACTGGCTCAAATAAATGGTCTTGTTCCGGCAGCCATTCCGGATATACTTTGGTCGGATATTCCGGAGATAAATGTTGCTTTAAATATAATTAGTAAAAAAGGAGTGTATAAAAATACACTCCTTTTTTACAACTTCATTTTTTGTTTGATTTTTTCTGCTATATCTAAATATGCCTTGGCGTAAGGACTATCGGGAAGAGAATCGACAATCGGGGTACCGTTATCAGCATTTTCTCTGATTGACAAATGCAGCGGAATCTCGCCTAAAAAAGTTTCGCCCATTTCTTCTGCCGTTTTCTTGGCTCCTGCATGACCAAAAATATCGGCTCTGGTACCGCAATGTTCGCAGATATAATAACTCATATTCTCGACAATGCCCAAAATCGGCACATCTACACGTTTGAACATATTCACGCCTTTAATGGCATCTATCAAAGCAATAT
This sequence comes from uncultured Pseudomonadota bacterium, assembly GCA_949295025.1. GTDB lineage: Bacteria > Pseudomonadota > Alphaproteobacteria > RF32 > CAG-239 > CAJLXD01. Next base: position 1,063 of record CASFJK010000032.1, read on the forward strand.
CCTGCGGGGTGGAGACAATCACAATGCCATCAAGATTTAATTTTTGAGACAAAGTAATTTGAATGTCACCTGTTCCGGGAGGCATATCTAAAACCATAATATCTATCTCGCCCCAATTGGTCTGGGTCAGAAGTTGTTCGATGGCACCGCAAGCTTTGGCGCCTCTCCAAATAAGGGGTTGATTTCTATCAATCAACGTACCAATTGACATTGATTCAATGCCGCAACTTTCAAAAGGCTCAAAAGTCTGACCATCGGTGGTGGCTAATTTTTCACCTTCATAGCCCAACATAGTAGGAAGCGACGGTCCATAAATATCGGCATCGAAAGCAGCAACTTTCAATCCCAATTTATTTAAAGCCAGAGCTAAATTAACTGCTGTGGTTGACTTGCCGACACCGCCTTTGCCCGAAGCAACACCTATAATTTTTTTAACATTACGAACATTGTATTTTTCCGTTTGTGGGTGTAAATATTGCACCTTTTTATCGGCTGTATAAATGATTGAAACTTTTTCTATTCCATCTATAGCTGCGACCGATTTTTCTATAATCTCAGTTACTTCTTTTTGTTCTTCAGCATTTTGCAAGGTGATGATTGCTCTTTTGCCGAAAACCTTGATACTTTCTATTTTTTCGCTCGGGAAAAACTGTTCAACAATGGCTTTAATTTTTTCTTCCATGTCTTTATCTTCCTGTTGATAAAATTCTCTGTTCTTGCATGTCTTTTCCTCTTTTATATTATATAGATATTTTAGTCAAACAAATAACAGAGGTAAATTTTATGGCAAAAATTGAAGGACCTTGGGGTAATAATGAACCCGACAATCCGTGGCAGACCGTGCCTATGGAAGAGAAAAAGCCTAAAACCGTCAAAATTGAAACTTTCCGCGGCGATAATAATATGCCGCGTCCGACTATTGGAATTGGTTTAATTGTAATTTTGATTTTGCTTACATGGTTGTCTTCCGGTTTTTATCAAGTGCAACCTAACGAGCAAGGTGTGGTTTTGCGCTTTGGTAAATATTTAGAAACTACCGATGCCGGTTTGCATTATCACCTACCCTACCCGATTGAAAAGGTGGAAAAGGTAAACTTCTCGCAAGAAAGAAGTATCAATCTCGGTGTGCAGGAAGCTTATAATGTTCGTAACACATACAGCATCCGCAATGGCAAAAATTATGCCTCCGATCCGCTCAAATCTTTTACCGAAAGCCATATGCTGACCGGAGATGAAAATATTGTTGATATTAACCTCACCATTGTTTGGAAAATTGGCAATGTTAAAGATTATCTCTTCAATATGCGAGATCCGGACCAAACCGTGCGCGTAGCTGCACAATCCGTTTTGCGCGAGATTGTCGGTCAATCTCAAATGCAATCCATTATCACCGGTGACCGCGGTAAAATTGAAGATGACACCAAAGAAGAATTGCAAAAAGTTTTGGATGAATTTGGTTCTGGCGTGACCATTGTTCGTGTCAAATTGCAAAAGGCTGACCCACCAAAACAAGTTGTTGATGCTTTTAACGAGGTTCAACGCGCTAAAGCCGATATGGAGCGCTATAAAAACGAAGCCGAATCTTATCGCAACGAAATTGTACCAAAGGCAAAAGGTGAAGCTTCTAAACGCATTCAAGATGCCGAGGCTTATCGTGAAGCAGTTGTTAGCAAAGCAAATGGTGATGCTGAACGTTTTCTCTCCGTTTATAACGCTTATAAAAACGGTAAAGAGGTAACCATTAAACGTTTGTATTTGGAAACTATGGAAGATGTGTTATCTAACTCTAACAAAGTGATTATTAATCCTTCTGAAAACGGAAGCAATGTCTTACCTTATCTGCCGTTGGATAAACTTGGCAAAACAACAAAGACTCAGGAGTAAAAAGATGAACGATAAATCAAAAGTTTTTCTGATTGTTTTGGCTACCATCATACTTTTGGTCGCTGCTAATACTTTTTATGTTGTGAGCCAAACCGAGCAAGCCATTGTATTGCAATTCGGTGAACCGGTACGCGAAGTTAAAGAACCAGGCTTGAAAATGAAAACGCCGTTTATCCAAAATGTTATTTTATACGATAAGCGTTTGCTCAACCTTGACCCGCCGGCGCAAGAAGTGGTTTTGAATGACAAAAAGCGTCTTGATGTTGATAGTTTTACTCGTTATCAAATTGTTGATCCGCTCAAGTTTTATCAAACTGTGCGTACCGAAGAACAAGCGCGCAGCAAATTGGAAGAGATTGTCAATTCTTCTTTGCGCAAAATTTTGGGACGCATCACTTTGCAAGAACTTCTCTCGCAACAACGCAACCTGATTATGAAAGACATCAGCTCTGCCGTTAAGGTTGATGCTGCTCAAATCGGTGTCAGTGTTGCCGATGTACGCATTCGCCGTGCCGACTTGCCGATTGAGGTTTTGCAAGCAATCAATGCGCGCATGAAGTCTGAACGTGAAAGAGAAGCCAAAGAATTTCGTGGACAAGGACAACAAATTTCGCAACAAATTCGTGCACAAGCAGAAAAAGAGCGCACCATTATTGTTGCCGATGCCGAAAAAAAAGCTCAAATCATTCGCGGTAACGGTGACAAAGAAGCTATTGAAATTTGGAACAAAGCCGCTGGTGTTGATCCAAAATTCTATGCTTATTATCGCTCATTGGAAGCTTATCGCAAATCTATGAGCAACGGCGATACTTCCATGGTATTAGCCCCTAACTCCGAATTTTTTGAATACTTTGGAAAAACCATGAAAAGTGGAAATTAAAAATTATGTTTAGCAAAAAAAATATTGTTGCCGTTTGTTTGTTTTGGGTTTTGAGCACCGCTGGTGTTCAAGCCCAAAATGTCTTTCCGTCATTTGCCGATTTGGCTGAAAAATTGATACCTTCTGTTGTCAATATATCGACAACTCACGACAAAGACGATATTAATACTGAAGAAACAGAGCTTAATAATCATATTGAAACCAACGTCAACAGTATTTTTAATGCACCACTTACAAATAAAGTTTCGTTAGGCTCGGGTTTTATTATTGATGAAAATGGTTATATTGTAACCAATAATCATGTGATTGATAAAGCCAAAACTATCAGCGTTATTTTGTCCGATGATAGCGTTTATGAAGCTGAGCTCATTGGTAAAGACGCTAAAACAGACATTGCTTTAATCAAAATCAAAACCAATCAAAAATTAGCTCCCGTTACTTTTGGAGATTCCGATAAAATTCGAATCGGGGATTGGATTTTGGCAATCGGCAATCCGTTTGGTCTCGGCGGAAGTGTTACAGCAGGTATTGTTTCAGCAAAATCGCGCGATATTGAATCCGGTCCTTATGATAACTTCATTCAAACCGATGCCTCCATTAACCAAGGTTCTTCCGGGGGGCCGATGTTTAATATGGCGGGCGAACTTATCGGTGTGAACACAGCCATTTTTTCGACCAATGGCGGAAGTATGGGCGTGGGCTTTGCCATTCCGACAAATTCTATTACATTTGTTATTCAAGAACTGAAAAAACACGGCAAAGTTGACCGTGGTTGGATTGGGATTAAAATGCAACCAACGACTTTGGAACTTAATCAGAGTTTAGGCTTGAGCGAAAATAAAGGGGCCATTATCAGTGAAGTTACACCTGATGCCAGTGCTGCCAAAGCCGGAATTAAGGCCGGTGATGTGATTTTGAAATTTGATAATCATGAAATTGATAATACCAAAAACTTATCTCGAATCGTTGCAGAAACTCCTATTGGTAAAAAAGTAGCGGTAGAGATTTGGCGCAACAAACAACGCCAAAATATTGAGCTAACCATAGAAAAAATGCCGGAAGAAAAGACACCGCAAATGTCAATACCGCAACCTGACAGTGATGCTAATGATGTGGTTGAAAATGAAACGCCAACTTGGATTGTTGGATTAAGTCTTTCAGAAATCGATGCCGATTTAATGGAAAAATATCAATTATCTCCTGAAACTAAAGGATTGTTTGTTTTAGATGTTCAATCTGGTTCCGATGCTGAAAAGAAAGGGATAAAAAAAGGCAATATCATTCTTTCTATTGATAAAAGACCAATTGTTGATATTACAGATATTCAAAATGCCGTTAATGACGCAAAACTTGCAGAAAATCGTCCTATATTGTTACAAATTAAGGCCGGAGAACAGCTCTACTTTGTGGCCGTAAAACCCAAAGCAAAGGAATTTTAAGATGAGCCGCGTTGATTTTTATCATTTGCAAAAGCAAACTCTGGAAGAAGTTTTGCCCAAACTTTTGGAAAAAGCCGTTACTTTACATAAAAATATTTTAATCAAAGTCGGTAATGAAGAACGTGTTGAATTTTTAAATAGTCATTTATGGACATATAATGATACCTCCTTTCTTCCACATGGAAGCAAAAAAGATGGCTTTGCAACGCAGCAACCAATTTGGCTAACTGCCGGAGATGATAATCCGAATAATGCGGAGCTTTTATTTTTGGTTGACGGGGCTCTTATGTTACCAGACGAGCTCAAAAATTTTGAACGCGTTTTTAATATTTTTGATGGCAATAACAAAACATCTCTTGAGCAAGCTCGTCAATTTTGGAAAGATTTAAAAGCCGCTTCTTTAGATATTTTTTACTGGAAGCAAGACGAAAACGGCAAATGGACGCAAGCCGCATAAATTGAAACTAACGGCTAAGAAGATAGCCGTTAAACATTTTACAAAAGCCTTGTTTTAAAGACCATTTTTCTAATGCCGGATTATCTATAATTTGCAAATAAAGTTCTTTTCCTTGTTTGTGCTTGAACGTTTTTAAGCAAGCTTGTAATAAGGCATTTTGATATTCTGTTTGAGAAAACTCCGGTAAAGTTTGCAGATGAGAAATCAAAGCATATTCTTTATACATACCCAAAACGGCTATGCCGATGATTTGCTTTTCTTTACTGATGAAAAAATGATAAAAATTTTCATCCGAAAAAGTTTTTTGAAAAATAGGAACAAATTTATTGATATTTTGATAAAACTTTTTATTCAACGCGGCAAAAAGTTTTAAAAAATTTTGTTGATCCTTTTCATTTGAAACACATTGGGCAGCACCGTTTTGATCTTGAATATCTCCTTCAAAACGAAGCCAACTTTCAGGATATTTTATCATTATTTGATGTTCTAATAATTTGCAAATATCATTTTTTTGATCTTCTCGTAAATAAAAACCTGTTTTTTTGTTGAGATTGTTAAAGATAGTGCAAATTTCATCATAATTTTTTTGAACGGAAGATAAGTTGGAAATAGCGGCATAATTCCACATCACATCAGAAACCTGCTGATTGTAATATATGGAAAAAGCTTCATTGCTGATTTTATCCGTAAAAAATATATTTTTATTTATTTGATAATATAAATCGACCAAATTTATCATATTTCTTCTCAAGGCAATATTTTCTATAAGAAAGATTAGAGAAAAATTGTTTCAAATACAACCATAAAATGTCTATTTATGCTTTTTATACGCAAAAATTTATTATTTTATCCTTCTACTTCTTTTTTAATTTTCAGTTGCAAAAAAAAAAAATGATTTATTATAGATAGTATAGGCTTTAATTCTATTATTCATGGAGGCGTATTATGATAAAATCTGTGTTAACCTGTTGTCG
>CASFJK010000033.1 GCA_949295025.1 uncultured Pseudomonadota bacterium
CTTGCAAATCCATTATAATGCACTCCTTTTATTTTTCGGGTTCTGAGCAGCAATATCCAAAACAATCGGATTTTGAGCTGTGTGCGGGTGATTTTCACCAGCATAAACTTTTAATTTGGTCATCATTTGACGGCCCAAAGGATTACGAGAAATCATGCGTTCAACAGCTTTCTCGATAACTCTTTCAGGGAAACGACCTGCCAAAATTTTTGCAGGGGTGGTTTCTTTAATACCGCCAATCCAACCGGTGTGTTTGAAATATTTTTTATCAGTCAATTTTTTACCGGTCAATTTTACTTTATCGGCATTGATAACAACGACATAGTCACCGCAGTCCAAGTTAGGAACGAAGCAAGGTTTGTGTTTACCGCGCAAAATCTTAGCGATTTCGGCAGAAAGACGACCCAATACTACTCCAGATGCGTCAACGACATACCATTTTCTTTCAATGTCAGATGGTTTTGTTGCATATGTGTTCATATTTTCTCTCTTTTTAAAGATAGTTGTTAAATTCGGTTTGAATATACAGGAAAAGTTTTGAATGTCAACTAAAAAATTTCATTATTTTTCAACACATTAATTTACGGTATTATAATACCATTTCCTATCTTGTTGATTTTACTTATTTTATACATTTTCATAAAAATGAAATATTATATTTCTTGCCACAATTAGTATTTTTTTGCTATTCTATGGCTGTTAAAATCTTATTATGTTTGATTAAATTGGGCTTTGTTTTCATTGCATTTTTTTGAATTGATACTTGGCTTAAACATCGTAAGATTTTTTAATTCGAGTATTAACCCCAAAAAAATAAAAAAAATGAAAACCAGAAATTTTATTAACACTATGTTAGTAGCTGCCTCAATTTGCTGTTCTACATCAGTTTGGATGTACAATTCAGACGAAGACAGCAATAGTAATAACACAATTGCTGACTTAAGAGCAAAAAAACAAGACCTTTCTAATGGTTACGGAAAGGCTTATATTTCTCCGGCTGAAAAGCCCGAAAAAGTCAAAATCACTGGTACCATTGTAACCAGTAAGGGTATCATTTCTTCCGACGGAGTATTCCCGCCAATGGAATAAAATTCGGGGAAGGAAATATTGCTTATTTTATAAGCTCTATCTCCTTCCTTTTTTTTATTTATCTAACAATTCTTTCAATTCATAGAGTTTTTCCAAGGCATCTTTGGGGCTATAATCATCCGGATTGAGCTCTTTAACTGCCTTGACCAGAGGCATTTCTTCTTCCCTCTCCTCTTTTTCTTCCATTTTCTTTTGCACGGCGGCGAACAACGGCAAGTCATCTATCATCTTGGTGATATAGGTGCTCTTGTCGCTATGTTCTAAAGAATCAAGCACTTGTTCGGCACGTTTGACCACCAACTTGGGCAAGCCTGCCAATTTGGCAACGTGAATACCGTAAGACCTATCGGCAGCACCATCAATTACTTCATGCAAAAAGATAACTTCGCCGTTGAACTCTTTGATTTTCATACAATGCAGGCTCATGTTTTTCAGCTTGCTGTTCAACAAAGTCAATTCATGATAGTGGGTAGCAAACAAAGCTCTACACTTATTAACATCATGCAGATGTTCCACCACCGCCCAAGCAATCGACAAGCCGTCATAAGTTGCCGTTCCTCTGCCGATTTCATCCAAAATCACAAAAGAGCGCTCATCTGCCTGATTCAAAATGCTGGCGGTTTCAACCATCTCAACCATGAAAGTTGAACGACCTTTGGCTAAATCATCAGAAGCACCGACACGGGAAAATATTTTATCAATAACACCGATATGCGCTTCTTTGGCTGGAACAAAGCAACCCATTTGCGCCATAATCGCAATAATGGCATTTTGGCGCAAGAAAGTTGATTTACCGGCCATATTCGGACCTGTCAAAAGCCATATTTTTCCATTTTCTTCACTCAAGACACAATCGTTGCCGACAAAGGCGCCGTTATGTTCTTTATTGATGGCGGCTTCCACAACCGGATGTCTGCCCTCTTTCACGTCAAAGACCAAACTTTCATCGACAACCGGTCTGATATAATTTTGCTCGATTGACAAATCTGCCAAAGCAGCGGCCACATCCAACTCAGCGAGGGCTTTAGCGGTATGCGAAATATCATCCGACAGACGAATCACATCCTCAACCATTTGGGCAAAGAGCTCCAACTCCATCGCCAAAGCTTTGTCTTCGGCACCACGGATTTTGTTTTCCAATTCGGTTAGCTCAACCGTGGTAAAGCGTGTGGCATTCAAGACTGATTGTCTATGAATGAAAAACTTGTTTTCAAGCATTTGTGAGGCAAATTTGCTCGGCGTTTCAACAAAGTAGCCAATTACATTATTATATTTAATTTTCAGCTGAGGAATGCCGGTATCTTGAATATATCTGCCCTGCATTTCCATCAACATTTGATGACTGTCATTTTTAATATGACGAATTTCATCCAACGGCGGATAATAGCCCTCTTTGATAAAGCCACCGTCACGAGCCAAAAGCGGCAAATCTTCATCCAAAGAAGCGATGATTTTATCAACCAACTCTTGATGATAGCCCAATCTATCCAAAATGTCTTTCACAGCCGGCGGCATATCTTTTATCATTTGTCCATCCGGCTTGTGAGAGAAATCTGACAGCAGATTTTTGATTTGCGGCACCAGATTTAAGCCTTGTCCGATGTTGGCTAAATCACGCGGGCCTCCCCTGCCCAAGCTCAAGCGAGAAACGGCTCTTTCAATATCTGGACAAGAGCGCAACAGCTCACGAAAATCTTCTCTGACACTGTTGTTCTCGCGGAAGAACTCAATGGCATCCAATCGATTGTTAATCTCGGCAATATCAAGGAGCGGATTGGCAATGCGATTATGCAACAATCTGCCGCCGGAACCGGTGATGGTTCTATCCAATACGCCAAACAAGCAAGCGTTCTTATCGCCGGTCAGACTTTCGGTTAATTCCAAAGAACGGCGGGTTGCGCCGTCAATTTCAATAACCTTATTTTCGTGCAGTTTAATCGGTTTTTCAATTCTTGGAATTTTACCTTTTTGCGTGCTTTCAACATAATCTAGCAGCAATCCGGATGCGATAACTTCCGGCTTGGTGAATGCGCCAAAAACTTCCAAAGAATGAACTTCATAAACTTCTTGTAATCTCTTTTGAGCATTTTCAAAATTAAAGCGTGCTTGCGGCAAAATGCTTAACTGTTCACGATATTCTTTTAAAACTTCAAAAATTTTCGGATTTTGCAAAAAGTTATCCGAGACTAAAATCTCAACCGGATTTAAGCGAGCCAAAATTGTGCTCAAAACAACGGCTTCATTTTTGTCTTTTAAATTTACATCTTGCGTATAAAAATCACCGGTAGAAACATCGACCCAGGCCACGCCCATAATCTCATTTACTTTGGCAAAGGCCAGCAAGAAATTGTTCTTTTTAGAATCAAGCAAGTGATCTTCGGTTAAGGTTCCGGCTGTAACAAGGCGAATGACCTCTCTTTGTACGACAGACTTGGCTCCTCTTTTTTTGGCTTCTTTGGGGTCTTCGGTTTGTTCGCAAATGGCAACTTTATAACCTTGTCTAATCAATTTTGCCAAATAGCTCTCATAGGCATGGAAAGGAACACCACACATCGGAACATCGGCATTTTCATATTTACCACGCTTTGTTAAAGCGATATCTAAAGCTTTTGAAGCAACTACCGCATCATCAAAAAATAATTCATAAAAATCGCCCATTCTATAAAATAAAAGGTAATCTTTATGTTCATTTTTTATCTTCAAATATTGCGCCATCATCGGCGTGACATTATTTAAATTTTGTGCTTCGGTCATCTTTTTTTTCTAAAAAATTTATTAATTTTAAACTTGTTTGCATAATAGTATATTTATAAGCTTAGTCTAGAACTTTTTGCAACTTATGGAATGAAACTATGTTAAAATTTGGTCATAATCTGTTCAATTTTGAAAAAAACAACCGCTTTGTGCAAAGAATTATATTTCTTTCCATTCCTACGGCTATTGTGTTTCTTTTACTTGTAGCTATACAATTGATGTCTCCGATTATGGCTATTGTTTCCTATGCTTCAATTATCATCTTTAACATTCTGTTGTTGTTTCCCATTACATTTGAAATGCAACAGGTAAAAAAATATATTGAAACATTGGCATCAGGTAATGATTTTGATGAAAAATCTATGCAACTGTCGGAAAAAGATTCTAAAGCGATTGTTGATGCTGTTAACAATATGCATAGTTTCTGGGCTCACAAAACAGACATTTTGGAAGCACAAACCATATCTGACACAGCTGTATTAGACTCTTTGCCAGACCCGATTATGATGATTGACCGAAGCGGAAATATTTTAGGAGCCAACCTTTCTGCTCGTACTCTTTTTGGTAAAAGTATAACCAACAAAAATATTGACCGAGTTTTTGATTCTAACAACTTTATTGACGCTGTTTCTAAGGTTCTTAAAAAAGAGAGTGCTTCAGAAAACCTTATTTTTTATGTTAAAAAACCTGTTCAGCAAAAACTTTATGCTCATATAAAACAATTGCCTTGGATGTCTAAAGGGCGCGCTGTTGCCGTTATTTCTATTTATGATCTGACTAAGGCCATGAAAATTGAAAAAATGCAATCAGACTTTGTTGCCAATGCCAGCCATGAACTGCGTACACCACTTGCTATTATTTCTGGCTTTATTGAAACCTTGCAAACATCAGCCCACGATGATGAACAGGCTCGAGACAATTTCTTAAAAATCATAAAAGAACAAGCCGAATATATGTCTTGCCTGATTGAAAACCTACTCTCTCTTTCAAAAATTGAAATGAATCAAGATCAAAAGCCTGATGGCAAAGCAAATGTATGCAAATTGATGAAAGATGTGCAAGAAGCGCTCTCCTTAAAAGCAGCTGACCGCGAAATTAATATAAAAATCAGAGAAGAAAGCCATATTCCCGAAATCACTGCCGATGCTAGTCAGATCAAACAGGTTATCCAAAATTTAACCGATAATGCTCTCAAATATGGTTTGGCTCAGAGTGATGTAACATTAAGTGTTTATAAGGTAGATGCCATTCCCCCTTCAAAAAGTTATAAAGTTGCCGAAGGTAAGGCTGTTGCAATTTCCGTTAACAACAAAGGTCCCAAAATCAGTCCTGAAAATTTGGCTCGTTTAACAGAACGTTTCTTCCGTTTGCAAGAACATAAAGATCTTAATATCAAAGGAACAGGTCTCGGTCTTTCTATTGCCAAGCACATTATTTTACGCCACAGAGGAAATTTGACCGTGACCTCAACTTCTTATAATGGAACAACATTTACTATTTATTTGCCCGTTCATCAATAACAAGCTGAAGCCAACTTGAGCGCAAAAGTTTGATAGCCTCTCTAACTGAGGCAAGAAATAGCATTATTGTCTTTGTGCATGGCGGAACGAAAGCACCTTGTTTGAGCAAAAAAGCTGCTTTGTCCGTATCTCAAACAGCCTCTGTCATCGGCGTATCTTCCGAGCCTTGTTCAGTTATCATCATGCCGAACATATTTCAGCATTTTATCAATAGCTTATTGATATTTCGCATATTATCGACTATCAATAGGTAACAATAACATGCGCATAAGACACATTCAAACGCTCTTATCCATTGGCGCGCTTTTACAAATTTCTATATGATTTTTACGCAACAAAAAAAACCCTCGTTATCTTTGGGATAACGAGGGTTTAATATAAACAACAATAAACAAGAAGGGAAAACAGTGTAGTTTGAAGATCTGGCAAC
>CASFJK010000034.1 GCA_949295025.1 uncultured Pseudomonadota bacterium
GGAATCAGAGTGGGAACACCGGCCGGAACTACCCGCGGCTTTAAAGAGGCGGAGTTTGAGCAGGTGGGCAATTGGATTGGTGATGTGATTGATGCTTTGGCCGCCGGCAATGCTGATGAAGTGATTGCGGAGACGGCGCAAAAAGTTATGGCCTTGTGTCAGCAATTTCCGATTTATAAGTAAGTTGATTTACATCGGTAAATAAAAGGTAATCAGAGATGATTGCCTTTTATTTTTTAGATGATTGGCGGTAAACAAAAATCTGGGTCGAAACGCCGAATAGTGTAGTTGAGTGTTGTTCTGTCAAATGCAAATGATTGAACGAGAAAATTTCAGAAATTACAAAACAATCAGGGGAAATTTCTTGTGCTAATTTTAATCCGAGTTCTTCTTGTAAGCCGTTGCCTGTGTAGCATAACAATAATTGATAGGGACTAAAATCAACATTCATAAAGTTGGTCTTGAATAAAGTTATGTTACTAAGGTGATGGCGGTGTATTTTGCTTTTGGCCAACCAGAATGGAAAAATGTCCCATTCAAAACCGTGAAAGCGGTGTTGCGGAAAAGCTTTGGCCAAAGGGAGCAAAAGTTGAGCCGAGCCGCAACCTAAATCAGCAATGAGGGAATTAGGAGGAAGTTGTTTGATGATTTGGGCGGCCAGATATAAAGTATCGGCTTTGCTTTGGCCAAAAGAGCTGATAAATGGTGGAAACTTACCTTTACTGCGAATGAGATTGCATAATAAATAGATTTCGAAAGAGCAAGCAAAGAAACTAAAAAATAAGGCAAAGATTGATAATAACACGGTTCTTATCCTTTGGTGGTAATATTATGCTTTATTTTTTAATTTAATTTCAACTTAATGTCAATCATATATTGAAGGCAAGGATATAAAAAATAACAAAAAAACTCTTTAGAGCTAATCTAAAGAGTTTTTTTGAGAGAGGTTAATTAAGGGGCGAAGCGTTCAATACTGACGCTTTCAATGGCGCCTAATTTCCAATCAACAGGAGCGTTGAGAATCCGTTTACGCTGAGTGGCTGATGCTTTGCGGAGGCGCTTGCCGGTAGCATCGTGCAGCGTCCATTGGTTCTTTTCGCTTTGGACAAGATAATAATGCTTGTTGTCTTTTTGGCTCTCAATGCAAATAATGCGTTTGCAGTCGGCCGGAAGCGACATCTTGTTATCAGCTTTCCAGCCGGACCAGAGATCCATTTGTTTGTAAAATACCTCTTGATGATTGCCGATATAGAGCGAATCATAAGGGCCGGCGTCAATGTATTGTCCGGCGGTTCCGGCGAGGTATTCATCACACAGACCGATAAAAAATTTGTTGCCGTCATACAACACAAACAAGCTGTCTTTGAACTCGACGCTTTGATAGTCGGTTTTGAAAAGCTTGCGTCCACCGTTGTTATATACCCGATAAAGGTTATCTTTAACAGCGCCGAAAAAGTGGTCACCAATGTAGAATACCGAATCAATTTGATATTCAGCCGGTACGATATAATTTTTGGTACCGGTAACGGTGAGGCTATACAGCGTGGCAGATGTGCTTTTATCTGGGTTTATCTGCGGTTGAGAATAGTAAGAAATGTTAGAAATTTCTGCTATCTTCAGAGGCTCCGGCGGGGGAGTAGGGCGGCTGCAACTTACAAGCAAAAGGCTCATAACCAAAAACAAAAGAAAGAAAATTTTTGTTTTCATAAGCATTAAGTTTTAAATAATTAATAAATAATAAGAAATTGTTTTTACTTTATACTACAAAAAGCTTTGAAAATCAATAAAAAAAAGCCTCTTGAAGGCAAGAGGCTTTAGAACTATTTATTCCAAAAAATTATTTAGATTTTTTAGAAGAATTTTTCTTTGCAGAAGTTGCTTTTTTGGTAGAAGCAGAAGAAGATTTCTTCAAAGAAACAGTTTTCAAAGCAGAAGTTTTCAAAGAAGTGTTTTTAGAAGAATTTTTGTTGGTGTTGTTGCAAGAGCAAGAAGACAACTGCTGAATGGCAGCATTCCAATCCTGCAAGCTGGTGTTAGCCGGGCAGCCAGCGTTCTTCCAGATGTAATAAGCAGCTTCTCTGATAGCATTTTCATTCAAGTTTTTCATCTTCATTTCTCCGTTGAGGGTTTAAGTAAAAATCGAGTTTTAAATTACCGGTAATAAGTTAAAAAAAAGTTATTAAAAATAGAAAATTATTATTTTTTTTGATTTTTTTATAAAAAAAACCGCTTATGAAAAATAAGCGGTTAAAATAAAGAGCAATATTTGATTATCTTTGGGCTTGCAAGTTATGCAAATGTTGCATTTGTAATGCGCTTGGGGCGTGGTCAAAATTGCTGGTCGTAATCGAGTTGTTGTCGGGTTTGACGCCTTGGCCTTTGGTGCCGGCTTTAATAACCAGATTGTTGATGTATGAGGTATCTACTGATTTCCCATTTAAGAGGCTTTGAAAATCTTTATTTTCTTGCGAGTTAGGGCGAATCAGCTGATACATCGTGGCCGCGTGTGCATACCATTTGGTATTGGTGCCTTGGCTGAATTTAATCAAGCCTTTAGCGGCGAGGCTATCAATTTTGTGATATAAAGCGGCGACTTTGGCTTTGGATTTGAGGTGAATCTCAAGCGAGGTGTCATAGTAATCTCCGCTTAATTGGGTTTGGTTAGGCGTGGTTGCGCTTGATACTTTGGAGGTAGTCTGTGCTACTTTAACTGCAGGAGTTTTTTGCTTGTTTTGAGTAGCAGGTTTAACACTATCTTTTTGTTCAGCCAAAGCTTGTTGGAAGTCTTTGGTTTTGGTGGTATCGGCAACCGATGCCTGAGCGGCTTTGGTGTTTTCAGTCTTAGGATGAGACGGCGGAATGTATTGGTAAGTGGCTTCTTTATATATGCCTTTACCGAGCATTACCGAAGCAGCTGCCATAACGCCGATAAAAACCCAGTTTTTGCCTTTGTGATAAGCAGTTTCGAAAAAGTCAGCTGTGCGGCGGCCAAACTGAGCGATATTTTCACCCAGATTGCGGAAAGATGTTTTTAATTTGCTAAATAAACCAATTTTTTGTGTGTCAAAGCTTGATGTTTGTGAAGCTTTATTTGATGCAGTTCGGGATGAAACTGATTGTTTGATTTGAACGTGGGTTAAATCAAAACTCTTTACAAATTCTTGATGAAAAGGGTTGAGGCGATTGAACGACTCTGTACTTTTAAGTTCTGCGTATTTAAGGCGTGCATAACTGTCTAATTGTTGTTTTAGGCGCAGAGTTTTTTTGTCAGTCGGGGCAGCCTGCAAGGTTTGTTGAATAATCATAAGTTCCGTCAGGCTCAAATTACGAGCTTGTTTTTTGTTGTTTAAGGTGGTTTCGACAACGGAGAGATTGCGCAAAGACTGTTGGTGTTGCTGTTGTTGTTGAACAGTTTGCTTTAATGCGCTAATGCGGTGAAGATATTGTTTGATTTTTGGTTGTTGGCTGCGAGGCATAACTCGGCGTAGGCTGTAGGCTAAATCTTCAACCAAGTTAATATCTTTAGGGTCGATTTCGATTTTGTTATCAAGTAAATCTTGAATGAGGGTGTGACTTTGTCTGATAATGGCTTGATATTGGCCACTTTGATAGCCGCGACGATCAAAATCATGCGGGACCATATTTTGAGTGATGATAAAATTTTTGATATCTCTTGTTGTGTAAAATGTTTTTTTCAAGGTTGTTCTCCGGTGTCTTTAAAACGAAACTATTTTGTTAATTTTGTATAATATTGCATATTATGTAAATTTTGTCAACTATTTTGTGCGCGAATTTGTTATTTTACAAGCAGAGAGAGTAAACTAGTGGCAAAGTGAAGGCAAAGGTCGGAACAAATGATTGGAAAAAACGAATCTTGAGGGTGACGAATCTGGCATTAAAAGAATAATTAGAATCCGCGGAAAGGCTTGTCAGCCTTACTTTCCCTGTGAATAAGTTGCAAAAATCTTTAGAAAATAGGAAAAATCACGAAAATATACACTTTTTTTTGGTTTATGCGTCGTTTTTGTTTGACTCATTATTTTTTTCGTTCTTAAATTTCCTTGTAGCCGTTGGAAATACTGCTACATTGGTTTGTAACTTAATATTTAGAGGGAGTCCTCACCGTGAATAAAAATGAATTGATTGCTAGCATTTCTAATGAAACTGGCTTAACAAAATCTGATTCTACTAAAGCTTTGGACGCTTTGGTTTCTTCTATCACTAATGCTTTGAAATCAGGCGACGAAGTTCGTTTGGTTGGTTTTGGAACATTCTCTGTTTCTAAACGTTCTGCTACTACCGGCCGCAATCCGCGCACTGGCGCTACCATTAAAATTCCGGCTCGTAAGCAGGCTAAGTTCAAAGCTGGTAAAGCTTTGCAGGACTCTGTAAACTAATAAGTTGAGCGGGCTGGGGTTCCGGCCCGTTTTGTTTACAGTTCAAGTTAAAAGGCTCTCTTTTCGGAGAGCCTTTTTGGTGATTAAATGTTTTTGCTCTTGTGGCGCAGATGCTTGCGTAATTGTCCAAAGGTGAAACAAGCTAAAATTTGAAAAAATATGCCTTTGATGGTCTGGGGCAGCTTGGTTTTTATTTTGCTTTGACAATAATGGAGCTCATCAAAAGGAATATCTACGCGTTGATAGGGATTGCGAAGGGCCCACTCTTGATGAAATTTGAGCAAAGCTCGATAAGGAACAAAGTTGACATTGCCTTTATGTTTCCAGTTGCGGTCGCGGCAGAATTCTTGCAATTCGGAAGTGAAGCCTACTATCCAAGGACCGTGTATATGTGAAACAGGAATGGGATTGAGCGAGCAATCAATATGAGTGGTGGGCAAGTCTTTTAATTGCTCCATAAAGCGGTGAAAGACATCAGGTTCTATAGCGCGATTGAGAATAATACGTTCAGCACCATTGGGGCAGAATACAGCCTGCAAGGCGAGGGTGCCTTCCCAGGCAGCAAGACTAGAGGCTCCTTTACAGAGGG
>CASFJK010000035.1 GCA_949295025.1 uncultured Pseudomonadota bacterium
ACCTACGATGTAAATGGCTCTTTGACAAACAAAGCAAACGAAGGAAAGTTCAGCTATCAGTATGGTTACGACCTGCGGAATCGCCTTGCAACAGCAAATGTTACAAGGAAAGAGGGGACTGTCGATGTAACCATTACTTCCAGCTATGCTTACAATGCAAATGGTATTCGTACCAGAGCATTGCAAACGATCAATGGAATTACGCAAAACCGATATTTCCTGCTGGATGATGGTCATACAGGTTATGCTCAGGTGTTCGAGGAGACTGCAGAACTCGGAGGAAGTATTGTTCGCAGTTATACGATCGGAGACGATGTTTTGAGCCAAACCGTGGCAGGAGTCACCAGTCATCTCCTGTATGACGGGCATGGCAGCACCCGCCAGTTGACTGATAATAATGGCGCTGTTACAGCCAATTATGCCTATGATGCCTATGGCAAGATGCTTGGAGGAGATCCTGGCGTAACTGACGGCAAGCAGAGTGCAACTGATCTTTTGTATGCCGGTGAACAATTCGATCCCGGACTGCAGATGGAATACCTCCGTGCACGCTATTACGATCAAGATAATGGTCGGTTCAATAGACTTGATCCATTTGAGGGAAATAGCGAAGACCCGCAGAGCCTCCATAAGTATGCCTATTGTCATGTTGATCCTGTCAACGGAATTGATCCGAGTGGCAACATGTTTGAAGGATTGTATCTCTACTTGCAAATGGCTACCGTTAATTTCATGACGACTTATGGAGTGTATTCAAGTGCAATTGTCACTATCAATGCAATTGCCTTCTATAAAGCCGTTCAAGTTTTTGCAGAAGGCTATGATCCTGATACAGGAGAAAAAGCGGGTTTATTTACATATGCGTTTGCAGCTTTTGATTTAGTACCTATACCTCTTCCTTGGGGAAAAGTTTTTAAATATGGGAAAAACGTCCTTTCCGGAGGCGGTAAACAAATCGCAGCTCTTGGAACAGAACAGCTAGCGCATGTTACTGGTAAGAAATTCGCTCAGACAGCCGGGGAAGTTGGGGCTTCATATGCCGCACGAGAATACGGCTTGTTGGAAACCGGCTTTAAACCTTTATACCATGGCTTTGATAATGTATATTTTATGATGAGAGAAGGCGTTGAAAGATTTGTGATTATCGAAGCAAAAGGAGGAACTGCACGACTGGATAAAGGGCAAATGAGTCAAAAGTGGATATTGAAAAATATTCAAAAACTCATAGGACAAACGAAGGACGTAACCCAACAGGAACTTGGTCTTAAGTTATTGGATGCATTCAATAATAAACAGTTGGATGGAATGCTCGTGACAACAAAAATTAAAGATGGGATTATCCAAGATCCAGTTGTCATTCTGAAAGAACTAAAAGATATAGGGCTGGAGAGTTTTTAATAGTAACATCTTTTCAGGGAGCTCTCTGAACTATTTGAGAGTTCTCTGAAAATAAAATTTTTGCTTTAGAGCAAGCTATCCGTGCGGCAAGCCACGCGGTATTACGCCCGCTCTTACACGGCTCGTAAACGAGTCGAACGCAAAAAAAGGAAAAAGCAAAGAACAAAAAGTCGCCCCAAGAGGCGAGGTATTAAACCCAATGGAATAAATATAAGCTTTTGAAGGAGAAATTATGAAATATCAAGAATTCGGGTTGGAAAAGAATACTTTTGAAAGAATATTTCAAAACAACCTTAAAAAGGCAAAAGAGTATAACTCTCAATCTAAGCCATCAGATTTGCCATGGTTTTTTTGGTGTGATCAGAAATTTTTATTTAATGATCTTGTTTGCATAGGTGCATATTTGCAAGATGATTTCGATATGGTAAAATTCTATAGCCATGATTTATTTAATGCTTGTGATCTTCTTTTTTGGGGAGAGTGGCGTAATTTACCAAATGAGTATGCTCAGAATGTAAATTTATCATCCCAAGAATATGCTCTAAAAAAAACACCTTGGATGCAACCATTCCTTCATTGTACTGCATTAAGTTTTGCTTTGGGAAATATTTCAAAAGCCCAAATGATTGCTTCATATCCAACTGAAGAATGCGAAGACCTAGAATTAGGTGCAAAAATAGAGGATAGATATCTTTATTTGCTCTTGGCGCAATGGATAGCTACCGGAATTTGGAATCATAAATACGAAAAAATCATTTCAGACGGGAAAAGAAAGACTCCTAGAATGGTTTTAGATGTCTTAATAAACTTAAGAGATGATAATCAGGTAATGTTTGAAAAAACATTACAACAATATTTATCTCATTTTAAAAAATATGATTTTTCAAATTGTCACTTTAGTAAAATTTTATCATACATCGGAACAATATTATTTTACCTTGGCATCCAAAAAGGATACTCTATTACCGAATCCAAAATTTTAAATAATCCATATTTGATATTAAATTTACAGTAAGGTGATTTAAGGATAATATTTGGGATTCTTTTTGCTAAAAATTCTAAGATGTTCTTTTATTTTTATCTGCGAAATTCTGTTTCGCCTTACTCGGAGAGAACAGGCATTTCAAGCCGTTTCCGAAAATAGATGCTGTTTGCTTTGCATATTGGCAGATTAGGGGACAACGATGGTTGTAATTTTAGTATAATACAAAGAAAAAAGGAGACTGCAAATGAATAAAAAAGTCTTATTGCCAGTGTTCTTGGCCATGATGACTGCCACAGCCACGGATGTTGTCCCGAAAACAATGCCAGCGAAAGTTGTTGAACAACAGCAGGAGGAGTCGTATTCTCTGAGACTTCTGAATACCGCGAAACAAGCTCGTTCAAAACTCCAGCTTAAGCAGGATGCCAACGCCGAACTAAAGACGATTATCTCAGCCAAAAAAGCCATCGAAACAATGCGCTTAAAAGCCGCAACAGACTTTGCTACACAGCAAGCCGGACTCGTTGCTCGCAACGTTGATTCTGCAACATTGACAGCATTTGAATCGCAACGAAAAAAGATGAATCAGCGATTCAACGAGCTGGTCCGCTTGATTGATCAGATAGACCGCAATCAAAAGACAGCATTACTGCCGGAAAAGCTAGATGCTTTGGTTTCATTTCTTGATCCGGCAACGACAGCTCCCGAATCTACAGTTGCTACCTCCCAATCAGAAAAACTTCCTCGAGGGGCCGCCCCGGTGAAACAGAAAAAAGCAACAGTAAAAACTCTTCCCTCTGCCGGTAAAACAATGCGGTAAGCCAGTATTCACAAAAACTAAACCGCAAGAATAAAAAAGTTCGCAGGTCGAAAAAAAGCGAAGAACGAGGCATGTTCCCGTAGTTTTCTTCCTGCGAACATTATTTTAAGATCCAGGCATTGAAAATCTAATACTCTTTCTACATATAACGCATAAGAAGCGCCAATATTGCGTTGACTCAGAAAAAAAATTAAAATATTTGAGCAGTGATAAAAAGAATGCAAAAAGGGCGTCCTTCCTGCACTCGATTAAGGTATCTCCAAACACCTTCCTAAAAATACAGAAAGAACGCCCACAATGCCAAGACACATTGCAGGCGAACTTTCAGATCGGCTTTTAGGAAAAAAAATTTGGAGATTTTTAATCGAACCTCACTGAAAGTTCCCTCGGAACTTTACTCTATAAAACACTCTGTGTTTTTCTTCTCAAATACTTGTTATTCCCTCCCTTTATCATCGTCTGGAGGAGATTATACCACAACTCACCAGAAAAATCAACTCTCGGGAGAAAAAATCTTGAAAAAAGAGCCCAGAGAGTGGCGGTTTGGTCTTTTGTAAACAATTTTTTCCCTGAAAAAATGTAAAAAAACATAAGCAGGGGGTTGACAAAAGCAGATTTTTATGGTATAATCAAAGTTAGAAGCGCTAAAACTCAACCATTGGGAGGCATCCAATGAAAGTAAGTGGCGGCAAACATAGTGGTGATGTGTCATCCCACATTTCGATCACAAGTGTA
>CASFJK010000036.1 GCA_949295025.1 uncultured Pseudomonadota bacterium
AAGAAGAAATTGGGCTGCACGAAGTTTCAGTGAATCGCTGCTCTCCTCATAATGCTGGAGCACGTGCAGCAATTCTGCACGGTTTTTTCCAGCTTTTGAGAATGCTTCCTCGATTCCTGGTTCTACGATTCTCATTTGGCAAGAAACCAAGAGGAGAACAAACAAGATGTAGATGGTATGTTTCATCACGAATAGTTTGTGTTTCCCTATTTTGTAATGATAGTCCTTCCTTTAATTGGAAATAACAACAGTATTATTTAAACTGAGAAATATTTTGTTACTTGTTTATTCCCTGTATAAAAAGAAATTTGGTATGTTCCAACAGGGAATTGTTGAACAGGAATTACAAAAGCTTCTCCGGAAACTATGGATGTTTCAGTCGTATAATATAATAGACCATTAGCATCTTGAATCTGAATTGCTATATAATCATACGATTTATCAGAATAAACGAAGAGATAATTCTCTTGTAAGGCGATTGAAAAACCACTTAGCGAACGATGTTCTGTGTTCTCCCAAAACTCTTCTTCTCCTTCTTTACATGCTTGTGCTGATTCCATTCCACCTGACACCAAAAGCGACAATGTTAAAAACAATTTTAATGTATTCATAGGCAATCTTTTATTTTGCGAGGCAAAAATAGAAGTTACCGATTTCTTAACCAACAATTAAATTACGCAAAATTACGCATGTATTAAGCAATAAATATGCCGCTTTTTATCTGCTTATAAATCAGCTATAAATCCGTCAAAATCCTTAGTATTCCCCTTCTTTTTGAAGATTTTTTCATATAAACGGGTGCGTTTGGATGTGACCGATTGTGGGCTACAATTGAAAATAACGGCAATTGCCTTCGGAGAGATGTTGGTTTTGACCAAATAACAAAGCCGAAGGTCGTCTTTTGAGATTTTCGGATACATTTGACGCAACCGCCCATCGAAGTTGTATGAAACTTTATTGATAGCTATTCGCAGCTCTTCCCATTTATCTTCGGTCACTCTTTTATTGAAATCATATCCGGGATTAGCAAAAAAATGTACAATGGAAGATTGTATCAAGTCTGCCATTTGAATTTCTCGTTCTGTAATTTCCTGCTGTATTTTATATTTCTGCAACTCTGCGATTTCTTTTTGTTGCTTCAGCGTTTGTATCAATTGCTGCTTTGATAAATTCGCTTGTTGCAATAAATGCTGTAATTCGTTGATTTTTTCTCGATTCTCGGCTAATGTATTTTTCCCATTTTCTACCAATTGTTGAAGTTCCGAGATTTGAATTTCCCTGTTGTTGATGGTTTGCCTGATTTTTTGTTCCTGTAACTCTAAAGCATCTTTTTGTTGTTGTATTTCTAGTACTAACTCTTTATTGGATGATTCTGCTTGCTTTAACTGTTGTTGTAGCAACATCAATTTTTCCTGTTTTTCAGCTAATAGCGTTTGTTTGTTCTGCATCAATTGATGGATACGGGATTCCTGTTCTTTTTGTCTCGAAAAGTCTCGTTTTATCTTTTTGATGTATTGGCAAGAGATTATAAGTAAGAGCATTAAAATTATACCGCCTGTAGTTAAGGCAAGTATTAATCGCCATTTTCGCGTATTTTCTAATTGCAACTTTTGGTTTTCATTTTTAGCTTTTTGATAATTATATTTTTTTAAGCTTTCTGCTTGATTGATTTTTTGGATACTATCGGAACAGAGAGCGGCCAGTCGTTCATATTGAAACGCAGAAGAATTATTTTGTGAAGAATTCAAATCCGCCAATTGTCGGTATATGCTTTTCTGCAAGTATATGTTTTTGTTATACTTGGCTTGAAGAGCCTTTAGAAGATAGTATTTGGCCGAATCTTCTTGTTGCCGGTATAAATAAATACGGGCTATATTATATAGGGTAGTAGCATTTTCCTTTTTGCTTTTTTCGGGTATGTAAGCCAATGCTTTTTCAGAGTCATCGTATCGGTGTAAATCTGCTAGTATGGCTGCCAGTTCCCTCAGTATGGAATATGCCGTAAGTGTATCTTTTGCATTAAAAGCAATCCGGACAGCTTTTTGATAACAAATTTCCATGCTGTCTTTTTGATTTATTTTACTATATAGACGGGCTTTATTACGTAACGCATAAGTAATGCCAATTGTATCTTTTTGCATACAATAATAATCATAGGATTTATTCGCCATTTCAGAAGCCTCTGCCAAAAGGTTTTGATAAGAAAAAACGTACATTTTTTGTTCATAGACTCGTCCTAATAAATCATATTGTTGAGTCTTTTCTCCCAAATCTGCGGCTTCTTGAAAAGCTTTTAAAGCCTCCAACGGTTCATCCAAATCTCGATATATCCTTCCTAGCATATAATAAGCCTCCAGTTGCTTGGTAGCGTCCCCTTGTTTGTTATAATAAATCACGATGGATTTGATGAGGGAGTCTGAAGTTTGCCGCACGTACAGTTTGTCTTCGGCACGCAGGGTCAAAAGCGCATGATACATGCGTGTCTCTTCCGGCTCGTCGGCCATCTGTGAGTCCAGTTGCGAGAGGTAGTAAAGGGCACTGTCGGGACGGGCAGACAGCAGACTGATG
>CASFJK010000037.1 GCA_949295025.1 uncultured Pseudomonadota bacterium
CCCCAAAGGTCAGTTGCTGCCTGTACTGAGCAATCAAAAACTTAATTCTTACTTAAAAGAGATTGCGGATTTGTGCGGTATAAATAAAAATATTACCTTTCATGTGGCAAGACATATTACTTTCTCTTACTCATTGAGAGCAAGGAACTTACAAAGATTGTCAGCTTAATAGGTAACGGTTTGGAAACCAGCGGGTTTCTCTATTCTGCAATGTTCTGCATCAATCAAAAGAACACTTTCCTCATTTGCAAAGATAACGATTTTATTTGAAAACAGCAAATAACTTATCCACTTAGATTACGTTTTACTTATCCTTTCAAGATAGGTTGATAAACCACGTAATTGAGGTTCTACAGATTTTTTCCCTGTTTGTAATTCCTGCTGCAATCTTGCCATCTTTTTCTTATAACCAAGTGGAGGAAGAAGCCGATTATTTTGACATATTACTCCTGTTACAATAGGGTTCTTTGTTTTATAATGCGTTTTCCTATGATTTATGGCAAACCCACTTTCTCGAACAAGAGACAAAAATGAAGGCAGCAAACTTTTAAAATCTACTTTGCTGGATAAGGTTATATCATCTACAAACATTGTAAATTTAACATGGTTCTCTTTCGCTAGCTGGGCTATCTTTTCACCCGTGGGCTTAAATACCAAATTGGCAATCAGCGTTGAGGTTGGAATTCCTTGTGGAACTTGACGCTTTATTGTGGTCAGCTTTGTTAAAATCCGTGCAATAGTTGGAGTACACCCCTCTCTTAAAAACATTTCAAAAACTTGTTTATGTGAAATCGAGGGGAAAAAAGATTTTAGGTCAGTTGTAAAGATGAATTTATTTCCCTGATGATAACGTGCATTAAGAACATTATTTTTCCCTTTCACACCGCCATAAACATAATTAGGAATTTCAGCTTTTTCTGAAATGAACTTGTATAAACGAGCTTGCACCATTTTTAATAATCCAGTGGAAGAGTTTATTTTACGGAAAGTCGGCTCACCATTTTCTAATTTAGGTTTTCCAGTAATTTTATCAACCTTTTCTCTTTCAAAGGAATAATAAAAACTTTCAAGGTTATCAAGAATATACTCTAGCCGTGTTTGGTCAACACCAAGAATGTATAATAAATGTTTATTGCTCGTTATCATATAAAAAAGAAATTAGAGAGCAGACTATAACAATTCAAATAGCGATTTTACCAATTCCCCGAAAGGTTTGATGGCATTGAACAATTGGACTAATGCTTTTAGTAGTTTTGTAAGAACAACCATATTCATTGTCCACTTTTTCACATAGCTTTTCTGTGTCACAGTCCCTGAAGAACAATGGAGGGATTTCTTTTTAGCCTTCCCTCTCTTTGAAGGCTTTTTTTTCTTTCTTTCCATAGTAATAAAGAATTTAGTTCGGGCAATATTGCCACGTGCTAAATCAATATGACCAAACTAAAATTTGCTATAGACATTGTCTCCATTGCTCTCTAGTTTCACGTGCTAAAAAATAATATGCACAAAATCAGAACAGATGATACATAAAGCCGTACGATATAGACGGATAAGAGCATACAAGGTCGTTTGCGTTATCGTCTTTCGCGAACTTACATCTCCCCGATTAACCAATCGAATTGGTGCGATTTCTCGCTTTAGATGATTAGCAAAATTTTAGTAAAAAGCCTTCTTCAGTCACTCAAAGAACTAATACTGATGCAAAATTAGCACTATTCTCTCGTATGACCAAAACTATTTCTATGAAAATAGTGGAAGTTGCCGTTTTCATCCATATTTCCATGAAAATCCGATGCAGAATTGATTGCTCAACTCCACAGATAGCAGAATATGCCAATTTACAAAACTGCATCGCAACACCAATTTTCCTGTATTGGTACATTGACAAGTAAACGCATTGTGCCACCGATTTGCATCATCCAAACTCCACCCCTCTAAATCCGCACTCCATTGCTGATACTATTATTTGAAGTTTTGCTGTTGTAAACCAGTACGGCAGTGCAACAGCAAAACAGTAAACCTGCGCATCATTGGAACTATGTTGTTGCAAACCAGTATAGAATAAATTTTCTGAATATTCGCTTCTGCCCATCATCGTTTTTACAGACCATTGGTTCGATGCGTTTGCAAACAAGCGAAGATACATTTGCCTAAAATTGCATTTCCCTATTGGTATCTAAGGCGAATTTGGCTGTAATTGGCACATATTGGCATCGAATTGACGCTATGGTTGCATTTCGGGAAAGTGAAAATCCGGTTTACGTTTCCTGCATTCTCAAATATAGCTCAGACTTGCACATCAGCCTTATCCCGGTTCTTCTTTTGAACAATTTTGGGCATCGGGAAGCGATGCTTTGGAAGCCGGAATAACAGCATAATTTCCAATCCGTTTGCTGGCGGATTGTTGCTTTCACGAGAAAGCAGCAAGGTGTCCTTCGGGTTACCCGAAGGCTTTTCGGTTACTGCCGAAAATGGCAGCAGCAAGGTATGTTTTGAGTTACTCAAAACGTTTCGGGTTACTCCCGAAAACCTTGCCGC
>CASFJK010000038.1 GCA_949295025.1 uncultured Pseudomonadota bacterium
ATCCGGCATTCCGTTCTGATCGAGAAGTTTGCGCGCATACTCTCCGCCCGAAAGTCCCAACGAATTGTTGGTGCGGTTTCCGCGCCAATATCCGATTGCGATCACGATTTGGGCAATAAATGCCGCGATAATCGCGATACCAAGTAAAATCCCCACTGCTATATAAGCAATTTCCAAACCATCAATCTTTGTAGCCAGTAAATTTAACATTTTTCTCCCTCCCTTAAATAATTATAAAACAAACCGCAACGATGACGGCTATTCGCATGAGCCAAGATACAAGTTGATAAATTTTTCTCCGCCTGTGCGAAATTTTATCATAAGTGTATACGGCATTTTCTATCTGTGCAACCGTACCTTCCGGCACTGTAACTGCAGCTACGGGGATACTTGACTTTTTGTTGATAAAGTGGTTAAATCGAAGCCAGAGATTCTGCGTTTGACTGTCGTATAGCGTGATGTTGCAATCTAAAACGTAATCAAAGCGAGAATATCTGGGCGTGAACAATCCCAATATTCCGATTATCCAGAAAAATACAACATAAAACCACCAATTTGAATGGGAGAGTTCGGGTTTACGGATTGCCCGCAAAACAATTCTTCCATCCGGCAAAACAGGGGCGTCAATATACTCTCTGCCGTTTTCTTTCCCCACTTTTAACTTTTTGTCATCTGAAAAAAGTAAAACATCCGATCTGTTTATCAAAAAAATTTTCATAGTTACCCCCTTAAATCAGTTTCATATAATATACGAGGGTAGCAATCAGAACAATAAGGACTACTAATGATACAGAAACAATTTTTCTTGTTTTATGCGTTTCGTCCTGATTTCGAATGATTACAGAAACGCACATATTCCTGCAAGAACGGGTTGAGCAATCCGATATACTTGAATGATTTGGTTCGAAAGTTCTTGTAAACCATCTAAATTGATTTTATATAACGCTCTGAAAGAATCATTCAGCAAAAAAAGACCTAATGTTATGATTGTGACTGCTATTAAAATCAAATAATAGAAAGCCATGCCGATAGCCGCCACGCCTATGAATATTTTTGACAAAACAGGCAACATTGCAACAATTGCAATCAACCAATTGATACGAAGCAATGTTCGGCAAAGCCTGTCTTTGAATTGCATTTGCTGCAAATTCTTTTCCATCACCCTCACCACGCTTTTAACTTTTGTTATATTATATCAAAAAAAGCCGTTATTGTCAATATCGCTGAAAAAAAGCAACTTTTTCCCTTTTTTTAAATACCATTCAACCACTCTTAAACATTTCTTATTAAATTAGCAAAATTTTTCTCCAATCATAAAATACATTGTTTAAATTTTTTCTGCGTTTTCCTCGATAATATCAATTTTTCAATCTTATACGATATGCAACACAAATTGAACACGTTTTTGCAATAATTTCTCGACTACTCCTAACCTCTCATTCGACCAATTATATCTCGAATGTCTCTTAAATTTAAAATTGATGATCTGACGTAATTTTTCCTTTTGTGAGTGCCCCATCAATTGCTGTGCAAGTTCTATAAAATCCGAATAGGTCGCAGGGACGCGCGTTTTGGCATAAGTCTCCCAATCTTGCAAATCATCATCCATTGCATACGTTAGCAATGATAAGCCGTTGTCGAATAATGGTGCGGGCGCGCAAATCTTATTCGTGCGGTTGTCTATCATAAATCCAAAATTGCCGAAGTGTCTGTCTGTATTTAATACAACAGCGTCAAAAACAATCATATCGACAAAAGCGTTGTAAAAATTATCGCCGAGTGATTTGTAGTATTCGATTACCGCCTTAATTCCTCCAACTTTCACAATATTACCAATTGGCATGAAAGAGTATTCTTTACTTGTAAACAACTCGCAAGTGGAACATAAGCGCCCTTTCCATTTGGATAAACCGTATTGCACGGCATTAATCCCCATTGCTGAGGCTACCTGATAGGCGTAATATTCACAGTACGGCTCATTGCCCGAATTGGCAAAGCCTTCTGTTCCGGATTTAAATAAAATTATTTTTCCGTCTACTCTGCGCCAGCATTTGGCAAGCATTCCGTTTGTAGTGAATTCGGGCGATGAACGCAACGAAGGTTTTTGAAAACTCCCATAGCCCGTAAATGCGATTTGAGAAAGAACATTACTGAATCGATTATCGTACAAATTATTTTCAGCAAACTTTCCCTTAAAATTATCTTCAATCACCCAATAGCAATCATTGAGCGACAGTCCTTTGCAAAAGTCGATAATTCCCTTTGTATCTTTTTCATTCAATCCAAGCTTGGCAAGGAAATTTTGAACATACGCTCGATTGCTCGGAATCGTGCGACGCTTTAACCATTTCGCCAAGCCATAATCCGAAAGCTCTAAATCCAAAGGCAGCAAAGATCTGTTCTTTTCATTTACCGATAAAATTTGCGCTGAAACTCCATCAATATCTTTTTGCATATCGAATCGCAACAAATCGGTATCATATTGTTTTAAAATATAACTCATTGCTTTTTCTCCCCTTTTTCCGCAAGGCTTAACAACCTATCATACTCATCCGGAGACAACAATACCGCCGTGGGGACATTGTTTTTCAATACGACAATTTGCTTTTCATCATGCAAACGATTAAATATTTTTGATGCTTGCCCCTGATTGAACATTGTAACGGAAACCAAATTATTCAATAAGTTTTTCTCTATCATGATTTACCTCTAAAGGTATTATATCAAAATAAAATAGAAATGTCAATATACATTTTTATTTACATTAAAATTAATTGTAAAAAATCGTTTCAAAAGTGGCCCTTAAAGTGGCCCTAAAATTTTTAAAAAATTTCAAAATTTTAAAAAAATTAAGCCTCAAAAACGCCATTTTTAAGCATTTTTGGGGCTTTTTTGCCTGTTTTTATGCAATTTTAGCCTTTCGGGATAATCGCGTCTCCCCTGCCAAACGCTTCAAATCACAACATCTTGTGGTTTGAAGCGTTTTCTTTTTAAATTACAGCGCAAACAGTTCCCCTTTATTCCCGCCGATTTCGGTGTCGTTTGCCGTCCGCCGAAATTTTCTTTGAGGCTTTGCGCGGGCATCCGTTCTTATCGCCCTTTCTTTTTTATTTTATATCAATCCGGTAAAAAAGTCAAACGTTAGCCCTTTGTCATCGATATCTTATTGTAAAAAGAGCAAGCGCAAACGCTTGCTCTTTTCTGCATTGCCG
>CASFJK010000039.1 GCA_949295025.1 uncultured Pseudomonadota bacterium
AAATTGATGGAAGAAGTAGACCGTTACATTCCGCAACCGGATCGTCCGAAAGACAAACCGTTCTTGATGCCGATTGAAGACGTATTCTCAATCTCTGGCCGTGGTACGGTAGTAACCGGTCGTGTAGAGCGTGGTGTATTGCACGTAGGTGATGATATCGAAATCGTAGGTATCAAACCGACTCAGAAGACCACCTGTACCGGTATTGAAATGTTCCGCAAGCTCTTGGATGAAGGCGAAGCCGGCGATAACATCGGTGTATTGCTGCGCGGTACCAAGAGAGAAGAAGTTGAGCGTGGTCAAGTTTTGGCAGCTCCTGGAACCCGTACCACCGACGTAACCGGTTCAATCGAGTTGCCGGAAGGTACTGAAATGGTAATGCCTGGTGATAACATTCGTATGACCGTAAAATTGATTCACCCGATTGCGATGAATGAAGGTCTTCGTTTCGCTATCCGTGAAGGCGGCCACACCGTTGGTGCGGGTGTTGTTTCTAAGATTTTGAAGTAAAATCTTAAATTAAAGTAGACTGTAGAAGAAAAGCTCCGAAATTTTATTTCGGAGCTTTTTTGTTGGGGAGAATAAAATATTTTTAGATGATGGTGTTTTTGCTTGCTTTTGTCTAAAAGATATGGTAGAGAAGAGAAAAGTTGAAGATATTATGTTTAATTTTTAATACTTATTTTTATGGAAACAGTAATTCCAATTTTTGAGCTGGCTTTTTTAGCTTTATTTGTCTTGCTTTATTTGTTAGCTCCGTTGCTGAGTTATCGTCGGGGGCGTGCTTCTGAAAGATGGAGCCTATTGGCGTTCATTTGGGTTTTAGCACTGTCTGGGGTGTTGTTCTTGCTTATGAAGTTTCAGACCGGTTTTTATGTCGACAGTATTGCTTTTTGGTGTGTAGTTGTGGCTTTGTTGTTTGAGGTCATACATCGCGTAGGAGAAGCTTTGGTGCCGAATGAATTAGTGTCTGAAGAGGAAGTAAGCAAAGTGGTTCTGGAAGAGGTATCAAGGTATTTAGACATTCCGATATCGCAGATTGCACGTGATTGTAACTTGTTGTCACTAAAGGAAAATAGTTCAGAAACAGATATTTGGTTTTTGATTTTTCTGACGGAGAAAAAGCTGGGAATTCATCGAAGCAGAGGAATTTCCGAAATAAGAACCGTTAATGAAATGGTGGCTTATTTGTGTGGCGAAGATATTAATGCAAAATTGAAATAGCTATGTGGGAAAGTTGGTTTATTATCGGATGTGTGGCGTTGGCGTTTTTTGTGCAGCCAGGTGTTGTCGGAGATAAAACCAAAGTTTGGTTTTGGGTTTATCGTACTTTGGGATGGGGGCTGTTGGCTCTGGTCTTGTCGGAAAATTATGAAGAGTTTTTAAATCCGCAATTTGCGGAGATTACAGCGTATGTGTGTTTGGTGCTGGCGGTGTTTGAAATATTACAAATGTTGCAGCATTTGAAATCGATTTTTCCGAAGTAAAATAAGAACTTAAGTTTAAAAAGCATTTTACCTTAAGAGGTAAGATGCTTTTTTTTGTTTTGTTTATTGACAAAAGGGGCGCTGTACGTTAGGGTGACGGCTG
The DNA here is from genome assembly GCA_949295025.1 of uncultured Pseudomonadota bacterium. GTDB lineage: Bacteria > Pseudomonadota > Alphaproteobacteria > RF32 > CAG-239 > CAJLXD01. The sequence goes on from CASFJK010000039.1 coordinate 1,591, forward strand.
TATGATTTATTATTAACTAAAATATTATTGTTATGGAAAAAATTATTAAATTTTGGCCGCAGTCAGATGAGCAAGTGCTGGCTCTTATGACGGAAACAGGAAATTGTTTTTACTGTATTAAAAGTAATACCAATGATTTGATGCTAGTTGAGCCGATGGAGCCTTATGTGAAAAACAAAAGATGCTCCGTATATGTGATTTTTGATAATAATGGTAAAAAATATCATATTTTGAATCACGGTAGTCAGGTGAAACCATTGGATATTATTTGTGATTATGTGCCGGCGTGTTTTTTGCTGGATAATATATTGGTGGTGGCAGAGCATATTTGGGCAGTCCCCAGATTGTTGGTGGAAGAAGGGTATGTGTTTTCTCAGGCCAAGGTTATCAATTTATTAGACGGTGCTGAAATCAGGCATTCTTTGCCCAAGGAGGTTTTTTATTCAAGCGTATTTGTGAATGCCTTAGGCAATTTGGTGCTGGTGAAAGGTGAAAAGGTAACTCAGTGGGGCTTAAGAGAAGGCGAGTTGAAACAATTGCCTTTTGACGGAGATGATTTGAATTCGTGGTTGTCTTGCGGAGTTGTGAAACCGGAACAAGTTGGTATTAGCTCTGAAGATGTACGGAAATTGTTTGTTAAATCGTAAAAGAAGGTCGGCTAAAGCCGGCCTTTTTTATTAGTTGCCTTACAGAAAACCCCGAGTTTACTCGGGGCTGAATGCCAAGGTGTTGGAACAACACCGCTCCACGCCAACGAGCGTGGTCAAA
>CASFJK010000040.1 GCA_949295025.1 uncultured Pseudomonadota bacterium
TATGAATAGGATTAAAAAACTTAAAACTATTATTTTAAAGATTTTATTCATGAATCTATTCTAGCATAATATCAATATTTTAAATAAAAACTATTTACCACCACTTGACTTCTGTCTCAAAACGAGTGATGAATGTGTTGCACGAAGCATTACAAGGATTTTGAGACAATGGAAAACCTAGTTGAGACAATCAAATACACCCCTGAAAAGGCAAAACAAAATGCTCTTGCAAAACTTGATTTAATCCGTAAATGGCAGGAATTCCGCCGTAAAGCTGTTAATAAACTTCAAGCAGACTATGATTTTGTCAAACTGCATAATAGTTCAAATTCTTACCTTTTCAGTGTTTTAGGTAAAATCTCACGAGGAAGCCTGCATCGCTGGAAAGCAAGCTTAGACGGTACAGAGGATTACACAAGATTAATTCCTAATTACAAATACGTTTCTGTGAATGAATACAGAACATGTCTAACAGATGAAGAAATCAAAATATTTATGGGATTGCTCCTGCACCCGAATAGAATTTGCATCGGCAAAGCAATCGCACTTACAAAATACAAGCTCAAAGAGCAAGGTCAAAGTTTCATCCCTGCAGATATTACATTCAGACGCTACGCAAAATGGTTTAAGGACAATAATTACGACAAATGGGTGCTTGCTCGAGACGGTGAAAAGGCCCTTTCTGATAAAGTTGAACCGTATATTAAAAGAGATGCAAGCCTGCTTGATGTCGGGGATATATTAGTCGCAGACGGGCACAAACTGGCGTTTCAAGTGATTAATCCGTTTACGGGCAAGCCTTGTCGGGCAACTTTAGTTGGATTTTTGGATTGGAAATCAACAGCACTGGTCGGTTATGAAATTATGCTTGAAGAAAACACCCAATGCATTGCAAGTGCCCTAAGAAACGCAATAATAAACCTTGATATGATACCTAAAATTGTCTATCAAGATAACGGCAGAGCATTTAGAGCAAAATACTTTACATGCGGCAGCGGGAGTGACGGCTCGAAACGGAAGCGAGGAGCTTTCGTTGGAGAGCCAAACTCATTCTCGGATGACAAAGGGTTCGGAGAATTAGGCTTTTATGGGCTCTATGCAAAACTCGGGATTGAAACGGTATTTGCAAGGCCATATAACGCAAGGTCAAAAGTTATTGAAAGGTTCTTTAAAGAATTTCAAGAAGGCTTTGAAAAACTAATGCCAAGCTATGTCGGCTCATCAATTATCAACAAACCTGCATACATGAAAAGAAACGAAAATTTTCATAAAAACTTACACCAAGATTATGTCCCAACTATCGAAGAAACAATCAAAATGATTGATATGTGGCTTAAGTTCAAAAACTCTCAGCCCTGCACAAATGCTCCGAATATGACAATCGCAGAGGTTTTGGAAAATCGTAAAAAACAGAATATTGATATAAATATGCTTGACGATTTGATGCTGGCAACAGAGGTCAAAACAATTCAGCGAAACGGCATAAGGTTCTTAAACTGTGACTATTTTGATGAAAGACTATACGGGCTGAGAGGAAAAGTTCTGGTAAAATACAACCTGTTTGATCTAACAAGCGTAAAAGTTTTTACCCCGAAAGGTGAATATTTATGCACAGCAGAGCGAGTAACCGAAACTCACCCGATGGCAAAGATTTTAGGAACGGTCGAGGATTTAGAGGATTACAAACAAAAAATCCAAAAACAACAAAAATTAAAAAGGAAAACTATAAACTCGGTTAAAAAATTATTGACTAATGATGAAATAAAACTGATTGAAGCTAGGTCGAACCAAGAAGAAATGGAAAATTCTAACAAATTTCAAAAAGAGTTCAAACCTCGTTCAAATGGTGTTCAAAAAATAAGCAACGGAGAAAAGTCCCTCCCAATTTTCAAAAATAATTCAGAAAAGTACGAATATTTAATAAAACATAACCCAAGTGACACTTGGATTGCAGAATTTAAACAAACAAAGGAGTATAAACTGTTGTATGAATAGCGGATTGCGAGCAGAGGGTGAAAGGCGAAGCCATACCCGTTTATTGCGAGCAACCAAGAAAGGATAAAATGAAAAAAAACTTTATAAAAACTCGAAATGTAAGGAATTTTATAGGCTTAGTTGAAGCCCTGAAAAGCAAACCCAAAAATATTCCTAAAATGGGACTTGTATATGGCGAGCCGGGGCTTGGAAAATCTCAAACGGCACTTTGGCTAGCTTGCAA
>CASFJK010000041.1 GCA_949295025.1 uncultured Pseudomonadota bacterium
CAATTGTACCGATGTTTACATGCGGTTTCGAACGTTCAAATTTCTCTTTAGCCATAGCTTTACTTGTTATTTATTTTGATTAATAATCAGCTTTTCTATTTCTTAAGAGCTGTTACCGGGACTTGAACCCGGGACCTCTTCCTTACCAAGGAAGTGCTCTACCGCTGAGCTATAACAGCGATTTTTATTTTACCAAAAGAGAGCGGAAGACGGGGCTCAAACCCGCGACCCTCAGCTTGGAAGGCTAATGCTCTATCAACTGAGCTACTTCCGCATCTTCTTTATTGTGGGCAAAGATGGATTCGAACCACCGAAGGCGTAAGCCAGCAGATTTACAGTCTGCCCCATTTGGCCACTCTGGTATTTGCCCTTCTTTTTAGAGCCTCTTGTCGGATTCGAACCAACGACCCCGAGATTACAAATCACGTGCTCTGGCCAACTGAGCTAAAGAGGCTTATCTAAAAGACTTTGCAACCGCAAAGCGGTAGTTTGCGGCTGCAAAGTTAGATATAATTTTTAAATCACAAAATAAATACTCTTATTTTTTTATTTAATTTGCTGTTTTTCTTTTGTTTTCTGCAATTGTTTCGACAAGTTTCGACAAGGCATCCATACATGTATCTATAGCCTCTTCGAATGTATCGCATACTTTTTCTGCGTAAAACTCGGAATTAAGTGCCAGAATTCTAACCCCGGCTTCCTTATTCATCGCCGTTTCCGGTTTTACTACCTTTAAAGACACCTCTACTTTCTTTATATCGTCGCAAAACTTCTCGAGCTTCTCTGCCTTTTTCTGAATAAAAGCCTGTAATTTTTCTGATGCATCGAAATGAATTGATTGAATTCTTAGTTCCATAAAAACCTCCTTTTCTTTACGCCCTAGGGTGGGCATGTTTATATACTTTTTTCAACTCTTCAAAGGTCGTATGCGTATAAATCTCCGTAGTCGTTATACTCTCATGTCCAAGTATTTCCTTCACAGCTTCAAGCTCAGCCTCATTATTAAGCATCGCTGTCGCAAAAGAATGTCTCAACACATGGGGACTTCTTTTCTTTAACGTCACCACCTTTGAAAGATTCTGCTTCACAAGCCTGTAAACCATCATCGGATATAGCATTTGTCCGTTTTCTCTGACAAAAAATGCCTCACAATGATTTCTCACTTCTCTGTTCCTAATATTAAGATAAGACTCAATCTCTGCCTTCAGCTGTTCTCCAAAAGGAATATATCTCTGCTTATTCCTCTTTCCTGTAACTTTCAACACAGATTTATGCAAATCAACATCAGAGTCATTCAATGAAATCAACTCCGAGAGACGCACTCCTGTTTCATAGAACACCGACAGCACAAGTTTATCTCTTACACCGGAAAAAGAATCATCAAACGAACTGCCATCAAGCAGTCTATCCATATCAGATTCTTTCACAAAAGTCGGCAGAGGTTTCTTGCGCTTTGGTCCTTTCACCACAAGCATAGGGTCAACAGTTATAACACCTTTTTTAAGCAAATACTTATAAAACGCCCGCAGGGTACTCAATTTTCTATTCACAGAAGTTTCAACCATCCCCGCATCCATCATTTCAAGTATCCACCCTCTTACGATGTCAGCATCAGCATTCTCCAACCTTAGGCCTGAATCCAAGCCTTTCAGATAACATTCAAACTTTTCAAGATCAGTTCCATAAGAGACTACCGTCTTTTCGGAATAATTTCTCTCCAGTCTCAAATATTTCAAGAAAGACTCTTTCATCATAGGAACATTGCAAACTTATTTCAGCAACGAATATATGAAAAAGAATTCAATAATTCAAAAAATCCTGCGAAATTATTATTCTTCTACCTGATGTAATTTCTGAACGTAAATAGCACGCTCCATCTTCAATCTTTTCAAAACAGACGGTTTGTCAAACTGCTGTCTGCTTCTAAGTTCTTTTACAACACCTGTTTTTTCAAATTTTCTCTTGAATTTCTTCAGCGCTTTTTCAATGTTTTCGCCTTCTTTTACTGGAACTACGATCATGTTTTTAAAAAATTAATTATGTTGTTGTTAAATTATTTTTCTATAGTCAAAATTGCGGTGCAAAATTACACATACTTTCTTAATATACAAAACTTTCCACGTATTTTTTACTATAAACCCACAATTAGCATTATCTTTGTAGAGATTAAATGTACTTTGTTTTTCATTACTATAAACACATTGTTTTTATGAAAAAATAATAGGATAAAACGCAGAATAAAGCGAATTTGAGCATTCTCACTGACGGTCAGAGAGTTTGGCTTCGAGTGGCACAGAATGGCATAAGGGCGGAAAAACGGATTTAGGCGGATTGCAGCAATAGATGCACTTCCAAACCATTACCCGACACCCGATGCACATTTAACACTAACGGTCTCTATTTCTGCGTTCTGCGCAGGTTTACATTCTGCCTTTACAACTCCCGTAAACTAATTTTGCACCAAACAAAAAG
>CASFJK010000042.1 GCA_949295025.1 uncultured Pseudomonadota bacterium
AAATTATCTAAGAAACAAGTTTGAACTTATTATTGTGTCACCCTTAAAATTTTACAATTATGCAAAAAAATCGTGTTAAACAGGCTTTAGCATTCCATTGGTTTGGCTTAGGTAGTAACTTTCGCATTAATCGTTTGTTGAACAAAACACTGGTAAAAAAGAACAATCAGCTTGAGTGCCTTCTTTCTGAAGAAGAGATTATGACCCTGATTGAACTAGTTCCTCTGGGAAACGCTTCGGAAAGAGATCGCACCTTTGAAGATGCATGTTTTGAAAGGCTGATTCCTTACTTGCTTGTATGCTTGTATGACAAACCACTAAAATATCTGAACATGTATGGCTGGCTGCAAAAAACTTTTTTTGAAGTTTTGGAAAAGAAAAAAATCACGCCCGACATTCAGTTTCAGCGTAAAATATGTGAAATGGAATTTTACTTCAAAACATATTGCACAAAATTCAGCAATCTGTTTTATAACTATGCCAAACGTTATACTTTGGATGAAAGCCTAGTGAAAGAACTGCAACAATACAGCAAATATAAAGAATTGTTGGAAAGTTACGCTCGAGCTAGAGCTAATTAACACTCTAAAAAAAGGCTTGCACCAATAATGCAAGCCTTTTTTTTATTACACAAAATAATCACACAGCAACGGTAGCCTTAATCGGCGGATAAGATTGATAGTTTTGCAGCTCAAAATCCTCAAACTTAAAATCATTAACGTCCTTAATGTCAGGATTAATTTTCATCTGCGGCAGCTCGAGCGGTACACGGGAAAGCTGTTCTTTGACTTGCTCAAAATGGTTGTGATAAATATGCGTATCACCCAGAGTATGCACAAATTCCCCGAGTTTAAGCTCGCAAACTTGCGCAATCATCATCGTAAGCAAGGCATAAGACGCAATATTAAACGGCACTCCGAGAAACATATCACAACTTCTTTGATACAGCAAACAAGAGAGCTTACCGTTCGCCACATAAAACTGAAACATCATATGGCACGGCGGCAAGTGCATTGCCTTAAGTTGAGAAGGATTCCAAGCAGACACAATCATCCGTCGGTCATTAGGATTGCGTTTCAATGTTTCTATCACCCCAGCCAGCTGGTCAATACCATCGCCGTTCCAGTTTCGCCATTGCGCACCGTAAATAGGACCAAGGTCGCCGTTTTCATCCGCCCATTCATTCCAAATTCTCACACCATGCTCTTGCAGATACTTAACATTTGTGTCGCCTTTAATAAACCACAAAAGCTCATAGATAATACTTTTGAGGTGCATTTTTTTGGTTGTAAGCAGAGGAAAACCTTCATTTAGATTAAAGCGCATTTGTCGCCCAAAAACCGAACGTGTCCCGACACCGGTTCTATCCATTTTATCAACGCCGTTATCCAAAATATCACGGAGCAAATCCAAATACTGTTTCATAAGCAAAATAATTTTAAATGAATAATAAAAATAACTACTCGGAAAATACCATTTTTCAATAAAGAGTCAATAAGAATAAATACAGCCCCTCATCTTCCCCCTATTTTCCATCCTCTCATCTATTTCTCCACTGTACTGCCCCAAGTTTGTCAAGCGGCAAAATTGAGAGTCTTAAAGTTAAAATTGTTCCAAATAAGTTCTGCGTTTGCCGGAGTGATGTATCCGAGCTCATTTTTCAAGCGCTTCAGTTAATTCCAAAGCGTTTTTCCATTCCACCAACCACGCACATTCTTCTTTTAATGTCCGCATAAAGCGCTCGGTTTCGGCATTACCCTTGGGATTGCAAAAGCTTGTAAATATTTGTTTTATCCCCAAAGTTCCGCAACTTTTCATAAAACTGACAGAGGTCGGTTGGCAGCCGTTATCACTCACCAAACTCAAACCTTTTCCCCGCGCTCCATCCGGAAATTGCCGATTCAAAGCCATATCCAAAGCACTCAACCAATCACAAGCTTTACTTTGCAATCCGATATGATAGCCCACCACTTTCTTGCTGAACCAATCCAGCACGACCGTAACATAAACCCAGCCCGTCGGCGTTAAAACCTTGGTCATATCTATTCCCCAATACTGATTCGGTCTGTCCGCCTGTGGCTTGGATTTTATTACTCGCAATGCTTTGTTTTTACTATATTTCTTTGACAACAGTCCGTGCTTACTCATTAACGCATAAACCGTATTGGGCGAAATGTTTACCTCGTAAAAATGCTTCAAATTTGCCCAAATCCGACGATATCCCCAATATGGATGTTCGGATTTCAGGCTTGTGATAAGCTTCACTACTTGACGGTTACGCTCCTCACAAGCCTTATACGCTCCACGCAATTTACCAGCTTTCATTTTTTTTAAGCTCCAAAGTCAGCTCGGCAACGCATTCTTTAAGTTGTTGATTTTCAACCATAAGTCTTTGTTCGTTTTGGGTGACTTTGCCACAATCAAAAACCCCTTCTGCATTCGATAAAAATTGGTCGCGAAGCCGATAATAGTGGCTTTGTGATATTCCGTAGCGTGCGCAAATATCCGCAACTCCGGCTCCTTTTAAGCCTTCTAAAACTATGGCAAATTTTTCTTTGTTTGATAATTTTTTAGCTTTCATTTCTACCCCTCTTTTCAGTTAGCTTAGTTTACACCTAAATCTTGTTTCGTCTCTCATTTTTTTGCTTTCCCGAAACTTGGGGCAGTATA
>CASFJK010000043.1 GCA_949295025.1 uncultured Pseudomonadota bacterium
TAAATGGTTATTTAACCTTTGTTTTTTTTTTTTCATCAATTATCCAAAAAAAATATAAATGCTCATAGGAATTTCATAAGCTTCAACATAAGAATAAAAATGCGGTCATATTATTATTAATTTTTTAGGCTACAGCTATATTTTTCATTTTGATAAAATATTCGATTTTGTTTTAATTTTTTTAAACTTTGCAAAGAATTTTTAAATTTACTCAGGGTTCAACTCTTTGACAACTTTTTATCCAAATTTGTTTGTTTATTGCTTTTATTGTATTCATCCATATACAAATAAAAGCTTTGTTTGGTGTTTTGAGAAACTGATCAAATAAATTTGATCTTAAAACGTTGTCAATGAAAAGAAAAAAAGCAAATATCAATCAAACTGATTGATCTTGTTAAAAAATAATCTTTTCTTCAACTTTTCTATAGCATAGAACATCTTTTAAATAAAAATTAGATTTTAAATAATTATTTGCAATATAATCATTAGGTACAAACTGCAATAAATTGGGTACATACATTGGTAACCTCTCCCTTGTATTGTTACTGCGTTAAACAAAATCTAGTACTTCGATCTGCTTGATGTTGTTGCGAGTTTCTTTGTATAATAAACTTCACAAGAAGTTTTCTACGTAAAGTCAAGTATATTAGGACTCTCCTAGATTGCATAATTAAAGTTACCACCCAGAAAATGTGAAAAAAGACCTGTCTCTTCTTGCTAAAATGGTGTTTGCATAACATACCATCTAGAGAGAAGGACAGGTCCCATGGCCATTATAACCTTAATTGAACGATCTCAGATAGAACTGCTGCAACACCACACGATTCAATACATTGCCGCGACCTTCCATGGCCATTATAACCTTAATTGAACGATCTCAGATAGAACTGATGCAACACCACACGATTCAATACATCGCCGCGACCTTAGGCCGCTCTCGTATTTCTATTAGGCATGAGCTTCACCGTTGCCCTGAAGGTGATTACTGCGCCATTATAGCTCAGGATCATGCCGATACTTGTCGGCATCGTTGTGGTCGGCACTCGATTTTAACGCCTAAGTTGAAGCGGATGGTAACTGAGAAGCTAAACCTAGGTTGGTCCCCTGAAATGGTCGGTTATGCCGTTCACTGTGCGCCACACACGATTTACCACTGGATTTATCAAAGACAAGTCGATTTTCAGCCAAGCCAACTCTTTGATCACGGTAAACGTCATAAAAGAAGACAAGACCTTCGGTCGCGCTATAACCAAGCAGTAGGCACCTCAATTGAGATTCGCAGTGAGTCAGCTAATCGGCGAACCGAAAAAGGACATTTAGAGATGGATACAGTTCGCGGTGGTCGCGGGTCAAAGGCTGCTGTTTTGACCATTGTCGATCGGGTGACACGTTTAATGGCGACAACTAAGCTTGAAAACTTATCACAAAATGCTGTTCTCAAGGGATTTGCAAGACTGATGGTGGACTTTCCGGGTCCGGTTCGATCAGTGACGGTTGATCACGGTAAAGAGTTTTCCTGCGATCAGGCGCTTACAAAGCGCTATCGGATACCGGTTTACTTTTGCCACGCCTATCACCCGAATGAACGGGGCACAAATGAACGGTTCAATCGAGAACTTCGCTACTATTTCCCGAAGGGAACACAGTTTGATCAGGTTTCAGAGACCGATATTCAACAAGCCACAGCGCTTATCAATAACAAACCTAGAAAATGTCTCCGTTGGCAAACCCCAGTTCAAGCAGTGAGCAAGCCTCTTTCTAGGTGGTAACTTTATTATTGCAATCTAGGGTGTATACCGCACTTCTTCCTCAGCAATATAAATAAGACGGAACGCAATGACACAATGGCGGTGTCGTGATCTTCTGGAACTAGCAGCACCAGTCTAGCCAATAAATTATTTTAACCAAAATGGAGACTTACTTGAAACATTTGAGGTTCCAAGACGCAAAAATTCAACTGACTCAATTATTACGAGTTCAGCAACATTTAAGAGTGAAAATGGATGGATCATTTTCCTTCAAAATCAATTTGGTGATATCTTTTTAGTTAACAAACCAAAAGAAAAACTCGAAATCCAATATTATGATACAACAATTCCTGCAAAAACAATGTGTGTCTTATCTCAAGGTATTTTGGCTTTATTCACATCTTTAGGAGTGAACAAGTTCTTCTTTGTTTCTGATTTTCCAG